>JAAFIK010000002.1 GCA_013298665.1 Chitinophagales bacterium
ACTGGCTGAAACAGGTACCAGCGGTGGACACTACAAGCAGCAAGAGCGCAGTTTTGTACAGGACAGGCATGGGTATGGTTATTTGCAGATAAAGTTATGGATTTATCGGGCAGGAGATACAGGGTTTCGTTAGGAGTTCGGCGTTAGGGTGCTGTCCGGCCCATCAGCGGTTTGCATGAGACAAGTACTTTCCGCTTTGGTGAGCATATCTGGCTGAGTCAATAACCTTATTTTCCATCGTCAATTTCGTCGTCATCGCAACAGTATTTTATACCATTAATGCAGGTGTATCATTTAAGTTGATGAAACTTTCTGGCTTTTTTGAACAACCCAGATAATACTATGTGTACACTTTCTTAACACATCACCTGCCAGGTACTTTTGTTTGCCGTATCCTGACAACAAAAACTTATGCACCAACAATAACCATTGCGGACGGTGCCGGCAGACAAGGTACTTTTTCGAGAAAGGGCACTCGCATACAATACCCCCTACCGCTCTCCCGTAAACCTGCACAAATTCGTTTTGCTCATATCCAAATAAGAGGCGAGGTGCTGCCGGGTAGCACGTTTCAGCAGTTCGGGCTGGTGCTTTTGCAAAAACGCAAAGCGCTCTGCGGCGGTACGGTTGCGGATGCCCTTAAAGTGGTGCTCAGACTGTGCATAGTACCGCTCGGTAATCATACGGCCGAGGGTATTGATTTCGTTGAAGCGGCGGTAGGCTTCCTGCAGTTCGGCATAGGTAATATAATACAGGGTGGTGTCTTCAAGAGCTACGATGCTTTCTTCGGCAGGTTGCTGGAAGAAAAAGCTCCACACCGATATGACCACGTCAAACTCTTTCATAAACCATACGGTGGTGTCATGCAGATCATCGGTGGTATGTTCATACGACCGGAGCATCCCCTTTGTAATAAAGGCAATACGATTGCTCACTTCGCCTGCACGCAAAAAATGATCGTGCCGGTGGAGAATCTCCTGCCGCAGGTGTTGCCGCAACCACAAACAGGCCGCTTCCGGTAAAGGATTGATTTGTGTTAAATAGCTGATGACTTCATTTTTCATAAGTACCTCGGGTTTGGGTTATTGATGTATCATTGTAAGGGTTGATACCACAACCTGATGCACGGGTGCAAGGGCTGTATTAAGATTGTAAATTTACAGCATCAACCGGAAAAAATGCTTAACAAAGGGTTAAAATTCCGGCGACAACCGTACCAGTTTCTGTACACAACCCCGGAAAAGTAACGGGAGCAGACCGCTGTGGAATGTTGCAGTCTGCATCCCGGTACGGGTAGTACCCTAAAGCACTACCTTGTCCTTCCTGCGGCTGGGTCTTTTGCGTTCGCTTTTTTTAACGCCGCCAGCCATTTCATACTCGTTACTGTTTTTACCAAAGCGCGTAGCCACCCCGGTGAGCATGCGCTCGTGGTAGTCGCGTACTTCGCGTTCGATGGCTTCGGCTTCATTGCCCAACTCATCCATCTGCGAAAGCATACTATTGTACTCATCCAGCTTACTGCGCAGCCGACCAAGGATATTGGCAAAACTGTAAACAGAAAGTTCATTTCCAAAATCGAGTTTAGGATCAATGGACTGGATGGCGGCGAGCCTTACTACCGCCTGGGTGTAAAAACTCTGGAATTTTTTTAACCGTGCCATTTTTTGTGTTTTAAATGTTTTAAAAATTTTTGTCATCTGTCGCTTGCAAGCCGATACCACAAAGCAAGAAAAACAGCGGATAATAAAAAAACGGGGTTTAACATATCATTAACGAAAACGGCTTTTTTGGTCTTAAATGATTCCAAAGCGACCATGGTGATCAACGAGTGGTATAAATTAATGATTAACGGCAAATTTCAGCATACAGGTTTTTGAAAAATAAAACCGACAATGAAAACAGGTGGTTTTACCGGAAAGAGCAGTGCCTGAGAACGCAATCAAATCAATGAATAACCATGTGGCGCTGCCTTAACTGTTCATCTCTCCATAAAGGTGGCAGTGCCTGTTGCCGGGTGACAGCAGACTGTATATACCACAGTAAAGTGACCAGGTTGTAAAGGGCAGACCATACACCACAACAGGTACAGGCTTCCAGACAAAGCCTGTAGTGTATTACCAGGCAGGCAGACAATGGCAGCAAGCGGGCGGACATGGCAAACCAGTGGGTACCGGTTGCTTTGCAAGATGTACTCCTTACAAGGCAAGGGGTACACCTTGTAAAGCGCAGGGAAGCAGATACAGCGTTATACATTACTGCTGCTTTATAACGGGTACCCGTTATAAAGCAGCCCCCGGTGATTAATGGGCAACAGGCCGGGGTTCCACCAGCGCAGGTACTCCCTGCAAAAAAGGTAGTTCTCTTTACTAAGCAACCCCTGCTGCTTCAAAAGCATTGACTACCTGCCCGAAAATAAAGTGTACCCTTCACAAAGCAAGGTGTACCCTTTACAGGGTAATGGGCAGGGATTGTATAGCAACCTGGAATGCTGCAAAGGAAATGCCGGGGTTGGAGAGAAACGGCTACAACGAAAAATAATAGACCCGCATCTTTTCGGCCATCATCTTGCGTCGGGTAATCAAAAAGTCAGCATAGTCATCAATACGCATTTGTTGTATTTCCTGTGGCACCGCATTCATGACCAGATTATCGTTCAGTTCCTGTGCAGAAGATAACCCACTGATCAACCGGTTGTCATTCTCTATTTGGTCTGTAACAATGGCAAAATAATCCTTGGGTGGTTTATTCCCTACTTTGATGTTGATTTCCGATTGCATATATACATAGTTGGCCACCTGGTTGTAGTGGCTCCTGTCTAACCCATTTTTCTTTAAATAATCTTTAGGAAAGAGATGGTGAATATCGCCCCTTAAAGCAATCAGGTCACCCACCAGTACATCACGGGAAAGGAATCCTTTGTCACCGGCTTTTACCTGCGCAGCAAGAAAAACATGAAAATAAGGGCTGCTCATCACCGATGTATCTAAACTTTGCGGCAACGAAGCATTCCAGAATGCATCCGATAGCTCCCCTTCTTCCTTCTCTTTGAGGTATTCGTCAAAGGGTTTATGGGCGATTTGCTTAATATCAAAGTCAAAAGAACTTTCGGGTGATCCGGAATAGCGCCCTGTAAGAATGGAATACACCAACCAGCGGCGTACATAACTTTCAATGGCTACCGGGGGTACGCCCATTTCTTTCAGCTTCAGGTAAACGATGTAGGCAAAATTGACAGCGTTTTGTGAGCGAAGCAGCTTAGGCGAAATGAATCCTGCGGACTTTACAATCATCAGGAACCTTTTAAAATTGGTTTCATTGATAAAATTTCTTACGCCTGTTTTTAAGGCCGCAAAAGCATGCTCGGCAATATTATCTTCATAACTGCGTGTCTCAAAATTACGGCCCGAAAGCAGGCTGACGAGATCAGACAGGCGCCCACGGTTGAACTGCGCCGTAAAAGCTACACGGATGAGGTCGCTGTAACCCGGATCATAGAGGTCTTCATTCTCGGTTTTGAGCCATTGCATCTGCCTGAACCAATCTGTAACGGCAAAATCAGGATCGTTGTCCACAATGTGGCGGTGAAATTCAGGGGCAACAGCCAAATGGCAAAAATAATCTATGGCTTTACGCAATTCATTGCCCTGGTATCCGGTATTGCTCGCAATCTTGCTCATGGCAAAGTCGGCCTGGCTGAGTACCACGCCCTTGCTGTTGATGCGTATGAATATTTCGGTTACGGTTTCAATATCCAGTTCCGGGGCCAGCTCAATCAGTCCGATTTGCTTTTTTGTGATGTTGACCAGATTGGAAAAAGCAGTGCGTACTTGCTTTTTGTCTATGTCCGGATTAAGTTCAAAATACTGCTCGGCGGTTTCAAACAGATCGCCATTGATTGCCGTAGCGATATCGGGCAGCCATGTTTTATCTTTTACAATGGCAGGGTTCTGTACTTCAAATTTTTCTTCTATCGGGTGAAAAGCAATTTTGATTTTTACGCGTTCATAGGTTTTGTTCACCACATACTGGCCAAGCAGTGCAGCGGTGAGCGCGGTTACCCTTTGCTGCCCGTCAATCAATATTTTCTTGCCCTCACTGAGGGTACCATCTTTCAGTCGTACATCAGGGTTGCGCCAGGCGATGACATAGCCTACAGGATAACCCCGGTAGAGACTGTCCATCAGGTCGCGTACCTTAGAGCTGTCCCACACAAAGGGGCGCTGTATTTCGGGAATGGCTATTTCGCCGGAGCTTACCCATGCCAGGAGGGTTTCTATCAAATGCTGGTTGACGGCGTATTTTTGCATGGTGGGTTGATTAAAAAGTTTTAGATCAGTTACTGTTATAATCTGCCGACAATCAGAGACTCAATAATACGGATAATATTTTCTGCTGCCAGTTGGTTAAGGATACGCGGCTTAATCGTAGGCGACCAAAAGCTGCTTATCCAGATGGTATGATAGTCATAGGAACCCGCAACCTTATCTATAGTCTTTACAGTTTCACCCTCTGTACGTGAAGCACACAAAATAATGTCACATTGCCCGTCTTTTGCCAGTTTCTCCACCGTCTTGTCATAAATCATCCGGCTATTGGGGTCACCCTGGCTCTCAATACCGATTTTTACATTTCCCAAATGTATCACTATATTCACGTCGCCGGCATAGTCAACAGGCGATATCGAAGATGTTGCATTCGGATACTGCTCTAGTAAGATACGGGCTACATTTTTAATAGTGGTACTTTTTCCTTCGCTGCCACTGCCATAAATACCGATGATGGTTTTATTCATAATTATTACTTTGTTTAGCATATTCAATAATGCCGGTAAAAGTACTACATCTCTCCTTATCCGCTACCCGGAAAAACACGGTTTTTTGCCTCACTCCATTGATGCCATTTCACTATGCATTTTGTACAGCACTGTAAAACCCGGTTCAGTTTTTACGGAATCACCGCCTTCGGCGAATTGTCCTGCAGGAACAAGCGCGTAAACACCCTATCCCAGCAACCAGTTAATACCTACACCGGTGAGGATAGACAGGGCATAACTCATCATGGTACCTACCAGTACGTACTCGCTCGTGATCCTGTCTTTTTCGCCAAAACGCAAAATGCCCTTTGCGGTAATCAGAAACCCGATGGCTTCGTAAGACCGGAGCAATACGAAGGTGAGGATGATGATGCGCTCAAAACGACCGATCAGTTTGCCTCCATGCGCGATCCGCTCATCAGGCAGATCAACAGCAATCTTCTGAAGGGAATACCGGATGATGTGTCCCACCGGCCATATGATGAAAGCATAGCCCAGCAGCAGCGTACTCATACGGTAATCGGTAAAGGGTTGCATCAGCACGGGCAGCCATTGGGCAAACAACTGGCACTGCCGGCACCACACCAGCAGGATGATGAACCCATGCAGTAACTGGTCGGCTGCAAAAAATGCCCCCTCATACCGTGGGTATTTTTTACACAAGGCAATTTTACCGGTATCAATTCCCCAGTGCAGCAGGGCAATAACCAGCGCAGGCAGCCATAAGCCTGACAATATCCATGTCAGGCCAAAGATGATGAGGATATGCAGCGCCATAGCGTCCGATAACCAGCGTTTATTTTTCACCATAACACTGGTTTGGAGGATAAAATCGCCGGCAATATGCGCCAGCAAAAAGCGGATGAGCAGGTTGGCCTGCTCAGGTGTGCAGAAGTGTATCATAGTTATGCTGTTGAATAGATATTTTCATAGCGGTTGAGCATCGCATCAATGGCGTTCCAGTTGCCCAGCTTTGAACGCTGGTTAACGGCAGACTGGTTGATGCGGAGGGCTTTGGCAATAGCAGTTTCATGGTGACCGAGCAGCTTATAGGAAAGTACCTCGCACTGCAACGCTGAAGCCCGGGCAAGAAGAGCATCAAGCAGTATGCTTGCTGTTTCGAGTTCGTCTGTATAGCCATCCGCTGTAGCAATACCCAGGGTCTGCTTGCGGTTTTTCAGGTCGTCGAGCAAATGGCCGGACAACTCAAAAGCCATTCCGCCTGAGGTAACCAATTTTTTACCCGCCAGCGCCTCACCAATGCCCAGTGCCATACGCGCATCAATGACGGCCGATGGTAATATAATCGAGGACGAACGTGCGGGGTTCTCTTTAGCTGTTAATGTAAAAGCATTGCTGGGATTGAGGCTCCGGATATAGGTTTTCAGCAGGAGCATCAGCCGCAGTGCATGGTGCGGGTGCGGCAGGTAGCATTGAAAACTGTCGCCCCTGAAAAACTCACTCCGGCATTGAAAGTCCTTCTCCCATGTTTTCAACCCCTGTTGAATGCTTTTCACCAATGCTTCACGATGAGTAGCGGGCAGACGGGTAGACTGAATGATATCGCCGGTAATGACTGCTTTCATTGCACTAAAATAGGATAAATATCAGTTACTGCCAATTATAAGGCTATAGACTGATAATGTACAATTATAAGCCTATAGCCTTATATTTAATAATTATCAGTCTATAGCCTTATATTTAATGATTATAAGACCCGGGGACATAAGTGGGATTGACTCTTCTTCGCTAAAGCTACGGAAGCTGAAACAGCGCCGATGGGATTCGAATGCCGACGCTACGGCCGGCACTGAGACCAAAGCGGCTCAGCCCGCAATACGTTGCCGTATACACACTTTCCAGGCCTGCTCTTTCAACCACTCAGGTACATAAAAAAGCCCCGCAATGCGGGGTTCAGTTTCAGCAGAGAGGATGGGATTCGAACCCACGATACGTTGCCGTATACACACTTTCCAGGCGTGCTCCTTCAACCACTCGGACACCTCTCTGTTTCCCTGTTTGGGGCAGCAAAAATAACCGCATTTTCAATAGCCACCGAATATTTTTTGCGCATTGGCAGTTGTAATGGCAGCCAGCTCAGCCACAGGCATACCCTTCACCGCGGCCAGCTTATCAATAATATGCACCAGATAGCTGCTCTCATTGCGCTTACCACGGAATGGCAGGGGTGCCAGGTAAGGTGAATCGGTTTCCAATACCAGGTGCGCAACATCAATACCTGCCAATGCCTCAGGCAATCCGGCATTCTTATACGTCAGTACTCCGCCGATACCCAGGTAAAAGCCCGCAGCAATAATCTGCTCCGCACTCTCCCGACTGCCACTGAAACAATGAAAAATACCCCGCACACCACGACGGGTGTATGCTTTTACCACATTAATTGTTTCCTGCATCGCATTGCGCGTATGAATCACTATCGGCAGGTCAAACTCCAGCGACCATTCAACCTGTGTACGAAAGGCATCGTGCTGCTCTGCCGTAAAAGTTTTGTCCCAGTAAAAATCCAGCCCGATCTCACCCACTGCTGCAAAACGGCGCTGCTCCAGCCACTGCCGCACAATCGCTAACTCCGCCTGATAATTTTCTTTTACATAGCAGGGATGCAAACCCATCATGGCCTTGCACTGCCCGGGAAACCGTTCTTCCAGCGCCAGCATAGCACCAATACTGTTGCTGTCGATGCCGGGCAGGTAAAAAGTATCCACACCGGCATTTACCGCGCGCGCTACCACGGCATCAATATCGCCGGTAAACTCTTCTGCATAAAGGTGACAATGGGTATCAATTATTTTCATGCTGCAAAAGTCATTAAAAAATTTAACATGCCTTTAAACCTGTATGTACATAACCCGTCATAACCCCGGAACATTTATTCACCTTTAAATTTTATGATGTATGAAAAAGTTTTTCAACGTGCCCCTATGGTGCACAGTATTCCTCGTGGGCGTTGCCATCAGTTTTGCCAGTTGCAAGAAAGACAACAGCATTGCTGATCCGGCCACTGAAGCCCCCACAGAAGAGATCGCTACCCTTGAAGCTGTGCACAACGATGCAGACGCGGATGCCATCTTCGATGATGTATTCAACATGACCGGCAGTATCAGTACCGATGACGCGGGTGAAGAACTGGGCTTTGGTGGCAGCCTGCCCGGGGCTTTCAGCAATGGCCGCGACATGACCACCACAGACTCTGCTGCGCGTTGCTTCACCGTACATGTGGTACCCAACATCCCGCACGTATTCCCCAAAACGGTCACCATCAACTTTGGCGATGGTTGTCTTGGCCGCGATGGCAAATTCCGCAAGGGTAAGATCGTATCGATCTTTACCGCACCCCTGTCGGTACCGGGCAGCAAGGTATCCACTACCTTTATCAATTACTCGGTAGACAGTTTCAGGGTAGCGGGTACACATATCACCGAAAACACAAGCACGTCCAACCTCAATGGCTGGAAAGTAAAAGTGCTGGATGCAAAAGTGACCAATACCAACAGCAACAAATGGCACCAGTGGAACAGCCTCAAATCTATTACACAAACAGAGGGCAACGGCACCCCGGCCTATCCGTTCGACAATGTATTCAGGATTACCGGTGGCGCTGCCGGCAGTAACTCAGGCGGGCATAGCTGGACCTCAGCTATACAGGAGCCCCTCATCAAAAAATTCACCTGCCGCTGGATTGTAAAGGGTACCGTAAAACTGACAAGGGATAACCGCGAGGGACTGCTTGATTATGGCAATGGCTCCTGCGACAACCAGGCTACGATTACCGTTAATGGTATCACCCGTGCCATAACCCTGTAACCAATAAAAAAATTGTTGCATATTTAACTTGTAGTATGTAACTTTACACCAGTTTTCATAGGGTACGGATTAAAAACGGGCCAGGGTTTCCACCCCGGCCCAAGTTTTTTATACCAACGGCTGATTTTCAGCAGAGGCTTTTGAAGGTAAAACCCTTATCTGCAAAGGTTTTCAATACTACCGGCAAAGCATAACGCATACGTGGTTCCGCTTTCTCACTATCATGGAAAACAACAATCGAACCATCACCCGAGAAACGCAATACATTGTTTAAACATCGTTCACCATCAATCGTTGTATCAAAATCACCACTCAGTACCGACCACATCACCACTGTATAGCCTGCCATTTGACGCAATTGCGATTGACGTATCCGGCCATATGGCGGCCGGAAAAGGACAGCACCAATCAATTCGTTTGCCCGGGCTATATCGCTGAGATAAACCGCATCTGTTTGCTTCCAGCCGTTGAGGTGGTGCTGTGTATGGTTGCCAACAGCATGCCCTTCTGCAAGGATGCGCTGGTACACCTCCGGATATGCCAGTACATTTTTACCGATACAAAAGAAGGTGGCTTTTGCACCATACCTGCGTAACGCATCGAGTACAAAGGGGGTAATTACCGGGTGCGGGCCATCATCAAATGTGAGGTACAGCGTTTGATTACCCGCCGGCATCTGCCACAGACATTTTCTATACAAACGCTTCAGCCACCAGGGCGATCTGATAAGGTAGAACATTCTGCAAAATAATTTTTTTTCGCCGGATTAAACGCTGTACACCTGTTGCCGTCTGATATAAAAATGAAAATTATGTATACAAGAAAATTTCTGGCGCTTACCACCGTCGCCTTAACCCTCCTCTTTACTTCATGTAAAAAAGACAACAGCAGTAATGCCGCAGATGAATTTGAAACCACATTTGAACTCAGTGGCGACCAGGCCATTGCCGACAACCTCACCGAAGATGCCAACGACGTGTTTAACGAAGCCGCGATGGACAATAACCTCATGGGTGGCCGTACAGATGGCACTACAGATGTTACCGGTACGCAAGGTTTACTGGGCTGCGCTACCACCAGCGTAACCCCGCTCTCGGGCTTTCCTAAAACCATGGTGATCGATTTCGGCAACGGCTGTACATCGCTCAACGGGGTAACCCGCAAAGGCAGGATTACGATAGTATTGTCCGATTCTGTTCGCAAATACAACAGTACAGCCGTGATGACCTTCGACAACTATTATGTAAACGGCTTTAAGAAAGAAGGAACCATTACCTGGAGAAATACAAGTTTGCCCGGTACACGTAGCTGGCAGCGCAAGGTGGAAAACGGTAAAATCACTGCTCCCAATGGCAACTACTGGCTGCACAGTGGCATCAAAAATATAACCCAGACTGCTGGTTTGGTCACCCCCAATATCCTGCTGGATGATGTATTCTCCATCACCGGCAGCCACAGCGTAACCAATACTGCAGGCAGAACGCGCAACAGTACCATACTGGAAGCGCTGCAGAAAAAAACAGCTTGCGAAAATATTGATAAAGGCAAGGTAAAAGTGGAAGGCCCCAACCATTATGCCGTTATCGATTATGGCGATGGTGCCTGCGACAGGCTGGCAACCATCTCGATTGATGGCCGTCCTGCAAGAACAATTCTGTTAAGATAAGATGATGCATACGAAAGGGTAGTTTAGTTTGATGAAAGAGGCTGTCTCCATGATATGGGGCAGTCTCTTTTTTTTGCTGACCCGCTCACCGCCTTAAGCAAGGTTTTCATTGATTTTAGCTGTGGGATATGTCATTGGGGATGGTTGAAATCATTCCACAAAAATTGATGCCGATTACAGAATGACTTATCTTTATCACCGCATACCTGTTCCCGGACCGGCTGATTGTTAATCACCAAATAGTAAACAATGAAAAAACAAATCAAAACAGCACAACTTCGCCTTATGGCCTTTTTTGCCATTACTGTATTCGTTGCCTCCTGTAAAAAAAATGAACTGCAAGCCCCCGAAGCAACTGCATCCGGTACTGATCAGATCCGTACCAATCATGGCCGCCTGGTATTTGCCAGTACCGCAGCTTTTTATACAGCCATGAATAAATTAGACCGCTGCAATGCTGCACAACTGGCCGACTTTGAAAAAGGCAAAGCCTATACTTCATTCAGCAATGCGTTTGCGCTTACCGGGGAAGACACGGAACTCCCGGTAGCCACACGCCAACTGCTGAAACTTCCGCCCGGTATCCGCTCCTTATTAAATGCCAATGCCGAAATACAGATTGGCGATACCATCATCTGGTACAACAATGGCATCAAATATTATATTCCGGGAGCCAGCGAAGCGGAACTGCAACGGATAAAAGTACATCCGGAACAGGCTCGGTTGAAAGCCATGTATGAAATCAAAACCGCACCTGTTCGCCTCAATACTAACGATCAGGATATTACGGCTCCGGCCAGTATTTACCTCAGCAACAGTGCAGATGCCAGGCACCAGTATGAATTCTGGCAACAAGCACCAGCGGCTGGCTGGCGCAAATATGTGCACGAAGTTGCTGCCTATACGGATTATGCTTACGTTGCCCCAAACACCTGTGGTCAGGCAACATACTGGTACAATACAGGCTGTTATTTATACATCAAACTTGAATGGAAGGGACGTCGTGGCTGGAATCCTGCCGGTGAGTCGCGCAACATCAGCTACAACCTTACCTGTTCGGGCAGTTCAGCGTCTCCCAGGGGTTGTGGTATTGTTGATTATCTTGGCTTTTATACAACGCCGGTGGGAAGTACAACGCAAAGCTCCAATCTTACGCTGGTGCTGGGTACTGCCGGCGGATATACTGTCAGCAGCAGCGGTTATTATCCCATTGGATGGACATTGAGTGTGGAAGGTTCCATTTCCCAAAACGTTGTAGGCGATGTTCCTTCAAACGCATGGACCAATACGGGCTATCCACTCTGGTAACCACATCATTTCCCTTATAAAGCAAGGTATGCAAAAACCGCCCAATGATACGGGCGGTTTTCCTTTTCAGTGCTTCCGGCAGTGGCAACTACAAGAACACACTTATCTTTGCAGCATGAATACAGTAAGGGTTCGTTTTGCCCCATCACCAACCGGCGGCCTCCATCTTGGTGGTGTGCGTACCGTGTTGTACAATTATTTATTTGCCCGGCAACAGGGCGGCCAGTTTATTCTCCGTATTGAAGATACCGACCAGACGCGCTATGTGGATGGTGCAGAACAATACATCATGGACTGTCTCCAATGGTGTGGCCTCGTACCCGACGAAAGTCCCGTACACGGCGGTGAATATGGCCCCTACCGCCAGAGCGAACGTAAAACACTTTACCGCCGGTATGCCGACCAACTGGTTGCGGCAGGCCAGGCTTATTATGCTTTTGATACGCCCGAAGCGCTCGACCAGCTCCGGGAAACACACAAAGCTGCGGGCAACAGTTTTTTCTACAACCACGAAGTGCGCATGGGGCTGAACAACAGTCTCCGCCTGCTGCCCGAAGAAACACAGGCCTTACTGGATGCCGGTACCCCATATGTCATCCGCATTAAAGTGCCTGCCAATGAATTTGTATCCTTTACTGATATGATCAGGGGCGATATTGCATTTGATACCAATACCACCGATGATAAGGTACTCCTCAAAGCAGATGGGATGCCCACATATCACCTCGCAGTAGTGGTGGATGATTACCTGATGAAAATCACACATGCCTTCCGCGGCGAGGAATGGTTGCCCAGCGCACCCATACACCTGCTGCTGTGGAAATACCTTTTTGGTTTTGACCATATGCCCCAATGGGCGCACCTGCCCCTCATCCTCAAACCCGATGGTAATGGTAAACTGAGCAAACGCGATGGCGACAGGCTCGGCTTCCCGGTATATGCCATGGACTGGAAAGACCCCAAAACGGGTGATCTGACAAAGGGCTTCCGCGAACTGGGCTTTCTCCCCCAAGCCTTCATCAACCTGCTGGCAGCACTCGGCTGGAATGATGGCAGCGGACAGGAAATCTTTACGATCGATGAGCTGATTGAAAAATTCAATATGGACCGGGTACACGTATCCGGTGCAAAATTCGACTTTGAAAAAGCTAAGTGGTACAACCAGGAGTGGATCCGGAAACAGCCGGTAGCCGAATGGCAATCGCTGGTACACCAACACCTTAAGGAACAGGGACTGGTCGTGCCCAACGACAATTATCTGACCCGGGTACTGGAACTGGTGAAAGAACGCTGCACCCTGCTCACTGATTTCTATACACAAGCGGGGTTCTTCTTCCAGGCGCCGCAGCAATGGGATATGGATGCGGTACGCCCCAAATGGAACGAAGACAAAAAGGCTTTCTTTACCGAACTGGTGGCCATTTTCGCCACCATGACCGGATGGGAAAACGCTGCTATAGAGGAGGCGTTTAAAACCCTGGCCACTGCCAAAAATATCAAGCCCGGCGAATTGCAGTTGCCCATGCGGGTGATGCTTGTTGGCGGCAAGTTTGGCCCGGCGGTATTTGAAATTGCAGCCATGATTGGCAGGGCAGCAACCATTGCACGCGTGGAAAACATGCTTGGCGCCTTATAAACGGGGGTTATTTATTGCCGGATGGCCAATACATAATTCCCGGATATCCTTTACTTTTACGCCAATAACAGTAATATGAGCAGACCGATACGCGTACTGATTGCCAAAGTTGGCCTCGATGGCCATGATCGTGGCGCCAAAGTGATTGCAACTGCCCTGCGCGATGCAGGGATGGAAGTGATTTATACGGGGTTGCGCCAGACGCCCGACATGGTGGTCAATGCTGCCCTGCAGGAAGACGTGGATGCCATCGGTGTCAGCATCCTCAGCGGTGCACACAATACCGTTTTTCCAAAAATCATCCAGCTCATGAAAGATAAGCAGATGAATGATGTACTGCTTACCGGTGGCGGTATTATACCCGATGAAGACATGAAAACCCTGAACGAAATGGGAGTCGGCAAACTCTTTGCACCCGGCACACCTACTCCGGCCATCGCAGATTATATCCGCGAATGGGTAAAAACCAACCGCGATTTTTAATTCCTGCACACCAGCAGGCGATAAAACTTTTTTCTTTCCCGTTCCTTTCGTATTTTCATTGCCACGGGCGTGCCCATCCGCACCACCCATCGATTGCCTTTCTATATGCCCGGTAAAAGGGATAACGGCCTTTACAGGGGATGAAGTAAACGTTTTATTGAAAACAAAATCGCAACGCATGGACAATTCATTCCTGTCGGGATATGATACATCACCAGGGGTATGGGACGAAATGTTTGCCGCGGCAGGGATACGCGGACATTACCGCAATTTTGTATCGGCCATCGAAAACCTTTCCGCGGCAGAAATGTCGCACAAAGACGAGCTGGCCAAAAAGCTGTTCATGAGCCAGGGTATTACCTTTACGGTTTACAGCAGCGGCGAGGGCGTAGAGAAAATATTCCCCTTTGACATTATTCCCCGTATCATCCAGGCTGCAGAATGGAGTACCATTGAGGCAGGCATCAAACAGCGGCTCAAAGCCCTCAATATTTTCCTGCGGGATGTTTATCATGAGCAATTCATCATCAAAGACGGCATCATACCGGCCAAACTGATCTATTCCTGTCCCAATTTTCTGCGGGAGATGATGCATGTGGACATTCCCCATGACATCTATACACATATCTCCGGTATCGACCTCATCCGCGACAGTGATGGTACTTATTATGTACTCGAAGACAACCTGCGTACGCCTTCGGGGGTATCCTATATGCTCGAGAACAGGAGCATCACTTACCGCATTTTCCCTTCACTGCTGCCCAGAAACAAAGTCCGGTCCGTAAAACATTATCCCGACCTCCTGCTGCGTAATCTCCTGGCACTGGCCAACCGCAGCACCAGCAATCCCAACGTGGTACTGCTTACCCCGGGTATTTACAACTCGGCTTACTTTGAGCACACCACGCTGGCCCGCCTGATGGGTATTGAACTGGTGGAAGGACGCGACCTGGTGGTGGACAATCATTTTGTATATATGAAGACCACCAGGGGCTTACAGAAAGTAGATGTGATTTACCGCAGGGTGGATGATGATTTTATTGATCCGCTGGTATTCAGGCCGGATAGCATGCTCGGTGTACCAGGTATCTACTGGGCTTACCGCAAAGGTAATGTAGCCATCATCAATGCCATGGGTAATGGCGTAGCCGATGATAAAGCCGTATATGCCTATGTACCTGATATGATTAAATATTACCTCAACGAAGAACCCATCTTAAAGAATGTGCCCACTTACCGGCTGGAGATTCCCGGCAATCAGCAACTGGTATTTGATAAAATGGATCAGATGGTGATCAAAAAGACCAACGAATCGGGCGGGTATGGTATGCTGATCGGCAGTGCGGCAACGGAAAAGGAAATGGATGATTTTAAAACAGCCATCAGGAATGATCCCCGCAGTTTTATTGCACAGCCTATCATCAGCCTGTCTGCAGCGCCCTGTTACATCAACGGCCGTTTACAACCCCGCCGGGTTGACCTCAGGCCCTATGCACTGTATGGTCCTGATGGTATCGACATTGTGCCCGGGGGACTTACCCGTGTAGCGCTGAAAGAGGGATCGCTGGTGGTCAACTCATCGCAGGGAGGCGGCAGTAAGGATACCTGGGTGGTGGATGAATAAAACAAAGACCCGGCAAACAAATAATCGTTCTCATCATAATGAACCATAACATTTAACCACAAATTATGCTCAGTCGTGTTGCAGATGCCGTATTCTGGATGGCGCGGTACATGGAAAGAACCAATGGACTGCTGCGGGTGATCCGCACCAACTATATCGCCTCACAGGATGAGGTAAAGGATTTCAGTTGGCAGACCATCCTGGAGGTATATGGCAACCTCAAGCCCGAAGCCGTTGCCGAAATGGCACACCAGTCGGCCCGGGCGTTGGAATGCCTGGTCATCGACAAGGAAAACCCTTCTTCGGTTATCCATAATATCCGTTTTGCCCGCGAGAATGCCCGTGCGGTGCAGGACCATATCACCAAGGAGGTCTGGCAATGCCTCAACGACTTTTATCATCTGGTGAGGGACGAACACCTGCAGGAACTGCTCCGTTTTGGCGATCCCGTGAGTGCTATGGATCTGCTGAATAAACAGGGGATGACTTACTATGGGGTGGTGGACACCACCATGAGCAGGAGTGAGGATTTTTGTTTCCTCAACATTGGCAAATACCTGGAACGTGCGATACTGACGGCCGATATTCTACAGATCAAACTGCGCGAACTGCAGGGAGAGGAAGCCAATACCGAGTCGCCGGGTTGGCGCTACCTGCTCTACTCGCTGGCGGGCTATGAGTGGTACCTCAAAAACAACAGGGGTAATATTCAAACCCCATTGGTACTCCGGCAGGTACTGTACGACATGCACTTTCCTCACGCCATCGCATACTGCCTCGGCCAGGTAAACCGCTATGCCGAAAGGCTGCGTCCCTTCGCCCTGCCTGAAACCTTCAGACAAACAGAATTCATCATCGGTAAAGTAATGAGCGATATCAAATACAGTACCACCGACCTGTCTGACCTCGCCGCGCTCGACCAGCTTTTTCAGGATATAAAAAACAATTGCTACCACATTGGAAATTCATTTAACCAGCTTTACTTTGGCAATTCTTAACCCCATACAATGGCATATTATAAAATACAGCATATCACCCGTTACAGTTACACCAGTCCCGTTATCGACAGCATCAACCAGGTGATGCTGTACCCGATGCAGGACGATCATCAAAAGGTAATCAGCCATAAGCTTACCGTTTCGGGTGATCCCTTTATTGAATCCTTCAGTGATTATTTTGGCAATCACCTCGGTGTTTTTTCCCTGCCCCAGCCTCACCAATACCTCAGTATCTGCTCCGACATTGAAGTGGAAACCATCGCCATCCCTGAACCCTCCAGTACAGAAACAGCAGTAACGCAATGGGAAGCACTCAAATCCCTGCACAACGATGCCATTTTTATGGACTACCTCCGGCCTGAGTCTTTTGCCCAGCTCGATGAGGTAACAGCACAGGTATGCAACCTCATGCAACCGGGCGATACTCCGCTGCAAAGCGCCAACCGGCTCTCTGAATTTGTATTTACGCATTTCCAGTACCGCAAAGGCATTACTTCTGTGGAAACGGGTATGGAAGATATCTGGCGGCTCAAAGCAGGGGTTTGCCAGGACTTTGCCCATATCCTCCTCGTAATGCTGCACATCGGTGGTATTCCAGCCCGCTATGTAAGTGGCTATATCTGTCCGCGCAATGGCGAGCTCCGGGGTGAGGGTGCCACGCATGCCTGGGTAGAGGCCTATATCCCCTATTACGGATGGCTTGGTCTCGACCCCACCAACAACTGCATCGCCAGTGAAAAGCATGTACGCTTAGCCATTGGGCGTCATTTCAGCGATTGTACACCTGTAAAAGGCACGTACAAAGGCACGGCAGAACATGTACTCGAAGTATCCGTGGTGATCTCCAATGGCAGTGAGGCCGCTATGACGATGCCCCTGCCCGAACCAGCCTTTACCTATAAGGTAGAACAACGGCCTGTGGAAGGCAGTAATTCTTACCGGCAATACGTTGAAGCACAGCAGCAGCAACAGCAATAAAAAGGATGGATAAACAGGTGGGTGGCATTCGACATTCCGCTGCTGGTTGCTGAACCGCAATAACATTTTCATTGCCCCCGTACATTTATGCGATATCAGATCTCCGGCAATGCCAGTCTTTTCCGTTTGCTGTAAATGCGCGTACCCACCACCAGTACCACACACAAAAAAAGGTCAAGATTATTATTGATCGGCACCTGCTTTAAGAGCAGGTACACCATTCCGCCAAGCGCACAGGCCGTGGCATAAAGCTCACCCCGCTTCAGCAGGTTGGGTACGGCATTGCAGAGGATGTCGGCAATCAGCCCGCCAAAAGTAGCGCTGATCACACCCATAATGAGTGCATAGCCTTCATTAATACCGGCGTGCAGGCTCGTTTCGATACCCGATGCGGTAAAAAGCCCCAGCCCGACAGCATCTGTAAAGAAAAGCGTGCGCTTAAAGCGGTTGATATTGTTACGGAAAAGAAAAGTGATGCCTGTTGCACCCACAACAAGAGCCAGGGCTATATAATCATTTACCCAGTTCACCGGTCGTATCCCGATGAGCAGGTCGCGGATGGTGCCGCCGCCATAGGCCGTGGCAAAAGCCAGAACCAGTCCGCCAAACACATCCATCTTTGTTGTACGTGCTTTGAGTGCACCGGTAAGGGCAAAGACAAATGTACCGGCATAAGTGATGAAGGTGAGAAAACGCATATGGCGAAGGTATAAAGATTGGTTTACCTGACACTACTTCGGAAAATCGACCGGTGGCTGCAGTCGCCTTGGCGTAGTGGTGATACTCTGTAAAAACGCCAGCAACGCTCTGATCTCCTCATCCTTCAATTGCAGCTTCCGTAGTATCGGCGATGTTTTGGGCAAAAGCGAATCGCGGATACCCAGGTATTTTTTTTGTACAGGTGCGGGATTGCCAAGGTTGTAAAACAATACAACATCTTTAAGTGTGGGGAAATTGCCATGGTGCATCCAGGGTCCGGTATTGGTTACTTCACGCAGTGAGGGCGTTCTGAATTTACCCACATCGCCCAACTGCCTGGTGACGTTATACAGCCCCAGGTCTTCGTTCTCGCTGCCAAAAAGCGTTTGTCCGTCATTGTGAAACTGGTTGTCGCTGAACAGGCCGGTGTTGTGGCAGTTGATACAACGCGCCTTTGTGCGGAACAGGTGCAAACCCGATACTTCCTCATCGGTAAGTATATCAGACTTGCCCTCCACAAACAGATCGAACCGGCTTTTCGGACTCACCGGAAAGGTGCGTTCAAAAGTGGCAATGGCTTTAAATACCCGGTCCAGGCTGATGTCTTCACTGCCGAAAGCCGCTTTGAACATAGGCCGGTAACCTTTGAACTTTTTTACTTTCTTCTCCAGTTGGGCCAGGCTTTGGTTCATTTCAAGGTGGTCCTGTACCGGAAACTGTGCCTGGTGTTCCAGCGAGCCGGCGCGGCCATCCCAGAACAATGTGGTATAATAACCGGTATTGAAAAGTGTCATTGCATTGCGCTTACCCAGTTTACGGTCGTGGCCAAATGCAAAACGCTTGCCATCACCCCAGCCCAGTTGCGGATCGTGACAACTGGCACAGGCAATCTGTCCTGATACTGAGATACGCGGATCATAGAACAGAAACTTGCCGAGTTCTTTTTTGGCATCGTTAACAGGGTTGTCTGCCGGTACCGGCATTTCAGGCAGGGTACCGATATCCTTAAAAGCAGCTTTCACCGATTCATCAAGATCAGGGGCAGGCCATTTGTTCCTGTCCCCACTGCTGTAGCGCTGCCGGAGTTCGTCAATGCCCGGATCTGCAGAACCAGACTTACCGGAGAAAGACAAGCTCAGTACGGTGGCCAGAACAGCAAGGATAACTGTAATGGTTTTTGCAGATCGTAAATATGAAGTTGTTGTGGTCATTGTTGTATTGTTGTGCAGGAGATCAGGAAAAATACACTGAAGGGCATCATATGCTCAGGGCAGAAACTTATACTTTCTTTTTACCGCAGGAGAGCCACCGATATTGGTTTCATCAAAAACCACTTCCACCTCCAGCAGTTTCGAAATTTCGCTGTAAGTACCGCTACCACTGATCCTGATATAAAAGGGTGTTTTATTGGTACGATAAAGGGTTACCGTTTGTTCAAGTACTTTTACCGTACCTTCTGTAGCAGCAGACGCATTGGGAATAAGTTGAAAACATTTGGGGATGGTGATATTGTAATAACCTGAATCGCTGGTGAGCGTCTGCCCGGCGTAGAAATTGCGCATGTACAGGGCATTGGTACCCTTACCAGCATTATAGATATTGGCAAAGCCCAGCTTGTCCGGATCTCCGTCAGAAGTAAAGGAAAAGCCGATAAAGTTGCGCCATGTGGCAATGGAGTCAATATAGACAGATGCCTGCGGGGCATAAAAGTTTTCTTTCTTCGCCCATATCTGTGCCAGTGACCGTTTGGCATAAGTAGCTTCAGCATCATAATTTTTTTTGCACCCGGGGGTGGTCACCAGTGCAAGTATTGCTATAGATAATGATTGTATGCGCATAATTGTCAGGGGGTTAAAGGTTTCGGACAGGCATATTTATCATTCGGATAAGTAAAGCTACAACTTGTACCGATACAATCTGTACGCACGAGGTTTTTCCTTTTCCGGCTGAGGTCAAAAAAAGCCTGACCTTCAAAACAGAGTTCGCGGCGGCGTTCGGCGAGTATTTCATTGATCAGTGTATCCGTACTGGCGGTAAAAAAATTAGCAACTGCCGGATTGGCCCTTTTGCGGATCAGGTTCAGATCGGCAAGCGCCAGGGCAATACTCCCGCTTTCGGCATAAGCTTCTGCCCTGCTGAGGTAGATTTCTGAGAGGCGGAACAGGCGCAGGTTATTGGCTGAATCAGCCGTACCCTGGTACTTTCTGGGAAAATAATAAGTAATACCATTGCGTACCTGCGATACATACATATTGCTTTTGCTGCGTACATCGGCGGCGGCATAGAGATTCAGCAGGTCTTCGGTTGCAGCAAGCTGTCCGGTGAGGCTGAGGTTGGGATTATAATAATCACCAAGGCTGCCACCCGTACGGTTACCATAGGCCAGTTCAAAAATCGATTCTGTCAAAATGGTTTTCCCTCTCCATGCATTGATATAACCACTATTGCTCAGCAACGGATAACGACCGGACGCAATCAGTTCGGTACAGAGGCTGATAACCGTTGCCCAGTTCTGGCTGTACAATGCAACCCTCGCCTTCAGGGCTTTGGCGGCATCCTGCGAGAACCAGCTCCGGTCGTTGCCTGAGGGATAGATGGATACACTGTTGCCATAGAGGCTGATGGCTGAATCCAGGTCTTTGGTGATGAAAGCAAACGATACCTTTGCAGTGGCAGGTGGGCCGGGCAGATCGGTGGCAGGTGTGTTAACCGGCTTGAGGATGATGCCGGTATGCGCACCATCCGGGCTGTAGGCATAAGCCTGTGCAAATACCCGCAGCAAATCAAAATGTGCAATGGCACGGAACATATACGCTTCAGCCAGCAATCGTTTTTTTTGCTGACTATTGGCATCGGCAATATTATCAATATTGGCAAAAACATTATTCGCCCGGTAAATGGTATTGTACGCATTCCGGTAAAACGCTTCCATATCATTTTCATTGGGCGTATTCAAAAAATTGTACGCGCTGAAAAGCAACTGGCTGCCCGGTCTTGCATATTTGATATTACCCGCAGTTACTTCAGGGTATACCGAAAGGTCGCGCAGGTAATAATCTGTACCCTTAAGGTTATCATAACAACCCACCAGCGTGGTGCGCGCACCTTCGAGGTCTTTAAAAATATCGTTGACCGATATCCGGTTATAGGGCTCCTGCTGCAGGAATTTTTTGCAGGACAGCAAAGACAGCAGAACAACTGCCCCGATGATTGATTGTTTACGCATACTTGACATTTATCTGTACTCCGCAGTTTTAAAATGATGCCCGTACACCCCAGGTAAATGAGCGTGCTTCGGGAAAATTAAATTTATATTCCTGCAAACCATTACGTCCTGCAGGTGATTTTTCCTTATACCAGTATAACAGGTTCGTGCCATTTGCAAAAACAGTGAGGCGGACACCTCCCAGTTTATCCGTCCACTTTTTAGGCACGGTATAGGTAAGCGTAACATTGCTCAGTTTCAGGTATGTATCATCATACAAAAAGCGCGAGGAATTGGTAACAAATCTTGTGGTACGGCTCAGCCTGGGAATGTTCGTAACATCGCCCGGCTTTTGCCACCTGTCGAGCAGGTTAACACTTTGGTTGCGGTTGTCTAAGTTGCGGCCGTTCCATTCATTCCGGTAGTTGATCAGGCGTTTACCACCCAGTGAATACAGCAGGTTCACCGTAAGCGTCAGCCCCTTATAGCTGACATTGTTGATGAGCCCCCCCTGCAGTTTGGGCAGGCGATCGCCCAGGTAATAGGCATTGGTCATACTGATGTCGAGTAGATCCACCGGCACCACGGCGCCGGCCTTGTTGTAAAACAATTCCTTACCCGTAGCCGGATCCACACCCGCCCAGGTAAAGCCCCAGATCGCAGAAGTACTTACCCCTTCACGCAGTACACTGGCATTTTCACTGCTGGAATAAAACGAAGACTTGTTCTTTACTTCCTGAATAATGTTTTTATTAAAGCCAAGCGTTAGCGTTGTCGTCCAGTTTACCGCACCGGTTATATTCTGGCTGCTGATGTTGAGGTCAAAACCGCGATTACGCATCCTTGCTGTATTAGCCAGTACCGAAGGGAAACCATTTTCAGCCGGTATGTTTAGTAATGAAATGGCATCGTCCACAATGCTCTCATACACATCAGCCGTGATGTTGATGCGCTTGAACAAACCAATATCAATGCCGAGGTTTGTCTTATAACTTTTTTCCCAGCCAAGATTGGGGTTAGCCGTAGTGGATGGATAGGCGCTTACCAGGTTATTATACCCCGTACTATTGAACTCATAGAGGCCGCGGGCTTCGTAACTGCCAATGCGCGAATTACCTGTGGTGCCATAGCTCGCACGGATCCGAAGCACATCAAGCCATCGGTTATTTTTCAACCAGGACTCTTTACTCATCACCCAGCCCATACCCACCGATGCATTGGTTGTACTGCTCACATCGGTACCAAATACCGAAGCCGCATCATAACGACCACTAAGGGTGACAAAATACTTTTGCTGGTAATTATACAGCGCCTGACCATAGATTGAGTACGCATTACTCGTTTGCCGGGAAGATGCACTGGACTGGCTCTGTGCGTTACTCAGTTCATTCAGCCGGTAATAGCTGAAGCCGCTGCCCTCACCCCGGAGCAGTTTTGTATGCTGGCTCTGCAACTCCACTCCTGCCGTAAAATCAAACTGGTGTATCTTCCGCCATACCGGCGACCAGTTGAGCTGACTGAATCCGATCCATGAAAAGTTGGTCCGGTCATATATCTGGGCAAAGCCCCCCTTGGTTCGTCCCGTAGCATTCTGCGCCGATTCAAAAAGATTCAGTTTATTGATCAGGATATCCGTTCCGAAGTTGGCTGATATACGCAGGTTCTTCAGCAGGCTGTAGTCAAAATTGATATTGCCATTGAGGCTTCCGCCTTCATGATAGGCCTTGTTCTGCGCCAGTATGGCTAAGGGATTGGGCACGAGCAGTGTACCCAACTGGTAAAAACTGCCGTCTGCCTCATAGGCAGGCACATTGGGTACAATGGGTACTTCGCCATATACATTCAGCGCGTTCTTTTTGGTAATGGTGGGGGCAAGTACAACGCCCATACGCAACTTTTTGGTCAACTGGTTATCCAGCCGCATCCGCAGATAAAATTTACCGAGGTCATTTCCTTTCTGAATGGCCTGCTGCCCGAGGTAAGAGGCCGATACCCTGAACTGGCTCGTTTCATTGCCCCCGCTCAGGTCAACATCCACATTGGTAAAACTGCCATAGCGGTTGGTCAGTTCAAACCAGGGGGTATTCACTTCCGCAGATCCGGCAAGCAGTTCTGCATCAAAAGGGCTTCGGCCCTCATTCAGGTAAAGTTCTTTGGCCAGGGTATGGTAATCCTGCCCGCTCAGCCATTTAATCCGGTTAAACGGTACATTGATGCCCGCACTATAACCGATACCGATTCTCGTTCTGCCCGCTTTTCCTTTTTTGGTGGTAATAATGATTACACCATTACTGGCGTTGGCACCATAAATGGCCACCGCAGAAGCGTCTTTCAGTACAGAGATGCTTTCAATATCATCCGGATTAACCCCTGCCAATGGATTGAGCAGTTGTTCATTATTCAGAAAGGCGGTCGTTTCGTCTCCCCTGCGCTGCTCCACAATCGGAACACCGTCAATCACGAACAATGGTTGTGCACTGGTGGTTAAGGCTGTACGGTTGCTGGTAAGTAGTGGTGTCAGTGAATTCTGACCGCGTATATTGATGCGCACGGGGGTACCCAGCTCGGTATTGGGCTCTACCTGCACACCTGCCACCAACCCTTCCAGCATTTTGTCAAAACTTTCTATGGGGCGGCTGGTTTGCAGCTCTTTGCTGCTTACGGTGGCAATACTGCCTACCACCTCCTCCTTGCGCCTGGGCTTACTGTAGCTGTTCGTTACCACCACATCGGTCATGGTATTACTGGCTTTGGATAAAAGTACGCGGATAATGGTGCGGCCGTTAATCCTGGCTTCGCGCCGGTTGTGACCAACCAGGCTGAATACGAGAATGCCAGATGTCAACTGCCGGGCAGTAAGGGTAAGCCTGAAGCGGCCATTATTATCCGTTGCCGTGGCCAATGCGGTACCTTTCAGCGCTACCGTTACTCCGGGCAGCGGCTGACTGTCTTCATCAAGCAATACATCACCCGTAACCGATGAGCTGGTTTGTGCGGAAAGGGAAGAAACAAACAGGCTGAAAAAAAAGTATAATAAGCACCTTCTCAGAATCATGGCTACTCTCATGCTGTCATTTTAGTAAGGATTCAAGTAACCAAAAATACTTAATTTTACCATATTAACGGTCAGGCGCTCCGCCAGGCTGTATGTTTTATCACAATCAATCCAAAAGCATGAAGCAATTTCTACCCATCGTTCTCTTTTGTTTTACCCTTACGGCTGCACAGGCACAATGGAATGCAGATCCAACAATCAATAACCCCGTATGCACAGCCTCCAACACCACCGGCAAGACGGCACTTATCTCCGTTCCTGATGGTACCGGGGGCAGTTATATTGCCTGGGAAGACAGTCGTACCACTGCCACTACCGCCAGCGATGTTTATCTGCAGCACATCAGCGCCTCAGGCGCACTGCTGCTGCCGGTAACGGGCCTCGCCATCTGCACGGCAGACAGCAATCAAACCAATGTAGCCCTGATGCCTGATGGTGCCGGCGGCGTAGTCATTACCTGGCAGGACAACCGCGTGAGCAATAGTGCCGGCGATATTTATATGCAACGCGTGGATGCTTCCGGTGCAATTCAATGGACGGCAAACGGTATTGCAGCCATTAATACCAGCGCCAACCAGATCAGCCCTGTAATCAGCCCCGTAACCGCTACCGAATTTATCATTGTATGGCGGGATGCCCGTAATGGCACCATTGATCTCTATGCGAATAAATATTCTACTCTTACGGGTACCAAACTCTGGGCAACTGATGCAGAAATCGTTAACCAACCTCTTACCCAGCAGCGGCAACAGGTTTTTCCCGACCAGGCGGGTGGTTTTTTTTGTATCTGGGAAGACCAGCGTATTTCAGCTACCGAAACTGATCTCTTTATGCAGCGGGTAGACAATACCGGCACTGTACTATGGGCAGCAAATGGTGTTAACATCTGCAACGCCAGTTTCAATCAGCTCAATCCACAGATGACCACGGATGGAGGTACAGGAGTTGTTGCTACATGGACAGATAACCGCGTCTCCACCACAGATCAGAACATTTATGCACAACGGATTGATGCTTCGGGGGCAGCACAATGGGCGGCCAATGGTGTAGTGATCTGTTCTGCAACAGGCAACCAGAATACACCTTTTATCGCACCCGTGGGGTTTGGTGATAATATTATTGTCTGGAGCGACAACCGTGTCAGCACATCCGACAGGAATATCTATGCACAGAAGGTCAATAACGCCGGCGTGGTACAATGGGCCGCCAATGGCGTGGCCATCTGTACGGCTGCCTTTAACCAACCCAATGCCACCAGCAGCCTCAACATCATACCGGATATTTCCAACGGGGCAATCATTACCTGGGACGACAACCGGGCAAATAATACCACCACAGGATTAGACATTTATGCGCAAAAGATCGGTTCTGCCGGAGTAGTGTCCTGGACAGCCAACGGTGTGCCCATTGCCACCCGAACAGGCTCCAATCAACGTACCACCACCATTGTACCCGATAATGCCAGTGGTGCCATTATCGCCTGGCTCGATGGCCGCAGCGGCACTGCCAATGGTGAAATCCACGCTTCACATCTTTTCTTTGATGGCGCCATCCCCGTGGTATTCAGCAGCGTTGGGGCACAGCCGGAGGGCAGTACCATCAAAGTATATTGGTTGGTAAGTACAGAAATCAATACAGCGCATTATGAGGTTGAAAGCAGTACAGACGGCCGTAGTTTTGGAAAGATCGGTATCGTGGCTGCGCGTAATAATGGCAATGCTGTACAGTATGAACATATTGATCTGCAACCTTATACGGGCACCAGCTATTACCGCATTGCCGGTGTGGATCGTGACGGGCGCAGGCAATACTCTTCCATTGTAAAAATAACGGCAGGAAAAAAAGGCACACCATCACTCAGTCTTTTTCCCCAGCCAGCCCGTGATGTACTCAACATCCGTATGGACAATGCTCCTGCAGGCAGCCAGTTGCTCATCATCAGTGATCCTTCCGGGCGCATCCTGCTCCGGAAAAATGTGACTGCACCGGGCAGTACGCTGCAAACAACCATTGACATCAGTCAACTGGCAGCGGGCAGTTATATCGTGTCCTGGAAAAACAGCAATGGCCTCATGCTGAAGACACAGCATTTACAAAAACAATAAAGCACTGATGCATAACAGGAATAGCGTTCCGGTGATACCGGAACGCTATTCCTGTTTTATACACCTGCACAAAAGCAGGGAAACAATATTACTGATTATTGACGAATGGCATGCAGCACTGAAACCTGTTTCCTGTTGAGCAGGAATGCCAGCGGACCAATCAATGGCAGGATCAGGAGCACGACGAAGAAGAGTAATTTGGTAATGGGTTCTATCCTGAGACGACTGAGATGAAAAACAGCCGTTGTGAAAAGCAGTAAGTGTACAAGTATGAGTACCATAGGTACAATCATACCATTTGCCGGAGTCACCAATTCCATGCTTGAACATTTTGATGAGGCGCAAAAATAGGCGTCATATATGGTAAAAGCAATCTTTCCGCGGCTTTTTTCAGACATATTTTATTAATCTTCAAAACAGGGTGGTTCATTCAGCCTATCCGGTTTTGTAAAAAGTAAAATGCATAAATTGTGTAATATTGCACTTTCCACCTGGTTTTTATAAAAAAAGGCCTGTCCTGTTGTAAAACATTCAAATAATGGCTTACAGATGGATAAAAACCAGTAAGAAAATACATATTTGTGCCTGATTCAGGAATAAGCGCAATTGATTTGCCCCAACCCAGGATTATTAATTTTGTTTACTGCAAAAAATATGCTCATGATGTATACAACTATTCTGACCGAACTGACCGATGGCATTTTTACCATAACCATCAACCGGCCTGATAAATTAAATGCCCTCAATAAAACCGTTATTGAAGAAATATCGGCGGCTATGGACGAAGTGTACCAAAATGCTGTCATCCAAACAGTTATCCTTACCGGCAGCGGTCCCAAAGCTTTTGTTGCGGGTGCTGATATCAGCGAATTCCTTTCGCTTGATGCAGACGGTGGTGCTGCACTGGCACAACGCGGCCAGGATAAGGTATTTGATAAAATAGAAAACTGCCCCAAACCGGTTGTTGCCGCTGTCAATGGTTTTGCACTTGGTGGCGGTTGTGAACTGGCCATGTCCTGCCACTTCCGGATTGCGGCGGAAAACGCAAAATTTGGCCAGCCCGAAGTGAACCTCGGACTGATCCCCGGCTATGGTGGTACACAGCGGCTTATACAACTGATCGGTAAAGGCAAAGCGATTGAACTCCTGCTCACTGCCCATCTTATCGATGCCAATGAGGCCAAACAACTCGGTCTGGTAAATCATGTAACCACTGCAGAAACCCTGCTTGAACATACCCGCCAGATACTCCAGGTCATCATGACCAAAGGCCCCAATGCAATAAGCCGGGTACTGGGTGCCGTAAACGCGTACTTCGACAAAAGCAGGAATGGCTTTGCTGCAGAAGCAAAACTTTTTGGCGATTGCTTTGGTACAACAGAAATGAAAGAAGGTGTTGCCGCTTTTTTAGAGAAAAGAAAGGCCGATTTCGGTGGGAAACAACACCAGCAAAGGATGAGGTGATACTCGGGCTATTAATTCAGGCACCCTCTATTGATCGTTTTCAGAACTGCAGGCAATCCTGTCGGCTTGTCATACGCATCACTAATGGCTATGCCGGGTGACAGTGAACAGCGATGAAAAGGGAGTCCGGTTGCCCGCACTAAACTCCGGATTCTCTGCTACCTTTGTACCCAAAATAACAATACAATTAAGTATGGAATACAGGATTGAAAAAGATACCATGGGTGAGGTAAAAGTACCCAAAGATGCCTTTTATGGTGCACAAACACAACGCAGCATCGACAATTTTAAAATCGCACAAGACATCAACCGCATGCCCAAAGAAATCATTCGGGCATTTGCCTATCTCAAAAAAGCAGCAGCCCTTACCAATTGTGATGCCGGGGTACTGACCCGGGATAAAGCTGACCTCATTGGCAGGGTTTGCGATGAGATTCTTGAAGGGCAGTTAGACCATTGTTTTCCCCTCGTTGTGTGGCAGACAGGTAGTGGAACACAAAGCAATATGAATGTGAATGAGGTGGTGGCTTATCGTGGCCATGTTGTTAACGGGGGTTCATTGGAAGACAAGGAGAAATTCCTGCACCCCAACGATGATGTCAATAAATCACAATCGTCTAATGATACCTTTCCTACGGCCATGCATATTGCAGCGTACAAAATTTTGGCAGAAACCACCATTCCGGGTATAGAATTGCTCCGGAATACACTTGCCGAAAAAAGCAAGGCATTCATGCAGGTGGTTAAAATTGGGCGTACGCACTTTATGGACGCCACGCCACTCACCCTTGGCCAGGAAATCAGCGGTTATGTCAGTCAGCTCGATCATGGGCTTAAAGCCATCCGCAATACCCTGCCGCACCTGTCTGAACTGGCACTTGGCGGTACAGCGGTGGGTACCGGCATCAATACCCCCGAAGGCTACGACGAAAATGTAGCCCGCCATATTGCCAATCTTACTGGTCTGCCCTTTGTAACCGCAGCAAATAAATTTGAGGCACTCGCAGCACACGACGCAATCGTAGAAGCCCATGGTGCACTTAAAACCGTAGCCGTGAGCCTGATGAAAATTGCCAATGATATACGTATGTTGTCCAGTGGCCCCCGCAGTGGTATCGGTGAAATATTTATTCCCGATAACGAACCCGGTTCTTCAATTATGCCCGGCAAGGTAAACCCCACCCAATGTGAGGCATTAACCATGATTGCTGCGCAGGTTATGGGCAACGATGTAACAATCGGCATCGGGGGCAGTAATGGACACTTTGAACTCAACGTGTTCAAGCCGGTAATGATTTATAACTTTCTGCACAGTGCCCGTCTTATCGGGGATGGTTGTGTTTCCTTCAATGATAAATGTGCCATCGGTATCGAACCACTTGAGGCCAATATCAAAAAGCATGTGGATAATTCCCTCATGCTGGTTACGGCACTCAATACTAAAATTGGCTATTACAAAGCGGCTGAAATTGCTCAGAAAGCGCACAAAGAAGGCACCACGCTCAAAGCAATGGCGGTTCAACTGGGCTATGTTACACCCGAACAATTTGACGAATGGGTAATCCCTGCCAATATGGTTGGGAAAATATAATCCTGCAGTATAAAACCCTGACCGGATAAAGGGTCTAACGACCCTGCAGGACATAAAAAAAGTACAGTTTACATACTGTACTTTTTTTATGCAGATCAGTTTATTTGTTATACGTCAATTTTTGCATAACGTGCATGCGATTCAATAAACTGGCGGCGGGGTGGCACTTCATCACCCATCAGCATACTGAATACACGATCGGCTTCCGCAGCGCTGTCGATACCTACCTGTTTGAGTGTACGGCGTTTGGGATCCATCGTGGTTTCCCACAACTGCTCGGCGTTCATCTCACCAAGACCTTTATAACGCTGTGTATTGACGCTGTCATCTTTTCCCTGGCCGAATTTCGCAATCAGCGCTTTTCTTTCTTCATCATTCCATGCATAGGCCTGTTCTTTGCCCTTCTTGACAAGGTACAGGGGCGGCTGAGCGATATATACATAACCCTGTTCTACCAGCTCCTTCATATAGCGGAAAATAAAGGTCAGGATCAGGGTGGCGATATGGCTGCCATCCACATCAGCATCCGTCATAATGATGAGTTTGTGATAACGCAGTTTTGACAGATCCAACGCTTTGGGGTCTTCCGGCGTGCCGATTTTTACGCCAAGTGCAGTAAACATATTACGGATTTCCTCATTGTCATAAATTTTATGCTCCATGGCTTTCTCCACATTCAGGATTTTACCACGCAACGGTAGTATCGCCTGGTAGCTGCGATCGCGACCCTGTTTGGCGGTACCGCCTGCCGAATCCCCTTCCACCAGGTACAATTCGCACCGGCCGGGGTCCTTATCACTGCAATCCGCCAACTTACCGGGCAAACCACCGCCTGTCAGTACACTTTTCCGCTGTACCATTTCGCGGGCCTTTCTGGCAGCAGCGCGAGCCTGTGCTGCAAGGATCACTTTATTGATGATTTGCTTAGCCTCTTTGGGATTTTCTTCAAGATAAGCAACCAATACACGGCTGAGTGTAGTATCCACCACACCCATCACTTCATTATTACCCAGCTTGGTTTTTGTTTGGCCTTCAAATTGTGGTTCAGGCACTTTTACCGATACAATAGCGCTGAGCCCTTCCCGGAAATCATCCCCTTCAATCTCTACCTTCGCCTTCTCAAACATGCCTTCCTTTTCTCCATAGCTTTTGAATACCCTGGTGATGGAACGGCGGAAACCCGCTACGTGTGTTCCTCCCTCAATGGTATTGATGTTATTGACATAGCTGAAAATATGTTCCTGGTAACTTGAGTTGTAAACCATCGCTACTTCCACCACTACGTTACTGGCTTCATCATGTCCTTCGCAAAAGATAACTTTGGGTATGAGGGGTTGGCGATTGCCATTCTTATCCAGCATTTCTACAAACTCTACAATACCGCCTTCGCTGTAAAACAGGTTAACATAAGGTTTACCGTCTTCCTGGATATCCCGCAGATCGGTAAGCGTAATCCGGATACCACGATTGAGGTAAGACAGTTCCCGCAACCTGCCTTCAAGGATTTCTTTGTTGTATTCAGTCGTGATAAAGATGGAAGCATCGGGCCAGAAATGAACAGCAGTACCCGTTGTACTGCTGGTACCGGTTTCACGAACGCTGTATTGGGGTATGCCGCAGGAATATTCCTGTTCAAATACTTTCCCATCACGGTTGACGGTAACCAGTAATTTGGTACTGAGCGCATTAACACAACTAACCCCCACACCATGCAAACCACCACTAACCTTATAGGTATTCTTATCAAACTTACCTCCCGCATGCAACACGGTCATGACCACTTCAAGGGCACTTCGTTGTTCCTTATCATGCATACCGGTTGGGATACCACGACCATCATCTGCCACACTCACCGAGTTGTCTTCGTGAATGGTAACCAGAATATTCTGGCAATACCCTGCAAGCGCTTCATCAATAGAGTTATCCACTACTTCATATACCAGGTGGTGCAGTCCTTTCACACCCACATCACCAATATACATGGCGGGGCGCTTACGTACTGCTTCCAAACCTTCTAAAACCTGTATGCTGTTTGCGCCGTAATCGGCATTTTGGGGGGCTAAAACGTCCTCAGATACTGTACTCATAAACTCGTTGGGAACTGAAACTTTTTTAATTAAACAATTCGGGCAAATATACGACAAATAAGGGTTTCACGGGTCATTTACCGTTCGGCCAACTCCCCTATTTTTACAAAGATTTCCACAATAGAAAGCACAGCCCGGATTAGCCTGTTTTACCACATTCTCATAGTCGGTGTCCGGCAGCTTACCGCCAATGGTAAAAGACAGTCAAAAATGCATTCCCTGCTGAAAAGCAAGAGCAGACCAGATGTATATGTATTGATTCTGGATTATTGCTTATCTTTGTACCCGGAATGCCATATATACACGAGGACATATTATCTGTAGCACAAAAACAGCCTATCCTGCTGAGTGATATGGAATTGCTTTATTCGAAAGACAGGCTGGTGCCGGGATCTGTTCAATACAGTATCCGCCGTTATCGCCACCACACCCAATGGAATGTGGATGATACCGGTATACTGATTTATCACTATAACAAGACGAATAAAGAAGAAAACTACCTTGAACTCAAGTTTTGTGTCAGCGGTAATGTGTATTGCAGGGAAAAAAAGACAGAATGTGACCTTTGTAAATTCAGTGCGGCTAAAACCTGCGTTGAAAAAGTAAACAGCATAGATGTACTTTCTTTCAGTTTCAAACCCTCTTATCTCACCCAGTTTGTCAAAAACCGTAAGACCTTCAGCGTCTCCGATGATATACTTGCATTCAGAAATACGGAGTCCTTTTCAAGGGTATTGCCCCTTTGCGGCAGAAACCGTATGGCCATTGATGCCTTGCTGAACCATACATATACGGATAGTTTAGAAAACATTTTCATCAATGCCCAGACACAGATCCTGCTTCTGTACAGCATGGAGTGTATGCTGGGTGAAAAAGAGGAAAGTTTTACCTGTAAATTCCTCGCCAACGAAGCCGACAGGGAGAAAATCATCAATGCACGTGCAATATTGCTGCAACATATCGGCGAACCCATCACCATCCGGGAGCTCAGCCGGAAAGTGGCGATTAACGAATGTTACCTCAAAAAAGGATTTAAGGAAATCTTTGGCACTACGATATTTGATTTTTACCAGAACCAGCGCATGGAGCATGCCAAATACCTGTTGTACGACAAAGGGCTGAGCGTCACCGAAGTATCATTACTGCTTGGCTATTCTTCTATTTCCCATTTCAGTACAGCATTTAAAAAGCATACCGGCCTCAAGCCCTGCGAACTCCTCTTACATTAAATTATCCTTTGGCATTTGTCATTATTTTGTAAAAGAAGACCATCGGTTCTCTTCATGACAGTTTTATGATAATTCCCGGCTGGGAAATATGGAATTTTGCACCCACAGATGCAAAAAAAATCACAACATATTCGTACATGGTTACTCCTGAGTGGTACTCTTTTTGCTGCGCTGGTTACAACCGCACAACAGCAGACAGATACAGCCAGAAAAACTGTTGTACTGAGTGAGTTGGTGGTTACGGCTACCCGCACTGAAAAAAGCATCGGCGATATTCCCATACCCGTACAAGTCATCTCCCGTAAATACATCCAGCAAACGGGCGCACAACGCCTCACCGATGTTCTTCAGCAGCAAACCGGTATAGTAATTGCGGATAACCCGCTCGGACAGGCTTTACAGGGCTATCCTAATCCCTTTGGTGCCGGTATACAATTACAAGGTTTTGACCCGGCTTATACGCTTATCCTGGTGGATGGCGAGCCACTTACCGGACGCAACGCAGGCGTGCTTAACCTTGGACGCGTTCCTGTAGGGAATATCCAGCAAATTGAAATTGTAAAGGGGCCTGCCACCAGTCTGTATGGCTCCGATGCCCTCGCAGGCGTCATCAACATCATCACCGAAAAACCTAATCACAATAAAACCGGCTTTCAATTGCACCATGCTACCAATAATACCTGGGGCCTGACTGCCAATGCCACAAAGGTTTTAAAAAAGGGGGGGGTCTCCCTCTTTGCCAACCGGTACAGCAATGATGGATATGATCTCGATAAATCAGTGTATGGCCAAACCGTAGATCCATCTACCGCCTATTCGTTTTCCGGTAAACTCCAGCTTGCCCTTTCGGCTAAAACCACCTGGCTGTCTTCTGCGCGCTTTTTTACGCAGAACCAACGCAACAACTATCTTGTGTTTACCGGTCAGGCACCCGAGGCAGTAAAGGGAAACAGCCGGGAAACAGATTGGGGATTGTATAATCAATTAACCCGGCAGCTCTCCGGACCTGTCAGGATAATTGCACGCCTTTATGCTACAGGATACCGTAACAATTCTTCCGTTTATTTGCAGCAGGACAAAACGCTGTTTGACCGTTCCTTCCTTCAGCAATTTTTGCTGAAACCTGAAGTGCAACTGGAAATTGGTCAAAAGCAGAAGTGGGTAGCAGGTACAGGATACAATTATGAAACGATCAGTGCCAACCGCTATGCTTCAGAAAAAAAATTAAATGCCTGGTACGGATTTCTGCAAAAAGAGTGGCTCATCAATCAGCGGCTCAACATTACCGCTGGTGCCAGGGCAGATAAACACACCCTTTATAAATTGCAGTTCAACCCCAAGCTGGCCATGGCCTATAAATTGTCGGGGCGTTTGAATATCAGTGCCTCAGCAGGTACCGGCTTTAAGGCACCCGATTTCAGACAACAATTCCTCAGTTTCAACAACGCGCTGGTTGGCTACACCCTCCTTGGCGCCAATGAGCTGGCCAATGGCCTCCGCATCCTGAAACAACAGGGGCAGATCGACGCAGCGGTCAATATTAACCCTTACCTCAACAATACTGCCCTGTTGCCCGAACGGTCATTAGGGTTGAATGCAGGCTTCCGCTATACCACACCAGACGTACAGGTAAGCGTTAATGTTTTCCGCAACGATGTCAAAAATCTTATTGAACGGTACAATCTCCCCTTTACCAAAATCAATGGGCAAGCCATTTTCAGCTATGTTAATGTAAACAGGGTTTTTACCCGGGGCGCTGATATCAGTGTTCAATACCAGCTTTCCAGAGCATTCATGCTTACCGCAGGTTATCAATACCTGGATGCTAAAGACAAAGACATTTTACGCCAGATCGGTAAAGGAAGTGTATACAGGAGAGATCCTGCTACCTTCATTACCACCCAGGTAACCAGGCAGGAATACGGTGGACTGTTCAACAGGAGTAAGCATACAGCCAATATTCAGTTCCTGTACAACAACCAACCGGGCAAACTGAATGCCAGCATCCGGGCAGTTTACCGCGGCAGGTTTGGCTTTTCCGATCGCAATGGCAACGCTATACTCGATGACGACAGTGAATATGCCCGGGGCTACCTGCTGCTGAACATGGTCATCGGAAAAGCGGTTTTCCCCGGTACTGAATTGCAAATTGGAGCCGATAACATGCTGAATTATACCGATCGCGATCACCTGCCAGGATTGCCCGGCAGGGTTTTATTTGCCAATTGCAATATTAATCTGGAACAATTATTTAAGCATAATAAAAATTCAACAATAAAATGAAAAAGATGAGAATGACGATGGCTGCAGCTATCCTGTTTACAGCTATTATTCCAGCAACATGGCAAGCCTGTAGTATTAAAAAAGACGATATTATTGCCGGCATTGAAAAAACCGATTCAATAAAAGTGAACTTCAGTAGTGCCAGCCCATTTGTATTTTTCAATTTTAAAAATGGGGTGGTAGTACCTAATAGTGATTCTGCTAGCACCAAATGGGATTTCGGTCTGCGTTTTACCACTTTTATACTCAATAAAGGGGCTTATGGCCCGGGTAATGCAGGGGCAATATTGCAAAACACACTTTATACGGCTGCAACCAGCGCCCCTGAAACAGGATATGCCTACGATACCACCACTTCACAAAAAGCAATAAAGGATGGTAGCTGGTACAACTATAACCCCATTACACGCAGCTTTTCGCCAAAAGCAGGACAAACATTTTTCTTCCGCACTGCGGACGACAGGTATGTAAAAATGGAATTACTCGCCGTCGATTATGAATTGCCCTTCAGCGGACCAACGCCCAGCAAACTGATTTACCGTTTCCGCTACACGTATAAACCCGATGGGACGAGGAACTTCTAAGCGATAAAGCAAAGAAGGCTACTTCAATATAAACGATGTTAAAGAACAGGCTGTTTCAAGGGTTTGAGACAGCCTGTTCTTATTTAAATACCTGATGAATAAACATTAAAAGATGTAGCTGCGCAAGCCTCTGTATAGTATATCCTCAAAAAAAGAGAGTCCCGGTATTGGAATACCGGGACTCTCTTTCATGTGTAAGTGTACCCTCAGGTTATAAAGCTAATTATTTAATAGATAGTGGACTGATAATGATCCGGTTGGTACCGGCACAGGACAATTGATTCTAAAAAACGGGATATATCGAAAATCAAAAACTTGTTTTTAAAAGATAACGGGGGCAAGACTACCCCCGTTCTTTACCCTAATAAAACCCTAAACCAGCAAAAAGTTTCCTACTTCACAAATCTTGCGCCTCAACTATTTGTGGAAGTTGCTTAAATCTGGTTTAAAAATTGCAACTTCTTCTATTTTCTTATTTCCGGACATATGCGAAGCTATAAATTGATACAATACCATTTTACGCTTTCTTCACAATTGTCAGCTCATTACACAAATTTGATAAAAAGTGTTGTCTTAATTCTAATGGTTTTTCCCGTTTACCTGCCCTTGCAAGGTTGAAGTACAATTTTGTTTTGCACTACGCAGCCTTCAGGGAAAATTGCGTTATTTAGAGGATGTACAGGTTTTGTAACTTTGGCTTAGCTTGTCCACCGTTACTTATCACAAATCTACAAAACATTTCCATATCCCCATAACAAATTTTGAAAATTTATTTTTTTTATTTGTTACAATAACGTTAAAAGCGAATACTGTGCCAAAAATTATCAAATGTGGAAAACTTCGATTAAAAAAATGTTACCAAAGGGTTCCACAGGATTTACCGCACCAGCACAACAATTCCTCTGATAAAAATCGGCGTTCCGTCAATATCTGCTCCTTTTACCGTCCACACATAGGTGTCCGCAGGTTGAGGCTGGCCTTTGGCGGTACCATCCCACCCTTTTCGCTGATCGCCCGTCAGGAAAACTGCCTGACCCCAACGATTGTACACGACAAACTGGTCAATAATGATCTTTCCATATACCCTGATCCGAAACAGGTCATTCGTGCCATCGCCATTGGGCGTAAATGAATTGGGCAGGAATACCTTGCTGAAATCAATCACATTAACCTTTACCCTCGCTTTGACGCTGACACAACTACCCACTTCACGGCGTACATAATATATACGATCTGCGGCCAATACCGGGGTTACGTAAATTCCTGTGGTGTTGCTAAAAAATGGAACTGATGATCCTTCATCATAAAAGGTGTAAACACCCTCCGTAGCAGGATTAAGCGGCACAAACTTCCCTGTGGTATTCCGCTTAACATATACTTCATCATATTGAGGTGGGTCAATGACCGGGCTTTCGTCTGCAACGAATATAACCGAAGAGGTATCGGCACACCCATTGGCATCCCGCACAATAAGATAATAATTACCTGTTCCCCGCTTCACCAAGGCATTAGTTTGCCCGATCACAACATTGCCCGGACTGGTGTACCAGTTGAAGCCTAATGGAGCATCGCCGCCCGATACTGCAATTTGCTGAATGCTGCCTAATTGCTGCGTACATATATCAGGTTTTACTTGTTTTCCACTTTCATCCAGTACAGGTGACGGGTGATCATTCAATACCTGTTGCATAGCCACCTGTACACAGCCATTACTATCGTAAGCCAGAAGCGTATAAGCCCCTTTTGACAATCCACTGATATTAAGTGTTGTGGCAAAAGTATCCGTGGCATTTTTCACCCACTTGAATGTATAGCCAAGAGGAGCAGGACTGAATACCATATCCCGGATAAAGCCATTGGCGCCCGTACAAAACTCATCTTTGACTGATTTTGTAACTATAGCCAGCGGCTGTACAGGCGTAAAAGGTATTTCAATAATTCCTGTACTGTCAGCACAGCCAAATTGCGAATCGAACGCACGCAGGCGATAACCTCCGGCAGGAACATTCAGCAAATCCGGGCTGGTGCCAATAACAAGGCCGGTGGAAAGCGCGACCCACTCTATCCGGTTTGCCCCCGTAACCACAATATTTTTGATAGCACCCTTCACAACAGTACACCCACTAGGCAATACCAGCATGGCACTGACATCAATCTCTACAAGACCATTGTTACCAATATTGTATACCGGCGATGTAATGGGCGGGCAGGGGGAAGCATCGTCATAATGCAGATAATATTTACCAGGCGGCACATTCAGCAGATCAGCACTGGTGCCTGCTACGGTATTATTGTTATTGAACCAGCGATACACAGGATTAGCGGCTCCATCAGTAATACGGATTCCGGTGATACTGCCATTTGCTTTTGCACAGGTGGCATCAGTAATCGTTACATTGGTCAGATCCATCACCGGTGCCGCCACATCCCTCAGCATATAAGGACCCGCAGTAACAAAACAAGTCGTGTCAAAAAGCACGGAAACCTTAATGGAGTAATCACCCTGCGGCACATTCTGAAGTGAAATCCCGGATCCTACCTGTACGCCGGCAGCGTTAAACCATTGGTAGCGGAAAAATCCCGGCGAACCGCCGGATACCGTTAACCCGTTAATAGCCCCCAGTATATTACACCCGGGTACGGGATTGCGCAATACTACATTCCGTTCATCAATAGCAGGCTGAATATCCGATAATTGAAATGTCCAGCTTTTGGTACAAAGTACATTTTCCTTGGTACATACCAATCGGTAAATACCCGCAGGCACATTAACCAGATTCGTATCCCGGCTGATGACATTACCAGCATCATCTTCCCAATAAAAACTCACACCAGGATATATGACAACCCCGGTAATACTACCATTACTCCTGCCGCAACTTGCATTTTGAAGTACCACCGTTTCGCCTTTGAAAAGAAAATCCACATAGGCATAGAACTTCGATGTTGTTCCCTCCTGATCTGTAGTGGTAAAAGTAGCGTTGCAGTTGGTGGGTGCATTGTAGCTCCAATCGCCGGTTGCGTCTGCCGTAATGGTGGCGCGGTAGTTCTGGCCATTATAGAGAAGATTCTGGCATTGCTGTGTTGAAAAGGCTTCGACTTTGCAACCCGGGCAGGTTTTACCAGTAATTAAACCGGATGCGTCTACCAAAAGATCTGTGATCCTGGGTACCGTTACCTGGGTTGAAAACACGTTAATTCCCTGTGCTTCGTTGCAAAAAATACTGTTTTTGCTAACGGTTATATACTTGCATTCAAGCAGGAGTACACCATTGGCAGCGGAGTTTTTAATAATGTTTGCAGAGTCGGTTCCCCCGATCATTGCTGTATCACATTCACTCAGCCATATTCCAACATTCTGGTGAGCCTGGCTTGTATCATAATCACAATCCAATTCATTGTTTACAATGCGCATAGCCGCCTTAAAATCCGTTATCATCATACGTGCATTTTGAAGCACATTACCCGAAACCACTACCGGGTACACAATGATGTTGTCCGGATCGGCTTCAACAATCGTAATACCGCTCAGCGGTATGGTAAATGGTATGGTCGGCGGTAACTTACCGGGATAGATCTGGTTTTGGACAACAATAATGTCTCCGCGATCATTAAGGGCACGCGTTCTGACACTTATATTTATCCCGGTCAAAAAAGCCATGATTTCATTTTCCTCCCCCCTCTCCCAGCCGCCTATTTTTACGTTGGTTACATTGAAAAGTGATATACCATTAACAAGCCCTCTTGCCGAGGTACCCGACCCGACAGCAGGTTGAGGCCCCATTGTATTACCCTGTATGGTAATATTTGCCCCATAAAAGATTACAGCCGGGTTTCGCGGGAGGGTACCCACATGCCGGATACCATAAAAACAACCAATAAAGGTATTCCCTTTATCGGGTGCGCCAATTGTAATGTTACGCACAGCACGCATATAGATACCATCACTGTATTCTTCTGTCACAGTAGGGTCGCTGTTGATAAAGCGGATAAACCCAAGTCCATATATTTCAATATTCTCAGCGTCCTCAATAACCAGTCCACGCTTACAGGAATCGAATATGCGGGGGGAGAGAAAGATACGTGCGCCTGCAGTACCAACGGGCGGTCCACTCAATTGGCTTGTGCCGTCGATTACAATATTGCTGGTGAGTACCGGCAATTCTGTATTCAGCAGAATGGTACGTTGCGCTGTAGTAGTTGCGTTAGGCAGGTTGAACAGGATGGAATCGGGTGCAGCGGAAGGAGTATTGCTATTGGCCGACAGGATCGCCCAGCGCAATGAACCGGGGTTGGTATCATCAACCCTCCTTGTAACGAGATAGGTATCAGCTCTGGACGTAAACGCCAGTAAAAATAACAATATGGAAAACCCTATTCTCATATGATGATTCAATGCAGTATTTGGTAGTACAGGTTTCCCCGGAAATGGTTTTCAAAAATACAGAATTTTGATCGAAAAGCCTAACAGTGCGGCTTTTCACCTCCCCTTTCAGTACCTTTGCACCCATTTTTGATATACATATGAGCAATACGTACAGGGAATACCAGCAATTGGATTTGCCGGCCATAGGACAGGATATGCTGGCAAAATGGCAAACCGAACAGGCATTTGAAAAGAGTATCAGCCTCAGGGAAGGACAGCCTCCATTTGTGTTTTATGAAGGCCCGCCCAGTGCAAATGGAATGCCCGGCATCCACCATGTGATCAGCCGAACCCTAAAAGACCTTGTTTGCCGCTACAAAACAATGCAGGGCTTTCAGGTAAAACGTAAGGGCGGATGGGATACCCACGGGCTGCCCGTTGAACTGGGTGTTGAAAAAGAACTCGGCATTACTAAGGAAGACATTGGCATAAAGATATCCGTAGAAGACTACAACAAAAAATGCAGGGAAGTAGTCATGCGCTATAAGGATAAGTGGGATGCCATTACACAACAAATGGGCTATTGGGTTGACCTTCAGAATCCCTACATTACTTTCGAGAACAATTATATTGAAACGCTGTGGTGGTGTCTCAGCCAGTTGTATAAAAAAGGATACCTCTACGAAAGTGTGAGTATTCAGCCCTATTCCCCTGCGGCTGGTACCGGCCTCAGCAGCCACGAACTCAACCAGCCAGGCACCTACAAAGATGTAAAGGATACCAGTGCAACAGTACTATTCCGCTTACTCACCTCACAGGAATATCAATCCCGGCAACAGGAAGTACCAGCAGCCCACCCACCCATTGCAGACGAATGGGCGGCAATTGCAAAGCAACTATGGATAACCTATCATAAGCCCGAAAAGCTGACAGGGAGTCATGAACAACTGTTTGTTATGGCATGGACTACTACGCCCTGGACCCTGCCTTCCAACCTTGGGCTTACGATGGGATCAGCTATCGAGTATGTACTCGTAGCATCTTTCAATCCTTATACCCATGCACCAGTCAATGTTATCCTCGCCAAAGATCTGGTGAGTAAATACTTCCACCCCGAAGGTCAGGATAAAGACCTCAACAGTTTTAATGATGGTGATAAAATCATTCCCTGGCGCATATTACTATCCGGCAAGGGAAAAGCTTTTGAATATTGCCAATATGAACAACTCCTGCCCTGCAAAGCCAATACCCCGGAGAAAATACAGGAACTCACCCCCGGTGCTGAACCTTTCCGGATCATAATGGGCGATTTTGTTACCACTACCGATGGTACAGGCATTGTACACACCGCACCGGCATTTGGCGCTGATGACTTTAAAGCAGGCCGTCAAAATAATCTCGGTATCCTTACCCTTGTTGACCGTGAGGGCAAGTTTGTGGATGGCCTCGGAGAATATACCGGGCGTTTTGTCAAAAACTATAAAGACGATCCCGCCTACCAGGATGTCAATGTTGATATTGCGGTGGCGCTGAAATTAAAGGGACAGGCATTTAAGGTAGAAAAATACGAACACAGCTACCCGCATTGCTGGCGCACAGACAAACCCATCATTTACTATCCGCTTGATGCCTGGTTTATCCGCACTACCGCGCTTAAAGACAGAATGGTAGCCCTTAACAAAACCATCAACTGGAAGCCACAGGCAACCGGAGAAGGCCGCTTTGGCAACTGGCTGGAGAATATGGTGGACTGGAACCTGAGCCGCAGCCGTTTCTGGGGTACCCCACTACCCATCTGGAAAACGGAAGATGGTGAAGAAGAGCGCTGCATCGGCTCCATTGAAGAACTGAATACAGCCATCAGGGAAGCCAGTACCGTACTTGGTGGCGATACCAACCAACACTATCTGCACGATGGTATACTCGATCTGCATAAACCTTATGTAGATGAGATCATACTCGTTAGTGCCACTGGCAAACCGATGAAAAGGGTACCTGACCTGATTGATGTCTGGTTCGACAGTGGGGCTATGCCTTATGCCCAGTATCACTTCCCTTTCGAAAACAAAGAACTCTTTGCCCGCAACTATCCGGCAGATTTTATTGCAGAAGGCGTAGACCAGACCCGTGGATGGTTTTACACCTTGCACGCACTCGGAGCCCTGCTCAGGGAAAGTATCGAGGAAGCACTTGGGGCTGAGCCGGGCAGTTATCCGGCAATTGATGGACGCGCGTATAAAACGGTGGTCAGTAACGGACTCGTACTCGATAGAAATGGCAATAAGATGAGTAAGCGCCTTGGCAACGTGGTAGATCCCTTCGAAACCATTGCCCATTATGGCGCAGACGCCACCCGCTGGTATCTGATTACCAACGCCAGTCCATGGGATAGCCTTAAGTTTGACACAGAAGGCATTAAAGAAGTACAACGCAAATTCTTTGGCACCCTTTACAATACCTACCAATTCTTTGCCCTTTATGCCAATGTTGATGGCTTTGCTTTCAGAGAAGCACCTGTACCGGTAGCGCAACGCCCGGAACTTGATCAATGGATACTGTCTGCACTCAACAGCATGATTGAACAGGTAACTAATTGTATGAACGATTATGAGCCTACACAGGCAGGTCGGGCCATTGAAGAATTTGTAGACAGCCAGTTGAGTAACTGGTATGTGCGACTCTGCCGCCGGCGTTTCTGGAAGGGTGAATATGAACACGACAAAATATGCGCTTACCAAACCCTGTATGAGTGCCTCGAAACGCTCAGCAGGCTCATCGCCCCCATTGCGCCTTTCTTTGCCGACTGGCTTTTCAACAACCTCAATATGGTAACCGGGCAGTCCGGCCGGGTTTCAGTTCATCATACGGACTTCCCGGTAACCGATACGGCAGTGATTGATAAACAACTGGAGCAAAGAATGGTGCTGGCACAGGATACCTCGTCTCTGATTCTTTCCATTCGTAAAAAGGTAAACATCAAGGTTCGTCAGCCGCTGCAGAAGGTAACCATTCCGGCTTTGGATATGCAGATGACCCGACAAATCGGCCTCGTTGAGGACATTATCAAAGCTGAAACCAATATTAAAGCAATTGAAATCCTGCCACCCGACAATACCTTTATCCGTAAAAAAGCCAGGGCCAATTTCAAAACCCTTGGAAAACGACTCGGGTCAAGGATGAAATGGGCCGCTGAACAAATTTTGGGCTTCGATAATGCTACCATCGACAAGGTATTGGCAGGTAATTATACACTTAATACTGACATTTCCGGCCTTGAAGAGGACAGGATTGTCATCACTGCAGAAGACCTTGAAGTCAGCACTGATGCCATACCAGGTTATGAAATTGCTGCAAAAGGCTCATTAACAGTGGCTTTAGACATTAAAATTACCGATGATTTGAAAAAAGAGGGTGATGCAAGGGAATTTGTAAACCGTGTTCAGAACATCAGGAAAGATAAGAACTTTGACCTGACAGACCGGATTATTGTTAAAGTATCCGGGAATCAGGTGCTGCTTGAATCCTTAACGCAATATAATACCTATATTTGCGCCGAAATTTTGGCAGATTCCCTTGAGTTTGTGTCAGTTATACCAGACGGCACCCAGGTTGAGGTGAACGATGCCGAGTTAACAGTCAACGTAATAAAAAAAGGAGCGTAGTATGGCAACAAAAAAACCTGCCCCTAAAGCTGCTCACTCTGCAGGCAGTAAGGCCACGGCAAAAAAGGCCACGGTAAAACCGGCGGCAAAACCTGCCGCAAAGGCAAAGCCTGTTGGGAAATCAACTGCTATGCCTGTAAGCAAGGCTAAGCCGGCCGCAAGTACCAGCAAACCAAAAGCATTGCCAAAAAAAACAGCAAAAGCTGCTCCTGCAAAGGCAGTCAAGCCAGTATCCAAAGTACCGGCAAAACCAGTAGCTTCAAAAACTGCCTCTCCGGCAAAGCCCGCTTCCCTACCGGCAACAAAAACCATAGTCAAACAAGAAGTTAAACAAGAAACAAAAGCATTGCCAAAAAAAGAACAAACGCCCGCAGCGAAATCCGCTCCGGCCAAAGAAGTAAAAGCAAAGGACATTAAAGTACCGGCGCCAAAACCGGTAGTAATTCCCAAAATTGCTACCAAAACCGTAAGAAAATACCAACCCGACTTTACCAAGTCTGTATTGGATAAACCCAAACACGATCCCGGAGCACCGGTGTTGCGGTATAGCGATGCAGACCTGAATGAATTCAGGGAACTCATCCAGCGTAAACTGGAAGCAGCCAAAAAAGAACTGACTTATCTTCAGGGACTCATTACACGCAAGGACGAAATGGGTGGCGACGAAACAGATAACCGCTATATGACGATGGAAGACGGTAGCCTGAGTATGGAGAGGGAGCAATTAAGCCAGATGGCCAGCCGACAGATTACCTTTATCGATCACCTCGAAAAGGCAATTATGCGTATCGAAAACAAAACTTATGGTATTTGCCGGGTTACCGGTAAGTTGATTGACAAAGCCAGGTTACGTGCTGTACCACACGCCACGTTAAGTATTGAAGCGAAAATGGGAATCGTAAAATAATAATGCATTACGTATGTGACCAGATGGAGAATGGCGGAGGTCATTCTCCATTTTTATTGAAAACAAGCCAGGCGGCATAAGCAACCATAAAATAAAGGCTTTACCACCGGACATTTCAGCGCTATTGGATAATGAAAGAAATTTACATACAGGTTATTACCCCCTCAGATAATGCAGCATTAGCCGGCATTATCCGCAATGCGCTCACTGAATTCGGAGCCAATAAACCTGGCACCGTATTCTACGACGATACAACGGACAAACTCTTTACCTTGTTTCAAACACCCGGCAGCACTTATTTTGTTGCACACCGGCATCAACAGATACTTGGCGGGGCAGGTATCTTCCCATCAGCAGGTTTGCCTGCAGGTGTATGCGAATTGGTTAAAATGTACCTCCATCCCGAAGCAAGGGGGTTGGGTTTAGGTAAACAATTGATTGAGCAATGCCTGCGCACGGCAAAAAATATGGGCTATACAAAAATATATCTTGAAACCATGCCGGAATTGCGTAGAGCTGTAGCTGTTTATGAACAGTTTGGATTTCTCCACCTTAATGGCCCAATGGGCAATACCGGGCATTTTGGCTGCGATGTATGGATGATCAGGAACCTGTAAATTCGTTTTACCCCGGAAAAAGTCTATTTAACCTCCTGCATATTAACCAGGCGTTTGTAAAAACCATCCAGGGTTAACAGGCTGTCATGTGTACCCCTCTCAACAATTTCCCCCTTTTGCAACACAATAATCTCGTCTGCATGACGGATCGTGCTCAATCGGTGAGCAATTACAATAGAAGTACGCTGCTGCATCAGGTTGTTGATGGCATCCTGCACCAGTCGTTCGCTTTCTGTATCCAGCGATGAAGTCGCTTCATCCAGGATCAGGATAGGAGGGTTTTTATATACCGCGCGGGCAATCGTAAGCCGCTGGCGCTCACCACCACTAAGTTTCATCCCCCTGTCACCAATATTGGTGGCATAACCAGCTTCCTTTTGTGTGATGTAATTGTGCGCATTGGCAACACGGGCAGCCTCTTCAATCTTCTCCGCTGATACCTGAGCCACCCCAAGCCCGATATTGGCGGAAATGGTATCGTTGAAAAGAATCGGTTCCTGCGTAACAATGCCCATCAGGTTACGTACATCACTGATTGCATACTCTTTAATATTTACACCATCAATAAGCAGTTCACCTGAACTAACATCATGAAAACGTGGCACCAGGTCTGCAAGGGTGCTTTTACCTGCACCAGAACTGCCCACAAGAGCAACAGTCTTACCTTTCTCAACAACAAGATTAATATTCTTCAGTATCTCCACACCATTGTAAGCAAAACTCACATTCCTGAATTCAATACTGCTTGTAAATGCAGGCAGTGGTTTGGGATTCGGTACATCGGTAACCGTAAGCGGGGTAGACAATACTTCTTCAATCCGGTCGATTGCAGCCACCCCTTTCTGCATATTGTAAAAAAGGCCGGATAAGTTTTTTGCCGGGTTGATGATCTGCGTAAAAACGGCTACATAGGTCATAAACTTAGCCGCAGTCAGCGACCCTGAATCACCCCGCAATACATACTGCCCCCCAAACCACAGGATGCCGCAAAGTACCAGCACTCCAAGAAACTCACTCATCGGGCTGGCCAGATTGCGCCGGTGATCCATATTGGTTTTCAGTACAAACAATTCTCCTACAAGCGTAAAAAACTTCTGCTTCAATGAAGGCTCTGCGTTAAATGCTTTGATGACGCGGAGACCACTGAGTGTTTCATCATAAGTAGAGAGAATTTCACCCCCCTTCTGCATGGCCTCTGTTGAGGTTTTCTTAAGTGAACGGCTGATACGGCCGATGAGAAAGCCCGTCAGTGGCAGAAAAATAAACATCAGCAAAGTGAGTATCGGGCTCAGTGCAAAAAGTGCAATCAATACAAAGAGTATTGTCAGCGGCTCACGTACAAAGCCTTCCATTGCCGATATGATTGAGCCCTCAAGTTCAATAAGGTCATTGTACATCCGGCTCATGATATCCCCCTTCCGCTGGTCGGTAAAATAAGAGATGGGCAGATCCATGATTTTTTTATACATCTCTGTCCTGAAACGATTGATGATCGAGTTACGGATTGGCGACAGTACATAATTTGACAGAAAAACAAATATATTCTTGGCAAATACCGATATGATGATTACCAGGCAAATAAAGCCCAATGCCTTAATCTTACCATTGATGACGGTGTCTCCGGAATTGATCATGCGCTGCACATAAGTATTCAGGGTATTCAGCCATTGGCCAAGGCCACCATCCTGTTTAACCTCAACCTGCTTATCGATGAATATGAGTTGAAGAAAAGGGCCAAGCATACCCACACTTACGAGGCCAAAGAGTACCGATAATATGGTAAAAATGGTGTAGGTCACCAGTCCCGGCTTGTGAAAGCCCAGGTATTTGAATATCCTTGAAAACTTCTTCATGTTGGCGCCCTTGCTTAAAGTGCGGCAAAGTAACTACTTTTACAGCGATAAAAACGAAGAATTATGCAGGAAGGTAAACGTCAAAAACAAGTGGCAGGACTGATCAACGAAGAATTGAACGACATTTTCCGCCGCATGGGGCTTAGTATGATCGATGGCGGAATGGTATCCATATCCGGAGTCAGGATCACCCCGGATCTTTACGAAGCAAGGGTCTATCTCAGCATGTTTCAGGTTAAAGACAGTCACGATGTGCTGCTCCGTATCAATGAAAAAAATAAGGATATCCGCCGGGAACTGGGTACCCGTGTGCGGCACCAGCTTCGCAGTATCCCCGAGCTCCAGTTTTTTATCGATGATACACTCGACTACGTTGATAAAATAGAAGCCCTGTTTAAAAAGATAAAAGAAGAGGGGCAGTAAGCAGTACCTGATCTCACCAATGCCATCAATATGTACTTAACTTTTGCCTGGAGATATTTTAAAGCAAAAAAGTCCGCCAATGCAATTAATATTATCGCCTGGGTAACCACGGCGGTTATTGCCTTTGCCACGCTTTGCCAGGTACTGGTACTAAGTGTTTTCAATGGGTTTGAAGGACTTGTCAAATCCCTGTATGGCTCTTTTTACGCCGACCTGAAGATTAGCCCCGCAAAGGGTAAAACCATCGTACTACAGGGCAACCAATTGCAACAGCTAAAAGCCGTGCCGGGTATTGCAGCCCTGTCACTAATTGCAGAAGAAAAAGCCCTGCTGCAGAATGACGAAGCCCAGACTGTGGTACTCCTCAAAGGTGTAGATGATCAATACAACGAGGTATCCGGAGTACCGGATAATATCCAAAGGGGCAAATTCAATACCGGTACAATAGATATGCCGGGCATCATTGCCGGTGCAGGAGTACAGAACGCTGTCGGCATCAGTGTTGACGCGGCTTTGCCCTCTTCCAGACTTACCCTCATCATGCCCCGTAAAGACAGTGCCGGCAATGCCGACCCGCTCAGTTCTATAAGCGAGGGAAATGCCACGGCCACAGGTGTTTTCTCGATACAACAGGATTTTGACACCCGGTATGCCTTTACCAATCTTGCCTTTGTAAAACAGCAGACCAATATGACCACCGATGAATATTCAGCAGCAGAAATCCGTTTGCGTAAGGAAGCACAACCCGAAGCAGTAACCCAAACCCTGCTCGCGCTGCTGGGCTCTGGCTATACAGTACAATCCAAATATCAGCAGAACACTACCCTGTACAACACTATGAAATTAGAAAAATGGGCCATTTTCGGGGTACTGACCCTTATCCTCATCATTGCAGCCTTCAATATGGTGAGTGCACTTACCATGCTTGTGCTCGAAAAGAAAAAAGACATCAGTGTACTGCAAAGCATGGGTGCCTCCAGGGGAATGATTTATAAAATATTTCTGTGTGAAGGGTTGCTCCTCGGGCTTATTGGTACGGCTACCGGTATCGTACTCGGTCTGGTCATTTGCTGGTTGCAACTCAAAACAAAATTCATCACCCTTGAAGGTGATACTTTTTTAATTGATTATTTTCCGGTAAAAGTAATAGCCAGCGACTTTATACTGGTTGCCGGAACAGCGATTGCCATTGTACTGGCAGCATCATGGCTGCCCAGCCGAAAAGCTGCACACCAGGCTTTTGAATTGCGATAACTGGTAATATCCTTATCCAACCCCTATCAGATCACACCGGGCAGACACCCGAAGTGCTATTGATGAATCCCGCGCTTAATAATCCCCCAGGGTCTCGGGCAATTGTGCCAGGGCTTTGGCCAACTGGTCATCGTTGGGGGCGATGCCATGCCATTCGTGGCTGCCTTCCATAAAGTCAACCCCTGCCCCCATTTGTGTTTTCATCAGGATCATAATCGGTTGAGCGTTTCCAGTAAGGCTTTTTGCTGTACGAAGGGCTGTTATTACCTGATCCATGTCATTGCCATCAGCAACATCAATGGTTTTCCAGCCAAAGGCTTCAAACTTCACTTTCAGGTCACCAAGACCGATTACTTTACTGGTTGGACCATCGATTTGCTGACCGTTCCAGTCAACTGTGCAAATCAGATTATCAACCTTATGATGGGCAGCCGACAGTACAGCCTCCCATATTTGTCCCTCCTGCAACTCACCATCACCATGTAAGGTGAATACAGTTGAAGGGTCATTATTCATTTTTTTGGCTAAAGCCGCGCCGATTGCTACACTCATACCCTGGCCCAGCGATCCGCTGGCAATTCGTACACCCGGCAGGTGTTCATGCGTAGTAGGATGCCCCTGCAAACGGGTATTGAGCTTGCGAAAAGTAGCCAGCTCGGAGATCGGGAAATACCCACTGCGGGCAAGCACACTATAAAGTACGGGGGAAATATGGCCATTACTGAGGAAAAAGATATCTTCCCCTATCCCGTCCATCCGGAAGGCAGGGTCATGCTTCATGACATCAAAATACAAGGCAGTCATGTATTCTGTACACCCGAGCGATCCACCGGGGTGGCCGCTTTGCACTGCGTGTACCATACGTACGATATCTCTCCTGATCTGCGATGCCGTTTCGGTCAAACTAGCCATATCCTGTTATTTTTAGCGTTGCAAACCTACTGTAAAATAGGTTTGTAAACAAACCCTTCTGCGCAGCGTTATACTAAATTGGCCGTTTACCCGTTATACACATACCAATATCCGGAGAAACCAGCAGTTCAAAACAGAAATATTCTCCCGGAACTGTTCCAAAAGCAACTATTTTTGCGTATGTTGAGTCTGGTTTTGTGGTTGAGGGTATCAAACACGGAACATATTGTGTACTTTTGCCGGAGTATTATGAATTAATACATGTGGAATGGATAATATCTTACTAAGCGCAGTGCTTGCTTTTTTGGTCACTTTTTTTGCAATACCAGTAATTATACAGGTGGCAAAGGAAAAAAAGTTGTTCGATGAACCGGACGAGCGTAAAGTACATAAGGTGGTTATACCCACATTGGGTGGTTTAGGTATTTTTGCAGGTTTCATTATTGCAACGCTGATGGGTGTACCCTCCGGAATGGCCAATGAATTACAATATTTTGCCGCAGCAGCCATCGTCATCTTCTTTCTGGGTATTAAAGACGATATTCTCGTTTTATCCGCCACCAAAAAATTTATTGGTCAGCTCATAGCCGCTGGCATCATTATAAAGTTTGGTAATATCCGGCTCGACAATATGAATGGCATACTTGGCATATACCAGATTCCCTATATTGCCAGTGTCGTACTTACCATATTTACTGTTATTGTTATCACCAACTCTTTCAACCTCATTGATGGTGTTGATGGCCTCGCCGGCTCACTCGGGGTATTAACTACCCTCGTTTTTGGCATTTACTTCTTTTATGCCGGACAGTTGGTTTATGCTGTAATGGCACTCTCACTCGCTGGCAGTATCATCGCTTTTCTTATTTATAATTATTCTCCGGCTAAAATATTCATGGGCGATACCGGTTCACTCCTTCTGGGCTTGATTAACTCGATACTCGTGATCAAGTTCATCAAAACTGCCGGTAATCCTGCCACCCCCTTTCCACTCGAATCGGCTGCAGCAATAGGTTTCTCCATCCTCATGATTCCTTTGTTTGATACTTTGAGGGTTTTTGGCCTCAGGATACTCGAACGTCGTTCGCCTTTCAGTCCGGACAGGAATCACATTCACCATTTTCTACTCGACCTTGGGCTCAATCATCGCAAGGTAACCCTTACCTGCGTAGCCGCAAATATTGGCTTCATTGCATTGGCATATTTTCTCAGGAATCTCGGCGATACAATCGTCATCGCGATACTGCTTGCGTCGGCATTTGTATTCATAGCGGTCATATTCTACAGCAGACCCAAAGCCAAAAATACCTCCCTTGTCAATACCAGTGAAAGTGACATCATCAAATCCCACAAAATCCTGACCCTTGCTTCTGAACCTGTAGAAGCCGACTGATACCCTCCAACTGTTAAAACTGAAAAAAAGCAATGGCCTCCTGTATTGAAGTCGTTGTTCTTTATTAGATTTGCAGCCAATTTATCAATATACTTACCATGGCAGAAACAGTAGAGCATACATTAGGTGAAACAGAGGCAACAATGCGTAAAGCCATCAACCACCTTGAAGCGGAACTTACAAAAATAAGGGCAGGCAAGGCTAACCCCACCATGCTCGATGGCATTATGGTGGATTATTATGGTAACCCCGCTCCCATCAGTCAGGTAGGTAACATTGCTGTAATGGACGCCCGGACACTCACCATTCAGCCCTGGGAGAAAAATATGCTCCAGGCAATAGAAAGAAGCATTACTGCCGCCAATATTGGCATCAACCCGCAGAATGATGGTAATATTATACGGTTGTTTTTACCCCCCCTCACCGAAGAACGTCGTAAAGAACTCGTAAAGCGTTGTAATGCAGAAGGCGAACATGCAAGGATTGCTATACGGAATATTCGAAGGGACAATATCGAAAATATCAAGAAATTACAGAAAGACGGGTTGAGTGAAGATGCAGCCAAAGATGCAGAAAAAGACATTCAGGGTCTTACAGACAGGTTTATTTCTCTGGTAGAAAAGCATCTTGAAGCCAAAGAAAAGGAAATCATGATTGTGTAAGGCACATGCCGTGCTCTTGTTTTTTCGATAATCCAATCAAAATATGCTGCAGACGGCGCATGAGCAACTTTTATTACTGATATCCACACCCGTTTACATCATTGTCATCGGCCTTGAGATATTTATGAGCCACCTGCGGGTAAAGGGATTATACAGTTTCAGGGAAACTTTGGTCAATATTTACCTTACCCTCGTTAATGCCGGTATCGATCTCTTATTCCGGGGCATTTACGCCGGACTTATCCTGAGCACATTTTATGGGATGCGATTTTCAGATTTCAGTGATCATCCCTATATCTATTGGGTTCTCCTTTTCCTCCTCGAAGACTTTGTTTTTTATATTGAACACAGGATTGATCATTATTGCCGCCTGTTCTGGGCTGTGCATGTCACTCATCATTCATCAGCAGAGTTCAACCTCACAACCGGATTCCGTTCCTCAGTATTGCAGCCTTTGTACAGGTTTGTCTATTTTATACCGCTTGCCCTGCTGGGCTTTCACCCTGCCGATATACTATTTATGTATTCCCTGACGCAGATTTACGGGATACTTGTCCATACCCAGGCCATCCAAAAAATGCCCCGGTGGTTTGAAGCCGTATTTGTTAGTCCGGGGCACCACCGCGTACACCATGCCAGTAATACTATTTACCTTGACAAAAATATGGGGATGTGCCTGATCATCTGGGACAGATGGCTGGGTACATTTCAGGCCGAAATACCTGAAGAACCCGTAAGGTATGGTCTGGTAAAACCCATAGAAAAGCCGCATCACCCCTGGTATATTATTTTTCATGAGTGGCGGGCAATATGTCGGGATCTCCGGAAAAAGACACCCTTCTTTACCAAACTGAAATACCTCCTGATGCCGCCGGGCTGGAGCCATGATGGCAGTACGCTTACAGCCAAACAAATGCGAAAACAACTAAAACAGCAACCCTAAGAATCTGATAACCGGTTCCGTGCTGAAGTCAGGATTAATTCCACATTGGCGATAAATACCCCGGAAAGAATAACCAGCAGACACCCCACCTGCTTCCACCCGATCTGCTCATGATATACAAACCCCCAAAAAAGCGCTATCACGGGTATCCCATAAGTCACCATTGAAGAAAAAACCGGCCCGGTAAGTTTCATCAGCCGGTAATACATGATTGTAGCCACGGCAGTACCGATGACGCCTAATACGGCCGAAGCACCAAGAGATTGCAGTACGGATTTATCAGTAAAGGGAAGTTTGAAAAAGCCTGTAAACACTAATACACCTAAGGCAGGCACAGCCATGGCAGTAAGGCCAACTGATGCAATCGCAAGGGAAGGAATGTCTTTCAGGTAACGGGTAACCATATTCACATTAACCCCATACATCACCGTTGCAACAATAATACATAGCATATACCCAAAGTGCTGCTCACCTTCCAATCCGCGGGCAAAGAGCAGCAGCAGGCTACCGGTAAAAGCTACGGCGATACCCAGAATTTTTATCCCCGAAGGTCTTATTCCGAAAAAGAGAGTCCCCACGAGGATGACAAAAATGGGTGTGAGGGAATTAAGTGTACCGGCAAGGGCACTACTGACACCAACCTCTGCAATACAGAAAAGAAAGGCTGGCAATAAACTACCGAGTAAACCCGAGAGCAGTACCAACAGGCGCCGCGAGCGGAGAATGTCTTTGTAACAACGGATGGCAACCGGCAACAACACAAGACCCGAGAAAACAATACGCATGGCCGCTACCTGGTATGGCGTAAACCGGTGCAACCCAAACTTCATTAAAATAAAACTGCTACCCCATACAAAAGACAGTAGTATGAAGAGTAGCCAACTGCTGAGATTTTTGTCTGATTGATCCAAAGTTGGGTAAAGATGGCATAATAACAGGAGATAAAAAAGATAAATCAGTGCTGAAATTTTGATTTATCGAAAAACATATTTATCATTGCAGACAACCTTTTCCTGCGGAGTATACACATTATCGTTTCAATTAAAAACAAACATGTTATGGGACTTATCAAAGAATTCAAAGATTTTATTTCCAAAGGAAATGTAATGGATCTGGCTATTGGCGTTGTTATTGGTGGTGCTTTCGGAGCAATCGTAAACGCAGCTGTGGATAACCTCCTGATGCCGATTGTAGGCATGCTAACGGGTGGGCTTGACTTCAAAACCCTTGTTGTTAAAGTGGGTTCGGCAGAGCTCAAATACGGCTTGTTTATACAAGCGCTCGTCACCTTCCTGATCATTGCTCTATTTCTGTTCACTGTCGTCAAAGCATTGAACAAGATGAAGAAAAAAGAAGAAGAAGCTGCTCCGGCAGAACCTTCCTCTACCGATAAATTACTAATGGAAATAAGAGACAACCTCAAAAAATAGTCTTCCAATACCATATTTGTCAAACACTGCCAGGTGCAGTGTTTTTTTATGCCCGCTGTCCGCCCGCCATATACAACCGGATCAGGCGATTCTACCGCAGCCATAAAATAACTATTTCAGTGCCGAAAATGCAGTAAAGTACCTTTTCAGGCCCCCAATAACCATTGGCAGATCGGATTTTGTCTGAAAAAAGATACCATCCCTTCCCTTGTGCTTTTCAAATGCTAAAAAATAGTTAATAAAACAATAAAAAGTATTATTTTCGCAGCGGTTCAACCGGTCATTACCGGTCAACTTTTGTTTTTTTACATAATACCAAACTAACATGAAGAGAATTTTCTTTCTGCTAATGGCTGCTTTTACAGTGCTGTCTGCATCTGCACAGGATGATGCCATGAAAAATATGCAGGCAACGGCATCAAAAGATTCTAAAACCGATGGCGGTACAACAAGCAAAAACGGCTGGAAAAAGGGCGGCTCTATAAGCATTAACCTTACCCAGGTTGGCAATAGCAACTGGATAGCTGCAGGCGGGGATAAGTTCTCTCTTTCAACCGCGGCTTCCCTCAATCTTTTTGCTACCAAAACCTGGGGACGCAAAATCTGGGACAATATCCTTGATGTCAACTACGGTTTGGTAAATACTACCACGCTGGGGGTTCGCAAAATCAATGACCGTATCGACTTCCTCTCAAAACTAAGTTACAGACCCAAGCAATGGAAAAAGTTCAGCCTGGCCTCTCTGGCACAACTCCGCAGTCAGCTCACTGATGGATTTGAATACAATTATTTCGGTACTACTGAAAAACGCAGGAACTCCGGCTTCTTTGCCCCTGCTTATATTACAATAGTACCCATCGGAGTGGAATGGCGCCCCAATAGCTGGTTTTCAGCGTTTGCTTCACCGCTTTCTGCCCGTTGGACAATCGTAAGCAATGCGCCTTACAGCTTTGCCAGCCAGGGAGGTATTTTCGAGGGCAATAATGAAACACCACTTGCCAAACTTTATGGTGTAGATCCTGGCAAAGAGCACCGCGGAGAATTTGGTTTTTTTGCCACAGCCTCTATGCGTAAAGAGATTATGAAAAATGTACGGTATTTCGGTAAACTGGATATTTATACCGATTATATCAAAAATACGCAGAACGTTGACTGGTTCATGACCAACCAATTCCTCCTGAAAGTGAACAAATACATCAACGTAAGTTATAACCTTGATTTGTTGTATGATGATGATGTAAAACAAAAGCAAACAAACCCATTTGTAAAATCCCGCGCAGTAGGTTTGCAGGTATTATCCACATTGGGTGTAGGGTTTGCTGCTAAATTCTGATCGAATCAAACTAATTGATATTTTTGTCTCCCCCGATCCCTGATCGGGGGATTTTTTTACAGATCATACGAAACAAAACGCGTGAATACAACAACTTATCAGATCAAACTCGACCAGTTTGAAGGACCATTCGACCTGCTCTTATTCTTTATTGAAAGGGATGAGTTGGATATTTACAACATCCCCATTACCCGTATCATCAACGACTTTCTCGATTTTATACATTCCACCGGGAAACTCAATATTGAACTCAGCAGTGAGTTTATCCTCTTTGTGAGTACACTTATGCGCATCAAAGCAAAAATGCTGCTGCCAAGAAAAGAGATCGACGCCCATGGTAATGAAATCGATCCACGCCAGGAACTTATTGATAAGATTCTCGAATACAAGAAGTTCAAGGAAGCTTCTGCCAAAATGGCTGAAATGGAAGCCGTTCGTATGTTGATGGTTAAACGGGGGAATCTGCAGAAAGAACTGGCCCGGATAGGCGAAGAAGCAGGCGAAGGAACTGAGATACAGACCCTCACCCTTTTTAAGCTGATGAAGGCCTTCGAAAGAGTGGCAATACGGATTCAGCAACGCAATAACAAACCCGTACATACTGTTGTTCAATACAACTATACCATGGAAGGCAGCCGCGAATATATGCTGGAAACCTGCCGGGTGGAAAAAAGTATGTCTTTCGAAAAAATATTTGATACTTGTGAAGACAGGATACACGCGATATTTCTCTTCCTTGGTATGCTCGAACTCATCCAGCAGAAATACATGAATATCCTCATCGGTGAGGGTCGTAATAATTTCATCATTGAATGGAATGATAACCGCGAGGAAGAAAATGCCGGCAGCTCAAATTTTGACGATGCCCCGCTGATTACCCAGGAAACCGAATAACAACCGGCTTTGTCGTCTGGTTCCCTCCCCGTATGCCAAAATTACCGTCAGGTTACAGAAAACACATCCGGCATTGATTTTGATGTTTAAACATCGAATATAAACTGAAAAGACATGACAACAAAATTCCGCCCCGCAGCAGCCAGGGGTACAGCAGATTATGGCTGGCTGAAAGCCAATTATTCTTTTAGCTTCTCTGGCTATCACGATCCCGCAAATGTACATTTTGGTGCACTCCGTGTACTCAACGATGATAGGGTTGCTGGTGGTGGTGGTTTCCCCACCCATCCTCACGATAACATGGAAATTGTAACGATCCCCCTTCATGGTGCCCTTCAGCATAAAGACAGTACGGGCGGAGCAGGTATTATTAAAGCAGGAGATGTACAGGTGATGAGTGCAGGTACCGGGGTGCAACACTCTGAGTTCAACGCATCCCCTACTGATGAAGTGAACCTGCTGCAATTATGGGTCTTCCCAAAAAAGAGAAATATTGCACCCCGGTACGATCAAAAAACATTTGACCCGGCTCAAAGAAAGAACCGTTGGCAGACATTGGTTTCACCGGAAGAGCAGACAGGTGCTTTATGGATCAATCAGGATGCCGTTTTTTCAATGGGAAATGCAGATGCAGGCCAATCATTAACATATACCAATACCTTTAATGGTAATGGGGTTTATCTTTTTGTTATTGATGGAGATGTCACTATTAACGGGCAGGCCATGACCCGTCGGGATGCCCTTGAAATCAATGGCACAGATAGCTTTACTGTTGAAGCTGCTACAGCAGCGCAACTGCTGGCCGTAGAAGTCCCGATGTCTTTATAAAAGCCTTAATTGACCACCCACAGCAGTACCGGGCGGTCTGCACCGTCAAGGTAGGCTTTCAAATGTGTAAGAAATTGCGGAGATACTGTGGGACATCCCCAGCTCAGGCAAATTTCCTCTGGCGCTACCTCACGGTCAGGTACACAGGAGTGGCCGTGGAGTACCACAGCTCTTGCATACGCATTACTGTTGCTGGCATCAAGGCCATGCAGCTTATACGCAAGGCCAAACTTACCCATGTAAGAGGTGCCGATTCTATACCGGCCAACGGATGTACACAAACTTCCGGGCTCATTCGAGAATTGAATAACATCGCTGAAGCTGGTACCGCTTCCATGCGTAACAAGTCCTGCGCCAATTACAGAATCCGACTTGAGGTCATATATAAAAAAGCGGTTTCTGCCCGAAGGCAGCCCCATGTCAACAAGAAAACAATATCGCGTGTTGTAACGATGGGTTTTTGCGTATTGCTCAATAGAAGTTGCGTAATTATCCAGTCGCCGGTGTTCTATCCGCCATTCTTCCTCAGCGCTAGTATGCATCGCATTTTTAACCATACTAACCGGACGGTTCTTCTTAAACTTTGAAAGAATCGCATAAGTACCCAGTCCGGTAACGGCAAGAGCAAGAAAAAGCAACCAGCGCATACTTTTAGGCTTTGATGTGATATAAACGGCGGCACTTCATCATTCAGGCTATCTGCGCATGATGCCAATATTACACTTCATGATTGGCACCATATGATGCTTAACGAAGCGGGTTCCATAAAATTTTACCGGAATTGTTAAAGAAATTAAAAAGTAAGCCATAAAAACTACCTGCCGTTAAGAGGTGGTTTTTTATAACAATAAGTATGTTTATATGGATAGTACCCTTACGTTTGCCATAGCCCGAAGGGCATCAGCAATACTTGCGGCATCAATACCGATTTCCTGATAAAGTTCCTTCGGTGTGCCATGTTCTACCAGCCTGTCTGGGATACCCATTATTTTCACTTCGGCGCTGTAACCGTTTGCAGCCATAAACTCAAGTACTGCAGACCCAAAACCGCCTGCAACAGTTCCATCCTCCACCGTAATAACCTTCTTATAACGTGCAAAGACTTCATGAAGCAGATTTGTATCCAGTGGTTTTACAAAACGCATGTCGTAATGCCCGGGGTTGATCCCGTCACTATTAACCGTACGGATAGCACTGGCAGCAAAATTACCGGGATGACCGATCGTGAGCACAGCGATATCATTCCCGTCTTTCAGTTTACGTCCTGTACCAATCGTAATGGCTTTCATCGCCGTTCTCCATTCGGGCATCACTCCCTCGCCACGCGGATAACGGATCACAAACGGCAAAGTGGTACTTTCCAATTGTGCGGTGTACATCAGGTTGCGCAATTCTGACTCATTCATTGGTGCGCTCACAATGAGGTTGGGGATGCAGCGCATATAGGCTATGTCGTAACAGCCGTGGTGTGTTGGTCCGTCTTCACCCACCAGTCCCGCACGATCAAGACAGAATACCACGGGTAATTTCTGGATGGCCACATCATGTACCACCTGGTCGTATGCACGTTGCATAAACGATGAGTAAATGTTGCAAAATACCCGAAGCCCCTGCGTAGCCATACCGGCACTTACCGTAACAGCGTGCTGCTCGCAAATGCCTACATCAAACGCACGATCCGGCATCTTATCCATCATCAGCTTCAGGGAAGAGCCGCTGGGCATAGCCGGTGTGATGCCAAAAATGGTGTCATTCTGCTCTGCCAGTTCAATAAGGGTATGGCCAAATACATCCTGATACTTGGGTGGCTGTGGCAGGTCAAATTTTTTCTTTACGATTTCACCCGTGAGTTTATCAAAAAGACCGGGAGCATGCCATTTGGTTTGATCCTTTTCGGCCAGTTCATAACCTTTGCCCTTTACTGTTTTGATATGCAGCAACTTAGGACCGGGAATATCCCTCAAGTCGCGCAGCGTATCCACCAGTTTAGTGATATTATGACCGTCAATAGGGCCGAAATAGCGGAGATTGAGGGCTTCAAAGAGATTGCTGCTCTTATTAACCATCCCTTTAATCCCCTCTTTCAGTTTACCCGCCATCTCACGACTGAAAGTTTTGCCAGCGGGTAATTTGCCCAGCAGTTTCCATACCGTATCTTTAAAATCGTTGTAGGTATGTGAAGTTGTAATATCAGTGAGGTATTCTTTAAGCGCCCCAACATTGGGGTCGATACTCATACAATTGTCATTCAGGATAATCAGTACATTGCTTTTGGCAATACCAGCATGATTCATTGCTTCAAATGCCATACCCGCCGTCATTGCGCCATCACCGATGATGGCCACATGCTGGCGATCCTTTTCACCCTTATAATAGCTGGCCATAGCCATACCAAGTGCTGCGGAAATGGAGGTGGAAGAGTGCCCTACGCCAAACGTGTCATATTCACTCTCACTCCGTTTGGGGAAACCGCTCAACCCTCCATATTTGCGATTAGTGGGAAAATTGTCGCGGCGACCCGTGAGTATTTTATGCCCGTAAGCCTGATGGCCAACATCCCATACCAACTGGTCATATGGCGTATTAAATACGTAGTGCAGGGCTACTGATAATTCAACCACACCTAGGCTGGCACCAAAATGCCCGCCGTGTACACTCACAACATCCACAATATATTGGCGTAACTCATCACACAATTGGTGCAAGTGAGTCCTGTCGATTTTTTTAAGATCAACGGGATTATTGATTCCCGCCAAAAGCGCCCCTGGCTTTATTTCCATATCTGCTGGCAATTTTACACGCAAAGGTATGATTTTTGTTTACAGCCCCACCGTTAAAATAATACAAAAACCGGCGTGAAAAGTTGAATAATGACGAGGCTGGGTAGAGAAAACTAAATAATATGAAACTTATAGGAGCCGGTAATCAGTCCGCTGCCTTTTTTATCCCAGATACGAAAATTAACGATTACATAGTGCTTCTTATTCCTGATTTCTGTAATCTTTGCTTTTAGCGTCACATAACGTGCATCGCTTGCTGCCACCCCCGACGCAGTGTACGCCGAAAAAAGATCATCGGCCTTAAGTACTTCATAACCATTGCTGAGCTTTATGATTTCGCCTGCACCCGGAAAAGCCTTGCCTCCCTCCTCAGTCCAGCCACTCTCTATAATGACCATCATATTAACCGTCTGGTTGAGTGTTACGCGATTATTGGCCGGTACCGGACGCTGATCGTCAAAAACCAAAAAAGCATTGCTTACCTTAAACCCCTGCGCATTAATCCGGATACCGTTTTTAAAAACAGCAGGGGCAACAGCCTTTTTGGGCACTGCAGGCATTCGCTGTTGTGCCTCACAAGGCTGCACAACAAATAAGGGGATCATAACAGCAAATAGATTTCGTAATAGACAACGCATAATTTTTTATTTGCAATATGAACATTATCCATTGGAAATGCAAACATTGGCCATCTTTTTAAATATTTGCAGAATAATAGGGACACAATTATCATTCATCACATAAAAGCAGCATTTTATTAACTATTTTTGTCCGAAATATGCATAGAGAATCATTTAAGGTATTGTTAAATCTTTCTCTTTCCGATTACAAAAACTCAAAATTTCTGATTATGAAAAAAATGTACGCAATGCTTGCGGCGATGTTGCTGTTGTTCGCAGGTGTTTATGCACAGGGTACTATTCGTGGTACCGTAAAAGACGAAGGTGGTACTCCTTTACAAGGTGCTTCCGTCAGGGCAGGTAAAACAGTGGTGGTAACAGATGCAAATGGCGTTTTTACCATTGCAGTAGCCAGGGATACCAAAATCGATATTACTTACAGCGGAATGACTCCATTAACCGTAAGTGCTGCAGACGGTATGGTGATTACCCTTATCAGAAATATAAAGCAGGTGGAAGATGTGGTGGTTACAGGTTATTCCACACGCTCAAGGCGATCCAGCATCGGATCAGCATCCACTATTTCCATCGATGATATCCGCACACAGCCCAATGCCTCCTTCGACCAGATGCTCCAGGGTCAGGCACCGGGTCTGAATGTAAAGACAGGCTCAGGCCAGCCCGGACGTAGTGCAGATGTGATCATACGTGGTAAGGGATCGGTAAACGGTTCAACAGCCCCCCTCTATATTGTAGATGGTGTGGAGGTACGTGCCGGAGACTTCAGCAGCATCAACCAGAACGATTTTGAATCGATTACTGTATTGAAAGATGCCGCGACCACAGCATTATACGGCAGCCGTGGCGCCAATGGTGTAATCGTTGTAACTACCCGCAAAGGAAAAGCCGGCAGGTTACGTCTTGCATATGATGTACAATTGGGTACAGCGAGCCTGCCCAAAAATCAACTCGAGTTGATGAACACACAGGAAAAACTTGATTTCGAAATCAATATGGCTGGTAATCCCTGGGGCTGGACACCCGCCGAGGTTACAGCATTCAGGAAAGTCAATGTCAACTGGAACGATTATGTATTCAGAAAGGCAAAAATGCAATCGCACCAACTGTCGGCATCAGGTGGTACTGATAAAACAACCTTCTACTCTTCATTTTCCTATTACAAAGAAGATGGTGTAACCCTTAACACAGGCATTGAAAAATACAACGGCCGCCTCAATATCGCACATACCGAGAATAAAGTAAAAATTGGTGTAAACCTTTCCGGGGGCTGGTCAAATTTTGTGGGCACACCCGAAGGTAACCAGAGCGTAGGATCTCCGCTCAATACCGTTATCTGGGCACTGCCCTATGAGACGCCTTATGACGCAGATGGTAAATACACCAACTCAGTACAGTTTCCCTTCTGGCTCAACCCTATTGAAGACCTGACGGAAAACAGGAACTCAAGCTGGCAGTTGAAAGGAACCGGTAATGTGTACCTCGAATACAAATTACCTTTCATCAAAAACCTTACTTACAGGCTCAATGCTGGTGGCGACTATTCGCAATTTGAAGGTTTCCGCATCATCAAGAACGGCACACAAAGCGCCAATCAGAATACAGCTTTCGGACAAACTTTTCGTGGCAGTGGTGAAGTTACCAGGAGCCTGAGCCGCCGTTTTAAAATGACGGTTACCCATAGCCTCACCCACAGGATCACTTTTGGTAAAAGCAATGAACACAACCTGACCTCCTCATTGTTTACAGAGTTTATCAAAAACGATGGCCGCAGTTTCAACTATACAGGATATGGCGTACTCCTGCCGTTTGGCAGCGAAGCAGGACTGGTTGCCGGTACTGCTGCCAATGGGTTTATTCCCGTTGTTGGGGGTGGCTTTCCTGAAAACAGTACACTACTCTCCTATTTTGCATCCGCAGATTATTCTTATAAGAACAGGTATTACCTCACCCTTGCCGGCCGTTCTGACGGGGCTTCAAAGTTGAGTCCGAAAAATCGTTGGACACAATATGGCTCAGTAGGTGCAGCATGGCTGGTAAGCGATGAATCTTTCTTTAATGTAAGGGCCATCAACTACCTGAAACTACGCGCCAGCTTTGGTAGTGTGGGCAACCAGAACGGAATTGGTGATTTCCCCTCACAACAGCAGTTTGGAAGGGGTACTTATGGTGGCGGTGGCACATTACAAACAAACAGTCTCGGTAATAATGATCTTACCTGGGAAAAAAGGCAGACCAGTAATCTTGGCCTTGATGTTGAACTCCTGAAAGGCCGTATCCGGACTACCATCGAAGTATATAAGAGCCTGACAAAGGGCTTGTATTTCAATCCGTATGTACCGGCTACCAGTGGTGGTGGTGGTGTAGTCCTCAGTAATGCAGGCAGCATGGAAAATAAGGGGGTTGAATTAACAGTTGGTGTTAAAATCATTGATACCCGTGATTTCAAATGGCGGATTGATGCCAACTATGCGTACAACAAAAACACCATCAAATCCCTGCCCAATGGCCAGGAAAGACAATTGTACAACAGCTTCCAGGTATTACAGGTTGGTAAACCATACAACAGTTTTTACCTGGTAAAATATGCCGGCGTAAACCCTGCTAACGGTAATTCGCAATATTATAAGGCTGATGGGAGTATAACAGAAACTTACAGTACAAACGATCTGGCGGTATTGGGTACCAGCGATGCTCCAAGCAATGCCGGTTTAACCACCACCTTCAACTATAAGGGCATTGAATTGTCTGCTTTTGGCGTACTCTCTACCGGCAACTATATATACAACAATGCGAGACTTAATGTAGAAAACTCTGGTTATACCACTTCAGGTTTCGCCAAAAATGCACTTACAGCCTGGACAGCTCCGGGGCAGACAACCCGGTTCCCAAGGCTTGATGAGTTCACACAAAGCCAAACCACCAGGTTTCTGGAAAAAGGTGATTTCTTCCGCTTGCGCAATGTAATCCTGTCCTACAATCTGCCTAAGTCTTTACTGGATAAAATGAAGATCCAGGGTTTAAGGATATTTGTTCAGGGACAGAACCTTTATACAAAATTCGATTTCCAGGGATGGGATCCTGAAGTGTCTACCATCAATGACGCAGATCCCAACTCCAATGCCTCTGTTAGTGGTGCCCAATACCCAACCTTGAAAAGGGTTACATTCGGTGCAAGCATTACCTTTTAATCTTTAAATTCAGAAAAATGAAACGTTTTATTAATATATTTTCGATCATGCTTGTTACAGCAGCCCTGGTACTCCCGGGTTGTACCAAGCAATTAGACACGCGACCTGATACCGTATTGACATCGCTCCGCACTTTTGATGACATCAAAAATGCACTCAATGGTTGTTACGATGGCTTTCAAAGCAACAATTACTACAACAGCCCTGCAGCATCCGGATCCGGCAGCGGCTGGAGTACCATTCCCGACCTGATGGGGGATGATTATATTGAAGCATTGGAAAGCCTGGGCAACTGGCGTTCATTGTCCGAGATGTTGTATGCTGCTGATGATGGGGCCGTACAGGGAATGTTCAGACAACCTTACGAAATCATCTCAAGGGCAAATAATCTGTTACAATCCCTGAGTCCATATGAAACGGGGGCAACCGCAGCAGAAGCCAAACGCATCAAGGCGCAGACATTAGCCATCAGGGCACACTGCCATTTCGACCTGCTCCGTTACTTCGCGGGCGACTATGCAAGAAATGCAACTGGTCTGGGTATACCTTATGTAACTTCTTTTGATCCCCTCAATCCCCTCACGGTACTGCCATCAAGGGCTACGATCAAAGACAATTATGATAAGATTTATACAGACCTGAATGATGCATTGGTTGCCTTCCGGGATGGTGGCAACACAACAGGCAATACATCAAGGAATTTTATTGACACCGTAGTTGTATATGCCATGCGTGCCAGGATTAATTATTACAGTGGCCAGTGGTCCGCTGCTCTTGCAGATGCTAATGTGGCACTTGGTCTCCGCCCCCTCACAAACGCAGCAGGCTTTGTTGCCACTTTCTCAACGGCAGGCGAAGGTACCCCTACATCAGAGGTATATTGGGCGATAGCATCCGACAATTCGCTGCGCCCGGGTGGCGCAACTCATGGCAGTGGCCCCAATTACAGGGTAGCCACCCCGATATCCAACATCATTTCTGCGCAGGGTGGTGCTTATACCAATTCAGGTATCATGCGTTTCAACCAGGTAGGCGTTGGCTCTTTCCCCAGGACTTTAAACTGGAAATATCCCGGCGTAAGGAGTTTTAAAGTATTCCGCGCTGGAGAAATGATGCTCATCAGGGCAGAAGCTAAATATCGCCTGAGCGACCCCACTGCACTCGCTGATTTGAATAGTCTGCGTACCAATCGTGGTGTAGCCGCCGGCAGCGAAAGCGGAGCCGCGCTGCTGAGCGCAATCTTGCTGCAACGCCGTGTAGAACTCATCGGTGAAGGGTTCAGGTGGTTCGACATCAAAATGACTACAAGGAGTATTAACCGTACAGAGTGTGGTACTCCTGGTGGATCAACGTCCAATAACTGTGTAGTAGCATCCACATCAAGGGCATGGGCACTCCCTATTCCGTTCAACGATCTTCAGGTAAATCCGAACCTGGTTCAAAATCCGAATTATTAATACTGCAGGGATTATCATAAAAAAAGAGGCCGTCGATTGATGGTCTCTTTTTTTATGCCTTTGCGGCAAAAAGATTATCCCTGTTTACTGAAGACTTTATCAGGCCATTATCCCATAAGGAAGATACCTGTTGAGGTTGAGTAAAAGATCAGGATCCGGGCAGTTGGCCAGATATTTATCCTTTTCAGAAAACTTGCATACGCCAGGGTAATCCCCCTCCTTATTATTGATATCGGTAATGATCTGAAAATGCAGATGCGGTGGCCATTGCCCATTTTCAGAGGATTTGCCGAAATGGGCAAACTGCTGTCCGCGGCTGATTACGCTGCCGGTACGCAGGGGCAACAGGTCTGCGGCTGACAAGTGTCCGTAAAGGGTGTAAAAAACAATTGTCTCGATCTGGTGTTGTAAAATAATCGTAGCCCCATAATCACCCAACCGGTCATTCAAAGCAAAACTATGCGTCATTCCACCCAGTGGTGCAGCAATGGGCGTGCCGGCCTCTCCCCAGATGTCCATACCCAGGTGAAACCGTCGCGGTTCAGCAACTACGGGAACTTTAACCGTACCGGGTGAGAGCGCTTTTTCGAAACTGAAAAGCTGGCTTCGCTTATACATTTCCCGCAACTCTCCATATCCCCCGATAAGATACTTTGCACCAGCATCCATCCTTTGCTTGTCAATATATGCAGAGAACGCAATGGTATCGCTGTATGTCGCTTCTGAAAGTTGGGTATTGCCTTTTGATAGATCAAGGCTGGCAAGCCTTTCCCTCGCAGCATCAAAGGGAACAAGTGGGAAATATTCCGGTTGATGACGCTTCAATAATGCTGTTACTATCGAATCCATGGTAAGACATAAACTGGTTAAATCAGTATTATACCTGAAATATACAACAATAAACGGGGTTCAGCGGGTTAATGATGTACGGGATATACAAAACAGAAAAGGCTGCCGAAACCAATTTTATCCGCAACTTATACAGGATAACCCTGTCTGTAATGCGACATAAAACTGGTTTCAGCAGCCTGCTTTCCTGCTTTTTGCTCAACTATTTTTTATCATCACTGCCGCCAAAAAGGCCACTCAGTTTATCCTTAACACTATCAAAAACATCTTCAGCCTTATCAGCAGCGCCTTTTACAAAAGCTTCTACTTTTTCGCCGGCCTGCCCGGGAATAACATCGCTGATTTTATCCAGCACACTATGTTCTTCCTTTTGTGGTTCTTCCGTAACGGGTGATGCCGCTGAAGCCGCCTGTTCACCAGCGCCGGCACCAAAAAGATTATCTACCGCACCAGCCATCATCGGAAATTTTTCTTTTACAAAATCCTTCATGGTATCAATGGCTTTCACGGCCTGTTCAGATGAGATACCTGCTTTTGCTGTCAACTGGTTGATTAATTCCTGCATATATATTTTTTATTGGGTGAAACAATGTTTTACCGGCTTATCCTTGCCGCGATGCAAATATGATGTTTTTTTGTGTCTTACGGTTGTATCTGTGATAAAGAATTCGTTAATAATTATAAAAAATCTGGGGCCTGCCCTATCCGCTTACTCAGTATCATAACGATCCACACTTTCAATACCATTGAGTCCAAGAAGCCTTTCCACCAGTTCCCCAAGTTCCTCTTTATCGTGAACGAATACACGAATATTGCCTTCAAATAAACCATCCTTGCTTTCAATACTGAGGGCATTGATGTTAACTTTCATCTCGCCGGAAATGACGTTTGTAATCTTGTTGATCACACCAACATCATCAAGTCCGATGATGCGCAATCCCGTAAGAAAGGATATCTCTTTATTTTTCGCCCATTTGGTTTTTACCACGCGGTGGCCATAATTGGCCATCAGCCTTGCTGCATTCGGACAATTGGTACGATGTATTTTTAACCCTTCCCCCTGTGATATAAAACCAAACACATCATCACCCGGAATGGGTTTGCAGCAATTGGCCAGGGTATACATAATCCGGTCGCTGCTTTCACCAAAAATGATCAATTCCGTTTCTTTACGGGGGGCTGCTTTTGCCGGATCGTACTCTGGTTTGGGATCGGCTGTTTTGATCGGCTTGGGTGGCAGTAATTTATCGCCATGAACCAAAAACTCTTTAAGTTCTTTGAGTTCAATCTTTTTGACTGCAATATCGTAAAGCAGGTCCAGCGTACTGGGAACCTTATAAAAAACAGCCAGTTCTTCCATATTCGACTGGTTCATTGCCGCACCAATACTATCCAGCTTACGTTGCAGAATATACTTACCATCTTCCGCCACCATGCGCTTTTGCTCTTTCAGTACATCTTTAATCTTTGTTTTAGCCTTTGAAGTAACCACAAACCCCAACCAATCCTCATTTGGTTTTTGTTTGGCGCTGGTGATGATTTCGATCTGGTCGCCGCTGCGGAGTTTGTAACTGATCGGCACCAATTTATGGTTCACCTTGGCGCCAATACAACGGCTTCCGACCGCCGTGTGTACGCCAAAAGCAAAATCCAGTGCCGTAGCACCTACAGGCAGCATTTTTACATCCCCCTTGGGGGTATATACATAAATTTCCTCTGCAAGAAAAGAGGTTTTGAAATCCTGTAAAAAATCCAGTGAATTGCTGTCCTGGTTGCCAAGAGCCTCCCTGATCTGGTGAAACCACTGGTCAAAACGGCTTTCATCACTGGCACCTTCCTTATACTTCCAGTGCGCTGCAAGCCCCTTCTCTGCAATCTCATTCATGCGTTTGGTACGGATCTGCACCTCCACCCATTTTCCCTGCGGACCCATAACCGTTGTGTGGAGCGCCTCGTAACCGTTACTCTTGGGGTTGCTGAGCCAGTCGCGCAGCCGTTCTATGGAAGGTTTATACTCATCAGTAATCATGCTGTACACCTTCCAGCAATCTTCCTTCTCCTTTTCCATTGGCGAATCCACCAGTATCCGGATGGCAAAAAGATCATACACTTCCTCAAAGCTTACGCCTTTGTTCTTCATCTTGCTCCAGATGGAGTGTATGGATTTAGGCCGGCCATAGATGTCGAAGTTAAATTCCGCCTTTTCCAATTTGTCTTTTATGGGCCGGATAAAATCGTTGATATAACGCGTACGTTCCCGCTTGGTATCCTGTAGTTTCTGGGCAATAAAGCGGTAGGCATCAGGCTCAAGATACTTCATGGAAAGGTCTTCCATCTCTGTCTTGATACCGTAAAGTCCCATACGGTGCGCCAATGGAGCATACACATACACCGTTTCGCTGCTCACCTTCAATTGCTTTTCCCGCTTCATACTGTCCATCGTCCGCATATTATGCAGCCGGTCAGCCAGTTTAATCAGAATAACTCTGGGGTCATCCGTAAGCGTCAACAGTATTTTTTTGAAGTTTTCTGCCTGCTGTGTGGTATTGGCATCCATCACCGTAGAAATCTTGGTCAGCCCATCCACAATCTTAACGATCTCATTACCAAACTCCCGCTTAATGTCTTCGAGCGTTACATCCGTATCCTCCACCGTATCGTGCAGCAATGCACAAATGGTACTCCGCACCCCCAACCCGATTTCTTCCACACAGATGGCCGCCACTGCAAGCGGGTGCAGGATATACGGCTCACCGCTTTTCCGGCGCATGGTTTTGTGCGCATCAGCCGCCATTTCAAAGGCATCGCGAAGTAATTCCTTATCGCCCGGCTTCAGCTTAGGTTTAAGCATACGAAGAAGCCCCCGGTAATGACGAAGTATTTCTTTCTTTTCCTCTGCCGCATCAAGGTTGTATTTCGGCAATTCGGCTGTTGTTTCCATGAATGACGAATATAAGAAAAAAAATGATGCAGATTCACTGGTGGTGAAACCCGGGGCGGTATGCACCGGCAGTCGTTAAACACCCCGGCTGCCCCCAAATTTTACCATAAACATAAATCACATAATAGTGTCAATCATTACTAAAATGCCCGAAAACCCCTACCTTTGCCCCCCAAAATAAGCGGATGTGGCGAAATTGGCAGACGCACCAGACTTAGGATCTGGCGCCGTAAGGCATGTAGGTTCGACCCCTATCATCCGCACAATAAAATGTTTGATTACGCCGGAAACTGCGCAAGACAAGCGGCAGGCCGCCAATTGCGCAGACCCGGTTGTTGGTCAGCAGCTCATCATCTCAACATTCAATTAATGGCAACAGTTACAAAAGAAAACATCGGTCGGTTAAACGATAAAATTACCGTAACGGTACACAAGGAAGATTACTATCCGGCATTCGAAAAGTCAGTAAAACAATACAGCAAAAATGCTAATATTCCAGGCTTCCGCAAAGGAATGGTCCCTGTTGGTATGATCCGCAAAATGTATGGTCCCTCCATTTTTAATGACGAAATACTGCGGACTGTGGAAAAAGAACTGATGGCCTACCTGCAGGCCGAGAATCCCGACATCTTTGCACAGCCATTACCGCTCTCCAATCCTGCCACCATACCTGATATGAATAACCCGGGAGACCTGTCATTCGACTTTGAAATCGGTCTCAAACCAGCTTACGAACTGGCCGATCTGAGCAAAGCCAGCCTGACTTTTCACAAAGTGGAGGTTACCGCCGAAATGATCAGCAAGGAAGCTGAACGCCTGCAGATGAAAGGTGGTACAATGACCGAACCGGAAACCATTACACAGGATGAAAATGTGCTCAATATCCTGTTTAAGGAAGCAGACGCAGAAGGCAATGTTATTGAAGGCGGCATAACAAAGGAAAACTCACTTTTACTGCGCTATTTTTCTGAGGCTCTCAAAAAACAACTGATGGGCAAACAGAAAGGCGATCATATCGTTTTCCAACTGGCGCAAAGCTTTGGCAGCGATATGCTGGATACCATATTACAGGATCTTGGCTTTGAAAAAGGTGACACTGAAGCCGCTCAAAAATATTTCAGGCTGGATATCGAAAAAATTGGGCATGTTGAAAAACGTGAACTCAATGAAACATTCTTTAACGAGATTTATCCGGGCAAGGCGATTGCTACTGAAGAAGAGTTCCGTAGCCAGCTCGCCGAAGAAATACAACAGTACTGGAACAGCCAGAGCCGCAACCAGTTGCACGACCAGGTGTATCATTTCCTCCTCGATGAAACAAAGATGGAATTTCCCGCCGATTTCCTGAAACGCTGGTTGCGCCAGGGAGGTGAAAAGCCTAAAACGGCAGAGGAAGCAGAAAGCGAGTACCCCTCTTTCAGTAATTCGCTAAAATGGACATTAATCAGCGACCGTATTGTTCGGGAAAATAACCTGCAGGTTAGCCAGGAAGAGGTTCAGGCCTATATGCGTGCCGACATCATGCGCTATTTCGGCCAGATGCAACTTGGAGGCGATACCGCATGGATCGACAGTTATGTGGACAGGATGATGCAGGATGAAAAACAAATGGATGGCACTTACCGCCGCCTCATTACCGAAAAACTGTTTGCCTGGACGGAAACAATAGTCAACCCGGCAGAGCAAATAGTAACGCCCGATGAATTAGCCAAACTTCAGCACAACCACAGTCATTAATCATCATAAAACTGGTGTATAAAAAAAGTCCTCTTTACGGAGGACTTTTTTTATACGGGTACATCCCGCTTATTAAATATTTTCTGCTGCTGGTTTGGTGGTCTTATAATTTAATCTCTTCATCACTGTCGTCGTAAAAATGAAATTCAGTGAGGTGGTAATTGGTATTCGCTGTAATGCGTATGGACTGGCCAAACTTCCTGCGCCACTTCGCCTTTCGTGAAAGCAGCCATCCCTTGGTAAGATAGGCATGAATAATCGGGTGCACTTCAATCGTGAGGCCTTTATGTTTCTGCATCACCAGGTAACTCAGGTTCTTTTCAATCTCATCTTCAAGCACCAGTGTACTGCTGATTTTTCCCGTGCCGTTGCAACTGGGACAAATCTCCATCGTATTGATCGTCATTTCCGGCTTCATCCGCTGCCGGGTGATCTGCATAAGGCCAAATTTACTAATCGCCAGAACGGCGTGTTTCGCACGGTCAATCTTCATGAAACCCTCCATCGCATCGGCAAGTTTCTTCTTATTATCCGGCAACTTCATATCAATGAAATCTACAACGATAATGCCCCCAAGATCGCGCAAACGCAATTGACGGGCAATCTCATCCGCAGCTTCCAGATTTGTTTCCAGTGCGTTCTGTTCCTGATTATTACTTACACTCTTATAACCACTGTTCACATCAATCACATGCAATGCCTCCGTGTGTTCAACAATCAGGTAGGCCCCACTGGGCAGGTTAACCGTTTTGCCAAAACTGCCTTTTACCTGCTTGGTAACACCAAAACTGTCAAAAATGGGCGATCCGTTATTGTAATAGGAAACGATGTCCGCTTTATCCGGTGCAATCCGCTGGATATAACTACGGGCATCATTGAAAATATTTTTATCATTAACCACAATACGGTTAAAATCTTCATTGAGCAGGTCGCGCAGTATGCTGGTCGTTTTACCCTGCTCACTCAATATCTTGGCTGGTGCTACTGCCCCTTTAAGGTTTGACTGAATAGTCTTCCATGTATTTACAAGGCTCAGCAGGTCTTCGTGCAATTCAGCCGTATGCTTGCCTTCTGCTGCCGTACGCACAATAACCCCGAAATTCTTTGGCTTTATTGCTTCAATAATTTTCTGAAGCCTTTTGCGCTCATCACTGCTGTGTATCTTCCGGCTCACGGCGATGATATCGTTGAAAGGCGTCAGTACAACAAAGCGGCCGGGCAAGCTCAGTTCGCAACTCAACCGGGGGCCTTTTGCCGCAATCGGTTCCTTTAAAATCTGTACCAATACATTCGGACGGCCGTTCAGCACTTCTGCAATTTTACCCGTTTTTACAATCTCAGGCTCAACCTCAAATTTGCCAAAATCAAAACCCGTTTCGGATTTATCATTCATCGCTAAATTGGTAAATTTGAGTATGGAGCGCACATAAGGACTCAGGTCAGTATAGTGCAGAAACGCATCTTTCTCAAAACCGACTTCTATAAACGCAGCATTGAGACCGGGTATCAATTTCTTTACCCGGCCAAGGTATAAGTCGCCCACGGCAAAATTGGCATCAGTCTTTTCACTGTGCAATTCTACCAGTTTCTTGTCTTCAAGCAGTGCAATCTCTACTCCCTGGGGAGCGGCATTGATAATAAGTTCCTTTGTCAAGCTTAAATCGTTTGATTAAACCATAACATCACGGAAGGAAAACTATAAGACACACAAAATACCTGTTGTTAAACAGGTGGCCGGGTAATCCGGGCGTGAGACAGAGGATATCTCACGCCATCATAAGGTCATTTATTTCTTCTTATGACGATTTTTTCTTAAACGCTTTTTACGTTTGTGAGTAGCAATTTTATGACGTTTTCTCTTTTTACCGCAAGGCATACGCTAAATCTTTTTTTAATATTGTTTTGAAATAATGTTTAAATATCTTGTTTTTTGGCTTTTACCTGATTTCCTTTATTCTTTTGTCAATCTCCCGGATAAAATCGGGATTAGTGACTAATTTTTTACTGTTGACATACCACTCGACTGCCTTTTCCTTGTTTCCTGAAGCAGCATAAGCATCAGCGAGCCAGGTAACAGCTTCGAGATTGGAGGGCTCAGCATCAACAACCTTCTGCAGCCTCGGTATAGCCTTATCGTACTGTCCACTGATAAAGCCACCAATCCCCAGCACCAATTGTGCCTGCATATTCATACTGTCTTTCCGCACCACACCCAGCAATTGCTGGATACCCTTCATTGTCTCGGCTGCATCACCCGTCATTCCCTTTCCAAAAACATAACAACTGCCCAGTCCAACCTTAAGGGAATCATTTTCCGGATTTAGTACCAACGCTTTCTCAAAAAGCCCGGCAGCCTCATTCGCTTTCCAGATCCTGACAGAGTCGGTACGTTCAGCACGAACCGCCTCTAACATCAATCGGGCGGCAAAGGTGAGGTTTTTTTCTGAATTTTCCAACTTAGCAGCCTGGGCAGTGTAGAAAGCATAGGGTTCAAGCAGGTGCAGACTGTCTTTCCAAAAAGCCGCAAGCTGCCGGTAAGCCGATATTGCCTGGTCTTTTACGGCTCCGCGGCTGATGCTGTTTTCGATTGCCTGAACATATACGGATTGGGCTGGGGTCAGCCGGTTGTCTTTCAGGGTGCTGATATACCGGTCAATATTGAATACAACACTACCCCCAGCTACAGGTGGCTTGTTGCTCTTCTGCTCTCCCGAAACGGTAGGTGCCAGAAAAAATAAAGCGAATAAAAGCGCTAATCCACCGCCCGCAAGGATATACTGTTGTTTCACACTTCAAATTTGAATGGCAAAGGTACGTTAGTCTTCGCTCTCCATATCAAACCCGGTGATATCTGCAGGGGAAATATTTTTGCTTTTTACTTCCTGAACAAACTCTTTGGCAGGCTTAAAAGCAGGTATAAAGTGCTCCGGAATTTCCACGGCAACATTCCTTTTAATATTACGGCCGATTTTTGCAGCCCGCTTCTTGGTAATAAAACTGCCAAAGCCACGGATATAGATATTTTCGCCGGACGCAAGGGATTCCTTGACTTCCTTAAACATCGTTTCCAATGTCACCAGTACATCCACTTTCGGAATGCCGGTTTTCTCGGAGATTTGGGTAATAAGCTCAGATTTTCTCATTTTTCTCTTGAATTTAAGTCGTCTACAACAGCCATGCGTTAACATTCACCATTCCCGCACCGGATTGTACACAGTGATTTTCAATAATTACTTCAGGTTTCAAATCTACTCTTTTTTTTTAATCCATGTATAACTTGTTGATTATTAATACTATACAATTTGAACAAAAAATATTTCCCCCTGAAAACTTTTATGCCCAATTTTGGGAGATGAAAGAAAAGGGGAATGTTGGCCGCACCGCTTTTACAAAGGCGTTACTCGCCTGGAACAAGCAGGAAAACAGGCGCGAGATGCCCTGGAAAGGAGAGAGAGACCCATACAAGATATGGCTGAGCGAAATCATACTGCAGCAAACACGGGTTGAACAGGGTTGGGCCTACTACGAGCGCTTTGTCAGCCGCTTTCCCGATGTCGTTGCACTCGCCAACGCCGCCGATACCGATATTTTTAAGCTGTGGGAAGGCCTTGGGTATTATTCGCGCTGCAAAAACCTGATAGCCACTGCCCGCTTTATTGCCGGTGAATGTGGCGGTGTCTTTCCGGATTCTTATGCAGGATTACTTGCCCTCAAAGGTGTAGGGCCCTATACCGCCGCTGCCATAGCCTCATTTGCCTACCACCTTCCCCATGCCGTTGTAGACGGAAATGTATTCCGCGTACTGTCGCGTTACTTTGGAATTCATACCCCTATTGATGACCATACCGGAAAACAGACATTCACTACCCTCGCACAATCGCTGCTCCCCCACAAACAACCCGCTGCGTACAACCAGGCCATCATGGACTTCGGCGCTACACGCTGCAAACCCAGGCTACCCGATTGCAAGACCTGTCCGCTGCGCAGGGAATGCTGGGCATTTGCACACCAGGCCACGGCTTTATTACCCATCAAAGAAAAAAAACTCCTCCGGAAAACGAGGTGGTTCGATTACCTGCTCATCAGTGACGGACACCAGACCCTGGTGCGTAAAAGACCTGGCGGAGATATCTGGGAAAATCTTTTTGAGTTTGTACTCCTCGAAACGGAACCCTCACCTGCTTCAGCCCCCGATATCAGGCCAGCCCTGAAGCAGCTCTTCGGAAGAACCCCTTTCCAATTGGTACAACAATCAGGTGTCTATCAGCAACAATTAACTCACCAAACCATCCATGGGCGGTTTTTTCGTATAAACGTGAAAGAAATGTTAATATTAAAGGACTACGAAGCCCTGCCCACCGAAAAACTCGTAAAACTGGCCTTTCCAAAATTTATTACACACTATTTGACAGATAAAAAACTAACTTTAAATTTGTTGTAGCACTTACCCCCTTAACACGGCATAAGCGTGTCTGCGTGATAGCAATAACTTATACATGAACATACACCATTGCCCGGGCTGGGTGCTGGTGAAAATAAAATTTATGAGAGGTGTAAACAGAGTGATGTTAATCGGCAATCTGGGCAAAGATCCTGATATTCAATACCTGGAAGGAAATATTGGTGTTGCAAAATTTTCATTAGCCACAACTGAAACATATAAAGACAGGAGCGGCAAATTAGTTTCACAAACAGAATGGCATACAGTGGTGCTTTGGCGCGGCCTCGCTGAGCTTGCACAAAAATACCTCCACAAAGGCAGTCTTGTTTATATTGAAGGACGCCTCAAAACACGCAGTTGGGAAGATAAGGAAGGGAATAAAAAGTTTGCAACAGAAATAGTGGGCGACAACCTGATCATGCTCGACAAACGCGGCGATGGCAGCCACCCGATGGGTAATGTGGATGACGGCCTTCATGGGGATCATGTACCCCCTGTGGACGATAATGGTACTGAACGGTTACCATTTTAAAAAATATCCCTTTACTTTACATTGTTTTTGCAAAAAGACGGTATTGTTCACTAAAAACAACTGTTTTGGATTATCATTCGGTCAGTACATGCTTTTCAACCCTTACAATACCCCTTGTGGTGATGACACCTGCTGCCACAACAGTATTGTTTTTTCTTCTTGCTATACTTTTCCTCGTTTCTTTTCTTGTTGCAGGATCGGAAGTGGCTTTTTTTTCGATGACCACCAAGGACATCAATATGCTGAAAACGCATAAACAACCTGCATACCGCCGTATTGTGAGCCTGCTGGAGCAACCCAAGACCCTCCTGGCATCAATGCTCATCACCAACAGTTTTGTCAATATCGGCATCATCCTTATTTCCAACCTGCTCATCGACAGTATATTACCGCAGGAGGCGGGGTTCTCCTGGCTGGGCTTTCTGACCAAGGCCCTGATCGTTACCATACTCCTTGTGCTTTTTGCCGAAGTACTCCCCAAAGTATGGGCCACACACCAGAAGCTGCGTTTTGCATCCACGGCCTCCCTGCTTATAGAAATCTGCAACAGCATTTTTTACCGCATCAGCAAAAGATTGGTACACTTCAGCAATGGCATAGAAAAGAAGTTTGCCACCGACAACAACTCGGCGATGGATAACAGTCATCTGGACTATGCCATAGATCTGCTGCCCGAACATGAAGCCACAATGGAGGAAAAGCAAATCCTCAAAGGCATCCGGAAATTTGGTGACACTATGGTCAAACAGGTGATGCGTACCCGCTTAGACGTCAGCGGTATTCACCTGTCATCCAATTTTGGCGAGGTAACCCAAAAGGTGGAAGAGCTGCATTACAGCCGCCTGCCGGTTTATAAGAGCAACCTCGATGAGATTGCAGGCATGCTGCACACCAAAGACATGCTGCCCCATCTCGGAGAACCGGTTACTTTCGATTGGCATACACTCATCCGCCCGGCTTATTTTGTACACGAACAGAAACTGATCGAAGACCTGCTCCAGGATTTCCGCAATAAAAGAATACATTTTGCAGTGGTCGTTGATGAGTTTGGCGGCACCAGTGGTATCGTTACCCTTGAAGACATTATGGAAGAGATTATCGGCGAGATCAAAGATGAATTTGATGATGAGGAAAGCAGCAACAAAAAGATAGACGACAATACCTATATTTTTGAAGGCAAGACCATGATCAATGACCTGTGCAGGATCATGGCTCTTCCCCAGGATACTTTTGAACAGCAACGGGGCGACAGTGATTCCCTCGCCGGGCTCGTACTCGAAATTGCCGGAGAATTTCCACAGGAAAACGAAACCCTGGTATCCGGTGAATTTACCTTTATCCCCATGACGATCAACAAAAACAGGATAGAAAAAGTAAAGGTAATTATACAACCCCCAGCCTTACAGGAATAAGCATTTTACAACTCAAGCGACGCAATAAAAAGTGAATCTTCAACGCATCATTTTAATATTTGGTCTTGCAGCAACGGCCATCTGCCTCACAGTCTGCAATTCGCCTTATACCTCCCGTAAAAAAGGCTACTACCGTATTGACCTGCCGCAGCACAAATACCGTACTTTCGACACAGCCGGTGTACCCTATAGTTTTGAATACCCCGTCTACGCCAATATTGTACGCGACAGCACTTATTTTGATGCCAGTCCCGAAAACCCATATTGGTACAATATCGATTTTCCACAGTTTTCAGGCCGCATCTTCCTGAGCTACAAAATCATCGGCGGGCAGGCCACCTATAAGAAAAAACAAGCGGATGGCACCTATAAAGACTCAACAGGCACCAATAGATTCGACGCCCTCGTGAACGATGCTTTTAACCTCACCAATAAAAATAATGTTATTGCCAAAGGCATCAAGGACAGCCTTTTATATACACCCAATGGCGTTAGCGGGATATTTTTCAGCGTAAAAGGTAATGCAGCCAGCGCACAACAGTTTTTTCTCAGCGATACCAACCGGCATTTTATACGGGGTGCCCTTTATTTTGAAGCACCGCCCAATGCCGACTCACTCCGTCCCGTACTTCTTTTTCTGCAGAAAGACCTCGAACACCTGATCAATACTTTCCGGTGGAAAGACCCGAAATAGTTGTGTAATGAACCGGCTCAGGCCGGCAGACTGCCTTACACCATCAGTCTTGTACAGGCTCACTTCCGTGCAACCCTTCTTTATTCGCCACAAAGATTTTAACCAGACAGTTGTCAACCACTTCATTACCCGCATACCGCATCCCAATCTTTTGCAAAATGGCAACGGATGCCAGGTTTTCTGCATGTGCCCTGCCGGTAATTTTATCAATGGCAAGTGTATCAAAACCATAATTCAGCGTATGCAGGGCGGCCTCCGAAGCGTAGCCCTTACCCCAGAAAACAGGCAGCAACCGGTAGCCCAGGTCGGTAATACCTTCTGCCGGGTGCCATTTCAACCCGCACCAGCCGGCAAACCGGCCATCAGCTTTCAGGTGTACGGCCCACCTGCCCCGGTTGTACAGGGTATATTGCGGTAAAATAATATCGGTAATCACCTGGCGGGCATGATCCTCATCCACCAGCATAGGTTCGTGTATATACCTCAGTACCTCCGGCTTGCTGTTGAGTTCGAGCAGCAGCGGGGCGTCTTCAAGTGTCATCCTGCGCAACAGTAAACGGGGTGTTTCAAGTATCACTTGCATAAAAAATGTATTTGTTAAAGATACCCGGCCATACAGGTGTCCAATCCTGCAATCCGGGTACTTATCAACCCGGCAGTAAAGCCTTCACCCCATCAATCACCTCCCGGAGCCGGCTCACATCCTGACCACCCGCAGTAGCCAGTGTGGGTTGCCCGCCGCCGCCCCCCCTGATCAGTCCGGCCACTTTTTCCTTGATGATTTTACCCGCATCGATATTTTTAGCCACCACCACAGTATCGGCGATACCAATGGCTACAAAGGCCTTCCCATCAATATTGCTGCACAGTACAGCCACATGATCGCGCAGGTGATGCCTGAGGTCGAAACAGAGTTTTTTCAGGGCATCAGCATTGGTCACTTCTACAACGGCACCGATAAAATTAACGCCGTTGATGATCTCATCCTGCTGCAGCAGTTCATTGCGGATACCCACCAACTGCCGCGCTTCCATACCGTCAACCTTTTTTTGCAAAGCGGCATTTTCAGCAATCAGCCCTTCAATGGCTTTCTCTGCAGATGCAGGATTTTTAAGCGCTTCCCGAACGGCACGCAACTGGGCCGCCTGTTTACGGATATATGCTTCTGCCGCAGCACCACAAACGGCTTCCACCCGGCGCACACCTGCCGCCACAGCAGTTTCCTGTGTAAAAGCGAAATAACCCAGCTCGCCGGTATGTGCTGCATGAGTACCGCCGCAGAGCTCTACGCTGTAAGCGGGATCAATCGTTACCACCCGTACGGTATCACCATATTTTTCACCAAATAAGGCCATTGCACCCAATGCTATTGCTTCGTCTTTGGGCATTTCGCGGATAATCACCGGTATGTTTTCACGTATTTTAGCATTCACCATAGTCTCCACTGCCAGCAGCTCATCATCGGTCATTTTTGCAAAATGCGAAAAGTCAAAACGCAGGTGCTCCCCGTTCACCAGGCTGCCTTTCTGCGCCACATGCGTACCCAGCACCTGGCGCAACGCAGCGTGCATCAGGTGTGTGGCGCTGTGGTGCAGGGTAATGGCTCGGCGGCGTGCAGCATCAACCCTTGCCATAACCGTACCCTCCGGGCTTGCAGGCAGTTTGTCTGCAAAATGAATAAACACATTATTTTCCTTGCGCGTACCGGTAATCGCGAGGCATTCATCACCCGCCAGCAGCACGCCCGTATCACCCGTCTGCCCGCCGCTCTCTGCATAAAAAGGGGTAGAACCCAGCACAAGCTGGTATTGTGTTTTACCCTTTCCCGTTACTTTACGGTAGCGCATGATCTGCGTTGCTGTTTCGAGCGTATCGTACCCGGTAAACAATGAATCGCCACCTTCGTGTACCACCACCCAGTCTTCCGTATCCACAGCCGTGGCAGCACGGCTCCTGTTTTTCTGCTGTTGCATTTCCTTTTCAAAACCTGCCTCATCCACCTGCAGTTGCTGCTCGGCAGCAATCAGCCGGGTAAGGTCTACCGGGAAGCCATAAGTATCATAGAGTTCAAACGTAGCTGCTCCATCCACAATACCCGTATCAGCAGCCGCCGCAAAAACCTCATCAATCTTCTTTAATCCTTTATCAAGCGTACGTAAGAACGCCTCCTCCTCCTCCCTGATCACCCGTCCCACAAAATCGGTCTGCTGGTGCAGCTCCGGAAAAACAGTTTCAAACTGACCCGCCAGCAGCGGTACAAGCTGGTACAGCAACGGGTGCTTGTACCCCAGGTAAGAATAATAATACCGAACAGCACGGCGCAGTATCCTGCGGATAACATAACCCGCACCGGTATTGGAAGGCAATTGACCATCGGCAATCGTAAAACAGATTGCACGGATATGATCGGCTATCACGCGGAAGGCAACACTTTCCTTATCATCACCGGCCGTGTAGGATTTCCCGCAGATGTCGCCCGTAGCGTTGATGGTACCACTGAATATATCGGTGTCATAATTACTCTGTTTGCCCTGGAGTACCCGTACCAGCCGCTCAAGCCCCATGCCCGTATCCACATGGGTGGCCGGAAGGGGTTCAAGACTGCCATCCTTTTTCCGGTTGTACTGGATGAATACATTGTTCCAGATTTCGATCACCTGGGGGTGGTCTTTGTTCACCAGCTCGCGACCAGGTACAGCAGCCCGCTCGGCATCACTGCGGCAGTCCACATGTATCTCACTGCAGGGGCCACAGGGCCCCGTATCACCCATCTCCCAGAAATTATCCTTTTTGTTGCCAAACACAATCCTGTCATCCGTCACCAGTTTTCTCCACTCTGCCAGGGCAATTTTTGAAGATGGAATATTCTCATTGGCATCCCCCTCAAAAACAGTGATGTACAACCGGTCTTCCGGTATACCATATACCCCGGTAAGCAGCTCCCAGCTCCAGGCAATGGCCTCTGCCTTAAAATAATCCCCGAAACTCCAGTTGCCCAGCATTTCAAACATCGTATGGTGATAGGTATCCACACCCACTTCCTCAAGATCGTTGTGCTTACCGCTTACCCGCAGGCATTTCTGTGTATCAGCAGCACGGCGGTATGGTGCAGGTTTATTGCCCAGGAAATAGTCTTTAAACTGGTTCATCCCCGCGTTGGTAAACATCAGGGTAGGGTCATTTTTCACCACAATCGGCGCCGATGGAACCAGTACATGCCCCTTCGATGCAAAGAATGACAGAAATTTATGACGGATTTCAGCACTGGTCATCATATAATTGATTGATTTACAGGTTGACTTTTACGTTTTGTCTATATTTGTACGCCTTAAACCGGCGCGGGTGCAAAACTAAGGATAAGCGTTCAGAGTACCTTAAGGTTTGAGTGGTTCAAAGCATGAAAAAAATCAAGTATTACTATAATACCAACACGCTTCGGTATGAGAAGCTCGTCACGCCCCTGCGTGTCAAGCTCCTGCGCATATTCGGATTTCTTTCAGCATTGGCCGTAAGCTGCCTCATCATCATCAGCCTGTACAACCGCTTTATTCCCAAACCCAAAGACATTGAATCTGAACGCCGGTACGAAGCCATGCGCGAGAATTACAGCGATCTTAAGACGAAAGTAAAGACCCTGCAGCAGCAAATGGAGGAGCTCGAAAAACGCGACAACCAGGTTTACCGGTCAATTTTTGAAGCCAATCCCGTACCCGACAGTATGCGGGCCAAATTGATCGAAAAGAAAAAGGAAGTGGAAAAGGTAAGTGTTAAAAGCGATGATGAACTGAGCCGCGAAATTGCCTTTACACTCAATAACCTCAGCGCGCGTATGGTTTATCAGGCGGGCAGTTACGACGAGGTCTCAAAACTCATTACCAACCAGGGCGATAAACTATCGAGCATACCCGCCATACAACCGGTGAGCAATAAAGACCTTACCCGTATTGCAAGCGGGTTCGGTATGCGTATAGATCCCGTATATGGTACGCCCAAGATGCACAAAGGGCTCGACTTCACCGCCCCGCAGGGTACCCCCGTTTATGCGACCGGTAATGGGGTGGTCAATACCGCAGGGTACAGCGAGGGCGGCTATGGCAACCATGTCATCATCAGTCATGGCTATGGCTACGAAACCCTCTATGGCCATATGGTGCGCATCAAAGTAAGCAATGGCCAAACGGTAAAACGTGGTGAAATCATAGGATGGGTAGGCAGTACGGGTAAGAGTACCGGGCCGCACTGCCATTATGAAGTGCACATCAACGGGGAAGCCGTTGATCCGGTTTACTTTTTCTACAACGACCTCAATGCCGAGCAGTACGACAGGCTGCTGAAATTAGCCGCTACGGGTAGTGCCAAAAGTTTTGATTAATTTTAACCATGGCTTTATCGCAGATTTCTTTCGACTTTGATGCCCCGCAGGATATCCCTTCTCCAAAGAAGACGGTTAAAGCGGCAGCCCCTGTAAATACAGCAGGTGAGGCAAAGCCGCGCACAGCCTCCACCCGCGGCCGTAAAAGCCTGAAAGATGCCGCCGCCATGGCTGATAATACCGCCATACCGCCAGATGAGCAGTTGTTTGCAAAAATGTATTATTCCATGAGCGAGGTTGCCCTGATGTTCAGGGTCAACCTTTCCCTTATCCGCTTATGGGAAAACGAGTTTGATGTACTCAAACCCCGGAAAAACCGTAAGGGTGACAGGCTCTTCCGGCCGGAAGACATCAAGTCGCTGCAGCTCATTCACCACCTCCTGCGCGAACGGAAATACACCATGCAGGGCGCCAAAGAGTTCCTGAAAAACAACAGGAAAGCAACAGAGAAATTTGAACTCATTGAGGGATTGAACCGCCTCAAAGACTTTTTGAATGAATTAAAAGCCGGGTTGTAGTGCCCGTAAACAATATACGCTGCAAGACAAATGATGAAAAAAATAGTAACCGGTATGCTGCTTCTCTCAGCATTTACCACCGCAGCCGCACAGGCGCAGTATGAAATCAGTACCGCCGAAGCGCATAGCCAGCGAAAGGTACTCCGCGGCATTATCAACAAATACCTTGTCATGAATGACCCCGCTTTTGCCTGGTATGCGGCCAACCAGAAAGGCTATACCCCCGACAGCGCCACGCTCAACAGCATGGAAAAAGCAAAGGGGAAAGTGCAATTTGTCATTTTTGGGGGTACCTGGTGCGAAGACACCCAGGTGATCCTGCCGAAATTTTTCAAACTGCAGGAAATGACGGGCATCAGCGACAACCAGGTTACCTTTTTTGGGGTCAATGAAGCCAAGCAGTCGCTGGGCAATATTGCCGCCGCCTTCGGTATTACCAATGTACCCACCATCATTGTGATGAAAGACAATAAGGAACTGGGGCGTGTAGTGGAATATGGCAAAACGGGTAAATGGGATAAAGAACTCGCCGACCTGCTCCGGTAACCCATCACAATACCGCATACAACCACAACAGTGAAGGTCGTTATCGAAAAAACCAGTTCCGGCATGCACAGCATCACCGTACCTGCAGCAGTGGCAGAACCATTGCTCGCTGCAGGCAACCACCGGGTGATCGCTGTACTCAATGCCACCACCACCCTCCATGCCGCGCTGGTGCGGCGCAAAACCGGCGGGTATTATATACGCCTTGGCTTGCCGGTATTAAAAAAAGCCGGATGCAAAAAAGGAGACAGCATCACCCTTTCCCTCGCTGCCGATACCAGCAATTATCAGTTTGCTATGCCGGAGGAACTTGCCGCAGTATTGGAAACTGACCCTGATGCCGACCGCATTTTTCATGCCCTTTCCCCAGGTAAGCAGCGCGGGCTTATCCACCTCGTGGCTTTGGTAAAATCAACCGATAAGAAGATTGAACGTGCATTAAAAATTGCAGCTAAGCTTAAAGCAGGTATTGTATCCCCGGCACTTGTATTAAAATAACCACTACGGAGCCACAGCCCCCATCACCACTTTCTCCTGCTCCAGTACAAGCTTAACAGCAAGCGTTAGTTCCTGCCGGAATACCTGAAATACTTCATCTGTAACCGGTGGCGTAAAACATTCCACCACAAGCAGGGCGCCCGCCGCGGTAAGATCCGCAACATAGACTGACGGATTGCTGAAGTTGTCCTTTCCTGCCTCCAGCACACTTTCGATACCCGCAATAACCTGCCGGAGTGTACCCGCCGGTGTACGCGGATTCAGCAGCAGATTGATTGCGATCCGCCGCCCGGTGCGCATCGTATGGTTATCCAGCACACTATCCACCATCTGCTTATTGGGTACACTCACCAGGGTTTTATCGGCTGTGCGTATCCTTGTGCTGCGCAGACCGATGCGCTCTACCATACCCGTGATGTGAAGAACCCTGATGGTATCGCCGGTAATAAAAGGCTTGTCAAAGAAAATAATAAATGAGGCGATGATGTTTTCGAGGCTTTCTTTGGAGGCCAGCGCGATGGCAGCACCCGCAATACCCAAACCGGCAATAAGCGGGCCGATGGCCTGCATAAAGCAGAATTTAAGAATGGTCAGAAAACCCGCAATGGCAACCAGTACCTTAAAAAAGTCTTTGAAAAAGACAATCAGTTGGTTATCCGACTGGTCGGCGGTCAGGTTTGCCTTATACTCAAGCACAATAGCCACAAAATCGATGAGCCGCAGGGCAACCCAGGTAAAGGATACAATCAGCAGACCAACGCCGGCACGCTCCAGCAGGGTTTGCAGACTGATCCCGTAAAGGGTAGCCGTCCAGTTGCCGGGAAAATTCAGCTTATCGATACTGAAAACAATTACCAGCAACAGGATAAACAACTGGAGTGGTTGTACCACCAGGTCTATAAATTCCTGCTTCTTCACATTACCCCATACCCGGTGAAAGCAACGGTAAAACAGGGAGGCTATGTAGCGCGACAGGTAGCGTTTGACCAGCAGCGCCAGCACAATCGTTCCCGCCACGATGCCATACATCTTTATCGTATTGTCTAATATGACCTGATCCAAAAAATCCATACCGGTTATTTATCCGTGCGTTATCTTATCGTATACTGTAAATATCGATGCCTTCCTTTTTAAGCAGGTACAACCTGCCATTGATGGCCTTGATCGCTATGTATTTTCCAAAAAAAGCAGGCAGCAGGTATGTCTTCAGGTTCAGCGAACCCAGCGCATAACTGAAGAGTTTGCCCTCTTTGAAGCCATACATTGTTTGCCCGTTTACCTCAATATCCTTCCACCCGGTAAAGGGCAGCCTGTTTTTAAATGTGCCATAATAATCAAAAATATAAAAGCCCTTTTCCGGATCGTAGAGATAAACAAAATTTTCACGATCAATCATATGGGTGGGTGATGGAAGGGTATCAAAAAGCTGCCGCCAGTCCACCGTTTCACTCAACAGCTTACCCGTTTCATCAATCTTTTTCAGTTTATACTCCTGGTCGTCAAACACCCATATATTATTATCGTAAGCATTCGCCATTACTTTTACCCGGAAGAGCTGCTGCTTGCGGAAGTCGATGGTATTGCGGATGTTGAGGAATCGGTCCAGTACAACAGTAGTGGAAAAGTTTTTATAGAAAAGCAACAGTTTAAGGGGATTGGCAGCATCTACGGCATAGAGTTTCCCATAGCGCCTTACATCATTAAAGACGCCCGCAGAGTCGCCATTGGGGCCAATTTTTTTTAATTGGTTGCCATTGTTGAGCAGGTAAATATTGCCCAGGTTGTCTACATTAAAATACGTAAAACTGCCTTTGATACTGCGGAGATAGACAAAATTGCTGTCCTGCTGCGCCTTTACCGGAGCCAGCCACAGCAGCATCAGTAATATCGTCAATACCCTTTTCATCCTTTGTAATAGTTGAGGCTGAGCAATCCTTCCTCCAGCACCGCATAAGTATCGTAGCGTATCCAGTCGCCGAGGTTAATATAGCGGCAGCCCGGGGCTATTTCCATATCGATGGGCAGGTGGCGGTGGCCAAAAACAAAATAGTCGTACTGTTCCTGCTGCAATACTTCCCGGCTGTAGATCACCAGCCATTCTTTGTCTTCACCAAGAAACTGTTCTTCAGTAAGCCCGGTTGCCGCCCTGCTCTTACGGGAAAAATAATCTGCAATACCCATGCCGATATACGGCGGCAGGATACCAAAAAGCCAGCGGCATACGGGGTTGCGGAATACTTTTTTCAGCAGTTTGTACCCATGATCGCCGGGCCCCAGCCCATCGCCATGCCCGATATAGATTTTCTTCCCCTGCAGGTGAAATACCCGGGGTTCAAAATAGACCGGTATATTGAGTTCTTTGGCAAAATAGTCCGTCATCCACATATCATGGTTGCCCACAAAAAAATGGATGGGTATGCCGGCATCGGTTAATTCGGCTAATTTGCCCAGCAGGCGTACATAACCTTTGGGTACTACTTTTTTATACTCATACCAGAAATCGAAAAGATCGCCCACGATAAAGATGGCTCCCGCATCTGGCCTGATACCTTCAAGAAAACGGATGATCCGTTTCTCCCTTTGCAGACTGGTTGCCATATCGGGCGCACCAAGGTGGAAGTCGGAGAGGAAGTAAATTTTTTTACCAGGGGCAATATCCATAAGGCAAATATAAAACTATCCGCCCTTTTGTTGCTGCCGCATATAATCGAGTACATCACCGGAGGCAATCAAAGGTTTGTCTGCAACATCGCCATTGTACCAGTATATCCAGGCATCTGCATGGCCACCATCGTCGAGCAGCACATTTGCCACTGCCCGGTAGTACAGGGGTGTTTCCCCGGTTTCCACTTTCAGTCCCTCATAATCATCAATCTGGGCCATGGCCCATTGAAACTCGCTTGCCGTATTGATCTGGTAGAGTTCGCCAACAATGAAATGGTCGCCGGTTGCGGGCCGGGCAGCAGGAAACCCGCCAAGATCGTAGAGCAGCCCTTTTACCTTTGCCGGCCCCAGGAGCCGGAAATAACGGCTCATATAATCGTAGGCCTGGTGACGGAAACCCTGCCGGAGCGATCCATAGACAAAGAGTGTATATAGTTGGTTTTCAATCATAACATAAAGATACAATGTTGCTGATAGGGACGGGAGCAAAGATCAGACCCCTTATCCTTCCACAAGAAAAAGATAAACCTCCCTGGGGCCATGCACACCGGTAACCAGCGTTTTTTCAATATCGGCTGTACGGCTGGGGCCCGTGGCAAAACTGATGAGCGAGGGCAACCCATCCTTGTATTTTTCTTTCACCTGCAGCAGCGCATCTTTTACATCGTACACCAACTGGTGGGTATAAGCCACACAGATATGCACAGGAGCATAAACACTGGTGGTACGGCCACCGGCCTGCGCGGCACTCAGCACAATACTGCCCGTACGCGCTACAAGTAGTTCGCAGCCGGTAATGGATACATCGCAGGCGGCAAGATCTGTTGTGGTTGCCAATGCGGTGAAGGCCTCATCTCGTGTATAAACGAGTTTCCAGTCCTTATTAACCAGCAATTGCTGCAGTTGCGTTTTCAACTCGCCCTCATCCACACAGTACACAAATTTTCCCTGCAACTGGCTGAAAGCCCCGGCAAAAATAACGTCCAGATCATCGGTTGGTGGCTGGTAAACGCTGTTGTTGCCTTCGCTGGCAGGAAAAGGCAGGGGCACCGGGTTGCTCAGTGCCTGCCGTATTTTCTTCAATATATTTTCCTTTGCAGGAGTAACTGGAATCATGTTCAACTCAATTAAAAACAGGAACACAAAACCCAGGTAAACCGGGGCTGTTTTCCTGCCCGATCAACTAACTGGCCGGAGGAGGTACAGGCGCTTCTGCACCCGCTGCATTTTCATCCGTTTCCGGGGCAGTAATAAGATCCGCCGGTTTCTTTTCCTCATACGGACGTTTGCCGATCAGTGCTTCCACATCGCTCTGGAACAACACTTCTCTTTTCAGCAACTCCTTAGCCAGTATCTCCACCTGTTCTTTTTTCTCTGTCAGCAGTTTTTTGGTACGGATATAAGCCGTATCAATCAGTTTGCGTACCTCCTCGTCAATCAGCTTACCCGTTTCCTCGCTGTACGGTTTGGTAAAATAGTTTTCCTGTTGCGGATCGTAATAGCTGATATTACCCACTTTATCATTCATCCCGTAAACCGTAACCATGCTGTAGGCGATCTTGGTGATCTGCTGCAGGTCGTTACTGGCACCGGTGCTGATTTTGCCAAAGAAGATGTCTTCACTCGCACGGCCACCCAGCGTCATGCAGATCTGGTCGTTGAGCTGATCGGTATTATACAGGTATTGCTCCTTGGGTGTGTATTGTGCATACCCGAGGGCAGCAGTACCACGGGGTACAATCGTAACCTTAAGCAGCGGATACGCATGTTCAAGAAACCAGCCGCAGATGGCGTGTCCCGCTTCGTGGTAGGCAATGATTTCCTTTTCGTGCGGGGCAATGATCTTATTCTTTTTTTCCAATCCGCCAATCACCCGGTCTATTGCATCCTGAAAATCGCTCATGTCTACAGCACTTTTCCCTTTACGGGCGGCAATCAGTGCCGCTTCATTGCATACATTGGCAATATCGGCACCTGCAAAACCAGGTGTTTGTTCGGCCAGTTTATGCACATCCAAGGTTTGTGATATCTTGATGGGCTGCAGGTGTACCTTAAAGATGGCTTCCCGGCCTACCAGATCAGGCCTGTCGATCGTGATCTGCCTGTCGAAGCGACCCGGGCGCAGCAGGGCGTTGTCAAGTACATCCGGGCGGTTGGTTGCCGCAAGGATGATGATGCCGATATCGGTACCAAAACCATCCATTTCCACCAGCAACTGGTTGAGGGTGTTCTCCCTTTCATCATTGCTCATCATCATATTCTTACCCCGGGCACGGCCAATGGCGTCAATTTCATCGATAAAAATAATACAGGGTGCTTTTTCACGCGCCTGCTTGAACAGATCCCGTACCCTGCTGGCGCCCACCCCTACAAACATTTCCACAAAATCGCTGCCGCTAAGGCTGAAGAAGGGCACCTGTGCTTCACCCGCCATTGCTTTGGCGAGCAGGGTTTTACCCGTACCGGGCGGACCTACCAGGAGGGCGCCCTTCGGTATCTTACCCCCCAATGCCGTATATTTTTTGGGATTCTTGAGAAAATCAACAATCTCCATCACTTCCACTTTGGCTTCATCCAGTCCGGCCACATCCCCAAAATTGATGTTGACACGGGTTCCCTTGTCAAACAGGGTAGCCTTCGATTTGCCGATGTTGAAAATACCACCGGGGCCACCGCCACCGCCGGGACCACCCATTTTCCGCATCATCATCACAAAAAGCAACCCGATCAGCAAAATCGGCAGCAGGGTGCTTACAATCTGGCCAAACATCTCACCCTCATCGTCCGGCCGGTCGGCTACCGGCTTTAATCCGGGATTGTCTTTGTAAAAATTATTCATGTCGATGGTCAGCGATTCATTATCCCGGTATTTAAAGAACAATTGCGGTTCTTTCATCTTACCCATCGTTTCATAAAACCTGTTCTCAGCAGTACTGCCCAATAATTTAGTATAAAAAGCCGGCTTTGCCTTAAGTGAGTCGGGATTGATAAACACCCTGACAAATTTTTTATTACCGACGCTTTTGATCCGTACAACATCGCCCTGTTTTGCAACTTCTTTAAATTTTTCGAAATCGGTCTCCAGGCCAGACGCAGATACATTACGGAACAGGTTGTAACCAATGAGGAGCAGGGCAATAATGCCCCAGACCCAGTATATGTTAAACTTTGGTTTCTTTTTGTCCGGACTGTCTTCACCGGGTGGGGGGATGCTGTTGGGATTAAACCGCTTGTTTCCTTCTTGCTGACTCATAGTTTTTTTATCTGTGCGAACCTGCTGGCTGGTCCGCTGCTTTTGTTTATAATGGCTGCAACCGGCCAATACCGGATCACAATACTTTTTTACTGCTCATGCCTGCACCGGCTTATTCGTGTGCCATAGCCGGGGCATCGCTCCACATTTCTTCCAACTGGTAAAACTTTCGTGGCTCGGGCAGCATGATATGCACCACAATCGTTACATAATCGATAAGGATCCATTGCTGCGCATGCCTTCCTTCCTGCTTGAAAGGCAATTCGCTGCAATTCTTTTTAACCGCTTCTTCCACCGAATCGGCAATGGCCCGGAGTTGGTTGGGATTGCTGGCCTGACAGATGATGAAAAAATCGGCTACGGCCTCGGGTATCTTACGAAGATCGAGACTGATGATCTGCTCACCCTTTTTTTCAGCTATGCCATGGATGATGCTTTTGAAAATTTTACTGCTGCGCGTTAACCGTACCACACTGTTCTTTTTGGGGGTAGCTTTTGCTGAAATTTTACTCAAATGATTGCTTTTTTTGTTTTAAGGCCATGAGCGGATCATATGCCTAATTCATGTTAAATTACAAAGATTTGATAACTTGTCCCTGTAATTCTATTCAAAAGTACTACTTCTTTACCAACCGCCTCGCATGACAGTAAATGGTTTTTTTAATATTTTGACCCGTGTGGATAGCACCAACAACTATGCCATGGCCATGATTCATGCGGGAATGGCGGAGCATGGCATGGCCTGGTTTGCCCGGGAGCAGACGGCCGGGCGGGGACAGCGTGGCCGGGAGTGGCTGAGCGAACCCGGCCAGAACATCATGCTGAGCGTGGCTTTAACACCTTCCCTCCTCAAAAATCATGACCCTTTCCGGCTGTCGATGATTGTTGCAACCACCTGCCAGGCCTTTTTCGCTACCCGCGCCGGGGAGGAAACCCTGATAAAATGGCCGAACGACCTCTACTGGCGTGACAGAAAGGCAGGGGGTATCCTGATCGAAAACAGCTATGCCGGTACAAACTGGCAATGGGCCGTAGTGGGTATCGGTATCAATATCAACCAGGTAGTGTTTGCCCCGGATACAAAAAACCCCGTATCCCTCAGACAGATCACAGGTAACATTTTTGACGCCGAAGCGCTGGCGAGGGAGCTGCAAACACTGCTCCTGGCACAGTTCAGCCTGCTGGCAGCAGCCGGTAGCCCCGACCTTCCGGATTTGTACAACAACCTGCTCTATGGCAGACACCGGCAGGTCAGGCTAAAAAAAGGAAGCCAGGTATTTGAAACCACCATTTTGGGGGTATCGGCTGCGGGAAAACTCCTTACCCGTGATACCTTACCAAGGGAGTTTACCGTAGGGGAAGTAGAATGGCTGGGCTGGGGAACAACAGGCTCACCAACAGAACATAGTCCACCTTCGGGAGACAGGGGGCAAAGACCGGATTAGTGGTGAAGGTAGCAGGAGAAGAAGACCCAAGTATCAGGGGGGAAGCTAAGTACCCGGTACTCAGTACTCGGTACTTGGTACTTGGTACTGGAAAAGACGGGCTTAGACGGGTAACACTCGGCTTTACTACGGGGTTACCCCGGGGCTGCTACCGGAAAGATGCCTTGGAGGTAGCAGGGTCAAAGACGTAAGTATCGGGAGGAGGTACTGAGTACTTAGGGTCATCCTGTCAAAAGTTTAGGTCCTCCTATAGGGAGGTATAGGACGACCTATCAAAAGTTTAGGTCCTCCTATGGGTAGGTATAGGATGACCTATCAAAAGTTTAGGTCCTCCTATAGGGAGGTATAGGACGACCTATCAAAAGTTTAGGTCCTCCTATAGGGAGGTATAGGTCCACCTATTAAAAGTTTAGGTCTTCCTATAGGGAGGTATAGGATGACCTATCAAAAGTTTAGGTCCTCCTATAGGGAGGTATAGGACGACCTATCAAAAGTTTAGGTCCTCCTATAGGGAGGTATAGGACGACCTATCAAAAGTTTAGGTCCTCCTATAGGGAGGTATAGGTCGACCTATCAAAAGTTTAGGTCCTCCTATAGGTAGGTATAGGCCAACCTATCAAAAGTTTAGGTCCTCCTATAGGTAGGTATAGGCCAACCTATCAAAAGTTTAGGTCCTCCTATGGGTAGGTATAGGACGACCTATTAAAAGTTTAGGTCCTCCTATAGGTAGGTATAGGTCGACCTATTAAAAGTTTAGGTCGGCCTATAGGTAGGTATAGGTCAACCTATCAAAAGTTTAGGCTGCGGGGCAACTGACCGGGTTTGCCTTTGACTATTTTTTAAAGGATCATCTGGGGAATGTGCGGGCCCCGATAGCTATCGGAGATAACCGATGAGTTGCAAGCCGACCGCTACCCTACGGCTACTTTGGAGGGCAGTGGCGTTGGCAGTCCCGATGCTTCGATCGGGATTGTAAATCCGGTAGCGCAGGAGAAAACCTATTACGACATCAACAGTAGTTATGTAACCCCAAACCTGCGGCAGTTCCTGTGTATACCAATGACAGTATGATCTTGTTCATATCCCTACCTTTATACTATGGAAATAATGCTCCTCCAACAATTTATCCAGGGCATACATCCCCTTCCTGAAACTGTTTTGCAGCAGTTTACCAGCCAGTGGCAACCACTTGCGGTAAAGCGCAAAACCATTCTTACAGCGGCAGGTGAAACAGAGCGTTACCTGTATTTTGTACTGACAGGTTTACAGCGGGCATTTTATACGGGGGAGGGGCAGAAAGAAGCAACCATTGTATTTACGTACCCGCCCTCATTCAGTGGGGTGGCCGATAGTTTTTTAACCCAAACACCCTCGCGTTATTTCCTCGAAACCATTACCGCCAGCCGGTTATTGCGCATCAGCCATGGGCAGGTGGAGGAATGGATGCAACAGGAACCTGCCCTGCAGCAATTGCTGTTTAAGGCTACGGCTTTTGCGCTCCGGGGGGCACTTGAGCGCCATATCGAACTCCAGTGCTATACCAATGAAGAGAAGTTCCGCACTTTGCTGCAGCGCAGTCCGCACCTGCTCAACCTGGTGCCGCATAAATACCTGGCCTCCTACCTCGGGATGGATGCTACAAACTTCAGTAAACTGCTCAGCACCGTGCGCTTATAAACCTGCCCTGTACATACAATCCGGTATCAAAATCATGGTAAATACCAAGAATGGCCAGGTGCCGGTATCCGAAATTTGCCTGAAAAAGGATAATGAAAAAAATAGCCACCGAAGTTTTACTCAATGGTCTGCAGGCCGATCTGCGGGAGATCATCCTGAAAGCGGATACATTAATGGCGGTATCCCCTGCTGTACTGGAAAGGATCCCTGCACCCGGCAGGTGGAGTGTAGCACAGGTATTGGACCACCTCAATTTTTACTGCGGGTATTATATGCCTGCTATAGAAAAAAAACTGCACCTGTACAAGGGTGCCCCCGCTCCCCTGTTTAAGCCGGGCTGGCTTGGCGATTATTTTACAAAACTGATGCGGCCACGGGAAGACGGCAGCTTAGTAAAAAAAATGAAAGCTCCCGGCAATGCTGTACCCAAACCGCAGCCCGATGCCACCATTGTATTGCAGGCATTCATCAGGCACCAGCATCACCTGCTGAATCTCCTGCATGTGGCAGCAGGGGGTGGTTTATCGGACATACGCATCCCTGCTTCACTGAGCAAATGGATTACCCTGAGCATGGGCGACACCTTTCGTTTTCTTATTGCACACCAACAGCGCCATTTTATACAGATCGATCGTATACTTGAGCCATAGCTGCTGATCCTGCTATTGTAAAGCCGCTACCTGGCGTAACAAACCATTACCACTGGTAAATCGTATATTTATACATGGTAAATCAAAAAAGAAAGCGGCGGTTGCTGTTGCATGTTATGGCCTGGTTACTCTCAATTGGTCTCAGCACAGTGCATCCTGCATTTGCCGCAATGCCAAATATGGATACGATACCGGATACAACCCTGCTCAGGCTTTCTGAAGCCCTGCTCCTCAACGTTAAAACCGATGACTCTACCCAGGCCATCGAGGCGGAACTGGCAGCCCTGGATATGCCGCGCCTGATCAATGGCCTGAACAATGACGATGCCAAAAAGACGTTCTGGATCAATATATACAATGCCTGGTTCCAGATTCTTGCCACGCGTGAGCAAAAAAAAGCACCGCAGATTTTTACCAAACGGTATATACCCATTGCAGGCAGTCGGTTCAGCCTCGACGATATCGAACACGGCATTCTGCGCCGCTACCGCTGGAAGTTCAGCAAAGGCTATTTTGCCAATCCCTTTACCCGCCGCAACATCCGGCAACTGGCTGTACAAAAGATCGACTACCGCATCCATTTTACCCTCAATTGTGGTGCTAAAAGCTGTCCACCCATTGCCTTTTATACTTACGATAACCTCAACCGCCAACTCAATATTGCTGCCAAATCCTTTCTTGGCAGTGAAACGGAAATTGATACCCTGGCCCGAAGGCTGCATGTAACTAAGATCATGAGTTGGTTCAGTCACGACTTCAGGGGCAAAAAGGGCATCCGCAGGATCATCACACAAACCCTGGGTAAAGATGTATCTGGCTACCGCATCAGGTTCAGGCCTTACGACCGGAGCGAAGCCCTCCGTAAATTTGAAGACCTCAAAGCAGAAGAGTAAACACTTCCTGCACACACAGAGATTCAGCAACACAAACTGATTTCTTTATCCCGACATAAATAGTTAACTTTATTAACTATTTATGTCACCAGCAACAATCATACTCGAAGAACAGGGGCTCCGGGATGGCCTCCAAACCATTGCCGTAAGCATACCGGCAGCGCAAAAGCTGAGCTGGATCAATCAGTTGATCGGTGCAGGGCTTCGGCGCATACAGGTGACGAGTTTTGTACACCCCCGCCTTGTACCGCAGATGGCAGATGCGGAAGAACTGGTGAACGCACTCCCCAAAAGGGATGATGTGGTGTTCAGCGCCCTTGTGCTCAACATAAAAGGCGTGGAGCGGGCCATTGCCAGCGGCATACGGCACCTAGCCATTTCACTTTCTGCCAGCAATACACATAGCCTGAAGAATGCCAATATATCACTCGAAGCGGCCAGAGCAGCGTTTAAGGAGATGGTCGCTTTAGCCCTGCAGCACCAGGTTACCATACGCGGGGGCATACAATGTGCTTTTGGCTGCCGCTACGAGGGTGCCATCAGCGAAGCATTGGTGTACGATCTTGTGCAGCATCACCTCGATTGCGGCGTGCAGGAACTGGCGCTTGCGGACAGTACAGGTATGGGCAACCCGTTACAGGTGAAAAGAATGGTTGCGCAGGTACTGGCCAAAGCAGGTGCAACGCCTTTAGCCCTGCACCTCCACAATACCGAAAATAAGGGTTATGCCAATCTCTGTGCCGCGGCAGAAGTCGGGGTGCGGCAGTTTGATACGGCTTTTGGCGGCTTGGGGGGCTGCCCGTTCATCAAGGGTGCCACAGGCAATATTGCTACTGAGGATACCTCGCATATGCTGATGCAGATGGGGTACAGCACCGGGGTCAACATCAGCAAGGTGGCCGCGGTGAGCCGGGAAATGGAAGTCCTGCTGGGTAAACCATTACCGGGGTTACTGTACAAACTTGCCGACAGGGAGGATATACGTATGACCTGAAGGTGACCGGCAAAATGACAATTGTAAATTTTTATAACTGCTTTAAGTAATGGCAGGATTAACCATATCAGAAAAAATTTTATCACAACACGCAGGGCATACCGTTCGGGCGGGCGAACTCTGCATTGTACCGGTGGATGGCTGTATGGCTACGGACACCACAGCGCCACTGGCGATCAGGGCTTTTGGCGAAATGGGGGGTGAAACACTCTTTGATCCTGCGCGTTTTCACCTCATCATCGACCATGCTGCACCCGCACCCAACGAACGCATTGCCAATCTGCACCAGTTGATGCGTCAGTTTGCAACAGCACAGGGCTGCAGTCTTTACGATGTGGGCAGCGGTATCTGTCACCAGGTGATGACTGACCACCGGAAAGTACAACCCGGCCAGGTATTCATGGGTGCCGACAGCCATACTCCCACCTATGGGGCGCTGAATGCCTTTGCCTGTGGTATGGGCAGCACCGATATTGCAGCCATTATGCTTACCGGTAAAACCTGGCTGAAAGTACCGGCAACCATAAAGGTTGTTGTACACGGGCATTTACAGCCGGGGGTTAGCGCCAAAGACCTGGTACTTGAAGTGGTGCGCCAGCTCACGATCAGCGGGGCAACCTATCAGGCGGTGGAATACCATGGAGAAACTGTGGCTGCGTTTTCGCTGAGCCAGCGGATGGTACTCTGCAATATGGTGGCGGAAATGGGGGCAAAAACAGGACTGGTATCGCCTGAAGGACTCGAACTGCCTTATGCTTTTACCCCGGTATATGCGGATGCAGATGCCAGCTACAGCCGGGTGATCACGATTGATGCCGCTGCGATCAATCCCAAAATTGCCATACCCGATTCTCCGGATGCTGTTCATGATGCGGATGCGTACGCCGGTATAAAAATAACCTATGCCTTTATCGGCACCTGCACCAATGGCAGGCTCGACGATCTGCAGGAAGCCGCAAGGGTACTCCGGGGTAAACATATTGCACCCGGGGTACGTATGGTGATTGCACCGGCGTCGCGGCAGGTACTGATCGATGCCCTCAGCGATGGTACCATACAAACACTTGTGGAAGCGGGTGCCACCATCATCAACAGTGGGTGTGGCCCTTGTGTGGGCAGCCACGAAGGGGTACCCGGTGATGGGGAGGTGGTGATCAGCACGGCCAACCGCAACTTCAGGGGCCGCATGGGCAATCCCAATGCCAGTATCTACCTCGGCAGTCCGCGCACCGTTGCCCTCAGTGCACGCTATGGTTTTATCAGCAGCGAAACAAGTACACACCAAAACGATACCATACCATGATTACAGCAAAAGCACATGTTTATGGCGATCATATTGACACCGATCGTATCATTCCGGGAAAATATACCAAGACACTTGATCTTTCTACCTTAGCCGGTCATGTTATGGAAGACCTGGATCCGGATTTTCACCGCAACTTTACGGCTGGCGACATTATTGTGGCTGGCGATAATTTTGGCTGCGGCTCTTCGCGCGAACAGGCTCCCGTAGCACTGAAGGCCGCAGGCGTAAGCTGTATCATCGCCCGTTTTTATGCCCGTATCTTTTTCCGGAATGCCATCAATATCGGCTTGCCGGTGCTGGAAATACCCGACCATGATATTGCCCGTGGTGATATGCTGGAGGTACACCTGGAAACGGGTAAGGTGGTTAACCAGACCCGGCAAAAGACTTACCAGGCCACACGCCTGCCCAAAGTGATGCTCGATATTATGCAGGCAGGCGGTTTGGTGCCTTATTTAAAAAAATACAACGATTATCAACTGCTATGAGTTTACCACTCCATGCCATCAGGGTACTCGAATTTACCCACGCGGTAATGGGACCCACTACGGGTCTGTTACTGGCTGATATGGGTGCCGAAGTGATCCATATAGAGCCTCCGCAGGGCGATGAAACGCGCCGGCTCAAAGGTTTTGGCACGGGTTATTTTCCTTTTTACAGCCGCAACAAAAAAAGCCTGGCCATTGATATAAAAAGTGAAGCGGGCAAGGCGATTATCTTCGAACTGGTTAAAACGGCCGATGTGGTGGTGGAGAACTTCGGACCGGGTACAATGGACCGCCTCGGTTTTGGATACGATGTTCTCAGCGCCCTGAACCCGAGGCTTATTTACTGCTCGTTGAAGGGTTTTCTGAATGGGCCGTATGAAAACAGGCACGCCATGGATGAGGTGGTGCAGATGATGGGTGGACTGGCTTACATGACGGGCCGTCCCGGCGATCCCCTGCGTGCGGGTACATCGGTAATTGATATCACGGGTGGAATGTTTGGTTATACAGGTATCCTGCTCGCGCTTTATGAACGGATGCAGACGGGTACTGGTAAATTGGTTAAAGCCAGTCTTTTTGAAACCACCGCTTTTCTGATGGGGCAGCATATGGCCTGCAGCGCCATTACGCACCAGCCTGTTCCTCCCATGCCCGATCGCGTGAGCGCATGGAGCATCTATCGCGTCTTCTGTACCAGCGATCAGGATCAGGTGTTTATCGGCATCATCAGCGAAAAACATTGGGAACGTTTCTGCGAAGTGTTTGACCGGCCGGACTGGAAAAACGACCCGCGACTGGCCGGTAATAACCTCCGTATTGATCACCGGGAATGGTTTATCCCCGAACTGGAAGCCCTGTTGCTGAAGTACACCCGGGCTGAACTTGTACAGCTTTGTACAACGGCTGCGATCCCCTTTGCTCCTATTGCCCGGCCTGAAGATCTGTTTGACGACCCGCAGCTCAATGCAGGTGGAAGCCTGCTGCCCACGGTACTGCCCGATGGTACCGTTACCAAACTCCCCGCCACTCCGTTGGACTATGGCGGGGAAAGAACCACACTCCGGCATCACCCGCCCGCTATCGGGGCAGATACAGCTGCACTACTGCTGTCGATCGGGATAGACAAAGCCGCCCTGGAGCAATTGGTTCAACGTAAAATCATTGCCATTTCATAAACTTTTATTATGTACGACCTCATCATCAACAATGTAAAATTAGTGCGTCCCAACACCCAAACGGTGAGCCAGGCTGATATTGCCATTAAAGACGGAAAGGTTGCCCTCGTGGCTCCTGCTATTGAAAAAGGACTGGCGGCTGCCGTTTATGAAGGGCGTGGTTATCTTGCCTTTCCGGGTTTGGTGGATGCGCATATGCATACCGGCATTTACAATCCGCTGGAGGAAGACGCGGTAAGCGAAAGCCGGGCTGCAGCCATGGGTGGCGTTACCACTTCACTCAACTATATGCGTACGGGCAAATATTACCTCAACAAGACGGGGCCTTATGCCGAATTTTTCCCCGAGGTATTGCAATTATCGAAAGACAACTTTTATGTAGATTACGCTTATCATATTGCTCCGATCCGGTACAGCCATATCGATGAGATTGACCTGCTGGTAGAGAAACACGGCGTTACCTCATTTAAGATTTTTATGTTTTATGGCAACTATGGTTTGCATGGCAACAGTACGGCACAGCAGGATTTTCTGATGACGCCGGATGGCGAATATTACGACTATGCGCACTTCGAATTCATTATGCGTGGTGTAAAAAAGACCATGGAGCGTTTCCCGGAAAAAGCCGCGCATATCAGCCTGGGGCTTCATTGCGAAACAGCAGAGATTATGCGTGCTTACACCAGCTTAGTACAAAAGAATGGTGACCTCAGTGGCTTAAGGGCCTATTCTGCTGCCCGTCCGCCACACAGTGAGGGGCTGGCCATATTTATTGCTTCCTACCTGGCCCACGAAACCGAATGTGCCAATATCAACCTTCTTCACCTCACGTCTGCCAAGGCTGTGGATGCTGCCATGATGATGCAGACGGCATTTCCCCATATCAATTTTAAACGCGAGGTAACGCTGGCACACCTGCTCCTCGACTATGATTGTGCCTGCGGGTTGAATGCTAAGGTAAACCCACCCATCCGCAGCCGGGAAGATGTGGAATATTTATGGGAACACCTGCACCGGGGCAATATCGACTGGGTATGCAGCGACCATGCCTGTTGCAAAGCCGAGTTTAAAACAGATGCCCACGAAAAGGAAAATGTATGGCTGGCAAAGAGTGGATTTGGTGGTACAGAAATGCTGCTCAGCGGTCTTTATACGGAAGGCAGCAAAAGGGGACTTTCCCTGAACCGCATGGCCGAACTGCTTTCCTGGAATCCGGCGCAACGTTTCGGGTTGCCAGGTAAGGGCGACATTGCTCCGGGCTATGATGCTGATATTGTATTGATGAATCCGGATGAAAGTTTTGTTGTAGATTCGGGTTTGTCTCCTTCCACCCAGGGATACAGTGTATTTGAGGGCAGCACTTTCAGCGGTGCTGTAAAGGCTACGTTTTTGCGGGGCGGACTGGTGTATGAAAATGGCAACATCATTGGTGCGGCAAGGGGGCAATACCTGCACCGGCCATATTAAGGTATCATTTTTTGTAACCGGGTTATCCTTTCAACATACGACAAACCAAAACAAATGAATAAGTATTACTGCTGGATCATCCTTTTCTGCCTGTTTTTAGTGTATATGGCCAGTAACGGTATGGTACTCAATACCTTTACCCAATATACACCGGAGCTGATGAAATACTGGAAACTGGACTTCAAAGGCGCGTCATCTTTTCAATCCACCATTTATTTTGTACTGGCCCTGCCGCTGCCTTTTGCAGGGTTGCTGCTGCAACGTTATTCACCCAAAAAAATGATGCTGATCGGTGGTGTCGGCATTGCCATCAGTCTCTTCTTTTTTGGCAATGCGAATACGATTGGTATGATGCGGATATTTACCATTCTTTTCCCGTTGTTCCTGTCGGTTGTGGGGTTGCTTACCTGTATGTACCTGATCAACAACTGGTTCAGCAGGTACCGGGGTATTGCTACAGGGCTGCTGCTGATGGGCAGCAGCGTTGGCCCGGCCATCTTTGCGCCCATACTTGGCGGCTGGATCAAAAACATCGGCTGGCAGCAGGCGGCCATGTATGAAGCCATCATTGGTGCCATACTGATACTTGTACCTGCGCTTTTTGTGCGGAACCACCCTGCGGATGTCAATACCTGGGCAGATGGTATTGAAGGCAATATGGGTGGACAGCCCAGGGTTGATAAAGCGTTGGCCCGTAACCATTTTGGTAAAGCTGTACGCTCCACCAATTTTTATCTGGTTGTTATTGTTACGGCCATATTGTGGTTTTGTATCGGAGGGTTGTTTGTTCACCACGGCCTCTATCTGAAGGAATTGAAATTAGACGCCGAAAGGGCAGGGCGGATCACCGGATTATTTTTCCTGTCGAGCCTTATCGGTAAATTGTTATTTGGCTGGATCAGCGATAAACTGGATGTAAAAAAAGTAATGCTGTTCAGTGTATTCAATATGCTTGTGGGCTGTGTTTTGCTGTGGATGAGCGTCAAAAGCCCTGCTTTTATGATTCCTTATGCCATTCTGCTGGGTGCGGGCTACAGCGGCACTTTCACCATGATACAGCTTTATGCTATGCGGTTGTATGGCGGCCCGGCATATGGCAGTATCCTGGGGCTCTTGTCTTTTGTTGACACGCTTTCTCTTGCCCTCGGGGGTATGCTGTTTGCCAAACTGCGGATGACTTCTACCGACTACAGTAATCCTTTTTTGCTGATGGTGGTACTTACGGGCTTTTCGCTGCTGGTCACTTTTATTATTAATCGCCGTACAGACAAATCAGTTTACTAAATTTGTTCCATGATCAAAGAAAACCTCAACGCATCGGTTATTTTCCATGTCATCAAGTTCAGCGAAACCATCCGCAAGCAGGGTGATATCCTGACGCAGCGCTATGGCATCACCACACAGCAATGGCTTATTATGCTGCTGCTGGCCAAAGATCCCAATATCATCTACTTTAAAGAGAACCCGCAGGAAAAACCCATGCTGGCCAAAGAACTGGCAGAAGCCATGAATGTTACCCGCACCAATATTACCAACCTGCTGAATGTTTTAATGGGTAAAAAACTCATCAAACAAACGACGGACAAGGTGGACAAAAGAAAAAAGCGGCTGGTACTGACTACAGAAGGCGAGCGCATCATCATGGAACTGGAGGAGCCGCGGCATAAAAGGAACAGCCGTCTTTTCGGCAAGTTCAGTAAGGCCGAAAAGGAGAATTTTATCGGCTTTATACAGGTATGCCTGGATACGCTTAAGAAAGATATGGTTGCCGGTTAACCCGGCTTAACGATTTAACCCGGACGGGTACAATCTCATACGAATATAAAGGGCTGCTGCAATCTACTTCCGGTCGTATACCAGTGGTGTATCATAGGGTGTAAGCCGCTGCCCGTTTTTCTCCAGGAGTTCCATTACAATCAATTGCTGCTTACTTAGGGTTTCGATCAGGGTAAACCTCATGCCATTACCCAGTTCATTGGATGTGTTTGTGGTAAATGTACCCGCTGCCGGATGATAGATATACCTCGCACCTTTAAAGGTTGGGGAGGGTTTGAGCAACGCATAATCCAGCCGTAGTGCGGCATTATCGTTGCGGATCATTTTTTTATCCGGATCAGCGGGCAACTGGTAAACGATCAGCCGGATGCTGGTATCCGTTTCTGCCGAGAAGAAAAAAAGATAGGGCTTGATATCTGCAGGCTTACCCGGGTATTCGTAATAACTTTCTTCCAGTACAAAAAAACCGTTGAGGTCTGCCGGCAGGTTGTCAATTTTTGCGTCTGCCACCCGGTTGACATGCCGGGCAGAAGGGTGCAGTTGCCGGCCTGCACTGATCTCTGCTGCCACCTGTTTGCTGTTGTCAAAATCGCCGGTAATCACTTCGCGAAAAAGATCAATCAGTTTTACCGGCTTTTGTAGCGGTTTGCTGCTGCTGCATCCGCTGCCCGACAGGAGCACAACCAATACCGTCCATACCAAAGTGTTGCTTATTCTTGCCATATTTCCTTTGTTATAAAATGATTACGCATCATACCACCATGGACTTGGGGCATCGCCTTCTTTGATGATGAATACTTTTTGCCGCATGAATCTTTTGATGGCAGCGGGCCCCATTCTTGTGCCGCCGATGCCGCTGAGTTTAAACGAATTTTTTTCGCCTTCGTGCATAACGGCTGTAAGTGCACAATCATTGATACTGATAGCGCCTCCTTCAACCTGTGCAGCCAGCTCCATCGCTGTTGCCGTGTCTGCCGCAAAAACTGCCCCGCTCAGGCCATAGCGGGTACCATTGGCCAATGCAATGGCATCTTCCTTAGCATGAAAAGCCATAACCGGCAGGATGGGACCAAAGGTTTCTTCTGTCATTACTTTCATGCCGTGGTGTACATGGGTAAGGATGGTGGGGTGGCAGTAAGAACCCCCATTGATCGTACGGCACCGGGCATCGCCATATACCAGTGTTGCACCTTTACTGAGCGCATCCTGTAAATGATCGTTGATGATCTCTGCCTGCCTGCCAAAGATGAGCGGCCCGATCTGCCCGTTGTGTATATCACCATCATTCAGCCGCACCTGCGCAGCTTTCTGCGCAAGCAATTGTACAAAAGCGTCATGGATGGTATCCTGTACATAGATGCGCTCGATGGATAGACAACTCTGTCCCGCATTGGCCGTACCGCCCCAAAGTATGGAAGAGGTTGCAAGATCCAGATCGGCGCCTTCAAGCACGATAGCCGGATCTTTACCCCCCATTTCAAGAAAAACCGGGATCATGGCCTTAGCCGCAGCGTCATATACTTTTTTACCGGTGGCGGTGCTGCCGGTAAAGCAAACAAGGTCGCTTGTAGCTACCATCGCTGCACCAACGGCACCATCGCCTTCAATATAGCGGAATATTCCGTGCAAGGCAGGTACTTCCGCGATGGTTGCTGCCATAACGCGGATAAATCTCGGGGTTACCTCACTGGGCTTTACGAGTACTGCAGATCCTGCAAGCAATGCGGGGATGGTGTCGATGAGTGAAAGCAGGAGTGGAAAATTCCAGGGCGATATTACACTTACCAATGGGTAGGGTACAAGCTCCTGCTGCAACTGTAAAAAGGGAATGGAAGCCGTTTTGCGTGGCACCGGCTGGCAGAAATCCCTTGCAATACCACACCAGCGGTCGATAGCCGTGGCGACGAGATCGGCTTCCAGTACGGTTTCCCAATGCCGGCCGGTATCTGTACACAACGCATCCACCAGGGCAGACTTGTGGGCCACCACCACCTGTTTCCATTGCTGCATGGCTGCGATGCGGTATTCAATACCCCCCTGCTGCCAGGCTTGTTGCTCCTGTCGGAGTTGCGCTGCCAGTGCAGCCACTGCTGTGGCTGACGGCGGGGTGATGGTATAATCGTATTGCCCTGTTCTTGGATTTCTTATGTTCATTCAATAATACCTTTTTGCTTCAGGTCTGCAATAACCTGTTGCTGTTGATTCGTGAAATAGGCCGGCTCTGGTACGGTTGCTGCCAGTCCGTTGGGCGGATATATGCTGCCGTTATATACATCAGCGAAAAGCTCAAGGCGTTGCCGGCTGAGGAAATGGCTCATGCCCGGGCGGCTGCGGTGGTGACGAAGGGCATCAAGGTGCAGGGTGGCATTGGCGACCATGCTTTCCCCAAATCCCGCTTCACAAAGTTTCAATCCTTCATAGTTCACCACCTGTGAATGACCATCTGTACTATTGGCGGGTATAGCATAGCCTTGTATGCCTGCGCTGTTGGCACTCACTACATAGGCCATATTTTCTATGGCCCGGGCCAGTTTGGCAATATTTTTTTGTGTGGGCATCAGACTACCCACTTCAGAAGAGGAATGCAGCAATACCTCGGCACCATGAAGCGCGAGACACCTCGCGATTTCGGGGTAAAGGATTTCTTCGGAAGCGATACAGGCCAGATTGCCAATGGGTGTTTTGCAAACGGGGAAAAGACTCTCCCGGCCATATTTGTCAATATAGGCATCGAGTACATCGTGTGGCGTGGGCGCAAACATACTGTTGAGCCGCCGGTACCGCAGTACCACGAAACCGGCGGGATTGATGATAAATGAGGTTTGAAAATACAGTAACGGAAAATGCGGATCGTTTTCATATACATTCCCCGACAGGTAGATGTCATTATCAACTGCAATTGCTGCCAGTGCATCATATTCAGGACCGTTGCTGTCGATACAGCCCCTGGTTTTCCATGCTGCCGCAGTTTCACCCATGGGAAAGCCCGAAAGAAAATATTCGGGTAATACCAGGAGCCGCAGATCGCGGCCAATAAACCCTTTGCTGGCCGCGATCTGCCGGCCGATCCGTGTAATGGCCGCTGCCATCGAAACCCGGGCCTCTTCAGGTGTACAATGGTTTACGGACTGGCAGGTTGTTTGTAACGCTAATGCCTTGTATGGTGTGATGGATGACATATACTACTGTTGAATGACTGATACTGATGAGACATTAAAAATAATCTTTTTCCATTGTCTGCATTTGAATACCGCGTAATACGCTGGTATTATGCCGGCATCATGTTTCCGTCCCGTTTTGCGCTGTTGGTGCTGAAAGTATCACCTTGCGCATGGTGGCCATACGTTCGGGCATCGGCGCAGGTGTTTTCACAACGCTGATATTTGCCGGCAGGTCAAACTGCAGCAGCCGGTCTATATGCCGCAGTATGGGACTGCCCATCCAGCGGAACAGCGTGGTGGGGCATTGTAATTGCTGTACTTTTTCTGCACGTTCGTGCAGAAAAGCTGCCCGGTATGCATCAGCATAGCAAACCCCTGCCTGCAGGTAATCATTTACAATGCCCTGAAGTATATCCGGAGCCGGGAGGGCGGCAGCAATGCGGTTGGCCTCCTGTTTATCATACCAGGGAAAGAACAGGCAACTGTCGCATACATGTTGCCATATCGCCTGCAGATGGCTCCCATCGGGTTTCGGACTGAAGTCTGGGAAATAGCTACCCAGTATATCCCTGCAGGCCGCCTCATCAAAATGCGCGCAATTATCCAGGTAAAGCTGCTGTACCTGCTGCGGATGTACGAGGGCATAGGCAATAGCCAGTTGTGCGCCGGTTGCAGAGCCATATAAAACAACGGGCTGATCCGTTACCGATTCGATAAATTGGTGCAGGGCAGGCACATAATCGTAAAGCGAAACAGGACTTGCTGCCAATGGGCTGCTGAGGCCATACCCCGGCATATCCGGTGCAATGGCGTTAAATTTGTCGTCCAGCAGACGCATCAGTGGTTCCATCATGGCGCTACTGCGTGGCGAAGGGTGCAGGAACAGGAGTGCCGGCCCGGTTCCCGATTGGCGATAGTGTATACTGCAACCGTTATTTTCTGAAAATATTCTTTTCATCCCGTAAATTTAGTTAACTTCATTAACTATTACACATGCTTTATGGAGAATAAGCAGGTTTTACTGGTTCGGAGGCCGGAAGGAATGGTGAAAGATGATGACTTCAGTATTGTTACGGTACCCGTTGTGCCCATAACAGAAGGGCAGGTGCTTGTGCAAAATGAGTGGATTTCGCTCGACCCGGCCATGCGTGGCTGGATGAATGCCGGCACAACCTATATCAGGGGGGTGGCACTGGGCGAAGTGATGCGCGCTTTTGGCGCGGGTTATGTCGTAGAAAGCAGACACCCGGATTTTGCAAAAGGGGATGCCGTGCAGGGACTGACGGGCGTACAGCAGTATGCTGTGGTGGAAGGCCATGTACTTACAAAGGCAGATGCCAGGGCTTTTCCGCTAAGCTGGTACCTTGGCATACTGGGTATGCCGGGTCTTACAGCCTATTTTGGTTTGCTCGATAAGGGCCATCCCCAGGCTGGCGATACCATTCTTGTGAGCGGTGCGGCGGGTATGATCGGTTCACTGGCAGGCCAGATCGGAAAGCTGAAGGGGTGTACGGTTATCGGTATTGCCGGCGGCCGGGAAAAATGCCGTTATGTTACTGAGGAGCTGGGTTTTGACGCCTGTATTGATTATAAAGAAGCGGACGTGGCCGCAGCAATAAAAGCCATCGCACCAAAGGGTATCCATATTTATTTCGACAATGTGGGGGGTGAAATATTAGACGCGGCAATGCTTAACTTAGCCACCGGGGCAAGGGTAGTGATCTGTGGCGCGATTTCACAATACAATGATGCAGCGTTTAACGGACTGAAAAATTATATGAAAATTGTGAGTGCAAGGGGAACGATTTCGGGTATTATTGTCTTTGATTATTTTCCGAGGGCGCAGGAAGCAATAAGCGACCTTGGCCGGTGGCTGCAGGAGGGGCGTATCCGTTACCGTGAACATATAACAGAAGGGCTGGAAAATTTTCCGGCGGTACTGCGGATGTTGTTTACCGGCGAGAATTATGGCAAACTGATTTTGAAACTTTAAGCTGGATGGTATGAAAAAAATAATCGGGTCTTTTCTCTTTTTTGGGTTGGGCTTGTTGTCGTATGCACAAAAAGACAGTATTCCGGCTACGGGTATATCGGGGTTGTATGAAGCGATGATTGCTACAGATGATGCGGCGGGTCAACTACGGTACTTCGGGGAGTTTGGCTTCCGCGTAACCGACAGCGGTTTCATCAGCCGTGAGCAGGCCGTAAAACTATACGGGGTGCCGTCTGCGCTCAAAAGCTACCGCTTGCAAAATGGCGGTACAGACAGTCATGGCCTGATCCGCTTGCTGGTGTGGAGTACGCCACTCGGACCGGGTACGGGCTATAGTGAACCTGAAACCATTGGCAGCCGGATGATGGTAATGAAAACCAAAGACATCGTCAGGCTTACGGATATTTTTACCCTGCTGCGTAAAGAAAAGCAGCAAAAATGGCTTGTGACAGAACCCTTTTTTGATGATCCGCTGCGTATCAATAAAAATGGGGAAACAGACTTCTTTAAACGCCCGGTGGGGGTAAGGGAGAATGCTGTTTACGGTGAATACTTTACACACGTTTTTTTTCAACGCTATGGCTATGAAATACCCGGATACGGAACGATAGCGGACAGTACACCACTCAAAACCAGCGAACTGACACACCACGATTTTTTTATCCGGGTAGACAGTATGCCGCAACTCATGTACCTGCAAACGGCGCTGGGTCTGCGGGCAGAAAAGGCTCCGGAGGTTGATGGCGATTTCCTGAGAGGCCCCAGGGCGGTATTTGCCATGCGCGAGGGTTATACGCATTGGTACCAGGGTTTTGTGAGTCCGAATAATATATGCGGCAAGTTGAAATTTTTTATGCCACGTGGCTCCAAGCCTGATCAATCGGCACACCAGCGGCCTGGTGAACTGGGACTTACCCTCCATTCATTTTACACCTCAAAGCTGGACTATGTGTACCTGCTGGTTAAGCGGCATGGCATTAAGCCTGGCGATATCAGTAATAACGAGTTTGGAGAACGCAGTTTTGTCTTCCGTGGACCGGAGGGGGCAACCTGGCAGATCATAGAGAAAAGGAACGCCCCCGCAAATATGCCAAAGACAAAACTGGAGTTGGTGTTTACAAAGGACTAAGGGTATATGGGTTTATTGGAAAATCATTAATCAGTAAAAATAAAAATACAATGAAGAAGTTTTTTGTACTTGCAGCTATGCTTGGTTTTGGGGTGGGGATTTTTGGCCAGAAGCCGGACCTGAACAAACCGGAGGATTTGCTTACCGCATTTGTCAAAATACGCGGGTCGCTTGACCCGGCAGAAGAAACCGTTGTGTATGACGAAGGCATTATTTATGCGGTATTGCCAAACCAGCCGATCAAGGCATTATTCAGGTTTCAGATGTACAATATAGGCCGGTACGAAAAAACAGACAGCGGCTATAACCTTGTGACCCGGGAGATGCTTGCTTACCAGGACATCAAAACGGGTGAGATCCTGTCGAAATGGACAAATCCTTTTACTAAAGAAGAGGTGGAAGTACTGCACGTATGGAACGACCCGGTCAACAGCCGGTATTCAGCCAGGGATTTTTCTGTACCCTTTACGCGGCTGGCCAATAACCGGATGTGTTTCCACATTGATGTTCCGCTTTTTTATCCTTCACCACTGAAGAAAGCGGACTGGCCAAAAAACAGCAGGAGTGATATGTACCAGGCAGCAGAGTTGTTCCAGTTTTTTGTCAACGAAAAGGATCTCTACAATAAAAAACTGAAGAGTGTTCCTTTCGATATTGCCTGGAACCGTTTCAGCGATTTTTTACCCTGGATGAATATGGGTGATAGCCCCGGGCACCTCATGTACAGCAGCCGTGGCAGCAAGCTGAAAGGGGGCTGGAATGACCTGCCGCTAAACATCAGGGATTTTGTATTGAAAACGGCGCCGGAGTATCAACATGCGCCCGGCAGTTACACCACGCCCAATATGACGAGCTGGAAGTATTTCAGGAAGGTAATGGAAGAAAGAAAGAAGAAAGCGGGGGAATAAGCAGGCAAGTCATACATTTTTTAAAATACAAGCGTATCACCAACCAAAAATACGATATCATCATTGCAGGTGCGGGCAGTGCGGGAATGCCCTGTGCCATACGTGCGGCTGAACGCGGTCTTTCGGTACTCGTTTTTGAAAAAGACAGTATTGCGGGGGGCACCCTGCACCTCACAGCCGGTCACCTCAGCGCCGCAGGTACCCGACGGCAACAGGAAAAAGGCATTGCTGATACCACCACACAGCATTACGAAGATGTAAAGCGGATCAGCCGCAATACCATGAATCCCCTGATAGCCGGCAAAGCGGTGTCGCTGGCTCCGGTAACGATTGACTGGCTGGATGAGTTGGGTTATCCGTTTCACGATATGACGCCACTGATCCTGCATGGTCATGAACCCTATCATGTACCGCGTACCTATTTTGGCCGCGACGACTATGCAGCCGGGGATATTACCGGTAGCGGAAAAATGGTACTCAAAACCCTGTTGCCCTTATGGGAAAAATGGGTGGCGGCGGGTAACATTGATATCTTTTACCGGCATCAGTTAACCCGACTGCAAAAAAGCGGTAACCTGGTGATGGCACTTGAAGTTACCGACCTCAGCAACAACCAAACATTAGTCATCTCCGCAAAACGGCAGACACCTGCTACGGGCAATATTCCTGTAGTAATCACTACGGGGGGGTATGCATCTGATGCAACGTTTTATACCGAGGTTATGCAGCCCTTTGTCAATACTCCGGGTATATACTTTCCGGAGCGATTGCTGAGTACAGCCAGCCCGAATGCGCAGGGCGATGGTGCCAGAGCTATTATGGGCATCGGCGGGCGGTTTGAGGGCGCAGAAAAACACATCAGTACCCTTGGCGGCATAGAGCTGGAGCCGGGTAGCGGGCGGGCCAGCTTTTGGGAGGCCTGGGCCAGGGTGAGCAACAGTTACGATCGTGTACCCAGGGAAATCTATGTGAATAAAATGGGCGGGCGTTTTATGAACGAACACGATACTACGGCGGATGAACGTGAGCGGATTGTATTGCAGCAGCCTGGCCAGTGTTTTTATGCCATCTTTGATGAAACAGCCCTGCTTGCGGGTGCCTGTATTGTTGTGCAATGGACGGCAGAACAACTGAAGGCCGCATCGCAGGAAGGAAAATGTTGCTGGCAGGCAGATACGCCAGAAGGGCTGGCTGCAAAGATCGGCGTGCCGGCTGATACTTTGGCTGCTACGATTGCTGCTTATAACGGCGTTGTGTATGGTAAAACAGACGATGTGTTTGGCCGCTCTGTATCAGCATATGCCATCACTCAACCGCCGTATTATGCCTTATTGATTTATGCCTACTCGCTTATCAGTTTTGGGGGCATTGCGGTTAACGGGCAATTGCAGGTAACGGATACAGCAGGCCATGCCATAGAAAACCTTTACGCTGCCGGAGAAATACTTGGGGCAGGCGCTACGAGTGGCAATGCGTTTTGCGGAGGTATGCTGCTTACACCAGCCATCAGCTTTGGAAAGTGGCTGGGTGAAACGCTTTAGCTGTATCAATCTGTTCTTGTAAGCCCGGCCTGGAACCAGCGCATATTGATACCGATATTCTTACTGCCGGGGCTGGCCCATGTATAGGCCACGGCTTTATCCTTGCCTTCTTCATAGATCGCCAGTTTAAGCACTTCAAGGTCTTTTCCCGGACCATAGGCATTAAGTTTAATCACACAAGCCAGTTCTACTTCATACTTTGTTTTTTTACCATCATCCGTAAGCAGTCTTTGTCTTTTGCCCTGATCATGCCAGTACAGGTTACGCATGGAGATATACTCGTCGTCAAAGCCAGCCTTTTGCAGCAGGATCCAGCCCTTATACCTATGGCAGCGCCTGAGTTTATGGTGTACTCCTCCCTTGTGACCAAATACATAGCCCCCCTGCTCATCAGTGGCGGCATCCCTGATCCAGAGTTCTTCTTTTGTCAGCAGCAAGCTATCGGTAATGAAAATACGCTTACCACTTCGTTTACTGATGAACGTGCATGTTTTGTCTTTCATGTAACCCACAAACCGGTCCCCGTCTCTTTTCCAGAATACTGCACAACCGTCGGTTTTTGTCATGACGGCGGGTGTAAGCCCCTGCAGCTTTTCCGGTTTCTGGTGTGCATAGTAATAGAGACTGTCGGTAACAAAGCTGTATATGTCGAGCTGAATGGCATTTTCGGCGTTGTTTTCTTTAAACGAATAGATGCGCTGCCGGTAAACTTTGGTACTGTCGCCATCAAGGTACTGCAATACATAACAAGCCTGCTCCCCAAAAGCGGGCAGATCAACTTTTCTGAAAATGGAATGGATGCGTTCGTGCGGCTCCTGGTACTTCTCTTCTTTCTCCATATATGCCTGCTGGAAATTGTCGAACTCCCCTTCAATGAGTTGCATCATCAGGGTAAGATCGTTTTTAAGTGCAGTTGCTGCCGGCCTGGTTTTTTGAGCGGATACGAGGAGAGCGGATCCGGTAAAAAGAATAAGGAGTATCTTTCTCATATTTTAAAGTTATTAAAAAAGGCTGTCTCAAAAGCAGGAATCGAAGGTGTGCTGTTTGATATTTTCTAATGTAACCGATAATTGATAAACACCATTCAATAGAGGCTTTTTACAGAAGTGATTTTTGAATTTTATTACATAAAAAAGAGGCTGCTCATGCTTTTGAGACAGCCCCCCTGATTTGTACGGGGCCTTTAAAAATTATAACTCAGGGTGATGAGTGTTCTGCGGGGCAACTGGGGGATACCAGTGGCAAACACATTACTGAAGGTAGGGTTGGCCTGCTTAAGTTTCAATGCTGCATCGCTATCGCCAAAGTACAGCACGCGGAATACCGTTGTGGTATTCAGCAGGTTTTTGACGTTGAAATCGAGGCGGACATTATTGCCATTCTTTAGCGGATACTTTGCATAGACCCCGGCATTGATGGTGGTAATATTGGGTATTTTAATGAGGTTGGTGGCATCCTCATACCTTTTACCCACATAGTTCATAGAAAAACTCAGTCCGAAATACTTGTGTTCGTAACTGGCGATAAAATTCCAGAGAAAGCCCGGTACTACGGGTACTTTTTTGCCCTTGAGGTCAATTTCGTAGAGCCCGAAGCTATTGGTAGCAGAGGGCGCCTGTACCTGGCGGAGCGTGTTGCCAAAAAGATCGCCTGCGGGATTGACATTAATAGCGGTTACAACACCTGCACCATTACGGGTTACACCAACGGGTAGCGTAAAATCGGCAAACTCACTGTTCTGCAGGGTAAAATTCGTCCGCAGGTTCAACCCTTTTATGGTTCTGGGTGTGTAATAAACAGAAAACTCAGCACCCATGATTCTGTTGCTGCCCTGTGGTTTGGATACGCCTACACCATTTTCATAAAACACGGCCAGGCGATTGTTGATTCCTGTGTAAAAGGCAGCCAAATCAAAACCAAACTGGCCGATACCCTGGCGATAGCCCACTTCAAAATTATTGATCAGTTCGTTTTTGGGTATGCCCAGTGGTGCATTGGTATACTGTTTGGTCGCGGCGTTCCAGCCCAGAACGGTATAAGCTGAGTAATCGGGCATTCGGAAGGCATGAATAAAGTTGGCATATACGGATGAAGCTGGTGTCAACAGGTAGTTGGCACCGAGGCTGTAGGTCCAGTCGCTGTGTGATTCCTTCCGCCTGATGGTTGAATCGATCCTGTTGTAGCCTTCCATATCCAGTGTCAGTTTATCCTGACGTACACCAAAATTCAGGTTTAGTTTGCTGTCAAGCAGTTTCAGGTCGCCACCAAAAAAATAGGCAAATACATCTTCGTTGTAGGTTTCGATTCTTGACCGGCCACCAAAGCGGTTATTGTATTGTGCAAATGGTGCGCCGGAAAACGCTGCACCAATCCTTATTCTATCTGGAGATGCAGCATAGCTGAAGCTGTAGGTTTCCGGCTCATAATGCTGGCGTGAGGCATAAATACCCGCAGCGAGATTGAGGTTGCCCCCATTATTGAGGTCAATACTTTTTTCAATCCTTGTTTCATTCATAAAATCTTTTGTGCGGCCGTCTCCATCAATGATCAGGCGGAACTGGCTTGCGGTGGCTTCTGTATATGTAGTGGAAGCACCAAGGTTGAATTTCGTGCCTTCAAAGAAACGTTGTGAGCGGAGGCGCTCTACAAGCCTGAAGCCATTTCCGAAGTTGTAATCGAGCTGTAAGCCGATGGTATAGCCCCTGGCATAGTTTCCGTCTTTATTGGCATCGCGGATGGTACGGGTAAGGGTATCATAGCCAGCAGCCGGATTACCCCTTTCTTTCTGGTGCCTGATGCGGTAAGCAATTGTATCGAGTGCCGGGTTGTAATAAGAATCCGTTGTTTTCCAGCCCGCACGTGGTTTAAAATCTGTGAGCTGATAAGGGATATCAATCATGTTTTGTATCGTAATATCGGTAAGGCCTGCATAGAAGCGCACGGATCCTTTGTTCCTGGGAAAAAGTACATCAATATTCCCGCGTACCTGTCCGCCTTTATCGGGATAGCCGAGGTTACGGAAGCCTCTGTCGTGTACATAATAACCCGCAACATTGTAGCGGACCATCTTTGAAACCGGGCCGCTTACACCAAAGTCGAGTTTGTAATCCATACCTGCATTGGGGCGGTCAAAATTTGAATTGTACCGGGTAAGCCTTATGGTTCCCTCATTTTTAAGGCCGCCGGTTTTGGTGATGGCGTTGATAACACCTGCGGCCGAAGCCCGGCCAAATAAGGTGGCTGCACTACCGCGTACCACTTCTACTCTTTCCACACCGGGGTCGATGCCAAAGCTGAAGTCGGCGGGTCTTGCCGGTGTGGCCAATGTGGGTAATCCATCCAGCAGGAAAGAGGTATAGATCATTCCATTGCCTGATCCATCGGGGAAGCCGCGGGTGTACACCGTAGCCCGGAAGCGTCCCTGGGCGTTGGTTACAAATAAGCCCGGCGATTTCATAACGGCTTCACCGAGTCCTTCCGGCCTGGTAATCGCCAGTTCTTTTTTACCAATCACTTCTACGGCTGTTGTGGTTTGCAGTTTCCTGATGGGCTGACGGCTGGCCGTAACCACCACATCTGAAAGAGAAGTATTGTCGGTAAACAATTCCACATCCACTGTTGTCTTACCGCCAAGCCTGATCTCTTTTGAAGACATACCCACATAAGTGAATACAAGTGTGGCGTTAGCATTCTTTACAGTAATACTGTAGTTGCCCTCAGCATCTGTTCCGGTCAGGTTCTTTGTGCCTTTTTCGGCAACAGATACGCCTGAAATAACCTCTTTGTTATCAGCATTGGTTACCTTACCGGTTACTGTTGCCTGGGCCAAAAGCTGACCTGCAGCAAGGGTAGAGATGAACACGAATGCCAAACGAATAAAAGTTTGCATATGTGATTGGTTTTATTTTATTAATTAACATAGTTAACTATTTAAAGGTAATGTTTTTTCTTAAAAAAAACTATTTTGCCGGAGAAATGGTTAACTTTATTAACCAATTTAATGCAGACAATAAATCACTGTATATGAATCTTCGTTTGTTTCCGCTGCACACGGGTGTATGGGAAGGCACCTATACGCGTATTGATGCTGATGGCCATAAAGTCAATCAATGGAAAAGCCGGCTGACCATCAGGATGTATGATGGTAATAAATACCAACAGGTCAACCAGTACTTCTGGCCTGACGGGCATGAGGAATGTTATGACTTTGGCGAATCCTGGTTTGATGAAACGGGTACACTGATTCTGGAAAGCCCGCGCATCAGTGGCAGGAGCTGGGAGACACGCGACAGTGTTTGCCTGATCTGGACGTACAAAAACAGGCCGGGTTCCAAACTTTTTGAAATGATTGACCTGATCGGTGACGGCACACACCGTGTACGCAACTGGCGGTGGACGCAGGATGATGAATTTCATGGATTGACCATGATTGATGAACGCAGGGTAAAAACGATGGAAGAGATAGACCCTCAGTTCTGGATCGATCTTCCGGGTATGCGTACTGCGGGGCCTTCAAGGAGTGATCATTAGTTTTGGTAATAACCTGTAAATGCAATCAATCAAGAGGTACTGCCTGTCCTGCCACCCGGCAAATCAGCAAATTAAATCATGACGATAACAGAAAAAATAATGGCCTTCAACAGCGGCCGGGATTCGGTGGTGCCGGGTCAGCTTGTGTGGGTGGATGTGCATACGGTAATGACGATGGATTACCTGGGTAAGCAGTGTTTTAAAGCATTTGAAAGCCTGGGTACTGATAAGCAACTATTTGATAAGGAACGGGTGATTTGTGTGAGTGACCACCTGGTACCGCCACCGACCGAGCAGTGGGCGACTATGCTGAACGAATGGCGGGCAATTGTTAAAAGCTACGATATTCCTAATTTTTATGACCTGGGCAGACAGGGGATTGCACACCAGGTGATGGTGGAGCAGGGGCATGTACTCCCCGGGAAGGTATCGATTGGTACTGATTCGCACGCCAATACTTATGGGGCTGTGGGGGCTGTGGGGAATGCCATCGGGGTAACCGATGCTGCTATTGCCATGGCTACGGGTAAGTGCTGGTTCCGGGTACCCGAAACGGTTAAGTTTTATATTAAAGGTACCTGGCAACCCTGGGTGATGGCCAAAGACCTTTCACTGCATATCATGGGGATGATGCACTGGAATGGGCACCTTATTTATAAATCACTCGAATATTGCGGCCCTGCCATTGAAGCACTTGATATGGCCGGCAGGATGACGCTTTGTAATATGACGGTTGATCTTGGTGCAAAGAATGGCATTATTGCACCCGATGAAAAAACGGCTGCATACCTGCAGCCGGCAGCAAAGGGGCAATGGGATTTTATTGCCAGTGATGACGATGCCCGGTACGATGCTGTATATGAAGTGGATGTAACGAATGTGGGGCCAACTGTAAGTCGTCCTGATAAGTTAGATGATGTTGTACCCGTTGAGCAAGTGGTGGGCACAAAGTTCAATAAAGCATTTGTTGGTACCTGCACCAATGGCCGTACTGAAGATTTCGCTATCATGGCGGCCATTCTGAAAGACAAGCAAATACATCGTGATGTAAACATGATCTGTATCCCTGCAAGTACACAGGTATACCTGGAATGTTTGCAAAAAGGGTATATCGAAACACTGGTTAAAGCAGGCGCTGCCTTTGAAACGAGCAGTTGTGGCCCCTGTGCAGGTATCCATACCGGCGTTGCGGGTGATGGCGACATTGTATTAAGTGCGGGCAACCGGAACATGAAGGGGAGGATGGGCAGCAAGAAAGCACAAATTTACCTGACCAGTCCGGCCGTAGTAGCTGCCAGTGCAGTACGCGGCGAAATTACCGATCCGCGTACGTTTGACGTTTGAGGGATGGATGGGTGCTGCGGGAAGTATGTTTTTAAGTAAGTATAACACAACCATTAACGGTTAAGCCATTTAAATTTCAGGTGTATGATAAAAGGGAAGGCCTGGGTAGCCAAAACATATGTGATGTCTTTTGAGATGATCATCCAGCAATACTGGACCTCACCTATTGACCCCGTTGAAAACGCCAGATGGGTAATGGCGGGTGTGGATGAGGCTTTTAATAAAGAAAACGGATTCAAGGACTTTGGTTATACCTTTATTGTTGCAGGGCACAACTTTGCCGGTGGCGGAAAAAGTATTGAACATTGCATCACCGGGTTGATGGGTGCGGGCATCAAAGCCGTTTTTGCCACATCGTTTGCAAGGCTGCAATTCCGGAATGCCATCAATTATGGGATGCCCTTTATCACCGCGAGGGATATGAATCTTGGTTGTGATACCGGAGACGAACTGGAATATGACCCTGAGTCGGGTATCATCAGGAACCTGACCAAAGCAACACAGTTCGAAAGTGTTCCGGTTGCTCCCTTTGTGGCAGAGGTGGCTGCTGAAGGAGGATTAATGTCATTTATCAGAAAGAAAATTGCTGACGGTAGCATTGCTGATCTGCATTAACGTGGGTTTGCGCTGCAACAAAACCTGTTTTTAATCATCAACCATGCGTACAAATACATTAAAGGAAAAATTAGCTGCCGGGCAGGTGACCTATGGCGTTATTTCACCTACAACAGACCCGGTGATTTGTGAATATGCCGGATGGGGCGGACTTGACTTTTACATCATGGATGCCGAACACGGCGCTCTGGGCATCAGCGATACAGCCCACATGATCCGTGCTTGTGAAAGCGCAGGTATCACACCACTGGCAAGGATCAACACGCTGGACGAAAAAATGATCCTGCAATATTTTGATGCGGGTTGTATGGGAGTGATGATGCCGGGAACAAATACGGCGGAAGATTGCGAAAAATTAGTATCGTTTGTAAAATACTATCCTGAAGGGAGGCGCGGACTGGGGCCGGTACGCAGTGCCGATTATATGGCGGGCAAGATGCAGCAGGCGGCATATCTTGATTTTTCGAATGCACAAACGCTCGTATTCCCGATGATTGAAACGCTTGCCTGTATTGACAATCTTTCGGAAATGGTACAGGTTGCCGGTGTGGATGGGTTTATTCTTGGTCCGCGCGACCTGGCGCTGAGTATGGGCTTTACCGATGGCCCCAATCACGATGCTGTAAAGGCGGTCATCAACAAAGCCATTGCTGTAGTAACCGGAGCCGGGAAGATATTTGGTACCGTGGCTGCCAACGCTGCCCAGGCGAAAGAGTTGTCGGATAAAGGGGTTACGCTTTTGCTGAATAGTGTGCAGGGGTTGCTGGGTGCGGGTATTAAGGGCTTTGTGCAGAATGATACCACCTGATATGCTGTTGCGGTATCAGCGGATAAGGATCTCTGATCAAATTGTACTATCATCACATCATAATATTTTATACCATGCCTACCATCGTCGTTCTGTTCAACCTGAAACCGGGTGCATCCATCGCTGATTATGAGCAATGGGCAAAAGAAAAAGATATACCAACGGTGCAGCAACTTCCATCGGTCAGTGATTTCCGGGTACTGAAGATGGGTAACCTGCTCGGGAGCGAAACAGCCTCCCCTTATCAGTATTGCGAACTGATAGAAGTACAGGATATGGATACCTTTTTTGCTGATCTTGGCGGAGCTGCTGTACAGGAGGGTGCAAAAGTATTCGGCACATTTGCAGAGAACCCTTTATTTATCGTTTCAAATCCTGTGTGATGTACCAGTTAAAAGGAAAAGTAGCCATTGTAACCGGTAGCGGCCGGCATAAAGGTATAGGTGAGGCAATTGTTTTGCGGCTGGCAGCCGAGGGCTGCAGTATTGTGGTCAGCGATATCGGTGCGCCCAAGGGAGAAGCCTTTTCGGCAGAGCATATCGGCGCTACAGATGAGATGGAAGCAATTGCAGCCCATTGCAGGCAATCGGGTGTTGCCGTAATTACCGTACCCTGCGATGTGCGCAGTGAGCATGATTGTGCCCATCTGGTTACCAGGGCTGCTGAAGCTTTCGGGCAGGTGGATATACTCGTCAACAATGCCGGTGTGGGTTACCTGATGGAGCCATTTACAGCATTTAAAGAAAGCAGTTGGGATGCTGTACTGGATGTAAACCTTAAAGGAGCCTTCCTGTGCAGTAAGCATGCGGCCATACAAATGCAGCAGCAAGTTACCGGTGGGTGCATCATCAATATTGCTTCACAAGCTGCCAAAAGCGGGTTTCCCTTTGCAGCAGCCTACACTGCCAGTAAACATGGGTTGATAGGACTTACAAGGAGTAATGCCGTAGAGTTGGGCAAGTATAAGATAAGGGTCAACGCTGTTTGTCCCAACCATATCACCACTGGCCTGGGGCACTGGCAAAATAAATTTTTCAGCGATAAGCTTGGTCTTGATTATGATACTTACCTCCAGGCTATTGCAGACAAAAATCCATTGGGCAGAACAGGACAGACCGGAGACATCGCCAAAGCGGTAGCCTTTCTCTGCAGCGATGAAGCGGCTTATATTACAGGTGAGGCGATGAATGTGAGTGGTGGCGAAGAATACCATTAATCGGTACCAGGGGGTAAACGCAAATGCATAATGAACGGAAAAAATAATAAAAAGTCAACCGGCAATACTGCTGCGGATAAACGGGGATGTGCATTGGGCATAGACATCGGCGGTACATTTACCGATCTGGTTCTGCTCGATGCACAAGCGGGTATGCTTTACTTTGGTAAGACGCTGACCACCTATCCCGATCCGACCGGCGGTATCCTGAATGGGGTGGAAACCTTACTGCATCAGTATGGCAAATCGATGAGCGGTGTACACACACTGGTGCATGGTACAACGTTGGTGACGAATGCGGTGATTGAAAGAAAGGGTGCAAAAACGGCATTGATTACCACAAAGGGTTTTGAAGACGTTCTGGAGATTGGCCGGGAAATGCGGTATGATATTTATGATATTTTCATCACGATGCCGCAACCACTCGTGCCCAAAGCATTGCGCAAGGGTGTAAAGGAGCGGGTTGATAAAACCGGAAAGGTACTGACACCGGTTGATCTTACCGAAGCGCGGAAAATTATACAGCAACTACAGCGGCAGGGTGTACAGAGCATTGCGGTTTCGCTGCTCCATGCCTATGCCAATACCCTGCACGAGGAGCAGATCGGCGCCCTCATCCAGGAATCGTTTCCCGGCATCAGCTATTCGCTCAGCAGCGGAGTGATGCCTGAGATCAGGGAATACGAGCGCAGTTCTGCTACAGTGATGAACGCCTATGTACAACCCATTACCAACGACTACCTTAAAAACCTTGAAGCCCGGCTGCATACACTGGGATTTGCCGGCATTATTCATATCATGAACAGCGCCGGGCGGCTCACCACCATTGAAGGAGCCCGGAAAACGCCCATACAGTTGCTTGAAAGCGGACCTGCGGGCGGAACAATGGCGGGTGTTTATTTTGGTAAATTGCTTGGTAAAAAAGACCTGGTGGCCTTTGATATGGGCGGTACAACTGCCAAGGCATCAATGATCCGCAATGGGCAACCAGAAATCACCAACCATTTTGAGGCTGCACGGGAGAAACGTTTTAAAAAGGGCAGCGGATTGCCCGTTCGCATCCCCGTTATCGATATGATTGAGATCGGCGCAGGCGGTGGCAGTATTGCCCGTATCAATGCGCTGGGATTACTCACGGCAGGCCCCGAAAGCGCCTCTTCCACACCGGGTCCGGCTTGCTATGGACGGGGTGGTGAAAATCCCACGGTAACAGATGCCGATCTCATCCTTGGCTTTTTGAATGAGGATTATTTTCTTGGTGGCACTATGCCGCTGCGCAAAGATCTGGCTGTTGCGGCCATGCAGGAAAAGATTGCTGGTCCGCTGGGCATCTCTGTGGAGGCTGCTGCATGGGGTATCCATCGTATTGTGAACGAGAATATGGCCAATGCTGCCAGGGTACACATCATCGAAAAAGGGCTTGACCCGCGTTTATTTTCCATGCTGGCTTTTGGTGGTGCCGGGCCGGTACACGCTTTCCATGTGGCCCGCCTGATGGGGGCACCGCAGCTTGTGGTACCCGCTGGTGCCGGGGTGTTGAGTGCGCTTGGTTTCCTGGTAAGCCCGGTGGCTACAGAGGAAATCACCAGTTATGTATGTCGCTTAGATCAGATAGACTGGCTAAAGGTGAATGACTTTATCACCACGATGGTGGCTGCGGGCCGACAATTTATTGCAGGGTCTGAAGCAGCAGGACTAAAAGGGGGTAAAGAAACCGTGGTCTGTGATATGCGTTATGCAGGGCAGGGCCATGAGATCGCTGTTGCCATACCGGGTGGCCGGTTATCGGCAAAATCTGTACCCGCTATTGAGGCCAATTTTAAAGCCGAATACCAGTTGCGTTATGGCCGCGAGATCAGTAATGTACCCATTGAGGCTGTTACCTGGCGTGTACTCGTGAGTGGCCCGTCGCCGGCCATTATACCCCAACAGGCGATAACCGGTACGCACCAGAAAGCGCTTAAGGGTAAACGGCAGGTGTGGTGGGGAAAGAGTTATGAAACAACCCCGGTATATGACCGTTATGCAATTGAGCCCGGGAAAAAAATAAAAGGCCCCTGTATCATAGAAGAATTTGAAAGTACCACGGTGGTAGGTAAAGATGCGGTTGTGATGATCGACGCGTTTAAAAATATTTTAATTGAGCTGAGGTGATCAAATCCGGCCGGATGATGTTTTCACTAATACCCGGGCTTGTAAGCATCACCATATGCATTGAATATGAAACAAAAGAAAACTACATCAACGGTATTGGCTACGGCTGCCCCGGCAAAGGGTGACAGGGTATTTGATGCCATTGAGCTCTCTGTACTCTGGTCGAGGCTTATTTCGATTGTTGATGAGGCGGGTACAACCCTGCAGCGTACCGCCTTTTCATCAGTAACGCGTGAGAGCGCCGATTTTGCCGTAGTGCTGATGGATACTGATGGACAGTCTATCGCACAAAGCAGCGTGAGTGTTCCTTCTTTTCTGGGCGTTTTGCCCTTCCTGGTCAAAGCATTGATTAAAGACCATTTCCCGATAGATGCGTGGATGCCCGGCGATGTAATGATTACCAATGACCCCTGGCTTTGTGCGGGTCATAAGCCAGACATCGGTATTGTAACACCTGTTTTTTTTGATGGGGTACTGATCGGATTTATCGGGTGTATTGCCCACAGTCCTGATATCGGTGGTGCGCTTTGGGGTGCAGGAGCCAAAGATTTTTATGAAGAAGGGTTATACATCCCGCCCACACGGCTTTATGCAGCAGGCAAGCCTGATGAAACCCTGTTTCGCATCATTGAAACCAATGTACGGGCTGCCCGGCAAACGATCGGGGATATACTTGCCCAGGTTGCCGCCAACGACCAGGGTATCCGTTCCCTTCACCGGATGATGGAAGAAAACAACCTTACCAGTATTGATGCTTTGGGCAGACAGGTGATTGAGGCTTCTGAAAAGGCGATGCGTGCTGCCATTAAAGCAGCGCCGGATGGCACTTATACGGCCAGTTATGATGCTGATGGTGACGGGCTTAAGGAGCCTGTTTATTTCAAATGTGCGGTTACGATAAAGGGGGATGAAATATTTGTTGACTATACGGGTACTTCACCCGCGCATAGTCTTGCCATCAATGCCGTACTCAACTATGTATTTGCCTATACGGCTTACCCGATCAAATGTATATTCAGTCCTGAGGTACCCAATAATGAAGGCAGTTTCCGGCCTATCCATGTATGGGCACCTGTGGGCAGTTTGCTCAATGCCCAAAAGCCTTCGCCGCTGGGGGCAAGAAACGTAACCGGTAACCTGCTGCACGGCCCTGTAATGAAGGCGCTCAGCAAGGCTGTACCCGACAAGGTTCAGGCAGATTGCGGGGCAGCAGTATGGGTAATGGTACTTAGCGGTAAAAGAACGGATGGAAGTGAATTTGTAGAATACCTGTTTCTGGCGGGGGGGTATGGTGGCCGGAAAGGATTGGCCGGAAGCCCAACGCTGTGTTACCCCACCAATGTGGCCAATGTACCGGTGGAAGTATTTGAGCATGATGCGCCTGTACTGGTAACGGAGAAAAGCCTGATTGGTGGCAGTGGCGGCCGTGGCAGGTACACGGGGGGCGATGGCCAGCGCTTTGCCTATAAAAATATTGGTGAGCATCCTATACAGATCAGTAATGTTACTGAAAAAATCAATAACCAGGCCTATGGTCTTTTTGGAGGTGGTTCAGGGCGAAAAGGTAAGGTTTATATCAGGGATGTGAAGGGCAAAAAAAGGTTTACCCCGCCAAAGGGACATGATAAACTTCTTACGGGTGAGGAGCTGGTGATGGAGTTGCCCGGTGGAGGGGGGTATGGCAGGGAGAAGGCAGTACAGAAAAGCAGTGACCGGCGTTCAGGGTAAACCTCGCGGATTAAACTTGCTGCAAGCGCAGAAATATTTTACCTTGTTGACATGCGGTTACGGGTTGCTCCGTATGGTGTATGCAACATATAATAATGATCCAACAAATAATATATGATGTCTTACCAACTTCCTCCTGTTTGGACCAAACTACAGCGGCACGAAGTCTTTCCGGAATTCAGTCATGATGAACGTGCGCGATATAATTTTTTAGCCAACCTGAACCGTTTTGTCAGTACGGCGATTGCTCCGGGTAATAAAATCGCTTTCGACAAACGTGTTGAGCCTGCTTTCCGGGCAGTGCATGGCCGCTCATTTGCCGACCGGCATGAGGTAGCTGCTGCCATGAGTAATGAGCCCATCTACCAGTGCTGGGGTGCGCTCCGGCGGAGTACCATGGAAATGCGCCAACAGAATGGCCGTGCTGTTGTTTTGCGGCAGGCACAGCAGCTTGCAGAAAAAGTAAAAGCCCGGCTGGCGGGTGCTGCCAACCTGGTTTTGGCTAAAGATTTTGTTGTACCCCCATACCTCAGGCATGTAGACAATCACCTTATGCCCGGCAGCTACCATACGGAATATTTTGCCGGGGATGTTGCCAATGCGGCGAATTACGACAGCGGACTTTTTGTAACCAGCGGGGGTATGCTTGGCAGCCTTACCGATGGCGGGGGTAAAGCCATAGCTGCATGGGTAAAAGCATCTTACCCGGATTTTAAACCCAGGCGCATCCTTGACATTGGCTGCGGCCTTGGTCACAACACCCTGCCCATTGCACAACTATATCCTGATGCCGAGGTGATCGCCATTGATGCCGGTGCACCTATGCTGAGGTATGGGGCTGCCAGGGCACAGGCGCTTGGTATCGGTAATGTTACCTTTATGCAGACAGATGCAGCGGATATGCAGGCTTTTGCCAACGGGCATTTTGACTGGGTACAAACGACCATGTTTCTTCACGAAACGGGGGGCAGGGCTATTCATAAAATATTTAAAGAAATCAACCGGGTGCTGGCAGTTGGCGGGCTCAATCTACACATTGAGCAGCCTCAATATACCCCTGATATGAGTTTCTATGAGCAGTTTATGCGGGACTGGGATGCGTATTATAATGCAGAGCCTTACTGGGGGCATATGCACGACCTGCAACCTGTGGATTTGATGCAGGAGGCTGGCGTTGATCCGGCAGACTTTATGCAGGTGGGTGTAAAGGCGGTAAACGATCTTGATCAAAAGAAAGCGGATGGTCAGGTAACAGAAGATTATGGCCGCAGCCCGATCTGGAATGTGTTTGGGGGTTGGAAAAAAGGTTGATGTCTCTTGCCTGATGGGCTAAAGATTAACTACAAACGACAAAGTATATACAATATGAGCAATCAAACAGAACTCAGTTCCTCTCACGCAGGCGGGCAAGCAGATCATGAGGGTATTGATGCATCAGGTGTAAATGATATCCTGATGGCGGGAGATAAGAGTAAGGGCGGGCGTCCTTATTTTTTCAACAGTGCGGAAACAGAACGGGTGATGAATATCGCTATGGCCATCGCTGCAGAGGTGGCTGTTGTTCGTGAGCGTATCGATACGATTGAGCGGTTGCTGCAGACCAGCGGGGTACTCAGGCAAAGCGATATCGAGGCTTTTGTACCTACTGATGAAGCGGCAGAGGAACGGCAGTTGTGGCATGCACGCTATGCCGCCCGTATCCTGCGTATTGTACAGCAGGAACTTGATGCGGTTGCCCACCCCGAAAATAATATACCCATGCAGCAGATTGCTGATGAGATCAACGACATGTAACCCTAATTTCTTAGCAATATGATAACCCCGGTTCAAACGGTCAACGCGCATTATGATGCCATCATTCAGAAAGATATTGAGGGCATATGCGCCAAATATTTTCCGGCAGCAGATACTTATGTGGTGCTGGAAGGACCCCGGCTCACCACCATGGGCTATGATAAGATCAAAAAGGGCTGGACAGATTTCTGTGCTTCCGCCCTGCAATTGCTATCTATAGCCTGGACGGAAGGCCCGCAGGCGGAGGAATCAGGCGATATGGCCTGGGTGGCCGGTATCATAAAGTTGCAGGTACAAACGGGCAGCAGGACATTTGAGAATACTTTCCGCGCCAGTTTTGTGCTGCGTCAATATGAAGGCCGCTGGACGATCAGGCATGAGCATGTGTCGGTTGCCCATACAGACCCATATGGCATCGGCGACTGGCTGAGGACGGGAGATCTTTCCTGAGTATGCACAAGCAGGACAAATGACAACATATAAACGACAGTAATGGGGGGTATCAAAACATCAGGCGCTGTAGGGTTGGGCATCCTTGTATCTGCCCTTGGCTTTTTTGTTGACCTGTACGACATGATGATCTTTATCGGTGTACGTGATGCAAGTTTTACCAGTATCGGCATCGCGCCGGCAGCATTTAAAACCAGCGGACAGGCAGTACTCAATATGCAGATGCTGGGTATGCTGATCGGGGGGTTTGCATGGGGGTATACCGGCGACCGCTACGGACGGCTCAAAGTGCTTTTTGGTTCCATTTTTATTTACAGCGTTTTTACGGGGCTCAATATTTTTGTAACCAGTATCGACCAATACAGGTGGTGTCGTTTCTTTGCGGGTATTGGCCTGGCTGGTGAATTGGGTGCAGGGATTACCCTTGTTGCGGAGCAGGTGGACAAGCGTTACAGGGGGTTCGCTGTTGCTTTTGTAGGCAGCATCGGCATGCTGGGTGCTGTTACTGCAGGATTGGTGGGTAATTTTCTCAGTTGGAAGACAGCATACGCGATCGGTGCTTTACTTGGTTTTGTATTACTCCTGCTCCGTGTAGGTGTACTTGAAAGTGGTCTTTTCAAGGCCATGAAAAGCGGCACAGCCAGCCAGGGTAATTTTCTGCTCATCCTGCGCAACCGCAAACGAGCCTGGAAGTTTTGCTGTATCCTGCTGGTAGGGTTACCAGGCTGGTATGCAACGGGTATCCTTATTGGCCTTACCAAAGAAATAGCCACCAGCATGGGTATGCAGCCTGTGCCCAGTGCGGCAAGGGTACTCATGTACAATTTTACGGGTTTTGCTGTGGGTGATATTCTCTGCGGGCTGCTCAGTCAGCGTCTGAAAAGCCGGAAAAAAGCAATCACGATTTTTCTTTCGCTCTACACATTGTTTGTACTACTTTACTTCCTCATTGGCAGTCAATCGCTAACGTTGTACTATATGCTTTTTGCCGGTATGGGTGTCAGCGTTGGTTTCAGTATTATGCTGTTTACCCTCGCTGCTGAACAGTTTGGCACCAACATACGCACACTGGTTACGAGTACAACACTCAATCTTGTCCGGGCCTGGGTTATCCCGCTCAACCTGGCCTTCAATGTCATCGCGGGGTATTTTGGTAATAATAATTATTATACAGCTATTGTGCTGGGCATCATCTGCCTGAGCCTCGCCTTTCTTGCGCTCAGCCAACTGGATGAAACCTTCAGCAAGGAGCTTGATTATTATGAGTAAGCACGTTCTTCGTCCTGACAGACATCCGCACTAATTGCAATCGATCATGGTAATGCCGGAAAATTTTTGTCTGAACAATTCTCCGATGGTTTTATTGATGGCACCGTCATCAGAAAAAACATTTACAACGAGTGAAGTACGGTTGTTGGGCGCAGGGATGCTGATGACCGTAACGAGCAGTCTTTTGCCTGCACTATATCCAGCAACAGAGATATTATTATCGTTGGCGGGATCAAAAATTTCCAACCCTTCCTTTTGCAACAGACTTTCTGAGGACCGGAGCCATAACTTTTGGGTATTACAGGGTTTGTTGAATGCCCAAAAGATGCGTAGGCTGAAAAGGCAGGTTGCGGTGTTGGCGCCGCAGTGGTGGTAACCGGCGGTACGCGTGCTGTTCTTTGGGTAATGACTGTTTTTCTCACTTGTGCTGCAGCAATAAATACCAGCAAAATGGCTGATGCCGACATAATCTTTTTCATATAAATGTTTATGGAAGATTAGCCGGCTGATTATTTTGTTACCCATTTCCAGGTGGTCGTGCTACTGAACAGAAGGAATTGCCGCACAGGGGTTATCGGGCTTTGAGCCATTTCCGGCAAAAGCTGTATATGGGTTTTTCGAAGCAGGTGTAAAGAAAGATGGATAGCAGCCATAGGATAACAAAATTATGATCGGGGAGTAAAATGTAGTCTTTAATCTTCAGGTTTACATAACTGATATGCACCAGGTAAAAGGCAAAGGATGCATTGCCAAGTAATACGAGCAGGCGTGAGGAAAAGAATTTTTGTACCCATGTACGTTCATAGATGAGGCCGGCAAGGGCAAGTGCGATAAAAAGGGGCAATACGGTTTTGTGCAACAGCATACCTATGGGGTGATCTGTACCCTGTGCGTACCTGTCCGGCTCAAACCAACCGATGGCATATGCTGTCAGCGCAATACCCAGAAAGCCTGCCAGGGTTTTGCCGGGCAGCCTTTCTAACCATCTGGTATTTTTTTGGCGCATGGCATGCGCGAGGAGCATGCCGGCCATAAATTCTGTGCAACGTCCCGGAAATATGGCGGTATCAATAAACTTGAACGGATAGCAAAAACGCCGGGGGTTACCATTGATGTGGTGCCAGGTCTCTCCCAATAGCCATGCCGCGCCAAAAATTACCAGCAAGGCTCCAATCAGGTACAGCAGGTGTTTGCGCTGCAGCAGGCAGAGCAGGGGAGCGAGGGTATAAAAGGTGAGTTCAACGTTGAGCGACCAGGCTTGTGCAATGGCATCGAGGTTGTGCTGATCGGAAAAGCCATGTACGAGTGTGTATGTAAGCCAGGAAAATTGTGCTTTGCCATAACCAGGGTCGATATAGTAAGCCGTAAGCACCAGCCAGTAGAGTGGCAGGATACGTGCCAACCGCAGCAACAGGTAGCGGCCATAGGCTTTGCCTGAGCGCATTGGGGCATCGCTGTAAGTATATGCAATGAGGAATCCGCTGAGCACAAAAAATAATGCCACGCCTATGTGAAACTCATTAAAGAGGCGGAGACATTCGGGGTGTAATTGCTCGCGCCAGTATTTACGGTTGTGGTAAACAAAAACCATACACGCAGCCAGGCAACGGAAACCGGTAAGGGCATTAAAGCGAATCAACAGGTAATTTTTTTAAAGGGATAAAGGTACGTTTTTCGATCATCGGTTTTGCCGGGGATAGTCGGTGCCGGTGAGCATCAATGTTTTGCATGGTGTGATTCAGGGTTAAGGACGGCCGATCGCAGGGGTTGGTATCCATTTTCCTGCGGGAATCGTCCCGTAAAGGTTTTGTAAAAAATAGGGAAAGTTATGCAGATAAATGCCGGGGCTGCTACGGGCGTGCCGACCTGCTTTACCTGATCTTACGCCAATGTAAAGAATAGGCTACGAAGGTGTTTGGCAAGGGGGGAGCAGAACCATATCAGCGCAGTACGCTGATTTTATACCTGGTGGTAAATGTTGCTGTTTCGCCGGGCGGGAGTACTTTCAGCCCCATTGCATTATTGAACGCATCTGGTGCAGCGCTCAGGTTTTCGATGGCGATACTGTGGCGGTGCGGCGGTGTATACACCTGCAGGTAGGGGTATGAAGTATCCGGATAAATCTCTACCTGTATATGTGTTTGCGGGTTGCGCAGTACACAAAGTGGCTGGCATTCAGCAAAATTGACGGTAAAGCAGTGATCAAATTCAGTTTTGCCAAGCAGGGTCAGTGACCCAAAATCTTCAAAATGTTTGAGTTCGCCCGTTGGTAGCAGCTCCCCGTCAAAAAGCACGAGTTCTTTTGATTGAAACTCTAACTGGCAATCGTTGATAGCGCCTCCGAGGGTAAAGTATGGGTGCCATCCGTCCTGTATGGGCATCAGCTTACCAGAGTGGTTGGTAACGGTGGTTTGCAGGGTAAGCTGGTGGTTGTGTTCGAGTGTATAGGTAACTACACAATCATATACAAAGGGAAAGCCAGCGTCTGTTCCTTTATGCTGGTGCAGCAACCGGAGCATGGCTTTTTCGGCATTGGCTTCCTGCTGGAGCACTATAAACGGGGCATTGTAGAGCAGTCCATGCAGTGCATGCCTGTTGAGGTAAAAGCCCTGTTGTATCTTATAGTTTTCCTGCCCGAAATGGTATGCACCATTTTTCAGCCTGCAGGCAAACGGGGAGAGTTTGCAGCTTTTAAAGCCTTGGCCGGTTACGTCATGGATAAAACTTTCTGCATCGGTATACCCGTCTATAACATTATGTATGCCATCCTGCCGGGTTATGGAAAAAGCGTTGAGGGTGGCGCCAAAAGCTGGTAGAATTGCAGCGCTGGTACCTGACCCGTCTGAAAGTATCCATTGGTGCAGGCCTTTTGTTTCCTGTATGCTGATGGTGAACATGATATGCGGTTTTATGGTTGATTTACCACAGGTCTGAGCGCTGTGGCTATATAAAAATACAACCATTGTTCTTACTTTCATCTTGCCAATACAACAGTTTGTTTAAATCGCCTGGTTGTGCCGCCGGGGTGAAATACTTCGGCATACACGATATAAATACCGGAGGGCAGGGGTTGGTTGCGGTCATCGAGGCCATCCCACCGAAAGCTCCCGGTTGTGCCACAGAGTGCGTTGCGCCGGAGCAGGCGTATGGAGCGGCCTGCAAAGTCGAATACGGTCATGCTGGCAACATAGCCGGGCTGGGGAAACCGGTAATTGATCAGGGCTATGTCATCGCGGCCGTCCTGGTTGGGACTGAAAATGGCGGGTTGCACGGTCATCTCTCCATCCATAGTTCCGGAGCTGCGGTATTGCGAGTTTTTATAAGTGGGTGTACCATAGCCTGTATGGGTAGCCGCACTATACCAGTTTTCAGCATTTTGCGAAAGGGCTCCTGCGTCAATACGTTCTAATGCCACTCCTTCGGGGTTACTGATGAGCCGGAAGTGCCATTTTTCTGAATAATTTACCTGGTCGAGTATTTGACCATTGACATTCTGCAATACGACCCAGCCTTTATCATCGGGCATAGCGGGCATTTCTTTCACCTGTATGATTGCCGTAGTATCCTTACAGATGTATTGCGTCCGGATCAATGCCGGGTCTTCAGACAGGAGCATATAATCGCCCGGAAAAAACAGGCGGCTGACATCCACCAATGGTACAGGCGTTGTCAACTGGCCATTGTTGTTGCGGCCGGCAAGATATATGTCTTTCAGGTTGAGGGTGGCTGTGCCGGGGTTATAGAGTTCTATATAGTCAACGCCGCCGGGGCGGGGGTTAAAAAGCAGTTCGTTGATAACGATGGATGGGCTGTCGGCCGGTGCAGCAAGACCGCAGCGCGCCTGCTGTACCGTACTGGCATTGCCTGCACAATCGCGTATGGTATTTACGGCGATCTGGTAGAGGCGGTTACGTTGCAGGGGCTGGTGCAGGCGAAGGCGTACCTGATTGAAAAATGGCATTACCGTAACGGTATCGGGTGTACCAATACCCGGGCTGCATGTATAAAGTGCGGTACGGGCAGCATAGGCACTGTCTAAGGGCTCATCGAATACCAATACTGCATGCAGGCTGTCTGTTGTGTAAGCACGCAGTAATTGCGGGACTTCGCGGTCGGTATTGGGACTTTCAACGGCGTTCTTTTTCCCGGGTGTTCCGCCTGCGGCGGCTGTGCTGGCGCGCCAGTTGGCCTGACCTGTGCAGGGATTATGCGCATCAATCATTTCAAGCGACCAGCCTCCTGCTTTTTTCAGTTCGCTGCCATACCATTTGTCTGTATACCGGATATGGTGTATCGTTTTGCCGGTACCGTCCAGCAGTTCCAGTTCATCCCCATCATTGTCAAGTGCAGGGAAACCGCTGATGCCGATGGTTTTACCAAAAGATTGTAACTGTGCCTGTACACTTACCCCTGAAACAATGACAAAACTGTCGGGTAATATTGTAATGGCGGGCAAAGACCCTGTTTGTCCGCCCGGATGCCGGATTGCAAAGCCAGACAGGCTGATGGGGTAGGCGGATGTATTTTTCAATTCTATCCACTCTGCCAGTGGCAGTGCTACCGGTGGCGCAGGGTCGGCCATGAGTTCATCCATTACGATATCATAAGGCCGGGTGGGGTGATAGGTAAACTGCCGTGTGGTAGCGGGTGTGGTGTTCAGCCAGGTGTCTGCAATCCCACTGATGTTAAGGGTGCAAGGCGTGTCTGCCGGAAAGTTGCCGGTAAAGAGGAGGTGTACCAGGGCGGTATTAGCGGGATCGCGTAAAGCAGCAGCAGGATACCCGAGGCCATTACTTACTGTATAGTTCAGTACCTGCTGGCTGCTGGTTGTTGTAACCGGTTCATCAAACAGCAGGTCGAGCGTACGCATACCAGTGGCTTGCAGAAAGAGGAGTTGCGGGGGAGAAGTGTCGGGGATATAGGGTTTTACGTCAATGTCATCAAAAAAATGGCGCTGGAAAAAGCTTGCTGTACTCTGGCGTACCAGTATGCAGAAGTAAGCACTGCTGGTATAAGTGGCATCGGTTACCGATCCCTCGGGCGTATAGCTGCCGCCGCTGCCCGTCATATCGCGGAGCAGCGTCCATTGCTGGTTGCTGTTGCGTACTACCTTTATCCTGAGCAGGTTGCTGGTATTGTTGAGTATTCCGTTCTGCCCGTCAATAATCTTTACGGGTGTACCGGATCCGTCTTTGCGGTAGAGGCAGATTTCATCGTCGGTACCACCCATGCGTATAAAGTATCCCGTTGTGGCGGCTGCTGAGGGGTCGGCAGCACTGGCGGTAAGGAATACGTCTACATAATTTGCCGAGGAAGGGTTGAATGCAAGTTCTGTCTGCCACTCCCATTGGGCTGCTATTGCCAGCGTATTGGGTGTGGACAGGTAAAACTGGCTGTTGGGGTTACTGCTGTTGCTTTGCAGGCGTTGGGTACTGTTTACGAGCCAATCGCTGGTATTGCCTGCCCAGGCGGGATTGCTGGTGAAATTACCATCGGCAAAGGTTTCGGTAAACTGTGCAAAGCCGGCCAGGGTATGCAGCAGGGAATACAGGAGTAAAGGTATTTTTTTCATGATCTGCAGATTAGGGCTGCAAAATAGGGGAGTTCTGTCACCCGACCTGTGTATAAGCGGGTAATCAACGGATAAAGTTTGTGGGGGTACAGCTTTTTGGAAAACATTGGTTTTGTATGTATTTTCGTTGCTGATGTCATTTTATTCTAAACATAAAAAAACCTGCAAGCAGCATTTCGGTAATACGGAAGGGTGACTGTTGTTTTTTATACATACGTACAGCCTTCCTTAACGGGAAGGCTTTTTTTTAACCATTAAAACTCCGCTGTAAACAGCGGGAAGGGGGAATCATTTATATGAAAGTTGCAGTAGTAGGCGCAACCGGGTTGGTTGGCACAAAAATGTTGCAGGTGCTGGAAGAAAGAAATTTTCCTGTCAGCACACTGATCCCGGTCGCATCGGAAAGATCTGTCGGGAAGGAAATTGTTTTTCAGGGTAAGGCGTATACAATCATCGGGATGGAAAATGCGGTGGCGGCGCGTCCGGATCTTGCTATTTTTTCGGCCGGGGGCAGTACTTCGCTGGAATGGGCACCTAAGTTTGCCGCTGCGGGTACAACCGTAATCGATAATTCGAGTGCCTGGCGCATGGATCCGAACAAGAAGCTGGTGGTACCTGAAGTGAATGCCCATGTGTTGACATCGGCAGACAAAATCATTGCCAATCCCAATTGCTCCACCATACAAATGGTGGTGGTATTGAAACCGCTCCACGATCGGTACAGCATTAAGCGGGTGGTCGTAAGTACTTACCAGAGCGTAACCGGTACAGGGGTGAAGGCGGTGAAACAATTGTTTAATGAACGGGAGAAGGTTGAGGGGGAGATGGCTTACAAGCATCCTATTGACCTGAATGCGATTCCGCATATTGACGTGTTTCTCGATAATGGTTATACCAAGGAAGAAATGAAGATGGTGAATGAAACAAAAAAGATTATGGGTGATGAGGGTATTCGTGTAACGGCTACCACGGTACGCATACCGGTGATGGGTGGTCACAGCGAAAGTATCAATATAGAGTTTGAGCAGGACTTTGATCTTGCCGAATTGCGGGCGTTGCTTGCGGCTGCACCAGGTGTGGTTGTTCAGGACGATGTAGCCAATAATATTTATCCTATGCCACTCACGGCGCATGAAAAGGATGAGACTTTTGTAGGCCGCTTACGCCGGGATGAAACGCAGCCCAATACACTTAACTGCTGGGTGGTGAGTGATAATCTTCGTAAGGGTGCAGCTACGAATGCGGTGCAGATAGCGGAGTATATGCTGCAGAGGGGTTTGTTGCCTGCGTAAATAAAGTTATTGGCTGTGTAAGCTGCCCGGTAGAAAAGAAGTCATTTGAAAGGCGTACAGTAAAAATAAACTGTACGTTTTTTTGTGCATACACCCCTGTATCCTATTATTTTGATATAGAGTGACAATTCTGGTCAAAACAGCTTTCGTGATTTTTTTTACGAATTTTCGTATATCATTTATACGAAACTGTTATGCTGACAGTGAATGTGTATTTTAAATGGTGCTTAACCGATTTTATGATTGAAATTTTTAAACAAATCTGCCGTTCTGTTAAATATTATTTAATGTCGTAAAAATACTAAGTAGCTGTATCTCTTTACTGACGGGCATTTACGGGTATTGATTTTTAAAAATCAGTGCCAGCAAGGGTTTACAAAAATATTCATCGGGGTTGCAAAAATAAAAATGTCGTTTTGAGAATTTTATTACCAACTGTTTTCTAATATTATTCTCTAATCTTTATTTCAAACCAAAACATTTTCAAAATGAAGTTGATCAAAAAAACGATGATTGCGCTACTTGCTGTTGGCGCATTTGCTTCCTGCAAAAAACAAACAACTGCTGAAACAACTGATACGGTATCCGCCGCTGTTCAGCAAAAAGTTGCTGCCCTGGGTTTCAACACCACTGGTATCCAGAAAGTGGCTGAAGGCTATCTCGTAGAGGGCGACATTATCCTTACAGAGAATGACCTCAATGGTATGCCTACCTCAAGCGAGCTGGTGTATGCCAACGAGGAACATTACCGTACCACCAATCTGGTAACGGGCTTACCCAGGACGCTTAGTGTGTCTATTTCTTCCGGTGCACCAAGCTATTTTTCAACTGCGCTGAACACTGCTATCGCGCGTTACAATGCGCTGAACCTGCGTCTTAAGTTCACGCGAGTGACCAGCGGTGGCCAGATCAACGTAGCCCTGTTCTACCAGGTGAGCAATACGCTTGGTTCTGCGGGCTTCCCTTCCGGTGGTAATCCTTACCCCACCATCAGCATGAACACATACTGGTACAGTTCTTCTACCAATGTCAACTATCTCGCTTCTATTATTGCGCATGAAATGGGTCACTGTATCGGTTACCGCCATACGGACTACATGAACCGTGCATACAGTTGCGGCGGCAGTGCTGTAAATGAAGGCAGTGCTGGCGTTGGTGCAATTTACATCACCGGTACACCTTCCGGCGCATCTGCCAACTCATGGATGCTCGCCTGCTCTAATGGCAGCGACAGACCATTTACTTCAGCAGATCAAACAGCACTCAGGAACGTTTATCAATAATTAATACGTTTAAAACAACCGAAATAAAAAACCCTTCATCATTTGAAGGGTTTTTTATTATCCTGAACTGATAGGTATATTACTGTATCGTCCATGTTTCCTTACCACTGAGCAGTTTGTCGAGATTTCCCTTACCCCTAGTGGCTATCGTTTCTTCAATCTGCATCTTCATAACATCTTCATAACAAGCTCTTTCTGTTTCGTAGAAAACGCCAAAGGGGCGTGGGAAATGACGCTCAAGTGATGGATTGTCAAACAGGCGAACGAGCACTTGTGCTTTATAAAAATCACGCTCGTCGTGTATCCACAAATCATCTGCACTGATGCCATTGCCAATTTCCACCACTTCCGGTTTCATGCCATCGAAACGGATACCTTTCTGTTGCTGCGCGCCGTAGATGAGTGGTTGTCCATGTGTAAGAAAAACCGTTTCTTCCGGTTTGCTGCTTTTTTCAGTAAACACCTCGAATGCACCATCATTAAATATGTTGCAATTCTGATAGATTTCCAGCAAAGAAGTACCGCGGTGCTGTTGAGCCCGGATCAGCATTTCCTGAAGGTGTTTGGTATCCCTGTCCATGCTGCGTGCAATAAAAGTGGAATCAGCCCCCATCGCCAGTGCTAATGGATTGAAGGGGTGGTCGATACTGCCAAAGGGCGTACTCTTGGTAATTTTCTGCTCTTCGGAAGTGGGTGAATATTGTCCTTTTGTCAACCCATAAATCTGGTTGTTGAACAGGAGAATGTTGACGTCAAAATTTCTGCGCAGCAGGTGAATGGTATGGTTGCCGCCGATGCTCAGGCTGTCGCCGTCGCCGGTGATGATCCATACACTCAGGTCGGGGCGTGCAGCTTTGAGTCCGGAAGCAACTGCCGTTGCCCGGCCGTGAATACTGTGCATGCCATAGGTATTCATGTAATACGGAAAACGGCTGCTGCAGCCAATACCCGATACCATTACAATATTTTCGCGGGGTATGCCCAGTCCGGGCAGTATTTTCTGTACCTGTGCCAATATCGAATAATCGCCGCAGCCGGGGCACCAACGGACTTCCTGGTCGGTTGCAAAATCTTTCGCCGTCAGCGGCGCTGTCGTTGTTTCCATATCTTAATCAGTTGTCTTACAAATATAACGATAGGTTTTAAATAAGCAATATCCTGTCAAGGGTGACTGCCCGGCCGTACGGGTTTGTTGTTATACCACGGTTTCCTGCAGCGCTTCCCAGTATTCCGCAGCCCTGCGGGTATGGGGAATAACTATGGTACCGCCTACAATATTGGCTACGGCAAAAATTTCATACACCTGCGGGGTGGTGATGCCCAGTTCATGGCATTTGCCAAGGTGATACCTGATGCAGTCATCACAACGGAGTACCATACTTGCCACCAAACCCATCATTTCCTTTGTTTTCACATCCAGTGCACCTTCTGCATAGGTATTGGTATCGAGGTTCCACAGCCGCTTGATGACGAGGTTGTCTTTACTCAGGATCACTTCATTCATACGTGTCCGGTAATCGTTGAATTCATTCACTAATGCTGACATAGTTTCTTTTTTTCATCAAAGGTAAACCTCCGGCTGTCATTTTTGCCTATGCCTTGCTCATCATTTTGCGGCAATCTGCCGAAATACCTTTATTTTGAATCATGAATGCGTGGATCAATAAACACAAACAGGCATTGTCGCTTATACCCGGTCTTGCCATTTGCCTTTTTTTCTTTCTGGTTAATCCTTTGGGGGTTGATTCCAAAGCCAATACTGTACTGGCTTTTGCAGGACTGATGATTGGTTGGTGGGTGCTTGATGCCATGCCCCTGCCTGTAGTAGCGCTGCTGCCACTTGTATTGTTCCCGTTGTTCAGCATCAGCAGTATTAAAGAAACGAGTAAGGCATATTCAGATTCGGTCATCTATCTTTTTATGGGGGGCTTTTTCCTCGGGCTGGCCATCGAAAAGTGGAACCTGCACAAACGTATTGCCCTGCACATCATCAACCTTACGGGTACCAATGGTGACCGGATCATTCTTGGTTTTATACTGGCTACGGGCGCACTGAGTATGTGGCTCAGCAATACGGCCACTACTATGATGATGTTCCCGATCGGCGCTTCAGTGATCCATGTTATCAGCCAGCATGCGGGTCCTGATTCCAGGCTCAACCACTTCTCACTTACCCTGATGCTGGCCCTTGCTTATGCCGCCAATTTCGGAGGTATTGCCACCATTATTGGCACACCACCCAATGTTGCTTACCTGCGCCACCTCAATGAGCATTATAAGCAAACCATTGCCTTTGCCGATTGGATGAAAGTGTGCATGCCCCTATCCCTGCTGCTGCTGTTTACGCTTTATGTGGTGATGGTAAAATGGCTTTACCCGAACCGTATTAAGGACAGTCATGAAGCCCGGGCTTATATCAAACAGGAGTTGCGGATATTGGGGCCATTGTCGGTACCTGAGCGGCGGGTAATGCTTATTTTCGGATTTACTGCCCTGCTCTGGATTACAAAAGACCTGATCAACGAATACCAGCATGTGCTGCAATTAGACGATACCATTATCGCCCTCTGTGGCGCCATCAGTCTGTTTCTTTTTCCATCAGGAAAGACAGATGCGCATGGGTACAACCGGTTGCTTGCCTGGGAGGATACTTCCAAAATGGCCTGGGGTATTTTATTGCTTTTCGGGGGCGGAATCGCTTTGGCCAAAGCGCTTGAAGATGCGAAGCTGATTGACGGGCTTGGGCATTTTATTGCAGGTTTTGCAACGGGTAATATCCTTGTACTCATATTTACCGTTACCCTGGTATCTGTTTTTCTGAGCGAGATCATGAGCAATGTGGCGCAGGTTATTGTACTTGCACCGGTGGTTTCTGCACTTTCCGATGCGTTACACATCAACCCCTTGCTCCTGGGTATACCCATGACGCTGGGTGCGAGTTGTGCCGGGATGCTGCCGATGGGGACGCCCCCGAATGCCATTGTTTTTGCCAGCGGCCATATCCGTCTGAAACATATGCTTACCACTGGTTTTGTACTCAACCTCATTTGTGTGGTACTCATCACGCTGTTTTCATGGCAGGTATTGCCACACTTCATCCACCTCAGATAGGATGGGGTGTATCAAAAAAAAATCGCCCCCCGTGTGATTATTGATGTGTGGCTACGAATAATATGGTATAAAAAGCAAGCGATTCATGGGCAAAACGGAAAGCAAGGAAGATTTATTGACGCTGGTACAGGCCAATGAAGGTATTATTTATAAAATATGTCATACCTACTGCACCCTGCCGGATGAGCGGGAAGACCTTGCACAGGAGATTCTCTACCAGCTTTTCCGGTCTTACAAACGTTATGATCCTGCTTACCGTTTTACAACCTGGATGTACCGGGTTGCACTCAATACGGCCATCAGCTTTTACCGGGTGGCACAGCAAAAGCGTGGCATCATTGCACTGGAAGGTACACATGCCGAGATAGCCGATCCGGATCCGGGCGATGGTGAACATGGTCTTGATGTACTCCACCGTTGCCTCGCACAGCAGAAGGAACTGGACAAGGCATTGATGCTGTTGTACCTGGAATCAAAAAGTTATAAAGAGATCGCGGAGATCATGGGCATCACCGAAACGAATGTGGCAACAAAGATCAGCCGCATAAAAGAAAAACTCAAACACGCATTTCATCAACATTAATAATACCATTATGGAAGAGGCAACAATAAAGAAAATCTGGGAAGACAGTACGCGTCAACTGGAGCGCGCAAGGGTACTCAACCTTCAATCCTGGGCGCTGAACCTGCGGAGTTTTGAAATGATGCAGTTGCAAAAGGCAAAATCGAGACTGCATGCATTGGTGCCGCTGAAGCTTTTTGCAGTGGTGGCGGGCATTGTATGGGTACTGTTTCTGGGGCTGCTCGTTTATGGCAACAGGATGGCTAATCCTTTCTTTACAATATCTGTGGCCATCATCGCCCTGTTCAACCTGCTGGCCATAGTGGTATACCTCCGGCATGTGGTATGGATCAGGCAGATCAGTTACAGCGAGAGCGTTGTTGCCACACAGGAAAAGCTCAGCCGTTTGCAGGTATCTACCATTAATACCGTACGTATCCTCATGTTGCAGATGCCATTTTACGCTACCTGGTTCTGGCACATCAGTTGGATCGGTACTGCAAGATTCTGGCTGATTTCCTTTCCGGCCGCGCTGTGCTGTGCATGGCTGTCGTATTGGTTTTTTAAAAACCTTACGCTCAGGAACATGGATAATAAATGGGTCAGGCGCTTTATGTTGCTGGGGCCTGAATACAGGAACCTGCTGCAGGCAAAAGCAATGATGGAAGAGACTATCAGTTTCCGGGAAAATACCGTCGAATAAATACATAAAAAAACCGCCGTATTCCGGCGGTTTTTTTATGTATCAGCATTGCTGTTTATCCATTCATGCTGGTCAGGAATTCTGCATTGTTCTTTGTTCCTTTCATATTTTGCAGCAGGATATTCATCGCTTCTTCAGGATTCATATCAGCCATATGTTTACGCAGTACCCACATCCGCTGGAAGGTTTCTTTATCCAGCAGCAGATCATCGCGACGGGTGGAAGAAGATACGATATCGATAGCAGGGAAGATGCGCTTGTTGCTCAGGCGGCGTTCGAGCTGCAGTTCCATATTACCGGTACCTTTAAATTCTTCAAAGATCACTTCATCCATCTTGCTTCCGGTATCCACAAGCGCTGTAGCAAGGATGGTAAGCGAGCCACCGTTTTCAATTTTACGTGCAGCACCAAAAAACTGTTTGGGTTTCTGCATCGCATTGGCTTCCACACCTCCACTCAATACCTTTCCGCTTGCGGGAGCTACAGTGTTGTGTGCACGTGCCAGGCGGGTTATTGAATCGAGCAGGATCACCACGTCGTGGCCGCACTCTACCAGACGTTTGGCTTTCTGCAGGGCTACCGTACTTACCTTAACGTGCTTTTCAGCGGGTTCGTCAAAAGTAGAGGCGATTACCTCTGCCCTTACGCTGCGTTCCATATCTGTAACCTCTTCGGGGCGTTCGTCAATCAGCACTACCATCAGGTAACACTCGGGGTGATTGGCTGCAATGGCATTGGCCACTTCTTTCAGCAGCATAGTTTTACCCGTTTTGGGTTGTGCTACAATCAGGCCACGCTGTCCTTTACCAATCGGTGTAAAGAGATCCATGATACGGGTTGACAATTCGGAAGCGCGGTAACAAAGATCCAGCTTCTCGAAGGGGAAAAGTGGCGTCAGGTAATCAAATGGTACACGGTCGCGTACTTCTTCGGGGGTTTTACCATTGATGGTTTCCACCTTGAGCAGTGCGAAATATTTTTCACCTTCTTTGGGTGGGCGAACGGATCCGTTTACCGTATCACCTGTCTTAAGTCCGAACAGTTTGATCTGTGAGGGAGAAACATAAATATCATCGGGTGAAGAAAGATAGTTGTAATCACTGCTGCGCAGGAACCCGTATCCATCGGGCATCATTTCAAGTACACCTTCGCCAAGTATAATACCATCAAATTCGATGTTAAAATTGGTGTTGCGGTGTTGTGGATATTGCCTTTGCTGTACAGGCGTTTCCTCTTCCATCATCATTTCATCATCATCGTCGTCAATAGGATCGTCCTGCAGCAGGCTGATGAGGTTGGGCGCCAGAGCCATTGCCGAGGAGATGCCATCGGGGTTAATTTCGTCCACAGGTTTCTTGGGGGCTAGGGGTTTGGTTGCTTTGTCCGGACCTTTTTTAGGACCCGCATCTTTTTTTAGTTTGGGGGTTGCAAGTTCCTTATTTTCCTTTTCTTCTTTTTCTTCTGCTGCAACAGGCTTGGTCTCTTTTACCGGCCGGGCGGATTTGATTTCGCGTTTGGGTGCTTCCCGCATTACTTCAGCTTCTTCTGAGCCGATTGAGGTGGAGGCTTTAACAATGCGCTTGCGTTTGGGCTTATCTTCCGCTTCCTCGGATTTGGCGTCGGCATTGAGTACCGCCTGCTTATCCAGAATTTTGTAGACCAATTCCTGTTTGTCTAATTTTTTGGCACCGGTGATTTTGAGTTGTTCCGCTATGTCAAGCAGTTCAGGAACGAGCATATCGTTCAGTTGTAAAATGTCGTACATACAAAAATGAAGTGATTAATTCTCAAAAGAGTAATCGTAAAATCTGAAAATTTAGATTGAAAATAAAGTAACAGAACCTTTTGAACTGAAGTAGCAAGTGGCTTGAACTGAGCTATCAGCTTCTTTCTTCCTGCAATATTAAGACGTTTTCCCCAAAAAACATAAATTTTTATTCCGTTGGTCGTTTAAAGGACAAAACCGGTACATTTTGAGCCAAAGCAGGTTTCCCAATGGTTGGGCTTGTAACAGTCTGTGCACCCCCGGAAAATGCCTGATGGCTATGGTGAACCGGAATATTGGCTGGTATTGCTGTACATGAATTGTATTTAATGACCATATATTTTCGGGAATACCGGGAGGTGTATGAATGGTTTTACCTGCTGCAGGGATGTAAAAACCTTATGGCTGCAGTAATTGTGTACTCCCTTATCCAATGTACCTTGTGCTGCTTATCTTTGCACACTTTCAATGTACAGTTATGTTTAATACAAGGGTAAAAATTAAAGCGTTGCTGGGCAATGAGGCCAGTGGATACCCGGCTACGGTAATGGGATGGGTACGCACATTCCGCAATTCGCAATTTATTGCACTGAATGACGGTAGTACCAACAGCAACCTGCAGGTAGTGGTGGCACTGGGTTTACTTGATGAAGCCACCCTCCGCCGCATTACAACGGGTGCCTGCATTAAAGCTATGGGCGAAGTGGTGCCGTCGCTGGGCAAGGGTCAGCGTGTGGAGTTGAAAGCCACCAGTATCGAAATACTGGGCGATAGTGATGCTGAGAAGTTTCCCATCCAGCCCAAGAAGCACAGCCTGGAGTTTCTGCGTGAAAATGCACATCTGCGTTTCCGTACCAATACTTTCGGAGCCATATTCCGTGTCCGGCATGCGCTGGCGTTTGCCATTCACCAGTTTTTTAACGAGAAAGGATTTGTGTATATGCACACCCCGGTTATTACTGCGAGTGATGCTGAAGGTGCGGGTGAAATGTTCAGGGTAACCACGCTGGATATGCACCAGCCGCCAAGGCATGAGGATGGTTCGGTCAACTTTGCAGAAGATTTTTTTGGACGCAGTACCAATCTCACCGTGAGCGGACAACTGGAAGGCGAACTTGGTGCGATGGCATTCAGCGATATTTATACTTTCGGACCTACTTTCCGTGCAGAAAACAGCAATACGACCCGGCACCTGGCGGAGTTCTGGATGGTTGAACCGGAGATGGCGTTTTACGACCTGGAAGACAATATGAATCTTGCCGAATCCTTTATCAGGTATGTTATCCAGTATGCCGTAACGCATAACCGTGAAGATCTTGAATTCCTGGCCCAGCGGCTTGAAGAAGAGGAAAAGCAAAAGCCACAGGCAGAGAGAGGCGATATGGGGTTGATGGAAAAACTGGATTTTGTACTCAGTAATGATTTCGAGCGCATCACCTATACAGAGGCGATCGACATCCTGCTGCAATCGCCCGCGTACAAGAAGAAAAAGTTTCAGTACGAAGTGAAGTGGGGTGTGGATATGCAGAGTGAACACGAGCGTTACCTGGTAGAAAAGCATTTCAAAAAACCGGTCATTGTGACCAATTACCCGAAGGATATCAAGTCATTTTACATGCGGCTCAATGATGATGGAAAAACCGTAGCCGCGATGGATATTTTGGCGCCGGGTATTGGGGAGATCGTGGGCGGATCGCAAAGGGAAGAACGTTATGACAAGCTGGTTGCACGTATGGAACAGCTCCATATTCCTGCTTCGGAACTCTGGTGGTATCTTGATACACGCCGTTATGGCGCCTGTCCGCATGCGGGCTTTGGCCTGGGTTTTGAACGCCTTGTACTTTTTGTAACCGGGATGACCAATATCAGGGATGTGATTCCGTTTCCCCGGTTTCCGAAAAGCGCTGAATTTTAAGTGAGTATATTACTGACAAAAGCCGTTACGGAAGAATTTCGATAACGGCTTTTGTATTATCTTGGTACAAATTTTCCCGCATGAACAGTTTGTTTGACAAGGCCGCCTATGAAGAGATCAGCAACCGTATGGCCCGGCTGTCGCCACAGGCCACCGCACAATGGGGCAAAATGCAGGTGGCACAGATGCTGGCGCATTGTGCGGAGGCTTTCAAAGTGCCCCTGACGGATCATAAGTTGCCCCGTATGTTTATGGGTATGCTGCTGGGCTGGATGTTTAAAGGCCAACTGAGTAACGATACCCCATACAAACAGGGACTACCTACCGCACCCAATTTTATCATTAAAGATGCGCGGGATTTTGAGGGTGAAAAAAATAAGCTCATGATGCTGATCACTGATTTTTATACCAAGGGGCCCGATAAGGTTGGTAATCATCCGCATCCTTTCTTTGGCAAACTCACCAAAGATGCCTGGGGTAAAAGCATGTATAAACACATGGATCACCACCTGAAGCAATTTGGTGCCTGATGGCGGGTACGCCCAGTATTATCCTGTTAAAAAAGGGGTTACTCCGCAGCTGCCCGTCTGAGCCTGTCGTTAATGGCACGTCCCAGTCCTTCCTCCGGAAAAGGCAATGCTACTATCGCCTTTACATCGCTGTTGTCTAACCGACGCATCACGTCGAACAGGTGTATAGCAGCCTCCTGCAGATGGCCGTTTTCCGCAAGCAGGTGCTGGCAATTTTCAGGATAATCGTTGCTGTAACGGTTGAAGGCGATCACACCTACCGGAAAAGCAGTAATGGGTTGAAGGGGATCAAAGTACAACTTTTTACGCGGGGCGTAATGACTTTTGAGCATACCCGGTGCGCGCGGATCAGAACTGCTGTTTAGCTGCAATCGCAGCGGTCCTGTTATGGCTTCAATAGTTTCAATGGCCAGTCCGCCGAGCCGGTAAACAACCGGTGTATCATCTTCAAAACCAATGATGGTTGATTCGATACCTATAGTGGCAATATCTCCATCAAGGATATAGGGAATCTGTCCCTGTAACTGATCATATACATGTTGTGCCCTGGTGGGGCTGATATACCCGAAAGGGTTTGCGCTGGGGGCAGCAAGAGGAAAGTTGAGCGATTGCAGTAATGCCCGGGTAAGGGGATGTGCGGGTACCCTGATGCCTACTGTGTCAAGCCCTGCGGTAACGATGGCCGGCAGGATTGCTTTTTTGGGCAGCAGCAATGTAAGTGGCCCTGGCATAAAAGCATCCATTAAACGTCTTGCCACCCGCGGAAGATACTGTACATAGTCTGTTATTTGCCCCGGCTCTGCGAGGTGTACAATCAGGGGGTCAAATTGCGGACGGTTTTTGACTTCAAAAATTTTTACCACAGCCTCCTCATCCAGCGCGTTTGCAGCCAGTCCATATACCGTTTCTGTTGGAATGGCAACGGTATGCCCCTGTTCAAGAAACAGCCTGGCCTGTTCAATATCTTTGCCCGTTATGGTAGTAAAATGGCGCATGTGCTGCGAAGATAACAGGATTATGGCAACCAGTGCCCCTGTACTGCTTAGAGGCGTGCACCCACCGATACAAAAATACTTCTGCCGTCGGAAGGTAAGGCCCCCGGACCGGGATAGCCGCCACTCCTGCGGGTAAAATACCGTTTGTTACCAAGATTGTTGATACCTGCTTTGATATTGAACTTTCCCGAAAACCGGTATTCGGTGGTAATATCAGTAACTGCATATGCGGGTATAAGCCCTGTTTGACCATTGGCTGTTGGTACTACTGTATTATTTGCATCACTGTATGCCTGCTCTACCCAGCTCCATTGCCCCGACAGGGTCAACGCTTTGATGCGCCAGGTGATACCGCTCCTGAGGATATGCAGCGGGGCGTTTTCCACCTTTTTCCCTTTCAGGTTGGACTCTACCAGTTGATTACTGCTGTTTTTAACAACCGTCTTCAGGTTATCGTATCGGGCATCTGTATACGCATACGACAGGAAAATGCTGACATCTCCCCATTTCAGGTTTTGGGTCAACGCTTTTACCGGGTTAATTTCTACAAGGGCTTCAATACCCTTGCTCCTGCTGTTGCCCACATTGGTACGGAAACTGTAAAAACTGCCATCTGTTCTCTGCTGTGTAATGGTTCCGATCCGGTTGTTGTACTGCAGGTAATAAACACCAAGGTCAAATACAAGATAACTGCCGATTTTACCCCGGTAACCAAGGTCAAGGTTATACCCTTTGGCATCTTTAAGGTTTGCATCCACAATGTCGGTTGTGGGTGAATAAGTAAGGTCAGAAAACAGCATCGGCCGGTATGCCTGGGAGGCATTAGCGTAAATGGTGGTACCCGCAGATACATGCCAGGTAGCCCCTATCCCGGCAAGGATGAAGCGGCGCTGGCGGCTTTCGTTGCGGATATTGCTGGCTGTACCATCCGGGTTGTAACTGAGCCTGCCATCGGCTGTTGTATGGATATATTCGGCACGGATCCCGGGAACAAGGGTGATTTTGCTGCCTATGCGGAAAATGTTTTCGGCAAACAGGGCGGTATTCTGTGTATGCAGTGCGATGTCTTGCGGAAAATTGCCGGTAATTGCTGTAGTATAATCTGTACCCGTACTTCCTTTGCCATTTTTCAAGCGACTGGTATGGCCGTTAAAATACCGGATACCGCCGGCGATCGTATGGTTGGTTTTACCGATACGGTAATCGGCAATAAACCGTAACTCAGCACTTTGGTTGCGGTAGCGGTCAATATCCACCACCCGGTTATCGTACTGTTGTGTTGCGGGGTTGATGGAGTCGGCGATATTAATGGCTTTGTTGTAGCCGATGCTGCTGCGGTCGCCAATAATGCCCGATACTTTCAGGCTGAGCCTGGCGTGACTGTTGAATGCATAGTTGGCGTTAAGAGCCATGGTTGTCCAGCGTACATCAAACCAGTTGCGGCTGCGAAGACTGAACTGCGGATCTGACGCAGCCTTTGCATCTGTAAGGCCGCCCGGCTGCTGGCTGCGGATATGCGATTGCAAACCTTCCACACCAACAGAAAGTTTACTGCTTATGCGGTAAGTAAAAGTGGCAAAACCGGCATCAGTATAATAGCGGCTGTTCTGGCGCCATCCTGCTGCCTGCCGGTGATCAAAGAAACTGTAGTAATGCATTTTCTTTGTTTCACCACCCAGGGCCACATAGCTGTTGAACAAACCATTACTGCCCGCCGTTTGCTGAAACTCCCCTGCAAAAGGCTTATTAATCTCGCTGCCATTGCGCAGTACATAATTGACCATGCCGCCAAACTGCGGACCGTATTGCAATGAACCCTGCCCGCGCACTACTTCTATGCGCTGTACCGCCTGTAGCTGTGGATTATAGTAAGCTTCAGGATAGCCAAAGGGGTCTGCCGCAATATCATACCCATTCTGGCGGATGTTGAATTCCCAACTGCGGTTGGGACTCAGTCCACGGGCAGCAATACCAATCTGGATCCCACTCCCATCACTTTCCCATATCTGCACGCCGGGTACTTTTGCCAGTACCTGCCGCATGTTATTGGTTACTACGTTACCCTGTACGTTATCGAGTATTACCAGTGTATTCTTCTTGCCTGCATATATTGAAGTACCTACTATCTCGGGCATGAACTGTATGTCTGACCTGCTGTTTCTGCCCACTACGGTTACATCGGGCAGGTATTTGGGTGTGAGTGTGTCGATCGCTCCCGGGCGGACATTCTTTTGCGCATAAAGCATACTGCAACCACCGGTAATCAAGGCAATACCAATACTTATTTTTCTGTACATCTTTTTTTTGTGCAAATGTCTCCCTGGCTGGTTATATACTGATGCCGTATCGGGAAAACGATTATTACAATCGGGAAAAATAAAAGGCATTACCCTTTACAAAGAATGCCAGTCTTACAATTTTCCGGTTACCGGGACGCTTGCCTGTATCGGAGGCAGTTCCATTCCCCGCCCTCCGGTAGAAAACCTGTATATACGGGGAAATACTTTCCGGAACAGGTAACCGATGGCTATTGAGCAGCTAATGATGGTCAGTGGAAGTAAGATAAAAATAAGCATACGTGTGGCATACCCATGCGGCCACCACAGGAATATGGCTTTTGTGGCATAAACCACCAATGGTGCGTGTAGTACATAAATCATAAAAGAAAAAGAAGTGAGCCAGGCAAACCAGGCGCGTTGCATAAAAAATAAAGCGGCTTTTTTTCCGCCATACCAGGCGCAGACCAATCCGCTGAAGACCACTATTTTATGCGAAAGCAGGAGTATGGGGTGCTGGGCTTCAAAAAAGGGCAGAAAGGCAACCCAGGTTTTGGCAAGCGACAACAGGAGGAAGATGGCCAGCCACAAATTGACGGGTAGCCAGTGCGGAGGGCTGTCTATGTTAAACTTCTTTTGCTGTATCCATACGCCCAGTGCAAAAAAGAGAAGCCCTTCACCTTCCACCAGGATGAGTCCCTGGCTTACGACCCAGAAGATGATAACCAAGGCGAAAAAAATCCATTTGACCACCCGGTGAGTGATGCACCAGCGGATAGCGGGGTAAGCCAGGTTGTACACCAGCAAAACCCTGATGAACCAGAGTTGATAGGATACGGGAAAAAAAATCCAGCGGATGATCCCCTCATACCAATGATACTCATGCAGAAAAAGCCTTTGCGCATCTATTTGCACCATATGTGTTGCTGCAATCACCTCTCTGCCCGGCGCAAAGCATTCGAGTATAAAAGTGAGCAGCAGACCAGCGGCACTCCAGAAAAGGTAAGGATAGAGCAGCGTACGAACGCGCTTGCCCATACGTTGCCGGTAAGGTGTTATGCCTGCCATGGCGAAGAGATAACCGGAAATGATGAAGAGCATTGGTATGCGGAACCGAAGTATACCATTGGCGAGCCAGTATTCAGTAAAACCGGTCATGGTCAATGGCTCGTTGGGGGTGGTCCAGGGCTGGAGATAGCCAATATTGAGGTTGTATCCGTGCACAAACACGAGGCATACCATGGATACAAATGCCCAGAAACGAAACTGCTGTGAATGTGTGGTTGAAAGCATACGGTAATCCTGTTTGTTGTTCAATGATACTGATCCCGGAATATTAAGTGTATACCAAAGTTACCAGCAGTTGTATGGTAAGATTAACGGTAAACATATGTGTTGTGCAAAAGCATTCTTTCAGGATTATGATATTGTTGTATTTTTATCCTATCAGGTTGGGCGGATATGCAAAACATTAACCGGCACCTCTTCTGACCTGCAATTTTTATTACCAACTAAAACATGCTTTGTATGACAAAAAAACATTTCCTGCTGCTGTTCCTGCTGCTTGGGGCTTGCGCATCAGCACTGGCGCAGTTGACCACGGGGAGAGTGGTTACCGAAACAGACAATAAACCCCTTAGCGGTGCCACCGTTGAAAATAAGGCTACAGGGTTCAAGACGCAGACCCAACCCGATGGCTCTTTCAGCATCAGCGCGGTTAAAGGGCAGACTTTAACGATCACTTTTATCGGCTATCGCAGTGAGGATGTAAGGGTTACCGGTACCCCGCTGGTTATCCTGCTGTCTGTAGCTGCAAAAGCAGGCGATGAAGTGGTGGTAACGGCTTTTGGCGTCAAAAAGCAAAAAAAATCGCTTGGCTTTGCTTCGCAGGAAGTAAGCAGTAAGGATCTTACCCGCGAGAGAAGTACCAGTTTTGTAAACGGCTTACAGGGTAAGGTAGCCGGGTTAACCATCAACCAATCGGGTGGTACCCCCGGTGCCGGAGCCAGTATCATTTTAAGGGGGATTAAATCACTTGATCCCAATTCCAACAACCAGCCGCTGATTATACTTGATGGGCTCCCCATCAACAACAACTCTTTTGCCGGTAGCGTATTACCGAGCGCCGGCTCCAATTCTGCCGGCAGCAGCGAACAGTTTTCTGCCACCAACCGGGCGATGGATATCAATCCCGATGATATTGAAAGCATCAGTGTACTCAAGGGTGCAAGTGCTACGGCGCTTTATGGTCTTGAAGGAGCCAATGGCGTTATCGTGATCACCACCAAAAAAGGTGCACCCGGTAAGCTGCTGCTGAACCTGAACGCATCTTATGCCTGGGATAATGTAACCGTTTATCCGGAAATCCAGCGCACCTACCGCGAGGGATTCAACGGCCGTCTGCGGTTTAATGCCGATGGGTCGCCCCTGCGGTTCCAAACTTATGGCCCCCCCGTAACGAATGAGCCGTTTTACAATAACCAGAAAGATTTTTTTGAAACGGGCTTCCGTGCCAATCATTCGCTGGGGCTTTCTTCGGGCAATGATCATTTTACCTTTTACGGATCGCTTTCATCCATCAGCCACAAGGGTATTGTACCCGGCTCCAAACTGGATCGCTATACCTTCCGGATCAACCCTACGGTAAAACTGACCGATAAAATCACCATCACGGCGGCAGCTACTTTTATCAGCTCCGAAAGCGTTAAGCCTTCCAGCGGTGATAAAGGGGTGATGAGCGCACTTTCTTTTCATACCCCTACCTTTGACGTGAATGATTACCTCAATGCGGATGGTTCGATGAAAGTATATTCGCCGGGCATTATCGACAACCCCAGGTATGTAGGCATTTACAGTACACTCAAAGAGAAAAACTTCCGCACCCTTGGTAATATCAACTTCAGCTATGCCATCAAACCCTGGCTGAAATTAGACTACCGGGTAGGCGGTGATTTTTATGGTGAAAACCGCACCCGGATTGTACCGGGGCCGCGTTTCCCGGGCGACCCCACTGTGCTGGATATTGCTGCGGGACAGGGTGGCTACATCAATATTGAAAGGATAACTTATAAAGATGTAAACTCGAACCTTTTCATCACGCTCAATAAAAAATTCAGCAAAGACTGGGATGGGTCGCTGATGCTGGGTAATGCAGTGCAAAGTACCAGTACAGATTATACGCTGAACCGGGGTGAAAAATTTGCGGTACCTTTCTTTTATGATATTTCCAATACGGCGAACCTGTTTTCAAATGCACAGTTGACACGCCGTGGTCTTGTAGGGGCCTTTGCAGATATCCGGCTCGCCTACAAAAATGCCATTTTCGTGAATATTACCGGGCGCAACGACTGGAGCTCAACACTACCGGAAAACAACCGTTCTTTCTTCTATCCGGGCATCAACCTGAGTTATGTGTTTACAGACCTGCACCCTATTGCGCCCTCCGTTATCTCTTATGGCAAGCTTCGGCTCTCTGCATCGCAGGTGGGTAAAGATGCCCAGCCGTATAAAAATGGCCCCTATTTTAATGCGGCCGCAGGGTTCCCTTTTGGGGCTATCCCGGGTTTTGTACTCGACCGTGAACTCAACGACCCCAACCTGAAGCCTGAGCGTACCACCGCATACGAGGCAGGATTGGAAATGAAGTTTTTCAAAGACCGCTTTGGCTTTGATGCTACTGTATATGCACAACGCAGCGACGACCAGATCATACGGGTACCCGTATCGGTTCCCAGCGGATTTGACATATACACCACCAATGCAGGCAGTATTACCAATACCGGCGTAGAGTTGTCGATGAATGCTGTGGTGGTACGTAACAGCCGGGTGAAATGGAACGCACTGCTTAACTGGAGTACCAACGACAGTAAGGTAAACTCAATAAAGGAAGGGATACAGGAAGTAGTGTTTTATGGCGGTGAAAGGATTGTAAACAAACTGGTGGCAGGAGGTTCTGCCGGCGACCTGTATGGCCGTAAGTTTAAACGTTATACCAACGGTCAGTTACTGATCAATGCCAACGGACTGCCTGAGATTGACCAGACTTTTGTTAAAGTGGGTAATGCTTTTGCAGATTGGATCGGCAGCATTGGCAGTGATGTAACCTGGCGCAACATCACGCTCTCCGCACTGCTGGAATACAAACAGGGGGGTGATGTATATGATGTAAGTATGCGGAACAGTATCCGTAACGGCATCCTCAAAACAACAGAAAACCGTTACCGGGAAATTACGTTCAATGGGGTAAAGGCAGACGGCAGTGCGAATACAACAAAGGTTTTTCTGGATGATGCATTTTACCGGTCGGAGAATAACTTTAATGGTGCTGCCGAAGTATTGCTGCAGGATGCTTCCTGGCTGCGGTTACGGAATGTTACGCTGTCTTATGCTTTTGCCGGCAAGTGGCTGGCGCGTACCCGGGTAATCAGGGGCGCGAATGTATCGGCATCATTGAACAACCTGCTGCTCTGGACGCCTTTTAAAGGGTTTGATCCGGAAAGTACCTCTTTTGGGTCGGGCAGCAACGCCTTTGGATTTATGGGCTTCAACATACCGAATACCACCAATTATGTACTCAGCCTCAACATTAACTTATAAACTCGTGAGATATGAAAAGATTATTGATACAATATGGTTTACCACTGCTGCTTTTGTCGGGTGGTATTTCCTGTAAAAAACTTCTCGACGTCAATGACAACCCCAACAAACCCACATCGGTTACACTCGGGGTATTACTGCCATCAGTATTGGAAGCAACGGCAAATAATTATTATACAACGGCGTCTTCCACCTGCCTTTTTGCCGGGCAACTGGCCTCGTATTCCGGTGGTCCGCTGAACAACGACCAGCACAGGAATGTACGGCTGAGCGGGGTATTCAACGCCATTTACTCCAATACACTGAACAATGTTGTTTTCCTGGTAAAAGAAGCCAACCGACAGCAGGCGCCACAGTACGAAGGCATTGGTAAAGTTTTGCTGGCTATGAACCTGGGTCTGGCCACGGATGTATTTGGCAACATCCCTTATTCGCAGGCATTCAAGGGTGCGGAAAACCTTACACCGGCTTATGATAAGCAGCAAGACATTTATGCGGCTATTCAAACACTGCTTACGGAAGCGGTTGCCCTGCTGCAACAACCTCCCGCCGGTATCAGACCCACCAGTGAAGACCTGTTTTACGGTGGCAGTGCTGCAAAATGGATCAGGGCGGCCAATGTTCTGCGGGCGAGATATGCCCTGCACCTGACCAAAAAGGGTGCAGTAGCCGCAGCCAACCAGGCACTGGGTTTTCTTACCGGGGGCTTTACCAGTAACGCAGATGACTGCCAGTTGGTGTACAACGACAGGAATTTCAACCCCTGGTACCGCAACGTGGCCATCGGAACGACCACCGGCAATTTTACCATTACCCATTCCAAAAAACTTCTGGATGGTATGAATGGAACGGCTTACCCGGGATTGGTGGATCCGCGCTTACCCTTTATTGCCGATAAGGGAACCGCAGCTACCTATACCGGTATCATCAATGGCTCGGGTATTTCCGGCAACACCCTGCTTAATGCCAATACTTACTATGCTAAAATTGCTTCTCCGCTGATCATGATCAGCTTTGCCGAGCAAAAACTTATAGAGGCAGAAGCGGCATTCCTTGCCAATGGAGGCACGGTTTCCAGTACGGGAAGCACAGCCGCAGCCTATAATGCCTACCTTGCTGCCATCGGTGCGCATATGGATAAGGTGGGTGTGGCGGCCACTGATAAAGCCACCTATCTCGCCAATCCGCAGGTTTCGGTTACTGCTGCCAACCTTACACTGGAGCACATCCTGCGGGAAAAATTCATTGCACTTTACCTCAATCCGGAGGCATGGGTGGATGTACGCCGCTACGATTATAATGCCAGTCTTTTCAGGGGAATGGCACTGCCGGTAAATCAGGATCCGGCGATGGGTGGCCAGTACATCCGGCGCTCACAGTATCCGCTGGAGGAACTGACGCGTAACCCCAACGTAAATGCAGAAGAAAAACCATTAACTGAAAAACTCTGGTGGGATCAATAAGCCGCCAGCTAAAAAACAATAAAAAAGTATATGAAAAAAATAATTCTTTACAGCACTGCTGCGTTTCTGCTGGGTATTGCTGCCTGTAAAAAAAGCGTGGATTTTATTGCAGACAATACCACCACAGGTACAGGATTTATACCAGTAAGCACCAATGCGCTGATTGACTTTAACAACAGTCCGAACAGAACACTTACCTCAACCCTCGGGTCATCCACACCGGTCTATCCCGGTGGTACCCTGCTGAAGGTAGAATTGCAATATTTTTCCCAGAGCCCCATCAGGGAAATTGTATTATACGAAACTGTAGGCAGTGGTAGCCGCACCCAGGTGGCAACCATTCCCTATGCCCCGGCATTTTCCACGATCAAAAGGCTCGATACCCTGCTGGTTCCCTATACGGTTCCTGCTTCGGCAGCAGCCAATACGGGTATTAAACTGGAATACGAAATCGTAAACCAGAATACGCTCAAGCTTACGCGTACAGGCTGGATCCGGAAAAATCCGTAAGGATTAAAGGCATGTGACGATTTGTACACCCCCTGTTCAGGCAGGGGGTGTTTTATAACCCGGCATTCCTGCTTATCTTCGGCTTAAAGCAGTACAGTGAAAAAAAAGCAACCACAGCAAATACCGGTGTACCGGTTAGACAGGGATTATCTTTTCATTCACAAAGAAGGTACAACAGAAAGCGATTTCGGACTCGACAATACACCGGAACTTATTGAAAACGGCTTTGGTCTGTATTCGTCAGCCAAAGTAAAAGAACGGATAGGTCCCCTGAAATCAGAATTTTTCCGCATTGCCCTCTGTCGCCGGGGCTTTGTACAGGTCGATTGCGGTCTTGAAACCTTTCAGCACCAGCGCAATACGATCCACTTCAACTTTCCTTCACAACTGTTTTCGCTGTACAATAAAAGCGATGATATGTTTGCCTATTATATGATATTCGCAGAGCGCTTTGCAGAAAGTCTGCTACCCCTCAAAACCATGCAGCAACAGTATCCCTTCCTTAATCATGGGGGAGTCCCTTTTTTCCAGCTCACCGATAATGAAGCGCAGGAAATAGAAGACCTCATTTTCCGGATCGACAACGAAATCAAACAGCGGCTTCCGGGTATGGGGCAAAGCATACTCCTCTATATCAACCTCATCCTGATTGCGGCCAACAGGAGTTATGAACGCCAGCAACTGGCGGGGAAAGTAGCGCCCCAAAGCGATAATACATTGGTAACCCGTTACAAAAAACTGGTGGGCCAACACTTCATCACCAAAAGACATGTTGCTGATTATGCGGCTTTACTGGCCGTAACACCCAATCACCTGAGCAGGATCATCAGGGAAGAAACAGGTAAGACAGCCAGTAGTTTTATTGAGGAGATGCTGTTGATGGAAGCCCGTGCATTACTGCGTCATACAACACTGTCAATTGCTGAAATCGCCTATCAGTTAGATTTCTCCGATCCTTCTTATTTTAATAAGTTTTTCAAGAAAGGAACCCTCCTTACACCCCTGCGCTATCGCAATGAACGCTGAAGCCGTTGGGTTCGGCAACTTATCGGGATACTACACCTGTATATATTGCCTCGTGTTGTGTGCAATCAAAATCCAGGTGTGCTGATGTGCCATAGTCTGCGCTTTTCCCGCCAACCAATAACCACCAGCCGCCAGCCAGTAACCAACGCAGGAATTGTACAGGCAACAGCAATAGTTTGCAGGTATATTCATCAGTAATAACAATTGTATGCTTAGAATGATTGGCAGTCTGCTGTTTTTTTTAGTGGTACTGACCACCCGGGCGCAAAATGTTGGTATCGGCAATACCAACCCGCAAACAGCCTTAGACATTACCGGCGATATCGCCACCCGCATGGCCAGTATGTCGCTGGTCAACGGGGTTAACAACGATGTTACCACCGTCACCGACCGGCGGGCCGTGTATCGCGTTGTACTCCCAACAGCAGCCTTTTCCATCACCGGTATTGATGGCGGGGTTGACGGACGTATCCTTACGCTCATTAATACCACGGCCTATGAAATGACCCTGGTTAATGAGTCTGCACTTTCGACAGATGTTAACCGGATCCTCACCAGCAATGCCGAAGATGTGGTGATTGGCGCCAAAGGTGCGGTAACCCTGCAGTACAGCCCGTCAGAGCAACGCTGGTTTGTCACCGGAAAATCATCCGTACAGGCAACGGCCATCAGCGGCGGCTGGGGTTTATCCGGTAATAGTGGTAATACCACGGCCAACTTTATTGGCAATACGGATAATGTACCCCTCATCATCAAAACGAACAACACCCGTATGGCGGAGTTTGACGGCGCAAAGAATAATGTTTTTATGGGCGTCAATAGTGGTATTAACGCTGATGCTGCGGCAACAGGAACGATCTCTATTGGCCAGGCTGCGGGATACGGGGCTAATGGAACGGGTAATATTTACCTGGGCTATGCCGCAGGTTATTTTCATAGAAACGGGAGTAACAATATCCTGATCGGCAACAATAACGACCTGTTGGGGAGTACTGCGGATAATTTTTCCAACTCTGTTGCCATTGGTGATAACGTATATGTGTACCAGAGTAACCGCATCAAGATAGGTAATACCAATCATAATACAGGTATCGGATTGTTGTTCAACCAATCGCCCGACCATACCCTGGTTGTAGGTAAAAGAAGACAGAGCGGACCGGATATCAATGCCGGGGCCCTTGCCATACTGGGATCGGCCTACACCTCACATTTCAATTATTCCAATACGGAAGATACTTATATCAGGGGAGGCAAATTGCTGAGCCGGGTGTACGTTAACGAACAGAATGGTGGTGATGTTATCCTGGGTTCGCCAACCACCAGCCAGATCGGTATCGGTACCAGCAGCCCGGACGTGAGTGCAAGAGCCACCATACAAACTGCTGCGGATTACAGCAGTGCACTGGTGTTGCGTAATCCTTCTGCTACCATCGAATTTAAAGCCTACCTGGGTGGTCCCAACAATGGCAATACGGTATCACTCGGTACAACGGGTAATAGTCCCATTGCGATCTATACCAATTCAGCCAACCGGATATTTATCAATGAGTTTGGCAGTGTGGGTGTAGGAACCGATAACCCCGGCATATACAAGCTGGCGGTAAATGGCAGCATCAGGGCAAAAGAACTGCGTATCAATACGGGCTGGGCAGACTATGTTTTTGAGAAAGGATACCAACTGAAACCATTGCGCGAAGTAGAACAATTCATCAATACGCACAACCACCTGCCCGGGATACCACCAGCGGCCCTCCTGCAGAAGGAGGGTGTGGATGTAAGCGATATGCAGACAAAAATGATGGCGAAAATTGAAGAACTCACCCTGTACATGATTGCTGCCCAAAAAAAGATTGAAGCGTTGGAAGCGGCCTTAAAAAAGAAACAATGATCACTCACATCAAATAATGGCAATGAAAAAAATAATCTGGTTACTGCTCGTACTCATCACTGCTGAAGCTGCTGTTGCGCAAAGCCCCATTGGCAAATGGAAGCGCCTCAGTTATACCTCGGTATACGAGGGCAAAAAAATAGATACACATGCAGCATTACTGCAGATAAGGCCCTGTGCCGCAAATATTGTATATGAAATCAACGCAGATGGCACCTGGCGCCTGAACGCTGCAAACAGTGGCTGCGATGAGCGCTATGTAAAGATGCAGGAAAAATTGTACAGTAAAACCCAATGGAAACTGGAGGGCAAGACCTTCACGGTTTCGGCCACAAACTTTGCTGTGGGTGTATCGCACACCATCAGTTTTTCGGGCAACAGGATGACCTTTACCAATGCCGATGAAACCATTGTGTACCAGCGACTTTGATTTTTTGTGCCGCAGGGCATGGTGAAACAGGATACCGTTCCTGCAATATGCCCACTTAAAAAGATTCCAGGAATGAATAAGTATATTATCCTTACAAGTATTATCCTGCTGATGGCAGTCAAAAGCATTGCCCAGGAACTACCCGATCGTATACAGCGAAAGATCAGCGGCCTGAAGCGGCTGGACGATATTATGCGCGTGGTGGATGCATTTTACCGGGAAGAAGCGGCAAAAGAAAAAGCGGAAGGCGGCAGAGGAGAAGAAAAGGAGGAGTTTGAAAGCGGTCATTTCCTGTGGCAACGCTGGGCATACTTTAACAAAACAAGGCTTAAAGACAATGGTGAGCTGGAAGATATTGCTGCAAAAACCATTGAGGCCTGGAATGTTGTCAACAGTAAATACGGCGATGCGGCACATAGGGATATTGCCGGCGTACAGAGCAGCAGTAATGCGGCCTGGAACTTTATCGGCCCCTTTGCCAACAGCTACCAGAATGGGTTTTACCGGGGGCTCTCCAAAACCGACAGGATTGTTTTTCATGCTACCGATCCCAATACTTTTTTTGTATGCGCCCATAATGGCGGATTGTGGCGTACACAAAACGGGGGCGCATCCTGGGTTAACCTTACCCGCTATTTCCCCATACAATCAATATCCGGCGTGGCAGTAGATCCCGGTAATGCGCAACGGATATTTGTACTCACCGGCGATGGCAATGGCGGTGGTGCCATTAGCCAAAACTCCTGTGGTATATGGTTCACCACAAATGGCGGTAACACCTGGACGCAGACCAGTTTTAACCGGAGCAGACAAACCCGTATTTTTAATGGGTTTAAACTGGTGATGCTGCCCGGCAATGTCAATACCTTGTTTGCGGCTACCCAATCGGGCTTGTACCGGAGTACAGACGGTGGTAACAACTGGAACCGGGTGCTGACCGGGGTGGCACTTACCGATGGCACCAGTCCGGTTTATGATATCGAATTTGACCCCTCCAGTCCATCAACGGTATATGTATCGGGTTTTGGCCGCTTTTACCGCTCGCTGGATGGAGGTGCTACTTTTCCGGCAGACGAACGCACCAATATCCCCGGTGCCAACCGGATAGAAATCGGGGTGTCGCCCAACAACAACAACTATGTTTATCTCATGTGTGCGCCATTTACCGGTGCAGTAACCACCGGTAACCCACCCGTAACCACGTTTGTCGGCACCAGCAACTTTTCCGGTCTGTACCGCTCTCCTTCAAAGGGCAGCCAGAACAGTTTTACCGCAAGGGCTACCTCACCCAACGTCCTGTCACAAAACAGCAACGGTATTGTAACCGCCAATGATGGCGACCAGTCTAATTATGACCTGGCCATTGCCGCAAGCCCGGTAAATGCAGAAACTGTAGTGGTTGCAGGAAAAATCGTGTGGCGCAGTACCGATGGGGGTACTACTTTAACCAACCTTACCACTTTTGCCGAGCCCAATACCAATCCCGTTGCGCCTGCCAATTATATCCACCCCGATATCCACGACCTTGCTTACAATCCGCTCAACAATAACCTTTACTGCTGTAATGATGGCGGTGTATATGTGAGTACCAACGGCGGCAACAGTTGGGCTGATATTACCAACGGTATCAGTACCACCACTTTCTACCATATGTCTGCTGCTGCGTATGATGTCAATAAAATCATGGGGGGAACGCAGGACAATGGTATGAAGTATAAAAAAAATGCGGGCGAATTTCTGCACGTCAACGGGGGCGATGGCTTTGATTGCGCATTTGGCAACTCTGCAAACTCGCCCATTTATGCCACCAATAATAATGGGGTGGTCAAGTACAATAATAATGGCGACCAGTTGAGTGTTACCACCCCGGCGAATACCACCAATCTCTTTCCCGTTATTACCGTAAACCCTGCAGATGATGACATTGTGTACCTGGCCAGCAGCAGCTCGGGTGTGTTTAAATCAACCAACGGCGGCTCCTCCTGGACACAGATACTGAATCTTGCCATTCAGCAAAGTATCTGCAACTGTCCCAGTAATTCCAACAGGATATATGTAGCCGGTACCACCGGCATTTACCGTACAGATAATGCGGGGGCTGCTTTCACGGGTAACCTTGCTGCCAATCCCGGCTTTGCGGGTTCGGGACAGATCGCCGATGTAAATGTTTGTCCTGCCAACAGCAACTATGTATATGTGGCTATTGGCGGCTATACCGCGGGTGCCAAGGTAATGACGAGTAATGATGCGGGTGCCACATGGATCAATATCAGCGGCACACTGCCCGCCGAAGTAAAGGTAAGCTGCCTCGCTGTTGACAATGGCAACAATGTATATATCGGTACCGATATGGGCGTGTACTACCATGGTGTTACCGATGCCGACTGGACACCTTATTTTAATGAATTGCCACGCTGCCCGGTAACAGACCTGTTCATCAACCAGGCTGCCGGCAAAATAAGGGCATCCACCTATGGTGCCGGTATCTGGGAGGCTGACCTGTATTCGGCCTGCGATTTCAGTTATGCTATTACCGGCGACAATAATGGTGAAGTATTTGGCAACCGGTTCTACCAGGCATCCGATAATATCTCGGCCTATGTAACCATTAAAGGTACCGACAGCACACTGGTAACCGCAAGGGCTGGAAGGGAGATCATATTGGGTAATGGCTTCAGTGTGGCGGAAAGGAGCCGGTTCAACGGCTTACTCGGTCCCTGCCAGTCTGGCTTGCCGCCACAACGTACGGCCGCTGCCGAACTGCCTGTTTTTGTAAACAGCGTGGACAAAGGCAACAGCCGGGAGCTGTACCCCTATGGCACGCTATCGGTTGTAAACGGTATAGCTGGCGGGCAAAAATGTATCGTTACAGCGCACCAGACCGGCGCATACAAAATAGTGGTGACCAATGCTGCCGACAGCAAAGCCTATCAGGAAACAACCATTATGGCAGAGCGCGGCAGCAGGAATGAAACCGTAATCGGTATTGATAAATTGCAGACAGGACAGTATTTCGTTAAACTGATTTTTGATAACAAGCTGGTCCATTACCAGGAATTATTTATAAAGCAGCAGACGCTGGCTAAGGGCAGACAGAAAATATAAGCAAGCGGGGTAAAGAAAGCTATGTAAATATTTGCGATATTACACGTCTTGTTTACAGATCATCACATGCAGCGCATCATACAAATATTACTGTTCTTGCTACCTGCTGTCTGCGTTGCACAACCGTTTAAGTTTACCGCCTATACCACCAATGAGGGACTGAGTAATAATACCGTTACGGTTATGGCAAAAGCACGGGAAGGGTTTTTATGGATAGGTACCCGAAACGGACTTAACCGCTTTGATGGTAACGCATTTGATGTGTTCATCAATAACCCCGGCGACAGCAGCAGTATTGCCGGGAACGATATCCAGCAAATTTATACCGATCGTGCAAACAGGCTTTGGGTCACCACAACGAGTGGACTCAGCCTGTTCAGCCACACTACACAAAAATTCAGCAACTACGCACCTGATACGCAGGCTATGCCCAAGGTCGGGAACTTTTTTCCGGCACTGCAGGAGGATACCCATGGCAATATATGGGTGGGCTCCGACTATGACCTGCTGGTTTTTGATCCGGTAACCAAAAAATTCAGCAGCAGCGGATGGGCTGCATTTGCCGGTACGGTAAGACCCGCCAATGGCAACCATACCAGGGTTGTGGTATTGTCGCTCGCAGAAAAAGGAACAGATGAACTTTGGGTGCTTACCACTTATGGCCTGTACAGTGTCAACACCAGTACCCGGAAATTCAGTCATTATCCCTGCCCCTTCCCCGGCATAACGGATTTTTTTGGCAGCGCAATCAGCTATGCAGACAGCAATAAAGATTTATGGATCGGCACATTCAATCACGGACTTTTGCGGTTTAACGCCACCGGAAATACCTGGAAAAACTACCTGTTCCCTCCTGATATCCGGAAGAAAGCAATGTTTGATATTGCTTATGGCATTAAACCCTATTACGGAGATACCCTTATTTTTTGTGCCAACAACTGCCTGGTGTTGTTTGATAAGCGCCGGGAAACTTTTGTGCAAACAATCGACACCGCCACAAACAACAATTTCCCAGTAGCCAATTACTATAATATCCTGAAGGATGAAAACAGGTTCTGGCTGATTTCCGGTAAAGGGTTTGTGCAGATGACGACAGAAAAACCATTGTTTACCTATCACCAGGTTGATGCTCCCGGAGGGGTGTACAGGCTCGGCATTTCTTCCCGCCGCAACGCACTGCTTATCGGAGAATTTTACAAAAAGCTATTCTATTACAACCCGGTTGCAGGAGCCGCGATACCCATTACTGCGGCAGGACAAATACTTGCGGAAGGCGTTCGTGCCTATACAGAAACCGCAGATACTACGGCGTACCTGAGTACAGGTGATAAGCTGTACCGGGTTAACCCTCTAACCGCAAAGGCCACAAGTCTGCCACTGCCAGAAAAAGTTTTTGCCGATAATGGTTATGGTATACGCAATGCTGTACAGGATCGTGATGGCGATATCTGGATACGGATGAACCAGCAGGGTATTGTGCACTACCAACCCGGAACCGGCCGCATGGTATTCGCGGGTTTTATTTCCCCGGCACAAAACAAGGAATACAATGCATTGTATTGCGACAAAGCGAGCAATACCCTTTTTGTATCGGTTAAAAATGAAGGTCTCTATATTTATGACATAGATAAGCATACCGTACAGCATTTCCAGCTCAACATCATACCCTCACATAAAGGGGCTACCTTCAGCAATATTACCGGCGATCACAATGGAAACATTTACCTCGCAGACATCAACAACGGTTTTTTTGTGTATGCCACCCACCGGAAAACATTTACCCGGTACACGGTTTACGACGGGCTTGCAACCAATAACTGTTACTGGCTTTCGGTAGATAGCGCTGGTTATGTATGGATGGCAACGGAGTCGGGCATCAGCCGGTTTGATCCCGTTACCCAAAAGATCACCAACTATGGTACAGCGGAGGGCCACCCGGGGTATGCTGATTTTATTGCCGCTGATCCTGTGGGAAACGTCTATCAACCCTGGCAAAAAGGCTATTATACCTGGAACAGTAATGATTTTTTGAAACCCGAACCAACCGGTAAAATCTACATACGCCACAGCCGCCTGGACAACCGCGATATACCTGTTGATACCCAATACAATTTTACCGCCACACAAAACAACATCAGCTTCCAGTTTGGCTATCTTCAACTACTCCACAAAGGCACCGTAAATTTTGAGTACCGCTTAAATAATGGCGGCTGGATGGAGACGGGCAGCCAGGGTCTGGTGGCTTTTTCCAACCTTTCGCCCAACAATTATCGCCTTAGCGTAAGAGTAAAAAAATACCCGGAGCAGGAATGCACAATATATTTTGTCATTCATTGGCCATTTTATAAAACCGGCTGGTTTTTGCTGCTCATGGGGTTATTGATCCTGCTGACAGCATTTATTATTTTCAGGAACAGGGTGGCCGTTGTAAAAAGACAGTCGGCAATGAAACAAAAAATAGCTGAAACAGAAATGATGGCATTACGCGCCCAGATGAATCCACACTTTATTTTCAACTGTATCAGCAGCATTGATAATTTTATACTGGCCAATGATAAAGAGAACGCCTCTGCCTGGCTGAATACTTTTGCAAAACTCATCCGCAGTATATTAGACAACAGCAGACAAACGGAGATCCCATTCTGGAAAGACTGGGAAAGCCTGCGGCTGTATACCGAACTGGAGCAGTTGAGGGCCAATCATGCTTTTAGCTGTACTATGGAGGCTGACCCGGCATTGCTCAACGGGCATTACCGTATTCCGCCGCTGATCATACAGCCATACGTTGAAAATGCCATTCACCATGGGCTCAAACACCGTCCAGGCGGTGATGGCCGGTTACGTATTACAGCCAGCCTGGTACAACAGCAATTGGTTTTTGTTATTGAAGACAATGGTGTTGGCCGCAAAAAAGCGGCTGCTTTAAAAGATATTAATACCATCAGCCATAACAGCTATGGTATGCAACTGAGCAGCGAACGGATACAACTGTTTAATGCAGCACCCGGTAATGTAACCATTACCGATCTTGCCGGTGCCGATGGCCATGCGACCGGCACAAGGGTGGAAGTAGCTTTGTCGGTATAAAACAGCCGGCTTCATTATTCCTGTATCCGTATTTCCGGAAAAGGGATTATCAAAAAAGATTAACAGCTATGATAAAAGCAGTATTGATTGATGATGAAAAAAACAGCCGGGAGTCGCTGGGTAAGAAATTGCAGATGCACTGCCCCGAGGTAATGGTGGTGGCAGAATGTGCAAATGGACAGGAGGGACTGGCAGCCATCAACCTGCACCAGCCCGACGCTGTTTTTCTGGATATTGAAATGCCCCACATGAATGGCTTTACGATGCTCCGGCAATTGCCTGAAAAGAACTTCGGACTTATTTTTACCACCGCGTATAACCAGTATGCCATCAACGCAATAAGGCATAGCGCGATCGACTACCTGGTAAAGCCGGTGGATGCCCATGAACTGGTCAATGCTGTTGCAAGACTGACAGACCAGAAAAGGAAGATGGTACAACAGGCCCAACTCGAAATCCTTGACCAGTTGCTGACAAAGCAGCAGCACCCCGGCAATATTGCCGTAGCCACCAGTGTGGGACTGGAAATCATTGCGATAGAAAAGATACTATACCTCGAAGCCACCAGCAACTACACCTATATCCATACTATTGCAGAAAAGCCCCTGCTGGCATCAAAGACGTTAAAAGAATTTGAAGACATCCTGCCAGCCAATTTGTTTTTCCGCATCCACAATGCCTCCCTGGTGAACATTACTGCCATTAAGAAATACAATAAAGGCGAAGGCGGACAGGTGGTGCTGACCGATGGTACGATACTTGACGTGGCCCGCCGCCGGAAAGATGAGTTACTGCAATTACTATTGGCGGCAAGCCGTAAGGTATAGCCCAACCCCGCGGGCAACCCGGAAGAAATATCGTCCTTACACTTGTAAAACGATAGCCACAGGGCATACCGGTTTAAAGTTTATTCAAATATTTTGTTTTTGAGGTTGATGAATATCCCGTTGGTTTATCTTCGCGTATCCTTAATACCGGAGCCGGTCTAAACAAAACGAGATGAAGGCAAATATTTTTACCGCCGCAGACTATACGGCCATTATTGCCCGTATCAACCGGCTTACTCCACAAAGTATTCGGCAATGGGGTAAGATGACGCTGCCCCAGATGCTGGTACACTGTGGTATACAGTTGAAAAAAGCGATGGGCATTATCCCTGCCGGTAAACCGGAAGGGCCGGGGTTTTACCGGTCGGCCATGGGTCGCTGGCTTCTCCTTTATGTGGTACCCTGGCCTAAAGGAACCACCTCCCCCCAGGCGATGAATATGGCCGGTAACCAGACAGCAACAGGCAATTGGGAAGAAGAGAAAGCCGCATTGCTGCACCTGCTGCAACAGGTAATGCAACAAGGTTCCTTACACCCACACCCCATGTTCGGTGTACTCAACCGGAAAGACTGGGGCCGGCTGATCTGGAAACACCTGGATCACCACCTGCGCCAGTTTGGCCAATAGTACCAGCTATACCTTAACAAACGAAGCCCGGTAACACCTGTTGCCGGTATGAATGCTCACGGTGTACGACCCGGCAAGCCAGTTGACGCAATCAATAGCGACCCGGTTACCCCCACTGCGCCGGCGGTGTACGATTCTCCCATCGGCTGAAAAAATATTGATCTCTGCCATTGCCGGTGGTACCAGCAATCCTTCCAGGTTAATGGTGGTACTTTCCCTCGCCGGGTTGGGATAAATTTTGATGGATGAAGCCAATGCTGCCGGCATTTTTAAGGCAGGCATACCGGCACAGGGCATATCAGGACTTACCACTTCCATTTCCCGGAGCGAATAACTGCCCCACCAGCTTCGGGTGGCATTCATGCGCACATAGCGGCCATGCGCTTTAAGGTTGTTGATGGCGTCTATCCCGCCATTTCCGTTTGCTGTAGTGTATACGCTTTGCCAGTTGACCCCATCGGGCGATACGTCTATACTGTATGCCCTCGCCGCAGCACCATCCCAAAACAATTTTACCCCGCTGATGTGCATATCCCTGCCAAGGTCAACAGCAAGAAAACTGTTTTTTTCACCAAACTTACTGCTCCACCTTGTACGGAGGTCGCCATCAAAGGCGCGTTCCGGCCGGTACTGGTATTCATCGCCCCATACCGAACTGGTCGTGCAGGGCCGGTTGCGTGCTTCCGTAACACCTATGTGGTTACTTTCGTCCATCCATACGGGCATATCTTCCGGTTGAAGGCCGTTGCCGAGGGCTTCAAAGGCTTTCTTTTTCAGCACCACAATCCGGGGAAGATAACAGCCCATAAATCCCTTGTGGTGGTTTACCCCAATCAGTGTACTGTCGTAGCGGCTGCCCGTCCAGTCGCTGTTGGCATTCGTCAGGTGTTTTTCGTTGGGTGATGCAGCAAAATCCCATTCGGGCGATACAGTAAGGTACCGGATGATGAGGCCTTGCTCGGCAGTAGGGCCCCAGTTAACCCAGGTAAACCCGCTCCCCTCTATATTGGAAGGTTTGTCTTCCGCTCTTGAATACACAATCATGTAGTTCCTGTTGGCATCTAACTTCACTTCTTCGTCCATCAAACCGCTCAGCGCACTTCCGGGCAAGCTGGCGCTGATGCTGTTGTCGTAACCGCAAATACTCCAGTAACGCAGTTGTGCCGTTTGCATCAACGGATTACCTTCCCGTGTAGCAGGAAAGGTTGGCATTTTGCCTATCAGTACCGCAACCTCCCCTTTTTGCAGGTTCAGCCCCCGGCCAATATACGATACATAGTTATTGCCCGTAGCACTCGGTTCATAGTTGCCCGGGGCTGGCATATGCTCGCCCCGCCCCGTTACCCCCATATCTACCGCATTGATCTGCGGCATATTGACCTGCCGGTTCCAGCCATTGTATTGACTGGCGCCATGCAGGATGCTTTTGAGAATACCCCAGGATTTAAACCAGCCGGTTTCAGGCCCCATATAGATACTGGCCGGATCTGTGGTTTCCCGGGCTTTCATGGTGATGTTGGCCCTTTTTTTCAATTCGGTAAAATCGGCGCCGATAAAATATCTGCGGCCATCAGGCAGCTCAAAGTGAAACCTGGGCATGGCCACCCCACCCATGGCACCCTTGCTTTTATCGGGGGCATAAATGCGCATCCAGAGATTGCCCAGGTTCCACCGGCCAGCCTGACCTGCAGGCTTGGGGTTGAGAAAGAAATCCTTTTCGCCCCAGGGCCCCTGGTACACCAGCAGCGAACCATAACGGGTATTGCCATTTTCCCGGTAAAGCGGCTTAAAGGCTTCCCGGTTAAGCGCCACAGGATCACCTTTCGCCATTTGTATTTCCACGCGGTATTTGCGGTTGGATGCATTGCGGTCTGCACCCGGCCGGAAGGGGTTGGTACTACCCGGCAGCGGGTCAATATCAGCATCCGCCCAGGACACTTCTGCCGACCCGAAATAACGGGTAGCCGTATAATTTTTTCCATCCAATGGATGCGAGACCTGTATGCTGAAAAACCGGCAATGCGGAAAGTCGCCTTCAATGACGGCCTTACTGCCAAAAGGAGCCAGACCGGGGCCAAACAATAAATAAGTAACATTGGGATCGGGGATGCCACCCAGACAGGAATCAAGATTGACCGGATGTGAAAACCGCGTTGCCCATATTTCTTCAGTCGTAACACTGTCGGGGTTTTTCAGGTAGAAATGTCTGCTGTCCACAACGCCTTTGGGGATATAACGATCCGGGATCTGAGCCGGCACCCTGCCATCCAGCCATTGTTTTACATACCACTCCAGGCTGTCGGATATTTGTTGCGCTTCGTTGAGTACCAGTTGTGGTGGCTGGTACGGATAGGGTGGTGCCGGAGGCAAACAACCCGTAACACTGGCGGATACCGCTAAAACAAGGATCAAAAAACGGAGGCAAGGTTTCATATACATTATTTTAAATAGTATTGCAGAAATGTCAATTCCCGTTCCAAGTTACCATCCCGGCGCTTCACAATAAAGCAAAATGAACAAAGGGCCGGGATTATTGAACCAACGCCGCTGCCATTGCACAAAAACCCCCATCTTTATGCTGTAAATACAGTATGAAGAAGTTTTTTCTTTCCATATACACTGTACACATCCTCATCTGGGCCGTCTTTTTCTGGCTCAACTACAGCTATTTTGTCAACTGGTTGCCACAGATCGGCATGCAGGTCTCCCGGTCAGCATTGCTTGCTTATCTGCTGCTTTTATTTGCAGGTATTTATTTTACCGCTGTTTATGGCAATCATTTTTTTCTGTTGCCCCGTTTTTTTCTGCGGAAAAGATATACGGCTTATTTTTTTAGGGTCAGCATATTGTTGATTGCAGTGTCTGTACTTAAGGTAGAACTGGACGCGTATTTTTTAGTACCCGTTATGCCCTGGCTGCGTACGGCGGGGCATTATATTTCCACATGCCCATACCTGCTTTTTACCATGGGGCTCAGCAGTTGGCAGGTGATGTCGGAGGCGCATCGGAAAGAAAAAGAAAGGGCAGATGCTTTGCAAAAAGCGCAGGCCGAGGCAGAACTCAAATGGCTGAAGGCACAAATCAACCCCCATTTCCTATTCAATGCACTCAATAATATTTATACCCTGGCCTATCTGAAATCGGATGAGGCCGCCCCCATGCTGCTCCGGCTCAGCGATATCATGCGCTATGTTATGAACGACAACAACCGCAAGCGCGTACCCATTGAAGAAGAAATAAAATATGTGGAACAATACATTGCCCTGAATGGACTGAAACAGGTTAACCGGGATAAGACCACCCTGCACATCAGCAACCAGTCTTCGGGGGTAATGATAGAACCCATGCTGCTGATCAATTTTGTAGAAAATGCCTACAAGCACAGCAACCTCGACAGCAATGACGGCTGGATAAAGATAGACCTCACCATCAGTAATACGGGTATTCATTTTATATGCGCCAACACGTATCATGCCCATGCTGCTAAAGACAGTATAACGGGTATCGGCCTGCAGAACGTACAACAACGGCTTGTACTGCTGTACCCGTTACACACCCTGCGTATCCACGCCGGTGCACAGGTATTTACGGTAGATTTGCTGATCCCGTTGATTTAAATTTGAGGCATGAACAAAATCGCTTTGCGTTGTATGGTAGTGGATGATGAGGACCTTGGGGTGGCATTGCTGCAGCAGTACATACAGCAAACAGCAGGCCTCGAACTGGCAGGGGCATCAACCCAACCCCTGCTTGCAGCGCAATTGCTGCAGGATACGGCTGCGGATATTCTTTTTACCGATATCCGGATGCCCGCCCTGAATGGCCTGCAGTTGGCCGAACAGGTACAGCAGTCGTTGATGATCGTTTTTACAACGGCATACAGCCAGTATGCCGTGGATGGCTTCCGGCTCAACGCCCTTGATTACCTGCAAAAACCATTTTCATACGAACGCTTTTTGCAGGCGGTGGACAAATGCCGGGAATACCACGAATACCGCCAACTGAAGCAACAGGCACAGCAACCCGTCCATCTCTACGTTCGGGCGGATGGGCGTATGGTAAAAATAGCGCTGTCGGATATCCTCTATATTGAGGGCTGGAAACAGTACATAAAAATTTTTATCCCCGGAAAATATATCCTCACTTTGGAAAGCATGAAGAACATGGAAGCGCAGTTGCCCGGCGACAGCTTTATGCGGGTGCACAAGTCCTGTATCGTAGCCATTGATAAGGTAGATATGGCAGGAGCCGGTGTACTGTACATCGGGCAGCATGCAATTGCTGTAGGTAAAACCTACCGGGCAATGGTAAAGAGAAGATTTACCTGAAGCCCTGTTTAACCACCCGCAAGGGTTGCGGCGGTACCCCTTATTCTTTATACCCGATGCCTTTTTCTTTTGGCTGGTTAAAAAGGAGCGGGGTAAGGTACTTCCCTTTTTCCGTTTCACTTTTGTCAACCTCAGGAATAACCCGGTTTTTCCGGGCATAAGCATCATTGCGTATTCCTGTTACCTGCCAGCTTACTTTTATGGAGGGCAGGTCTGTTTTGATGACGAACCGATTGCCGCTGATTTCTTCATACACCAATACCCGCGCAAATGTTTTCCCGATGATGGTAAGCTGGTACTTAAATTCCATATTGGCTGCTTCAAAATAGGCGGGGAGTTCTGCCACGGCCATTCCTGCGGCATCCGTGGTAACAGTACCGTTATATACATTCAGCATATCGGGACTTTCAACAAAACTGTGGATGAGATACCGGTTAGCCGGATCGAGCGGGTGATCGATTTTAAAGGTGCCAGCCGATTTACTCAGGGTACCGATGATGTCTACATTACCATTAAACTGGCTCCTGCCTGCGGTACGCAGTGCTAAACCACTGCCCAGTACGTTGCTTGCATTTACAGCCGTACCGCCACTGGCACAGGATGCGGTGATGGCGCCCCCGTTCTGCGAATACGCCAGTATGGCAAACCCCGGTCCTGAAGCACTAAAATTTTCTGCCCGGATACTGGTGCTGGTACTATTGTTGGAATAGATGCTGATGCCATCATCGTAGCCGGTGGCATCTATACCCACCAGCTCTGTGGTGGTAGGTGCAAGATTGATGCCTACCGCGCCGCTGAACTGCGACCTGCCGCTGGTTTTAATGGCAAAACCGGTACTGCCTGCACTGGCATTAACGGCCGCAGCACCCGTACCGAGCGTGGATGCACTTATGGCGGTACCATTTTGTGAATACGCCAGTATGGCATTATTTGCACCACCCGGAGAGAAATTTTCCGCCCGGATGGCATTGGTTGTGCCACTGTTGGAAGAGACGGCGATTCCGTTTGTATTACCATCGGCCTCCACCGTCAGCTTACCACTGGTACTGGTGGTGCCGATACCCAACTGCCCATTACTGCCGTTGATGAACAATCGGGTGAGGATGGTTGCATTCGCATCTGCCGTACCGGTAACGGCAGTATTCATCAGGTACATATCGCCGGTAGACGGATTGAGTCCCAGCAAGCCACCAAACCCGGCCGAAATATATTTACGGGTACCGTTGAAATAGGTATTGAGGCCAATACCGGGAAAGCTGTTTTCGATAGAGACGCCGGTGGTATTGTCGCCAAACAGCGCAGATACAGCGCCAACCGTACCCCGTACCACCAGCCGGCCATTGATGGGTGTGGTAGTACCAATGCCTATGTTTTGTGCCTGTACTGAAACAGTACCCATACCGAGCAGGAAAAATATGCGGATCAAGACGTTCATAACTGTAAGATTTACAGGTGAACAATAAAGCTACACAAAATTGTATGACCCTCATAACTGGGGTGCGGAATGGCAGGCTGCCGGGTAAACCTTATTTTTGCCCATGCACAAAAAGATACTCCTCCTCGGCAGTGGCGAACTGGGCAAAGAACTTGTCATTGCCCTCAAGCGGCTTGGACAAACCGTTATTGCTGCCGACAGCTATGCCGGTGCGCCCGCCATGCAGGTGGCTGATGCGTTTGAAGTAGTGGATATGCTCGATGGTAAACAGTTGGATACCCTGGTGGCGAGATACCGGCCCGACCTGATTGTACCCGAAATAGAAGCCATCCGCACCGAACGCTTCTACACCTACGAGCAACAGCATATACAGGTGGTACCCAGCGCCAGGGCTGCCAATTTTACCATGAACCGCAAGCTCATCCGCGACCTGGCCAGTAAAGAACTGGGGCTGCGAACCGCCAGGTACCACTATGCCACCACTTATGCTGAATTTGAGACCGCCGTTGCCGACATCGGCCTGCCCTGTGTGGTTAAGCCACTCATGTCTTCTTCCGGTAAGGGGCAGCGCATACTCAGGAATCCTGCAGACCAGCAGGAGGTATGGGACTATGCCATCAACAACGCACGCGGCGATATCGGGGAGGTCATCATTGAAGAATTTATTGCCTTTCATACCGAGATTACCCTGCTTACGGTAACGCAGCAGCATGGTGAAACACTGTTCTGCCCGCCCATTGGTCACCGGCAGGAGCGCGGCGATTACCAGGAGAGCTGGCAGCCCGTGGCCATAGCTGCCAAAGACTATGCCGATGCCTGTACCATGGCGGGGCAGGTAACTGCCGCGCTGACGGGTACCGGACTCTGGGGGGTGGAATTCTTCCTCACCAACGACGGCGTTTATTTTTCGGAGCTCAGTCCCCGGCCGCACGATACCGGTATGGTGACCCTTGCCGGTACGCAAAACCTGAGTGAGTTTGAGCTGCACGCCCGGGCCATACTGGGGCTGCCCATACCCGCCATACAGTTGGAACGCGCCGGTGCCAGTGCCGTGGTACTGGCTGGTGAAACAGCCGATCAGTTTACCATTACCGGTCTGCCTGAGGCATTGGCACTGCCACAAACGGATGTACGCATTTTTGGCAAACCCGGCACCCGACCCTACCGCCGCATGGCCGTAGCCCTGGCCTGGGATGCCATTGGTACAGATATGGATGCCCTGCGCCGGAAAGCCACGCAGACTGCAGGTAAGATTGGTATAGCTTACACAAATACCCGGTAATTGTATACCATGCAACTCACCCCCGAACAGGAACGCATACTGCAAACCGATGGCAACCTCGTGATCAACGCCGTAGCCGGTAGCGGCAAAACCACTACCCTTATTGCATACGCCGGCACACGACCTGCACAGAGCCGTATCCTCTACCTGGCCTTTAACAGAACGGTACGTGCAGAAGCACAGCAAAAATTTGCCGCAGCGGGTCTCAGTAATGTAACCGTGGCTACCGCACACTCCTTAGCCTTTGACTATGTGGTAAAGCGCAGCAACTACCAGGTGGTGGCCGGTTATAAAAGCTACGAACTTTGCGGGTTGCTCGGCATTGATACCGGCGACAGGCATACCGATTTTATCATCGGCAACCATGTAGGCAAGTTTATCAGTTATTTCTGCAACAGCGCCGTGCTGAAAGTACAGCAGCTCAATTATGCCGATGTGATCAGCGACGCTAAAGCAAAAATATTTGTCGACAACTTCTATTCCCTGATCGAGCAGTTTACCCGCGAAGCATTGGCAAAGATGGACAAGGGCGAGATCGCCATCACCCACGATTTTTACCTCAAAAAATTTCAGCTCAGCCAGCCCGTACTGCCCTATGATTATATCCTCTTCGATGAAGGACAGGATGCCAGTGGCGCCATGCTGGCCGTGTTTCTGCAGCAGCCCGCCATACGGGTAATTACAGGCGATGTACACCAGCAGATCTATGGCTGGCGGTATGCCGTCAACAGTCTGCAGCAGGTAGATTTCCCGATGTATCCCCTCAGCAGCAGTTTTCGTTTTGATGAGGAGATTGCCCTTGTAGCCAATAAACTGCTGGGTTGGAAAAAACACCTGCAACAGCCCCCCGCAGTAAAAATTACCGGTGCGGGACAGCCGGGCGGCATGGTGCATACCCGCGCCACACTGGGCCGCACCAATTTCAGCCTGCTGCTCAACGCCATTGCACAGTGGCAGCAGGGCGGATTATCGAAAATCTATTTTGAAGGGAATATCAGCAGCTATACGTTTGCCGAAGAGGGTGCTTCTTTGTACGATGTACTCAGCCTCTACAACGGGAAAACCGGAGCCATCAAAGACAAACTGATTGCAGATATGGGCAGTATAACAGCGCTGGAAGCCTATATTGAAAAAACGGAAGACCACAGCCTGGGTATCATGGTGGAGGTGGTGAAAGAGTTTGGGAACCGGCTGCCCGGGCTCATCAGCGAACTCAAAAGCAACCATACCACGGTAAAGGAAGAGGCCGATATGATTTTCAGTACCGTGCACCGCTGCAAGGGTATGGAATACGATGAGGTTACGCTGCTGAAAGATTTTATTACCGAAGAAAAACTGAAGCAATACATTGCGCAGTCGGGCGGGGATGCCATGACGCCGGTGATGCACAACCGCCTCGCCGAGGAGGTAAATATTTTGTATGTAGCGGTTACAAGGGCCAAACAACGGCTGCGGCTGCCGCCCGAAATCAATCCGCTGCAAAGTATTGAACTGGCCGGGCAACCCATGATGGCTGCTGCAAGGGCGGCCTACCCCCATCCGTTCCGCAGCAACGATTACCAGCATTCCGCTGCCGACGAGCCCATGACCCCTTCACGAAAAGCCTTCAGCTCCGGCAAAGCCCCCAACTCGGGTAAACGCTGGAATGCGGAAGACCTCGAACTGCTGGAGCAGCTCTACCTCAATGGCTCCGGGCTGAAAGCCATGGCAGCAGCACTGGCGAGGGGCGAAAAGGCGGTACAGATGAAGCTGGTATCGCTGGGGTTGATTGAGGAAGACGAGTATTTGTAGTGGGGTGTTTATCATTGCGGGTACGGGGTTGGGTGGGTAAAACCTGGTAACCCCAATGTCATTACCGTAACGATTGGCCCGAAGCAATTGTGCCACCCCTTCAGGGTTCTTACCCCCCTCCGCCACAGGTTTTTCTATAATCATACCACCCCGTTGGGGTTGGGTATACAATACATCATCAGCCCATTATTGTCAATCATGTAACCCATCAAAATGATAAACCCTGAAGGGGTGATAATATTATATCCTTACCTTAATAACATTCGGTAACCCATGCTATTACTCCGGTATAGTGCAGCACCCGGGTGCTGCACCAACAGCGATATGATTTAAAAATGATGGTTACCGATACCGGTTACCGTCATGTAAGGGAGCGAAATTCCTTAGCCCTGTGCAAACATTTCATTATGGGCTTTCAATAACTCCTTGTCTGGCAAAAATTTATCCGGCAGGTTGATTACCTTGTTCTCCAGTGCTAAGAAATACCCGGTAATAGCTTCGGGTAAGGATTTCTTTTTTAGTTTCGATGATACTCTAATGGTATAATCTGCTGCTGCAATGGTTATCAGCCTACGGTCAAAAGCCTTATCATGCAGTGCATTCAGGCAAACACCGTTCATAGGGTTTAACCGGTTGGTTATATCCTGGCTCCACGGCACGATATGACTGGCGATGAGTAATTCGGTCGTGTTGATGCCGGTCATGCAGCAGGTATTGTTGTATGAGGCTAAAATAATTTTTCTGAATATGGACTGGTTTACCCTTGCCCTGACCAATCGCTCCTTCTCCTTTCCTGCTTTTGGCAAATCATCGGTATTGATTTTATTGAGTTTTTCGATAGTGGTATGTTTTGTTTTTGCAAGCAATATTTCGCTTTCTGATAAAGCTGCATCCCAGTTATGATAAAACTCCTGCCATAATTGTTTGTCCAATTTACTTGCGTTGCCCATGCCTTTAATACCCCTTGCCTGCAAGGAAGGATCGAGACTTGAGAAATTAACCAACTTTAAAGCCACAGACCCTGCCGTCCGGCCAATCAGTTTTGCGAGGTCTTTTACTTCCGCACTGGTACTGGTAAGCCTGCCAAAAGGTAATTTGCAGTACAGGTTAATCGCTAATACCAATTCTTCCCTTGTCCATAGTTTTTGTCCTTCTTTCATGAATTGCAGGTTCTGACCCACAATATAGCAAGAAAGCCTTGTGATTGTATCAGCGATTAAAGTACCGCATCGCTTCGTTTCCTACCCACTTGGCCATATTTACGGGTACTGCATTACCAATGAGCCGGTAGGCACTACGTTTATCCTCAAAACAAAAATCATCCGGAAAACCCTGCAATCTTGCATACTCCCTTACCGAAAATGGGCGTAAACCGTACCGGGCATTATTATCTTTCAGCAGCCTTGTACTTAAATCTTTTGCATAATGTGCAACACAGGTTGGAGCCACCGCATCGGGTTCAGTAGCATCTACAATAATGGGCAGGTCCCTGTATTTACCATTAATACGGCGAAGTACATAGTCGGGCATTTCAACAACGGGGTCTTTTTCGATAATGTCTTTCAACCGGGTACGGCTTTGGAGTGGCAGGGGATGTGTTATGGAAAATGGTTTCCGGGTACCCACCAGTATCAGTCGTTTTCTGCTTTGCGGCAGCCAGATCGCTGCGTCAACCGGGCAGAATAGATGTACATAATAGCCGGGTAATTTAGTCATTGCTTCCATGACCACTGCAAACTTTTTCATACCCGGCACATTCTCCACGATATACATTTCAGGCCGTTCAATAGCAATATGCCGAAAGAAATGCAGAAACAGGTCATCGCCTGTACGGGTGCCGTGTATATCGGCGACAGGCGAATATTTTGTGCAGGGGTAGGTACCCACAATAATATCTGTTTCAGGTTGTTCGAGTACGGTTTTATCTTTGATATCGGCGGTGAGCACAGTATGACTAAAGTAATGCCGGTTCTTTTCCATACAGGCTGTAGCTTCCCTGTCGAGGTCAAGCGACTGTACAATATTCACACCTGCGAGCAGCATGCCCAGTTCCATACCGCCACATCCGGAGAAATAGCCTTTGGCCGTTGGTCGATACATGTTTTTCTGATTTTACGTAAAGGTATCGGCCACCCCTGGTAAAACCGGTATGTTTTAGAACACAATGAGCATTAGTTGATAAGATTCCGGTTGATTAAGCAGTAGTTCCGCTTCAGGTAGTATTTATGTAAGGGCAGGATATGGATACCGGAGAAGATCCGGGCAACAATTATGACGCTTGTTTCATTTCAATTTTTTGATTAATTGGCGGAAGGTGTTTGCAATGGTATCCTTTTTCAATCCACATTCCCATACCACAATCACCTGCCAGCCGCCTTTGCGCAATGTTCCGGCAGCCTTAGTGTCATTCGCCCGGTTGGCGGCAATCTTAGCTTTCCACCATTCGGTATTGGTACCGGGCATTTTAAAATATTTGCACCCCTTATGTCCATGCCAGAAGCAGCCATGTACAAAAATGATGGTTTGGTATCTGGGAAGTACAATGTCAGGACGACCGGGAAGGCCTTTATGGTGCAGGGTATAGCGGTAGCCAAGGCTGTGCAGATAGCGCCGCACAAGCAGCTCGGGCTTTGTATTTTTTGCCCTGATGCGGCTCATATTGAAGCTGCGTTGCGCTTTGGTGTGTACATCCGTCATAATGGCCACATAAAAATACATATTTAACCGACCTATGAAAAGTTTAGGTTCTCCTGGCTGCAGTTCGCTGAAAAACCTGGTATAAATCCCCGCCAGGCCACAACAACCTGTTGAAAATCCGGGCTTACCCGGTACCATTGGTAAGGTAGGCCGCCACTACCCCGGCTTTGCTTACTGCTTTTTTACCGGCGTCATTTGCCGCCGCAGCCTGCCCAGCGTATCGCGGTTCAGGTCGAGGTAAGAAGCGATATGCCCCAGCGTGGCCCGTTCAAAAATTTCGGGATGCCGCTCCAGCAAAAACGCATAGCGATCGGCCGCACACCGGTTGCGCATGCCTTCCAACCGTTCTTCGGCCAGCATATAATATTTTTCAGTCAGGTGCCGCCCCACGAGGTTCATCTCCGGAAAACGCGTATAAGTGGCCTGTAACTGGTCGTAGCTGATGTACAGCAGTGTTGTTGGCTCCAGTGCTTCAATGTACTCGGTGGCGGGTACCTGCCGGTAAAAGCTGCGCACGGCAATCGCAATATCACACTCCTTCATAAACCAGCCCGTAGTATCGCGCCCGTCGGCCGATAGGGTATAAGAGCGCAACATACCCTGCACAATAAAGCAGATCGCACGGCATACTTCGCCGGGACGCAGCAACTGCTCCTGCCGCAACAGGTGGCGTTCGCTGATACAATCGGTTAGCCACCGGCGCAGCGGTTCGCCCAATGGGGCATACTGGTGCAGGTAATCGAGCAGGGCCGTTTTGGTTACCCGCCTCCGGCCGGGATTGCTGATAGGGATAATCGTAGTGGGTTCCATCGTGTTACAACATTTGTTACAGGCTTCAAATATAAAAAGCTTTGCTGTACCATGGCCGGTACATATCATACTGCAAAATAATATGAGCGCATTTTAACAGTTATATAAGAGGACGACCTATCAAAAGTTTAGGTCCTCCTATGGGTAGGTATAGGTCCACCTATGAAAAGTTTAGGTCCTCCTATAGGTGGGTATAGGTCGACCTATCAAAAGTTTAGGTCCTCCTATGGGTAGGTATAGGACGACCTATCAAAAGTTTAGGTCGGCCTATGGGTAGGTATAGGACGACCTATCAAAAGTTTAGGTCCTCCTATAGGGAGGTATAGGACGACCTATCAAAAGTTTAGGTCGGCCTATGGGGAGGTATAGGTCAACCTATCAAAAGTTTAGGTCGGCCTATGGGTAGGTATAGGACGACCTATCAAAAGTTTAGGTCCTCCTATAGGGAGGTATAGGACGACCTATCAAAAGTTTAGGTTGCCGGTAAAAATGCCCGCCCGCCGCTTTTTTGAACAGGAAAACTGGCAAGCCCTGTTTCCGGCCAACCTGCTCAACCCCAAGGTACTGGGTAGAATTAACGGGGCCAATTATGCCGCTATTGTAACCGGTTGCGACAGTTCCATGCTGTTTGTGTACAGGCAGGAGGCAGGAACCGACCCCGAGAATGTAATTTTTGCCTTTAAGCGTACCGACCCCGCCGGCACGCTCTGCAGCAACAATTGAATTTTAACAAACCCATATAGCCAGAAAGCAGATATTTGCCCGACAATAATTGCTTTTTGGCTATATACTATACCTGATATGCATCTTTACAAAACCAACCTGGTAATACCCCTGCTGCTGCTCGCCTGTACCCGGGGAGGAAGCCCGCTTCAATACCACCGTACTCACGCATACCATTGGCAGCAAGCCTGCCCTGTTTCTATCGTGCATACGTTGCGGCTGTATGGTAGATGAACTCAATTACATCCATGCGAAAGCCCCGCAGGTACTGGAGAAGTTCGACTTGTTTGCAGACACAGCCTGTATAAAAGCCCTCACGTTCAAACAAAAAGTCAAACACGCGCCGCAATCGCTTTTAGACAGTGTGTATGACGAAAACTACAGTGTAATGGTATTTGTAAAACGCGGCGACAGCATCGCGGCGAGGCTCATCAAAACCGAAGAAGCCCTGAAAATGGAGGACATCCTCAAAAAGTACTGAGTACCGGGTACTGTGTACCTCCTCCTCATACCTGCGTCTTCTTATCCCGCTGCCAAGTACCCCAAAATGGCCGCATTTCATCCCGGCTATAGTACCGTCCATCACATCAAAATGGCCAGAATCCGACAATTGCCGTAAAAATAAACGCAATTGTTAAAGCCTTGTTAAGGCGTATTTTTTTATGTTTTGCCCTTGTATTTGCTTTGTGGTATCAGCTTGCAAGCGATACACAAAAAATCACTTTTCAAATTAAAATGACTAAAAATGAATGAGTATCCCATCAACATGATCCCGGCAAAAATCATAGAAGAAGCCGGCCAGTTATTAACCAACCTGCGCAACCAGCTCAGGCCCTACAGCATTGGCCTCAGCAATGTCAACAAAACAGGGTTGCGCACCATGGCGCAGGGCCGCGAGGGTTATGCACGGCTCATCAGCCAGATTGCCAGTGCACACCCCAACTCCCTTATGCGCGAGCAGGATCCCGGGCGCCTCGAACAGGCGTTGGGCTACGATGCCGATCTGGAAAAAATACGCCAGTCGGCCATGGCGCTTGATGAAATGGTTACCGAAACCCAGCTCGCCAACAGCGTTAACATTATGCGCCAGGTAGATGCTTTTGCCGAAGCCCTGCAACTGTCGAGAAAGGGCAGCGAGGCCCTCGATAATGCCATGGGCGAGATAGACGAGTGGAACAAACGCTTTGGCGTAAAAACAGGGGAGGAGAAAACAGCAGAAACCCCCACTGTTGAGTAATAACGTTTTTTTAAGCGTTGCCTGTTTACCAGCCCCCGGCCGTAGCGTCGGGGGTTTTTTGTACCCAACGAAGTCATGACCAGCCCAACAACCCGCACCTGCACATACGCTCCATTGCAGACACAAAAAAGCCCCGGCAAAATTGCCGGGGTCGTAAAAGTAGTCCCTACAGGAATCGAACCTGTATCTTCAGAATCGGAATCTGAAATTTTATCCATTAAACTAAGGAACCAGTACCTGCCCTGAAGCCGTCAAAAGGCTTTAAAAAAAGCCTATCTGCCGAACTTTACAATGTTGCTGCCGAATATTTTTACAGCAATGGCCAGCAAAATTACGCCAAAAAATTTACGTACCACCGTTAAACCGGCCGGACCCAATACTTTTTCTATCCATTTCAGCGATTTCAGCACCAGGTAAATAACGATACAGTTGATCAGGATACCAATCAGGATATTGACATCACCATAGTTGGCCTTGAGGCTCATGATGGTGGTAAGGGTGCCGCTGCCCGCAATCAACGGAAAGGCAATGGGCACTACACTACCACTCCGGGGATTGCTGTCGGGTTTGAAAAACTCCATCCCCAGTACCATTTCCAACCCAAGGATAAAAATGACAATACTGCCCGCAACGGCAAAGGATTTGACATCAAGCCCCAGCAGGTTCAGAAACTCCTTCCCCACAAAAAGAAATACAATCATCAGCGTACCCGAGGCTATTGTGGCCTGGGTAGAACGAATAGTGCCCCCCATTTTCTCGCGCAGCGATACCAGGATGGGTACAGACCCAAGCATATCAATCACCGCAAAAAGGGTGAAGGATACGGTGAGTATCTCTTTAGTTGATAAACTGCCCCAGTCGAACATAATACTGCTTTTGCGCAAAGGTAACCGATTGCGGCCGACGGCAAAAATGAGGAGTAGTTAGTATTGCGACGGTTTATGTGTTTCGGCCTCGGTGGCTACATTGTGCAGTACTTCGTGTACAAGATTGCCCGCTTCGCCCGTAATGCGCACCACACAACCATAGTGCAGGGTAAAAATTGTAAAGGAATCGACCAGCGCCGTACCGGTGATATATGCCAGGATACTGCGGATAACCCCGCCGTGGGCAACGATAGCGGCATTCCGGCCACCGGCCAGAACGTACGCAAATCTTTCGGTTACCCGCTGGTAAAGGTCGGTATAGCTTTCCCCACCCGGGATGGTTACCTGTACAAAATCATCCATCCAGGGCTGCAGTTCGGCAGCGGGAATATCATCCCAGCGCTGCATTTCCCACTCCCCGCAGTTGATCTCCATCAGGTGATCGTGAAAGGCAATGGGATGCGCAGGAAAAAGGTGCTGTGCCAATTGGCTGCACCGGCGCAGCGGGCTGCTGTGTACCTCCGCGATTCCGTCTGCCGGAAGGTACTGCCGGATAGCTGCTGCCTCCGCCGCAAAACTGTCTGCCACATCAAGATCCGTTTGTCCATAACAAACGCCCTTTGCTACATCCGGCTTTGTATGCCGTATCAGATATATTTCCATATTGCAACCAGACTTAATAATATCAATATTTCAGCGATCTGTTCCACAGCACCCAGGCAATCGCCGGTATAGCCGCCCAGCCATTTTTTGAGGTAGCGCACTGCCCAGGCCACCAGCAGTACCAGGGGTATGAGCAAGGCCAGGTAACAGGCATGCCTGCTCACCATGATACCCAATGGGAGAAGACCAAAAAAAAGACTGCCACACAGTTCCCGCCACGTAAAAGCCTGTGCAATGGGTTTGGCTTTACTTTCACCATCCTCCCGTGCATAGGGTAATATAAAACTGACGCTGATGGCCGTGAGCCGGGCAAGCGAATGACAGGTGATAAAAATCAGCAATAACCATCGCCAGTTGATACCGGGAAATACTACAGCCACCCAGGCATTGTACTTAAGCAGCAGCAGCAGCGTCAGGCCAATACCCGCGTAGGCGCCTATGCGGCTGTCTTTCATGATGTCGAGTATCCTGGTTTTTGTCCACCCGCCCCCAAAACCATCGCATACATCACCAAAACCATCTTCATGGAAGGCTCCTGTTGTCAATATCCCTGCAATGAGGGAGAGTACCACCGCAATGGGTATTTCCCAAAACTGCCTGGCACCCATACACACGCCAAAACTAACCACACCCACAATCCAGCCAATAAGGGGGAAATACCGGGTGGCTTTGTTGAGGTAATCCGGCTCATGCCCCACCCATTTGGGGCAGGGTATCCGTGTATAGAACATCAGGGCCGTAAAGAATATCTTTATTTCTTTTTTCAACTACTGGTTTTTAACGTAACCACGATAAGCAAGGCCAGCAAGGCTACTACGAGGCAGAGCGGGCTGTAATACCGGCTGTCGTTTCCGGCAAAAGGGGTATGTTTTATTTTTTTAAAAAAACCCACATACCGGAAATCGCCCAACGCCCGCAGTGTAAACAGTATCGCGATACCGGCATGGCCGTAAACCACCCATCTGGCGGACAATATACGTGCAAACACGGGTACCGCGGAAAACGACAGTAAAGCGGGCAACAATAAACCTGCTGCTACCAGTCCCGTTACAACGGAACCAGGCGCAAACAGTTTCGCATCAGTTTTGCCGGTTGTTGGCAGTACGGCGTTGATCCAGCGCCTGCCGCCCAATGCCCGGTAGGCATGTATGCCAGCCAGCAGCAGAAAAATGATACCGTTACAGAACGCTGCAAAAACCATATGTGCTGATTACAATTTATGATCCACCGATGCCGTTTCAAAACTGGCCATCCCGTTTAGAAAATGTACCGCCGACTGTACCAACGGTATTGCCAGTGCTGCGCCTGTACCCTCACCCAAACGCATACCCAGGTTCAGCAGGGGGTGTACACCCAACTCCTGCAGCATGGCATCATGCCCCAGTTCACCACTGGTGTGGGCAAAGATACAGTTTTGCAGCAGCGGGTGGCGGGGGTTGAGCAACGCGCACGCACCCCCTCCATTGTACAGGTGAATAGCCACCAGCAGGGCCGCAGTGGCAATAAAGCCATCCACAACAATCACCATACCCAGCTCAAAGGCCTTTACATAGGCGCCTGCCATCATCGCAATCTCAAAACCACCTATCCTGCTCAACAGGCCGTGGGGGGGTAATTCGTAAGTGGCCAGCTCATGCAAGGTGGCCACAGCTTCCAGCACTGCCAGTTTTTGCTGCAATTGGGCATCACTGGCGCCCGTACCCCGGCCAACGCATTGCGGCAGGGGTAAACCGGTATAATGGTGCATAATAAGCGCTGCCGACGAGGTATTGCCAATACCCATTTCCCCAAAACCGATGGTATTACAACCACCCTCAAAAATACGCTGTACGATAGCGGCTCCTGCCTTTGTCGTTTCCACTGCTGCCTCAACCGACATGGCCGACCCGAGGCTGTAGTCGGCAGTACCCTTGCCCTGCCTGGCATGTACAATGGGCAATGCGGGATCAAAGTCAATATTCACGCCCGCGTCCACCACCGTCAGCCCGATGCCGTGCTGTCTGCAAAACACATTGATTGCCGCGCCGCCGTTGACAAAGTTGAGCACCATCTGCGCTGTTACCGACTGCGGATAAGGATTCACCTTACCCGTAGCTGCAATACCGTGGTCGGCAGCCAGTACCACAATATGTGGTGCTGTAATCACCGGACTCAGGGTATTTTGTATTAATCCCACTTGCAGGGCAACGGTTTCCAGCAAGCCCAGGGCGCCCAGGGGCTTGGTTTTATTGTCGATTTTATGTTGTATGGCTTCCTGTAAGGATTGCGGAACTGTTGTCATTGTATAAAATTTATGCCTGTAATAATATATCGCAAAACCAGAAACCCTTTGTACCCGCATCTTTAACAGGGGTAGGGTGATCGGTGGTTTTTAGTACCAATGCTTTGTATGTTTTTTCACCGGCACCAACGGTTAACGGGTTTTTGAAGATAGGCCCCTCATAACAAAAGGTATGAAACTCCCCGTTTTCACCACAGGGATCAACACCTGGCGGCAACTCCCGTAAAAAACGGTCATCAATCATTTTTCCGCACCAGCTATCATCCAGGTAACCATCGTTGATACAGCAGGTAATCGTTTTAAACCCTTTTGCGATAAAATCGTTCACCAGCCAGTCGGTTTTTTTTTGCCAGAGCGGAAACAAGCAGTTCATCCCGATGGCTTTCATTTTATCTTCCCGGTATTGCCGAAGGTCTTCCAAAAAGATATCGCCAAAGGCAACGGTAAAGATACCCTCTTCTTTTACCCGCTCAAGTATCCCTGTCATTTGCCGTTCGTATTCGGTATTATCGGCTTCATACACATACGCTTTCAGCAAAGGAATGCCAATGGCTTTTGCCTGGGCTTCTACCAGGGCTTCCTTCACGCCGTGCATAGACAGCCTTTTGAAATGACCATTAATGGTACTCAGCAGATACTTTACTTCGTATCGCTGGTCGCCCAGCAATTCATGTAATGCATATGAACTGTCTTTACCGCCACTCCAGGAGAGTATGATGGGAATCTTTGTCATGGTCTTATTACTGATAAGCAGGCATACGATAATTTTTAAGCCCACCGGGTTAATGCTGCCACAGGGGCATAAGCCTTCTATTCAGGCACCGCAAAATTGTTTTTGAGTTGCTGCAGACAATTGCGGCACAAACAATCGGTGTATTGCGCCTGTACAAAAGCCTGTGCTTCAGCCGGCAGCGTAATCCCATAGCACTCACACTTCAGCACATCACCCACCTTACATTCAAATACTGCCGCACAAGAGGGACAGCTCTTTTCTTCATGCTTGCACATGGGTAAAAAATTGAGCTGAAAAATGAAAACATTTGTGCTGCAACTGGGCGGGCAACACAAACAAAGCCGGATGAAACAATGCCGCCAGCAGCTCAATACCATCTACCAGGGTAGAGGCAGAGGGTTGTGTAAACAGCTCAAAATCTGCAAGATATACCTGGTTTGATTGAACCGCTTTTATGTCTTGCCAGTTGTCTTTCTGTGTGAGCAGGTGCATCTCTTCCCTTGCTCTTTCTATATGGAATCCGCAAGGGGCAATAACCAGTACTTCAGGATTATATTTGACAATTTTTTGCCAGGGTGTAACGATACTGTCACCCCCCGGATTACTCAGCATATCAATACCACCTGCCTGCGCCACCTGGAAAGGAATCCAATGGCCGCAATTGTAAATGGGTTCAATCCACTCCAGCAGCATAACCTTTTTCAGCGGCATCTGGTGCAGCCGTAAAGTGTCGAGTATAACGGCTGTTCTTTTTTGCAATGCTGATAAGTATGCATAAGCGGCTTCTTCATGTCCCAAAGCCGTGGCAATGGTAATGGCAGTATGGTATACATCCTGCAGATCATTGGGGGTAAGCGTAATAATCAGTGGCTGTTTTGTCAGTTTAGCCACAGCGGCAGCGGTACACCGGGTATCAATCTGGCAAACCTCGCAGGTATCCTGCGTAAAAATAATATCGGGTTGTATCTCCTCCAGCAAGGCCTCTTCTACGTAATATAAACTTTTGCCCTGCGCCTTACTGGCAGAGAATACCTTGTCAATCTCTGTACTGCTGTAATTTTTGCCTTCCATTACACAGCGTACAACCTTTGGTTTCTCCTGCAATGCCTGTGCGGGACATTCAAAAGTAATACCGTGCAACAGGTGCTGCAGACCCATATCATAAATCATCCGGGTAGCGGCGGGCAGAAAAGAACATACAACCATGGCCATATCATTTAGAAGATCAGTAAAGGTAATACAACGCTATGCCTGTAAGAAACGATCCGGATAAAAGTTCAGGCTGTCTTTAATTGCAGGAAACTGTACCGGGTCTTCATCCATTCAAATGCGCCAAACATAACGGCACTATACACCAGGGTACCCGCCAGGAAATTCCGCATAAATGGCAGCCCCTGCGCGTAACACTGCATCAAACCCGCCCAGTCTTTGGTAAGTGGTGTCATCGTTCTCAGGTCTGTGCCCCCACCCATCCATACGGTAAGATCGGCCAGTAGCCAATGGGTTAATGAAGCCGTTACCGCAGCGAGCAGTACATTTTTGGCAGAAACCTTTTTGATGAATGATTTACCAATAAAAGTGATGGCCGCAAATATGCCATAAATCCAGTACCAACCACTGTACATCATACCATATTTACCACCAAAAACAAATGCCTGGATCACTAAATCGCTGACCAGGAGTGTAAGCAATGGAAACAGCAGCGCCTTCCATTGTCTGGTAAAATAGGCTCCGCCAAAAAGTCCCATAGCACCAATGGGCGAAAAGTTTGCCCAGGGGGTGAGCTGTGCTGAATTGGGAATACGCATCGCTGCCACCACTATCATAAAAATGGCAAGTACGGCAAAACGCGGATTTATTTTTTCTGTTATCATACCATTGATTTTAAAATGAAGCAGGCGGCAAAAACCGCCTGCTGTATAATTTAGAATGAAAAACTTACACCAGTCATCAGATTAAACTTTCTGCTGTTGTAGCCCACCACATCAAAATACTGCTGATTGGTCATGTTGCGTACATCCACAAAACCACGCAGATACCGGGTAAATGCATAGCCCAGGTAGCAGTCGATGTTGTAATACTGTGGCATTTGTGCCGGACCGGCATCATACTGCCCCTTTAGCCGGGTGCCCACAAAACGAAACGAGGGCATCAGGGTAAACCCTTTTACCGGTTCAAGGGTAAGCACACTGTTCAGGGTAAAATTAGGACGGCGGTAAAGATTTTTAACCTTTACATTATTGTTGACGCCTTCGCCATCTACATAAGTAAAATTGCTCGTCCAGTTCCCTTTTTTTCCAATGGCTATCGTGCTTTCCAGCTCAAAGCCATAATCATGCTGCTCATCCCGGTTGATGTACCGGCTTACAAAAGAGGGGGATGTATAAAAAATAATAAGGTTCTTAATATCTCTTTTAAAACCAACCACCCTGAATGTGTTCCGCTTATTATTGCTGAAGGCCTGCACACCCAGTTCGTAATTATTGGTTGTTTCGGGCTTCAGGTCTTTATTGGCATATTCACTGTACAGTTGGTACAGAGACGGCACTTTATATGCAGAAGAAATGTTTACAAAAATCCTTGTGTTCTCATCAATATTGTAAGAGGGATTAAATGTAAACGTGGTATTACTGCCATAGATGCTGTGCCTGTTGTAACGGAAACCCGCTTCCACATTAAAACCGGCCAGGTCTGTCAGCAATAATGAGTTGTATACCGAAAAATTATTGGCTTTGGCGCTATCGCCCAATGCTGTTTTAAACGGACCGAATGCACTGATGCTCAAATAATCCTGGCTCGTTTTCTGGGTCAGGTATTGTATGCCCGATACCAGCGATAATTTGTTGTGCAGCAGGATATTCCCGAACACATCAGTAATGGCGGTATTACCATTGTAGTTGCCCTTCGCATATTTGGCAAACCCTCCAACACTCGCGCTGTCATCGGTATACACCCTTTCTGATTTTACAAAGGTTTGTATGGCATGAAGTTTGAGCTTTGCTGTGCTGTACAGCAATTCAAAGGCGGCAATACTGTTCTTGTTGTCAACTACATTGTCCCTGTCGTCCTTAAATGCCGTGGCGTCCACCGCGGCTTTGTAAGTTGAAAAATTGTATGATCCCTTTGCCGAAAAGCGGTTGCTGATCTGGTAACCAAGGTTGGCCTGTACATTACTTTGCGTAAACTTGTCGTCGTCAAAATTTTTGGTGCCTGTGCTGTCGTAGGCCGAGGAGAACCCTTTGCTGCTGGTAAAATTATAGCCCAAAACGTAGCTGAACTTTTCTATGGTGCCATTTACCCCTGCATTACCCCGTACGGTATTATAGCTGCCATAGCTCAGCATTGCTGCCGGTGAAATACGCTTTTTGCCGGACTTCTTTGTAATGATATTGATCACACCCGCCACAGCATCACTGCCCCATAAAGTACTTTGTGCACCTTTTAGCACTTCAATTCTTTCCACCTGCCCAACAGCAATATTGTTTAAATCAAAGCTGTTGTTGATCTGCGAAGGATCACCAACGGGTACACCATCGATCAGTATCAATGTATTACCCGTACCGGCACCCCGGAAATACAGATCCTGGTTGGTACCCAGGTTATTATTCGCGCCATTGATAAAGACACCCGTTTGATAATTGATGATTTCGGTAAGCGTTTTGCCCGCATTGCGTTGCAGGGTAGCCTGATCAATCACTGATACGACCTTACCTGTTGAGCTTTGTTTTTGCTGAAACCGGGTAGCCGTTACAATAACATCGTCTAACGATCTGGTGGCGGTTGTGTCCTGCGCCTGTAGCTGACTGCTGAATACCACAGCAGCCACAAATAAAAATTCCCTTTTCATGTTAATGAAATTTTTTTGGTGACTGCTTTCGAGAAAATTAAAGAGAAAGAAATATAAACGCCATCGGGCCTTTACATTCCAAGCCTTTCACCCGAAAGCTGAATGATTGTTAAGTGGTCGTGGCAGGTCTTCTGGCTTACCCGGCTTTTACACTTCCTTCCCATGGCACCTGAAGTGCCACAGTGGATGCAGTGGTGTAAAAGTTTGCCTTGCGGCAACGGGATTACAGCTACGGGGATAGCGCCGGAATTACACCGGCTTCCCTTTTAATCCTGATTATACATCAGGAACCATAACCGCGGCAAATGTATAACATTTAGGAGGTAGCCATCACAACCGTTGGCATTTTTTTTTGCAGCCGGGATCCCGGAAGCCAATGTTATTACGTTAAACCCGGAAGCCTGCCCTCCGTAACATTAACAAAGGAGGCGGGGAAGTTGGGGAGTATCATTCTTCAAGTCAATTGTTATGCTTATCATATCACCCAAAGACAGAATAGTATCATCCGGGTAAAACTATTGTATGCTGCACCGTAGGTTGTGGCAGAGTGCGGTAAGGCCGGAAAAAATTGCTTTTGAAGCGCGAAAGATTACTGCTGTTCGAGGTAAGATTTAGGGTCTTTAACAAACTCCTCCTTACAACCGGATGCACAGAAGCCATATATTTTACCCTTGTAGTGCATGGTATCTTCAATACCGATCCGGAGGGGCATGCCACAAACGGGATCGTTTTTGGAGGCAAACTTTACGTTCGCCATATCTTTGGTCACTGCACCGGCCGGTCTTTCGGTCATTTTTTTGGCGGGTGCAACAGGCGGTGCTGGTGTGGGTGCTGTGATGGGCGCTTGCTGGTTCTGGCTTTTGCAGGCGAGTAGTATGGAAATGGCTGCTGCCGGTACAAAAAATGCCTTTTTCATGCTATTATGCTTTTAAGCGTGATGTAAACCCAATTTTGAGGATGCAAAGATACACGCAAATACGCCTGCGGGCAAATGGAAATTGTACTCAGTACTCAGTCGGACTCTGTCTTGATACTTGATACTAAGTACCCGGTACTGCGTATTGCTTTATGGTATCAGCGGTAATGCCGCCCGGCTGTTCCGGAACAATAATACATACTGAAAGGCTGCCGTGGTTACCGCTTCTGCATTGCCCGGCTTTAAGGTTTGAAACCCCGTAGTTTCCATCAGTTGGCGGCTGCTGTTGTAGGGACTTCCGGCACCATTAAGCCGTAAAAGTGTGGTGGTATTGGGTTGGGTAACGGATTTCAGGTTTTGAATACCTGGCACGTTCATCATCACCCCATCGTTACTTAGGGGGTAAGGGATATATTTCTCTGAAGCCGGGAAATAGGGGCTTTCCTTACGCAGTTCAGCGATATAGCTGGCAGGCATCATCTGCTTCAACTGACCCATAAGAGGCAGCATCACCATACTGTTGATGGCAAACATTTGTATCGAAACCGTTTTACCCGAAAACCCGGTCTTACCCTGTTGTAAATACGCAGCAAAGGGCAGACGTCCGTCATAGGACACCTGTAGTGTATGGTAAAAACCCATAAAGCCGTACAGCTTTTTACCGCTAAGCTGATATGTATCCACAATATCCGCGAAATTGCGGTACATAATACTATCACGGTACATACCACTGCCGGGAAAAGAAAAAGAAGTTATCATATGCCGGAATGTGGCAAAATCGCCACCCATGCCCCGCTGGTATTCACGCGTATGCAGGCTCATGTGCTGAAGCATGCCACGGCAATAAGCACCCAGTTGTTTGCGGTAAGCATAGGTAATCGTATCAGTAAGCGCAACCAGACTGTCGAGCATGGGCAGATGCACTGCTGACTTTCGCTTACGCTGGTAAAAAAGCACCTGCTCTTTCAGCAAGCGGTAATCCTGTATCACATCAATGCCCAGTACCACAAATTTTTTACCGGCGGGTAACGATTGGTAAAATGCCCGCAATAAGGCATAGCGCTTGTAGTTTTCCTGGCTGGCCCACTGCGCCGTATCTTTTACCCAACTGGCAAATACCCGGGTAAGCCATTGTTCGTTACCGTCCCGGAGGTAATTATTGAGCATCCAGGCCTTTGTATCATCTACCTCGGCCACATAATGCCTTACCCCTGCCCTATGGTACAGTTGTTTAAACATTACCGGGTCTGCCGACAGGGGCAGTGAGGAGCCGTGGTTTTCGCCAAACAGAAAAAGGTCATTCTTGTAAAACCCGGCGTCAAACATACCGATTGGCTTTGTACCCCCGGTATCCAGCACCTCACTGTTGGCTTTAAGATAGGTTTGAAACAGGGTAGTGTCCATTGTTTGTGCGCTGGTACAGCAGGAAACCAGTAAAAAGACAGATAATATAACTTTCATGGCGTAGTGAAAAAGATAAAGTAGTAATGCGTTTGTTGATAAGCATCGAAAATAGCAACACTGCGCGATATCACCCTGTTTTGTTTACCGGTTGCCTATCCTGTATCTCTACCCGGGCAACAGTTACTGCTGCCGGATCAGTTGCTTTACAAATTCCAGTTCCGTATCCACCCCTTTAACCTTATCGGCAATAGCAGGTATCACCCTGTAGTCGGGTATTTTTACGGGCTTGATGGTATAAGGCTTATCGGTACCGCCACCGGTAACGGGTATGTTCAGCTTAATCTTACTGGCGGGCAATACCAGGTCGAGGCTCCAGCCGCCGCTACCTACGCCCGATGCCATATCATCTCCGGGTACTTCGCCAATAAATTTTATAAAACTGCCATCCGCATCGTAATGCGTTTTCAGCGTGGTAATAAAAGCAAAACCCGCCGAAAAGGTAAGTCCGTTCTGCAGCACATATACCTTACCATCAAAGGCATTGGCCTTACGCGGTCTTGCCTGCGTTGCCTGTCCGGTATACTGGGGTTTCAATTTATAGCGGCCATCCGGGGTTTTGTCTATTAAAGCGTAGGGGCTGTACTGGAATGCCTGGAGCAATTGTCTGTTCTGGTCGTTCTGCTCTACGTACTGCAGTTGTGTAAACCTGTCGCTTTGGATATAGGGTAAACCGCCACCCTTATCTTCGGGAACCGTCTTAAAATAGGTAACCGCATTGATCCAATTGTCATCGCCGCCTTCGTTGTCGCGCACATCCACGATAAGGTTTTGTACACCATCTTTTTTTACCTGTACAAAGATGTTCTCCAGCAGTTGCGGAAACTTAAGGCTGTCGGTATCTACAAGGTAACCCGAAAAGCTGGTAAGGCGCAGGTAGCCCGTTTTGGTAGCCGCATCAAGCATTGTATACGCCACCATATTGGAGTAGTCGCTTATTTTCAGCCCCGTCTGCTGCTGGTAAACATCAGCAATAACCTGTGGTAATACGGCTTCTATCCTTACTGTTATTTTCTTTTTTTGCTTAAAGGGGATGATGTCCATTGTATAATTATCCACTCCCGGATGCAGTGCCTGGTAGAGGTAGTGAAACTGGAAGTAATCTCCCAGGGCGGCATATTTAAAGGTTTCATTGTTACCATTAGCAAATACATAAGCCAGCAGTTGTGCCGTGATGCCGGCAATTGGTTCTCCGTTTATGGCTACTATTTCACTACCGGGGGTAACCGCTTTATTGCTGCCGGCATTACTGAGTATATACAGACGCTTATTCAGGTACCGGAGCCGGAAAGGCAGGTGTTTCCGGCTTTTCGGCAAGGCATTCATCCGGTAATTGATGCCCTGCTCACCACCTTTGATGGTGATATTGCCATGCCCGTGGTGAAGTGCCGCCATACAATACCGCAGTTTTAAGTAGTAAGCCTCAACGCTGCTGTTGTCGCCAAGCGAGGCATATACAGAATCGTAAAGGGTTGCAAAACGTGCAGGCGTAATAAACCAGTTCAATCCTGCATGCATCTCCACGATACCTGCCCGGAATATCCTGAAATCCTCCTGTTGCTGTTACAGGCTGAGGGTGGTTTGTCCCGATGCCGTGGCCAAACCGAGCAAACCCAAAAGAAACAATTGTATTTTTTTCATTTTACTGTTTTGGTTTAAATTTTTTCGCGAGTAAATAATCCAGCCCGAAGCGCCCCGACCCCAGCACCATATAAATGATACCGATCCATAAAAATCCCATGGCGGGCAACTTTTGCCAGAGTTCTTCATTCCATTTCTGCAGAAAAATGGCTACCAGCATGGTGCAGGTAAGCAGAAAGGCCGCATAACGCGTAGCCAGTCCCAGCACGAGCAGCGCAGCTCCAAATACCTCCGTCAGTACGGCGGCCCAGGCGAAAAAAGCAGGGAAAGGGAGGCCCAGCTTGCCTACGTCTTCTATAAACCAGGCCGGTGTGGGAAATTTACTGCCGCCAAAATGAACGGCCAGCAGATAACAGCCAATCGTACGGGGTATGGCGAGGATCAGATCCGCCCACCAACGGGGCATTACAATGGGTACAATTAACTTTTGCATAATTTGATGATTGAGTAGCGTAATAACTATGGTTTGGTTTAATATTTCTGGTAGCCCATCGATAATCCAAGATCACCGGTTACTTTCAAATCCACTGAAGCCGTATCGCCCGTAGCATTACTGACGATGAGCGCAGTATTTTTTTCCACCTTTACGATTACTGATTCACCTGGCTTCACCATTTGGGAAGAATGCCGTCCACCAGCAATGGGGGCACGATAGACTTCAAGATCATTTTTGGATACATTTTTCAACTTTACCTTAAAAGTGCCGTGCTCATTGTTGCCGAGTACAAAGCTGTCGTTGGGCTTGATGGTGGTGTTGGAGGTAAGTGTACGACAGGAGGTCATACAGATGATGGTTGCGAAAACGGCGATAACCGATTGCATAATTGTTGTTGTTGACATGAGAAAATATTTTGTTGATGAATGATGAAGCAAAATTGCCCGGTTCTTTTTCCCCCACCGCCTCAATATATAATTTGAGACCAGTAATAGAGGGTACATGACCTGAACCTGCGGCTCAAATGATACAATGTGCTGATAAACAATGTATTACGAAATCATCATTACGATACCGGAAGCATATTTTTTTTATCTGCCCCCCGTCCGTAATTTCACGCCATGCCCATTACACACCCGCATATCAGTAAGTTGCTGCAGTGTATCGACCTTGAGGAGAAGGAACAGGTAAAGCGTTACAGCCTCGATCAGCAGCATACCCTGCGCAGCCTCAAAGCCGAGGGGCTGGCCTTGCATCCCCTCGTGGTTACCCGCAAAACCTTTGGTTATGCAGACTATCCTGAAATCAGTTTCCGCCTCAGCTTCCCGGCAGAAACACATCATTTTAAAGATGGCTGCGCCATCGAATGTTTCTGCGCAGGCGAAGAACCCATTAAAGGCGTACTCATCAATGCGGATGGACGAACGGGAGAGTTTCGCCTTTTTGCGCCGGATTTCCCGGACTGGATTGAAGAAGACAATGTGGGTATCAAACTGGCACCCGACCAGCGCACCACTTTTATCATGAAAACGGTGCTGAAAGAACTGGATAACAATAAAGCCATTTTTTCCCTGTTTGAGCAGATTCATACCGTTCCCCGTACCGAAGCTGCACCGAAGCCCGCAGCCCCGGCTGTACTGGCATACCAAAACAACCAGCTCAACGAGAGCCAGCGGCAGGCCGTGGCTGCCATTGTGCAGAACGATAATATGGTAATCGTACACGGTCCGCCGGGTACGGGCAAAACCACCACCCTTATAGAAGCCGTTCTGCAGTTGGTAAAAGCAGGAGAAAAATTGATGGTAGCAGCACCCAGCAATACCGCAGTCGATCACCTGACAAGAGGACTGGTAGCCCGCGGTTTACGGGTGCTTCGCGTGGGCAATACCAGCAAGGTGGATGAAACCGTTTTTATGCATACACCAGAGGGTAAGACCGCCGGTGGTAAGCAGCAGAAAGAAATCAAGGCGCTGAAAATAAGAGCAGAGCAGTTTCGCAAAATGGCGTTGAAATACAAACGAAGCTTTGGTAAGGCAGAGCGCGAACAGCGCAGCCTGCTGTTTAAAGAAGTAAAAAATATCAGGGCCGAAATCAAGAAGCTACAGGTCTATTATGAGGAAAAACTCTACACAGAAGCTGAAGTAATCCTGGGTACACCTATTGGTCTATGCGATTCCAAACTCAGGCAGGCTGATTTTCAAACACTGGTGATTGATGAGGCAGGTCAGTGCATCGAACCATTAGCCTGGTGCCTGTTTCCGCTGGCGCAGAAATATGTACTGGCGGGCGATCATCTGCAACTGCCGCCCACGGTATTGAGCCAGGAAGCCCTGCGGCTGGGGTTCAGCCGTTCTATCCTCGAAGTGTGCATGGGGGTTGTGGGGCAGGTGTTTCTGCTTAATACACAATACCGGATGCGCGAAGCCATTGCAGGGTTCAGCAGCGGGTATTTTTACAAAGGGCTATTACAAACGGCCGGCCACCTTGCCAACAACGGGAGCCATATCCATTTTATCGATACGGCAGGATCGGGTTACCAGGAAAAACGCGGCGCCGATGGTACAAGTCTGCAGAATGAGGGTGAGTTGGAAACCGTTGAAAAATTATTACGCAGCGGGCGTTTCAACCCGGCTACTACCGCCTTTATTACCCCCTATAGCGGACAGATGGCTGCTGCCCGGGAACTGCTGCCCGGAGGTATACGCATCAGCACGATCGACAGTTTCCAGGGGCAGGAGCAGGAAAGCATCATACTATCCCTGGTACGCAGTAATGACGATGGTGATATTGGTTTTTTAAAGGATTACCGCCGTATGAATGTGGCCATTACCCGCGCCCGGGAGCAATTGATCGTAATAGGCGATAGCGCTACTATCGGAGCCGATCCCTTTTACCGGGCTTTTTTAGCCTATATTGAATCTGCAGGTGGCTATAGCACCGTTTGGGAATTGGAGGGTTAAATTCCGGGTTGGGTAATTATAAAGACCGGTTGGGGTCAAACGCTACAGTACTTATACTGGTTGGGATACCCGCAATAATTTCGCTGATCAGTTTCCCGGTACCGGCAGCAGCAGAAACACCCAGCATGGCATGTCCGCCTGCATAACATAAATTACGGTATTGCTTATGCCGGCCAATAAAAGGCATACCATCAGGCGATACGGGTCTGTAGCCATACCAAATCTTTTTTGCATCAGGTTGTTCAATTTTGAGGGAGGGATAGTATTTTTTAAATGAGTCGTAAATCGCCATTACCCGCTTAGGCAGGATCGTATCGCTATGTCCGCTCAATTCCATTGTTCCGCCAATGCGCAGTCGCTCTCGGATGGGTGTTGTGGCCACCCGGTCATCTACCAGTATAGAAGGATAGCGCAGGTTATGGCTAAGGTTGTGATACTCCATGCTGTAGCCCTTACCCGGTTGCAGCAGCAATTCAATATTCAGCAACTTAGAAAGTCCCTGCATCCAGGATCCGTTGGCTATCACCACTTCATCTGCGGAAATATCGCCATCGCTGGTGATGACCCTGGTGATAAGATCGTTCTTCTTTTCAAAACCCGTAACCGCTGTTTGCAGTTTAAACCTTACCCCCTTTTTTTGCAGCGCCTTATAAAGGCTTTGCATAAATAATGCAGGATCTAAATGACAGTCGTCCAGGTACAAAACACCACCTGTTGCATGTACTTCCACGGTCGGCTCATAGTCCTGTACTTCCGCGGCATCGCAGATAATTGTTTGTAAACCATAACCCCTTGCCTGATCTGCGAGGTGCTTTTCGTGCTCGCCGGTTTTTGCGGATTTATACAGCATGAAAATCCCATTTTCCGTTAAATCAAAAGCCGTGGGTAGTTCATTTTTAAGGTCTGCCGTCAGGGCCCGGCTGAGCTGTAAGAGGTTGCTCAGGTGCGGGGCGGCCGATGCCACGTGTTTAGCATTCGCATTTCTCCGGAAAGCAAGCCCCCACTTTAAGAGATCGCTGTTCAGCCGGGGCTTTATATAAAATGGGGAGGAAGCGCTCAACATCCACCGGAGACCCTGGCTAATGATACCCGGTGTTGCCAGCGGAATAAAGTGAGAGGGTGACACATAACCCATATTGCCAAAGGAGCAGCCTTCCGTAAGTGTATGGCGTTCTGCTACCGTTACCTGGTATCCCATCTTTTCCAGGTAATATGCGCAACATAAGCCGATTACTCCTCCGCCTATAACAACTGTATGCATCTGATCATTTTTCTGTATATATTAAACCTCCTCCGTCTGCTCAGTCATAACCATTATAAAACCTGAAATCCATAAGCATAAGGATCATCACTTTCATCTATGGTAATGCTATTCTGCCCGTAAACCCTGGCCCATCCTTCAATACTTGGGCGTATGGCCGGCAATCCTGCCACGATGGTTTCCGATTCGATCCGGCCAATAAAGGTACTGCCAATGATACTTTCATGCACAAATTCATCACCGGGTTTTAACCGGCCTTTTGCATACCATTGTGCCATTCGCGCACTTGTACCCGTTCCGCAGGGCGAACGGTCAATTGCCTTATCACCATAAAATACCGCGTTTCTTGCAGTTGACCCCTGGTCAATAACCGCACCCGTCCACAAAATATGAGAGCAACTGTTAATCGTATGATCATCCGGGTGCACAAACTCGTATGCTGCATTAATATTGGTTCTCAAGACTCTCCCCCAGGCCACCAGTTTATCTGCAGGATAATATTCAAGACCTTTAAAATTTTTTTGTACATCACAAATGGCATAAAAATTCCCGCCATATGAAACATCTACAACCAATTCACCAAGCTCCGGACAGGTAACGGTAAGTGCCGCTGCATACAAAAAAGAAGGCACGTTGGTTAGTTTAACTGCGTCTACTTTTATTCCGGCTACCGTGTCATCACCGGGTCTGTACCGATAGCTGACCAGTACCAGCCCCGCTGGTGTTTCCATCCTTAAATTGCCCGGAATTTTCGGCACAATCAATCCTTCCTCCAGCGCTATCGTTACCGTACCGATCATCCCATGTCCACACATAGGCAGACAGCCACTGGTTTCAATAAACAATACAGCCGCATCATTTGCTGCATCGTGCGGCGGATATAAAATACTGCCACTCATCAGGTCATGCCCCCTGGGTTCAAACATCAATCCTTTCCTGACCCAGTCGTATTCCGCTAAAAAATGTTGCCGTTTTTCGCGCATACTATCCCCCGACAAAACCGGGCCACCATGTTTCACCAGCCTTACAGGATTACCACAGGTATGTGCATCAATGCAGGAAAAGGTGTGCTTACTCACTTCAGGATGGTATGGGTGATTGTGTTAATTCGTTATTGACCGTTCTGAATAAATTACAGGGGTTCGCATTTTTCAATTCATCCGGTAATAATGCGTCAGGCCAGTTTTGGAAACACAATGGTCTTGCAAAACGCTTGATGCTGTCACCGCCCACGCTGGTAAACCGGCTGTCTGTTGTGGAAGGCCAGGGTCCGCCATGCTGCATAGACAGGCACACTTCCACTCCCGTAGGCACATTATTCAGAATCAGTCTGCCGCATTTGTCTTTTATCGTTTCCACCAATACATGCTGCTCGCCTATATCGGCCGGGGTAGCCATTAATGTTGCCGTTAACTGCCCCTCAAGTACTGTAGCCACATTTTGCATTTCTGCTGCATCCTGGCAAACGACAATCAGGGTAAACGAACCGAAGACCTCCGTGTGTACGGCTTTATTGGCTAAAAAAACGGCTGCTTTTGTGATGGCCACAGTAGGCATATCATCAGTAGCATTTGCTATCGTTGCAGATTCCGCTATTACAGATACCCCATCCTCACTGGTCACCCTCGACCTGTTTTCCCTGAAGTTGGCAGCAATACCGCTGTGCAGCATTGGGGCGGGTAGTGTATTGTGTATTTCATTCCCGATGGTATGGATGAAAACAGACAGGGCCTCACTTTCTATACCAATAATAAGACCCGGATTTGTACAAAACTGCCCGCAGCCCAGGGTAACCGAAGCGGCCAGTTGTTTGGCAAGTCCCCCGGGGTTTTGCTGCAATTGAGCTGGTAATAAAAACACCGGGTTAATACTGCTCATTTCTGCAAATACAGGAATGGGTACCGTACGCTGATTGGCCAGTTCCCAGATGGCCTTTCCACCGGCAAATGAGCCCGTAAAGCCAATGGCCCTGGTGTGGGGGTGAACAGCTAATGCTTGCCCCACAGCATTCCCCGACCCCGGCAGGTGCGAAAAAACACCTTCCGGCAAATTACACGCAGTAAGCGCTTTTTTGACAGCACCTGCTACCAGTAAAGAGGTTTTGCTATGGGCATCGTGCCCTTTTACCACCACGGTACAACCAGCAGCCAATGCCGATGCCGTATCACCACCTGCTGTGGAATAGGCAAAAGGGAAATTGCCTGCCCCAAACACCACGACCGGCCCCAGCGGAACCATCATTTTCCTGAGATCAGCCCTGGGCGGTGTTCTTGATACATCTGCCGTATCAATACTTGCTTCCAGCCAGTTGCCCTGCTCACAAGCATCCGCATAGCTGTTCAACTGAAAAATCGTTCTGGCCCTTTCACCCTTCAGCCTGGCTTCGGTTAAATGGGTTTCTGCCATACAAATTTCAATAAGGTCGTTGCCCAGCAGTTCTATTTCAACAGCAATACGCCGGAGCAATGCCGCCCTTTTACGCAAAGGCACAAGCTTGTATATGGCAAATGCTTCCATTGCTGCTTCCATTGTACTTTGTACATCAGTAATCTTGTTATCGGGAAGGCTCATTGTATTAAATTTAAAAAGGTGGGCAACTACTGTCGTTATAGATCTGCTTCATGCACACAATACTACAGCAGCTTAAAATAAATACCCGTTGCAAGGGGGAAACTACTGATGCATTATACAGAAAGATTTAAATAATCCGGCAGCTCCGGTCTGGAACGAATACCGGTATCAATAATGCGCAATACATTTTCCCTTTCTTCGCCAACCAGTGTTAAACGTGGCGCACGCACATATTCACTGCCAATACCGGTTTGCTGTTCGGCCAGTTTGATGTACTGCACCAGTTTAGGATGAATATCAAGTTCGAGCAATGGCAAAAACCAACGATGTATCGCAAGAGCCTCGCTTATTTTTCCCGCTTGTATAAGCCGGTAAATCGCTACAGTTTCCCGTGGAAATGCACAAACCAAACCACCCACCCATCCATCTGCACCCATCAGTATCTCCTCCATACCAATCGTATCAACACCACAAAGTATCTGTAAACGGTTGCCGAATTTATTTTTAATACGCGTTACATTCGATACATCTCTTGTGGACTCCTTGATCGCCTGGATATTGGCACATGCCACCAGTTCTTCAAACATGTCAAGGGTTACCTCTGTCTTATAATCAACGGGGTTATTGTAAATCATGATGGGCAGGGTAGTGGCGCTGGCTACGGCTTTAAAAAAGCTAACCGTCTCGCGGTGGTCACTTTTGTACCGCATGGGTGGTAACAGCATTAAACCTGCCGCACCCCATTGTGCTGCAAGAGCTGCCATCCTGATGGCTTCCCTGGTTGACCCCTCCGCAATGTTCATCACAACAGGTACCCGCCCATTTACCTGACTGACCGTATATTTTACCAGCACTTCTTTTTCCATATTTGTTAATACGCTTGACTCGCCAAGCGTACCGCCGAGGATGACCCCATCAATACCTGCTGCCAACTGGGCTTCAAGGTTTTGGGTCTGCAAATTCAGGTCCAACTGATCCTCTGCAGTAAACTTGGTCGTCAATGCAGGGAAAACACCCTTCCAATCAAGAGGCATATCAAATTTTTTTGTAAAAGTAGTACGTGCCCTGCAGAATGGAAATACCATTATTGCTTAAGAATAAACATATATTAACCAGTTTTTTAAAAAAAATCAAAAAATACGTTAATAATTATTTATTAATACTTTACCTTAGGAAATTGCTGCTTACATTATTCATAACCCATACAACGCAATGAAGGTTATTCAGTTTACGATACCGGTTGCCAACGACAGCTCGATCGTTGTACAGGAAGATATACTGCCCTTTTTTTACCCGCACCTGCACCGGCACCATGAAGTCCAGATTACCCGGATCAGTAAGGGAAGGGGTACACTTGTTGCAGGTAACTATATGCAGGTTTTTAACCCGGGGGATATATATATCCTCGGTACCAACCAACCCCACTTATTCAAAAGCGACCCTGTTTATTTTGCAAAGAGGCAAAAAAAACAGGTACATGCACTTTCAATTTTCTTTAATCCAGCCGGCTTGTTCAGCAGTATACTTGCGATGCCGGAAGCCAAGCTTATCCACAAATTCATCGCAGCAACAACCAACGGTCTTCAGGTGCCTGCTGCTGCTGTACCAGGAATCCTGGCAGAGATGCTTGCCGTTCAGCAATCGGGCAGCGGTTTCAGGTTGGCAGCATTTATACGCCTGTTGCAAACACTGGCCGGCATTAAAAAGTATCATACGCTGTCCCCCCTTTCTTCCGTTAATCATTTCTCCGACAACGAAGGCTTACGTATGAACGAAATCTATCAATATACCATGACGAATTACAGCTCGAATATTTCTTTACAGCAAATAGCCGCGGTGGCACACCTTACCCCTCAGGCCTTTTGCCGGTATTTTAAAAAACATACACGCAAAACCTATACAGCCTTCTTAAATGAGATCAGGATTAATGAAGCCTGCAAAAGGTTAATATCGGGCAATGGCAGCAGCATTACCGGGATAGCCTATGAAACGGGGTTTAACAATGCCGTCAACTTCAACAGGGTATTCAAAAAAGTACACGGTAAATCTCCGGGGCAGTACCTGAAAGCCTATATGCAAAAGCAGGAATGATTTTTTGCCGATGCGTCACGTACAATCAGTATTTCATTACGCCCGATAAGAATCCATTACGGGATATGTTCAATATTTTGTTCTTTTGCTGATGGATATTTCAGCGCTGATTCATTTCCCCTCACCTGTTGCCACCGTCAAAGCACTGGATGGCTATGGCAGTACTAATTATAAGGTATCGCTGATCAGCGGGGAAGACTATTTGGTAAAAGTGTACAACGCTGCAGAAAAAAAGCGTATCAAAGAAGAAGAACGAATCATTGCATTATTGCATGATAAGATTGGTGTACGCCTGACAGCACAAGTGCCGTTTGCCATTAACCCTGGCGTACCTGATGATGTATATGTCCGGATATCCGCATTTATTCCCGGATCTACACTCAGCAAAGCATTGGCAACCGACGATCTGCTGGCAGAAATTGCCCGCACGGCTGCCGGTATGCTGACGCAACTGCAGCATATTGACAGCGATATCATCAAAGCACATGAACACGACTGGAACCTCCGGGACGCCCTCCGCAACAAACCGAAAGTTGATTATATAACAAACCCGGCAGACAGAAAAATAGTGCGTCATTATTTTTCTGTTTTTGAACACGAGGTCTTACCCAGGTTTGGCAACCTTAGAAAAAGCGTCATACACAGCGACCTTAATGAAGCAAATATCATTATCGACAACAATAAAGTAACCGGGTTTATAGATTTTGGTGATATTTCTTATGCACCCGTGGTGTGTGAGCTCGCCATATTGCTTACCTACATCATGATAATGTTTCCCGATGAATACTTTGAAAAAGCAAAAATCATCATTACCCGTTTTCACCAAAAATTTCCACTGACCAAAGAAGAACTGGAACTGCTGCCTGTATTGATTGCAATAAGGCTTTGCGTTTCTGTTTGCAAAAGTGCAGAAGCAAAAATCCAAAATACAGATACGGATTATATTTTGATCAGTGAAAAGCCTGCCTGGAATTTATTGCACCAATGGATAGCTTATAACCCCATTTTTATAATCAATCAATTTAAACAATATGCAGGCCTGCCGGTTGAAACAGCAGATTCTTCGCAACTGCTGAACAGAAGAAAAAGAACAGCGTCCCCCGGTTTAAGCCTCAGTTACAACACACCTGTCCATATGTCTGCCGCGCTGTTTCAATATATGTATGACGCACATGGCGGTACTTACCTGGATGCCTATAACAATATTCCGCATGTGGGCCATTCACATCCTGCTATTGTGGAAGCGGCTGTAAAACAACTCCGGCAATTGAATACCAATACAAGATACCTCTACAGCAGTTATGCAGACTATACGGAAAACCTGTTATCCCTTTTCCCTGACCACCTGGATAAAGCCATACTGGTAAACAGTGGCAGTGAGGCCAGTGACCTTGCTGTAAGAATCGCAAAAACAATAACGGGGAGACAGGGTATTGCGGTATTGGCCTGGAGTTATCATGGTAATACACAGAATGGCATCAACATCAGTTCCTATAAATTTGACAGAAAAGGGGGAAAGGGAGCACAGGAGTGGATTTTACGGCTACCATTACCGAAAGCCTACCATGGGCTTTACGCTACCGCCCACGAATATTTCCTGGACGCCCGGAAGCGCATTGAAGATTTTGAAAGCAATGGTCATCAACTCGCCGGTTTCATTGCAGAACCTATATCCGGCTGCGGCGGGCAGGTACCATTGATAGATGGGTATCTCGAACGCCTGGCACCCTGGCTTGCGCAAAAAGGCATATTACTCATTATAGACGAAGTACAAACAGGCTTTGGCAGACTGGGCAAATATTTCTGGGGCTTCGAAATGCAACAGGTCATACCCGATATGGTAGTATTGGGTAAACCCATCGCAAACGGACATCCCATGGGTGCCGTAGTTACCACTGCAGCAATAACCGATGCGTTTAATAATGGTATGGAGTTCTTCAGTTCCTTTGGCGGTAATCCCGTTTCTTGTGCCATTGGCAACGCTGTCATTAAAACCATTCAGCAGGAAGGGCTGCAGGAAAACGCTTTTGTGGTGGGAAGGTATTGGCGGGAGCAATTACAGGCATTGCAAAAAGAATACCCGTTACTGGGTGATGTACGGGGCTCGGGATTATTCATTGGCGTGGAATGTATTGATGCAGCAGGAAAAGAAAACACAATGCTTGCGCAGCAAATAAAAAACGGTTTGAAAGACGCATATATACTTGCCAGCACAGACGGCCCGCTGGACAATACATTGAAAATGAAACCCCCGCTTTGCATAACTAAAGAAAATGTAGATAGGTTTATTGACGGGATGCAGATTGTTCTTAAAAGTATTGGTGGATCATAGCGGCATCCCATGCCTGATGAATAAGCAATACGGGAAAAAGGGTGGTTGACAATATACTCATTGTTGACGAACCGGTTAAGCCTTTTCACGTAACCAGGTGCTTACTAAAACAGTCTCGTTTGCCCCTGATTTATCCGCTCAAAGCAGGTTTAGCTGAAATGAAAAGCGGGAAAACTGATGGTAACATCAATTTTCCCGCTTTGGTGG
>JAAFIK010000020.1 GCA_013298665.1 Chitinophagales bacterium
TTGGTTTTCGTTTTAGCCATATAGCAACTGCTTTACCGGTGGTTGTTTTAACCTTGCGTTGGTATCGATTTGGATTGTTTCGGATATTTTGATGGGGTAAATGCCCGATTTTATACTCATGTTACTAAATAGTTGGCTTTCTATGGATTGTAAATACAGTGGCAAACCCTGCCAGAAACGGGGGAGCCAACGTGACGGTTGCCAGCGCTATTATTGTGCCTGCTGCCACAGGGTACAGCAGCCAGCATATAAAAATAAAGGCTGTACAAAAGATACCGCCCGGCAAATAAGGGTACTGGTTTGTGAAAGTGTAAGCATATGCGGTATGGGACGGGGGCTGCAGATGGCTGACAGGAAGTTTATCTTTTAAAGGCATCATCCAATATGGTTAAATCACCGATTAGTCAGAGCCGCCAGAGTCAATTTGCTGCGGGTTCACCAGGATAGTGTATCTTGATCATCCAAACACAACTGCATGCCAAAAAGAAGAAGGGTTATTCTTGTTGTTATACTACTGCTTGCCATTGGCAACTATAGCCGGATCATCGGGAATGAAAATATCAGACTGATCCAGTTTCTCTCCATATTCGTTATCGGGTTATTGTCGGGTCTCTTACTCAGCGAAGGGCTGGCTTCGATGCGGGAAAAGAAACAATAATGTTGATGGCCTTGCTGTTTTAACGCTGGCCATGGTGTATACGCATGGATTGCCTGCACAGGCTGCCTTTGTTGCAGGACAGGTCATGTGCCCGGGCTATGTACACTTGTATTTCCTGTACCAGTGCGGTTGTTGTGGGTATAGCAAGACTAAATATTTGGCAATTCACTTTGGGTTGCCGAATTTCGGGCTTTGAATACTGTTATATGAATGATCAGCCGGAAATATCTTTCGACAATACACAATACGCATTTGCTTATAAATCGGATAAGGAACTTAAAAGAGCAAAGTTCCTCTTCAGCAGCATGGGTAAACCCTGGCTCATCAAACTCGGTCTTGCCATAACCCCTCTGGCCATACGTTGGCGCATCCCCTTTACACGGAGTATTATCCGCAATACCATTTTCCGGCAGTTTGTTGGCGGCGAAACACTTGAGCAAACAGCCGGTGTGGCGCGTAAGCTTGGGGAATACGCGGTACAGGTTATACTCGATTATGGGGTTGAGGGCGGCGACGACGGGGAAGAAGGGTTTGACCATGCGATGGACGAGTTTATCAGGGTGATCAGTTATGCAGCCACACAACCTAATATTCCACTCATGAGTATTAAGGTAACAGGCTTTGCCCGCTTTGGGCTGCTGGAAAAACTCGATTCCTCCGTTGCGGATGCTACCGGTACCCTGATGGCACGCTTTGCTGCTGCGCTGCAAAACCTTACGGCAGATGAAACGGAAGAGTGGAAACGTGTGGTGTTGCGGATGGATAAAATATGTATGGCCGCAGAAAAGGGCGGGGTAGGAGTATTGGTTGATGCGGAAGAAACCTGGATACAGGATCCTGTGGATGTACTCACTTTCCTGATGATGGAGAAGTATAATAAAGCGAAGGTGGTTGTTTACAATACGATTCAATTGTACCGCCACGACCGCCTTGCTTTTCTGCACGATTCGCTTGAAGCTGCCGAAAAGAAAGCCTTTATCCTTGGTGCCAAACTTGTACGGGGTGCTTATATGGAAAAAGAAAGAAGGCGTGCTGCCGAAATGGGCTATGCCTCACCCATACAGCCAGATAAGGCCAGTTGCGACAGGGATTATGATGCGGGTGTGGCCTTCTGTATGGCTCACCTGGATAAGATCGCCCTTATCGTGGCTTCACACAACGAATACAGCAACCTTAACGCCACCCACCTCCTTCGGGAAAAAGGCCTGGCCTTCGATCACCCGCATATCCATTTCTCACAGTTGTACGGGATGAGCGATAATATCACCTTCAACTTAGCCAAGGCGGGTTGCCCGGTAAGCAAATACCTCCCTTTCGGTCCCATAAAAGATGTGATCCCTTACCTCATGCGCCGCGCACAGGAAAACAGTTCAGTAGCCGGACAGACGAGCCGCGAGCTTGGTTTGATCGAAAAAGAAGTGAAAAGACGGTCTTTACGCGTATAAATACGCAAAATACACCTGCCCGAATACCGTTTATAGCTGGTGCAGCAATATATGCTGACGCCATTCGTAAAAACATGTTTTTCACGCGCAACGATTTTCATACTTTTGCAATTCTATACGCCTGTATGCGCTATCGCCTGCTGCTTTTTACTGTTTTCCTGCTCACAACCTGTATTGCACAAACACAGGTAAGGGTTTTGAACGCCGTAAAGACCAACCTGTCGGTAAAAATCGATGCTAAAGTTGATGATGCTGCCTGGAAAGTGGCGGGGGTAGCCACAGATTTTATTAAAAACTTTCCTGACTTTGGCACACCCGCTTCCAAAAAATCAGAAGTTCGTGTTTGTTACGATAATGCAGCTATTTATATTGTGGCTTACCTGTACGATGCTAAAAAAAATATCCGTCACCAGCTTACCCAGCGTGATGTACTGGAAAGACAGGATGCAGACCTTTTTACAATAGGACTGGATACTTACCACGATCGGCAGAATGCTTTTATTTTCCAGGTCTCTGCTGCAGGTGTGCAGGGCGATGCCCGTCTGTCCAGCAATGGATTTGACCGTACCTGGGATGCTGTTTGGGAAAGCAGCACAGCCCTCAATGCCGATGGTTGGGTGGTAGAAATGAAAATTCCCTTCAGCGTTATCCGGTTTGCCAAAAAAGATGTACAGGACTGGGGGCTCCAGTTTACCCGGTTTACCCGGAGCAATAATGAAGAAGCAAGTTGGTGCGGTCAGGATCCCAATGTTGATGGTTCCGTCAACCAGTGGGGCATTCTCAAAGGGCTCCACCAGATTGTACCCCCATTACGTTTATCTTTTTTGCCTTATCTGTCGGGAGGTATACGCGAATCACCCACCAGTGCCGGAACGGTCAGCGAAACCTTAAAAAGCGGAGGAATGGACGTGAAATACGGCATCAACGAGAGTTTTACCCTCGATATGACGCTGATCCCGGATTTTGCACAGGTACAGAGCGATAATGTTTTCCTCAACCTTACCCCTTTCCAGGTAAAGTTCGAAGACTTCAGGCCTTTTTTTACCGAAGGCACCGAGTTGTTCAATAAAGCCGATCTTTTCTACTCCCGGCGCATCGGCGCAGCACCAACAGGGGTACAGGATGTACTCGATCTGGTCAGTACCAAACCCCATTATAAGATTGAAAAGAATCCCGGCATCACACGCTTATACAATGCCACCAAGTTCAGCGGACGGACAAAAGGTAACCTCGGTATTGGCGTACTTAATACCGTTTCGGCTCCCATGTATGCAAAGGTGACCAATATGCTTACAGGAAAAGACAGCAGTTTTCTTACAGAGCCGCTGACCAATTACAACATCATCGTTTTTGACCAGGCCCTTAAAAACCGTTCTTCCATCAGTTTTACCAATACCAATGTACTCCGGAAAGGCAACACCCGCAACGCCAATGTGAGCAGTCTCGATGTTTCCCTGTTCGACAAAAAAAATATTTTCAATGTATTTTGGACCGGGCGCGTCAGCAGTATCTGGGGAAAAAATGGTTCCTATAATGGGTTCAACAGTTCGGGCGGGTTTAAAAAGGTCAGCGGCAGACTGCAGTATGAACTCAACAGCGGGGTAATAAGTGATAAATACGATCCTAATGACCTCGGCTTCCTGCCGAACAACAACTCCTTTCAGTACAGCGCTTCTGTGGGGTACTTTGTCAATAATCCAACGAAGCGCTTCCTGCGGCAACGGTATAGTTTTTCCGTCAGCAACAATTACCTCTACAAACCTTTTGCCTGGTCAGAATTTAAACTGAGCAGCGATAATACCGTTGTATTTAAAAACTTCTGGGATGTATCGGTCAATATAGAATCAAGCCCCCTTTATTTTAAAGACTTCTTTGAGGCGCGGACACCCGGGGTTGTGCTGAAGCGCATACCCTTTGTTTTTGCCGGGACTGGCGGGAGCAGCGACAGCAGAAAGAAGTTGTTTATCAGTTGGTATGGTGGATTCGCGGAGTCTCCTTTTCCCAACGATCTTTTTACCACACTCAGTGGCGGCATACGTTACCGGTTCAGCAGTAAACTGCAGGTGAGTGTTAATATGGACAGGCAGCAGGACAATGGTGCCTGGGGCTTCTCACACCGCGACACCATCAGTACCCAGGTGGCTGGTTACAAAGACCCGATCATCAGTTTCCGTAAGGTACGCGTCAACAACCTCGTAGCCCTCCTGCTGTATAATTTTACCCCGCGGATGAACTGGTCGCTCCGTATGCGGCACAACTGGACACACCTCGAAAACCTGAAGTTTTATAAACTTAAACCGGATGGGGACTGGTACGAAATACCCTTTGCCAATAACCGCAACCGCAATTTCAATGTATTTAATGTTGACATGTTTTATACCTGGGATTTCAAATGGGGGAGCCGTATTACCCTGGCCTGGAAGAATGCACTCGGTAGTAATGTTACATTAGATCCCTATACCAATACCTCTTATGCCAAAAACTTTAATAAAGTATTCAACAACCCCCACAGTAATGAAGTCAGCCTTAAAGTGGTATACTTCCTGGACTACCTCAACCTGAAGCGGAAATAAGATTGCTTTAATGGCGTACTACGCCGATGAAGGTTAGCTTACGCCTTTTATTTACTATAATGGTGATGCGGGTTACATAATTCCGTAGTCCAGTACCCGGCGCAGGTATTTCTTATCCTGGATGATCCAGGTTACCTCATAACTGCCGGTGCCATCCTTGCAGAATACATAGAAATAAACCGTTCTTTTGTCTTTCGAAAAGTAAACAGCATTCATGGTACGTTCATTACCTTTTTTATCTTTATAAGTAAGGTTAAGGTTGTAAAGGTCAGCATACGCAGCCGGGGGGATTACCACCGTGTCTTTATCCATGATAAAACTGATGCTGCCAATCTGTGTTCCGGGTACTTTCCCATAACCGCCATAATAGGTTTTCCGGTCAATCTTTACCAGGTATTTTTCATCATAATCGAGTTTATGTTTTGCCGCATCGAAGGGTGCTGTTGTAATGGCGGCCTTGATGTTCATACCTTCAAAGCGCATGGAGGTGGCGGTAAAACTGGCTGGCGATACTTTGTCCAACGCCAGTTTGCCCACGCTTTCGTCTATGCCTGCAATTGTAAAAACGGCAAGATCAGCCTTCAACTCTTTCTGCCCCATTTTGGCATAAGCATCGCGCTTATTGCGGGTGTCGGGCATATCATCATCCACCTGTGCAAACGCCGCAGAAGAAATGCAGAGTACCCCGATCAGTATATACTTTTTCATGACACTTGTTTTATGCGGTAAAATTAACCGATTACCCGATTGGGAAATGTGAAAATTTAAAAATGAATTGCTGCAGTACCTGCCCGTCAGAATAGCGACAATTGTTGTTTTGTATCCGCTTTACCCGGTGCAGCACCCTGCTCAATAGCATATACCGGTGTTGATGCATACCGTGAGGCGACCACAATACTGACCCCATTGGCTTTTTCATGGAACAGGCGCGCGACCAGTTGCGGGTCGTTGTTGTGTTTGGACAGGTGCGACAGAATAAGGCATTGCAAACCCGGGTGGCGTGCAGCTTCAAAAAGGGCAAGTGCCTGTGTATTGGACAAATGGCCATTATCGCCGCTGATGCGTTGCTTAAGAAAATAGGGGTACCGGCCATTGGCCAGCATTTCTGCGCAATAGTTAGACTCCAGGAAAACCGCATGGCATTGCCCGAAATAACGGTTCACATCGCCACAGGCATGGCCAATATCTGTCAGCACACCGATGGTGGTATGCCGCCAGGATATGATAAAACTGTGCGGATCAACTGCGTCATGCACTTTTGGAAAAGGCGTAATGGAAAGGCTGCCGATAATAATGGGTTCATGTGCTGTAAAGGAATGCAGCAATGATGTGTCGATGGGTATGGCAGCCGCTTTGTATGTTGCAGGGGTGATGTACACCGGCAACTGGTGTTTCCTGGAAAGTGCTGGTATACCGGTGATATGATCCGAGTGCTCATGCGATACAAAGATGGCTTTTACGCCCTGCATTGGTAAGCCCAACTGCAGCATCCTTTTCTCCGTTTCCCGGCAGGAGATACCCGCGTCAATCAATACCGCCTCTGTACCGTTTCCGATATAGTAGCAATTGCCATTGCTGCCGGAGTTTAATGAAGTAATGAAAAGGGGCAAATTGTTGTTACCTCCGTATTTAGTGGATGATCAAACAATAATCATGAAACGCGCAGGGATAATGCCGCAGGTTACTCTGCCCAGTCCGCAATAAAGATATTGGTATCCCTTGTACCACCATTATTACGGTTGCTGCAGAAAACAATTTTCTTTCCGTCGGGGCTGAACATGGGAAACGCATCAAACCCCTTGTCGCGGCTGATTTTTTCAAGATTACTGCCATCCGTGTTGCAGGTGTACATGTTAAATGGAAATCCTCTTGGGTATTCGTGGTTACTGCAAAAAATGATCCGGCCATCCGGCAGGAAATTGGGTGCCCAGTTTGCCTGCGCGAGCCTGGTTACCTGGTGTACATCACTGCCGTCTGCATTGGCAATCCATACCTCCATATTGGTGGGGGCTACCAGGTTTTGTGCCAGCAGCTCTTTATAATCCTTAATTTCTGCTTCCGTTTGCGGACGACTGGCCCGCCACACAATCTTTTTACCATCCGGACTGAAACAGGGGCCGCCATCATACCCCAGCATATTGGTGATGCGTTTCACCTTTTTGCCTTTCAGATCCATCGTATAAATTTCCAGATCCCCATCGCGCATACTGGTGAAGACAATCTTGTCGCCCGTTGGCGAAATGGTTGCTTCAGCATCATAGCCCTTTGTTTTGGTGAGTTGTTGTACGATACGTCCGCTGGTATCGGCTTTGAAAATATCATATTCGGGGTAAATGGGCCAGATATAGCGTTTGATTTTCTGCCGGTCGGGCACAGGGGGGCAATCTGCACTGCCCAGATGAGTGGACGCATACAAAAGATGTTTACCATCGGGATACATAAATGAGCAGGTCGTGCGTCCTGTACCCGTACTCACAAGCCTGGGTACAAACTTCTCCCCGGCAGTTTCAGGTACTTTACCCATCCACACCTGGTCGCAGGCAATACCCTCTTTTGGGTTGGTTTTCTGAAAAATAATATACTTGCCATCAAAGCTCCAGTACGCTTCGGCATTGTCGCCCCCAAAAGTGAGCTGGCGGATATTTTTGAAATGTGTTTCACCCGGAAAGATTATGGTGTCTGTGGATGATGGAGGAGTTGTTGCAGCATAAACATTGGCTGAACGCCAGACAAAAGAACAAACGACGAGACCCGCAAGCAACAGGCCTGAAAAAAGAAGTACCGATTTACGCATCGTGCTGAATTTTTGCAAAAGTAACGGGATATGTTCCAGGAAATGTCAGAAAAAAGTAACAAATAAGCCTGTACTTTTGCAGCGGCATGAAAATTCAACATTATTTACTGGCCATACCCTTACTGGTGGCCGCATTGTGGTCCTGCTCAGGCAACGGGAATGATTCGTCAGCAAAAAACGATCCTCCGGTAGCTGCTTCACCCGAAGCTCAATTGAAAGCGTCCATAACCCGGTTTCCGGATTCTTTATTGCTTCGCGAAAGCCTGGTGCAATATTACCGCGAAACAGATCGCATGGATGAAGCGCTTAACGCAACGCAGCAGGTATTGGTAAAAGATTCGCTGAACGACCACTGGTGGGATATGAAGGCCATTCTCCACGCCGAAAATGACGATACTGCTCTTGCCATCCGGGCCTGGGAACGGGCGGTAGATATAGCTCCGCTGCCCAAATACCTGCTGGCACTTGGTTATCTGTACGCCGATACCAAAAATGAAAAAGCGCTCTTTATCGCAGATGGGCTACTGGCCGCCGATAAGGCACATTCAGAAAGAGAAGCCCTCGTTATCAAGGGAATCTATTACCGCAATACCGGTAACCTGAAGGAAGGCATAAAGTGCCTGGACCAGGCACTGGCCATCGACTATACCTACACCATTGCTTACCGTGAAAAAGCAATCCTTCTCTACAACAACAACCAGTTTGCAGAAGCCATAACCCTCCTGAAAAAAGGGACAACCCTCCGGAACAATTTTGACGAAGGCTATTACTGGATGGGCAGGTGTTATGAAAAGCTGAAGCAATTGCCGGAAGCAATAGAATGTTACCAGCAGGCCTTGTATTATGATAAGAATTTTCTGGAAGCACAGGATGCCCTGGCCAGGCTTGGGGTAAAGTGAGGCGGAAGTCGTCCGCAGCAGGGGATGGATCAATCAACGAACAATCATCATCAACCAAACTACTGGGAATCCAGTATTAAACCATCAGTATATGCCCATCATCGCTCCTTCATTATTATCTGCCAACTTTCTGCAGTTGGAAGCCGATTGTACCATGCTCAACAATAGTGAAGCCGACTGGTTTCACCTCGACGTCATGGATGGCCGCTTTGTACCCAATATCAGTTTTGGCCCGATGATCATCGAGTTTATCCGTAAAGCAACAAACAAGGTTTGCGACGTTCACCTGATGATCGAAGAACCGGAGAAGTATGCAGCCGCGTTCAAAAAAGCGGGTGCAGATATCCTGACGGTGCATATTGAGGCCTGTACCCACCTGCACCGCAATATCCAGCAGATCAAAAGTCTTGGAATGAAAGCCGGGGTGGCCGTAAACCCGCATACGCCTGTTGCGCTTCTGGAAAATGTATTGGCGGATATTGACCTGGTATGCCTGATGAGTGTCAATCCGGGCTTTGGCGGTCAATCTTTTATACCCAAAACCATTGATAAAATAAAGACCCTTCGCGGGTTGATTGAAGCCGGGGGGCACAACATTCAGATCGAAATTGACGGGGGGGTTACCTTAGACAATGCCCCGGCCATTATAGCTGCCGGTGCCGATGTGCTGGTAGCCGGTAATACAGTTTTCGGCTCGGCTGATCCTGTGGCAACGATCCGGGCGCTGAAGACAGCAGGGTAGTGCCGGCAGGGGGTGGATAACCAGTGAAAACGCCGGGTGTTCAGGGATTATTGTTCCCAGGCTGCATTTTGCCCGTTGCGGGCGTCCTGGTTACAGATTTTTGTTTATATTGCAACACTTATTCACCCACTTTACAGGTATGAGAAAATGTTTACTCGCCGCAATTATCCTTGCGTGTTCATTTCAGGCGGCTGCACAGGATTTTTCTAATAAGGGCAAGGAATTCTGGCTGGCTTATTGTTACCACGTAGGTATGGTTAATACTGGCGGTTCGCCCGTAATGACGGTATATATTACGTCAGATCAGGCCACCTCATATACCATTGAAGCCTACTCGGCGGTTCCAACGGTTATTGCCAACGGGAACCTGGTGGCCGGTCAGGTGGTGAGTGTGAACATTCCCAATAGTCTTTTTATCGATAATGACGGCCAGTTCAACAGCAAAGCCATCCGTGTCAGTTCGGCAAACCCTATTGCCATGTATGCCTATATCACCCGCAGTGCAGTGAGCGGCGCCACCCTCTGTCTGCCCACGAATGTATTGGGCAAAGAATACTACTCCATCAATTTCGAGCAGGTGTCTAACGAAAATAATTCCAATTCTTACGTAACCATCATCGCTGTAGAAGACAATACCAGCGTTGAAATCACCCCAACGGCCGACACCAAGGGTGGCTGGACAGCCGGATCAACGCATACCGTATCACTGAACAAGGGCGAAATTTACCAGGTATTGGCAACAACGAATGGTACCAGTGGGGGAGACCTTACCGGTACACACGTCCGCTCTATTGCCAGCGGCGTTTCCGCCTGTAAGCGCATTGCCGTTTTCAGCGGGAGTGGCAAAATCCGTATTCCGCAAACCTGCGCCGGCAACAACAGTTCCGATAACCTCTTTCAGCAGTGCTACCCGGTAGCATCCTGGGGTAAAAAATACATTACCGTACCCAGCTACAACCGCACATTCAACTATTTCCGGGTTTGTAAAGCCGACCCTACGGCCAATGTAACCATCAATGGCTTGCCGGTTGCTGCAGGGTTGTTCACCAACAATTTTTATTACCAGTTTACCAGTACCACCACCAATGTTATCGAATCCGATAAGCCAATCAGTGTAGCCCAGTATTTCACCACCCAGGGCTGCAACGGAAACGGAAGCCCGTACGATCCGGAAATGATCTTCCTCAACCCGGTAGAACAGAACATCAGCGATGTAACACTGGTAAGTTCCAATCTTGTGGCCGGAAGCCCGCAACACCATATACACGTGGTGAGTAAAAACAACGGATCTGCCCTCACCAATTTTCTCTTTGATGGCAACCCCGTACCCACAGGCAACTGGACGCCGGTAGCTGCCGATCCATCTTACTCCTATATTTATTTTAACAACGTGGCGCAGGGCTATCATACTCTTTCCTCTGATACGGGCTTTAATGCTTTAGCTTATGGTTATGCGAATGCAGAATCCTATGGCTATTCTGCCGGAACAAACGTTAAGGATCTGTACAACTTTATTACGCCCATCAACCCCTTTGCATTAACCAATGATGCGGTGGCGTGCACGGGTACTCCCTTTTATTTCTCGGTAACCTACCCCTTTCAACCCACTTCACTTACCTGGGATTTTCATGGGTCGCAGACAAACGTAACCATTACTAACCCGGCTTCCATCAACGACAGTACCTATTTTATCGGTAGCCGGCAGGTATGGCGGTATAAGCTGCCGACGCTTTATACCTACAGCCCGGCCAACTTTAACCCTGGTTACCTGGTAACCATTGTAGCGGGAACCACCAATGCAGACGGTTGCGGCAGTACTTTTGAAAAAGATTTCTACCTCAAAGTGTATGATCCAACCCCGGCCAAAATTGGTTGGGTACACAACGGTTGCGTAACCGATTCTGTGCAGTTTAAAGACTCCTCTGATTATAAAGGACCCCTCTATGCCTATAAATGGTGGTGGAGTTTTGGCGATGGTACGTTCGACAGTGTTCGTAATCCTAAGCACAAATACCTGGCGCCGGGTACGTATACCGTTCGCTTCTCTATGCTCACGAATGCCGGTTGCTTCAGCGATACCACTTCAAGGCAGATCACCGTTACCCTTGTGCCGGATGCCAAATTCGGGGTGTCTAACCCCATCTGCGAAGGCAAGCCCATGACCTTCAGCGACTCCTCTGTGGCGTATGGTGGCAGCACACTCCAGAACTGGTATTGGAATTATGGTGATGCATCGTCGGCCACACTCACCAGCAACAGTAATCACAACCATACTTATACCACCTGGGGCAATAAAACTGTAACACTTAAAGTAGAGACCAATAGCGGATGCCAGAGCGCTACTTTTACCAAAACTATAGCGGTAAACCCCAACCCGGTAGCCAATTTTAACCAACCGGCCGGGCTCTGTCTGCCGGCGGCAAATGCACAGTTTACCAGTACCAGTACCATTGCCGATAACACACAGGCAGGCTTCAGCTATCTCTGGGATTTTGGCGATCCGGCATCAGGCGTAGTCAGCAATGCAGCCACCATTGCCAATCCCCAGCACCTGTACTCAGGTACCGGCCCCTTCAGTATCAAGCTGGAGGTGACCAGTGCAGCAGGCTGTAAGCACGATACCACCAAAATATTGAGTAATGTATTTGCACAGCCCAAGGCCAACTTTACGGTTAACCCCGAAAACTGCCTGAACGATCCCACTACCTTTACCGACAACAGCCTGACCAATACTCCCGGCAGCGTTATCACAGAATGGCATTGGGATTTTGGCGATGGTCAAACGGCAACCGGTCTGCAGAACCCGGTACATGTATATGCCGCCGCCAATACGTATACAGTTAAACTGTATATCCGCACGGATAAGGGCTGCTATAGTGATACCATCAGCAAAACGGTAGTGGTGAACCCGCTTCCTGCTGCCAACTTTAATACTGCCGGGCCTTTTTGCGCAACAAAAGACATAACCTTCTCTGATGTTTCTATCGCCAATGCCGGTAACATCACCCTTTGGAAATGGGATCTCGGTGATGGTACCCTGCTCAACCTGAACAATGGTAACCCATTTGTACATGCTTATGCAGGTGCCAATACTTACAATGCCACACTCCAGGTAGAAACCAACAAAGGGTGTAAAAGCACCCTTGTGAGCAAGCCGGTGGTGATTAACCCATTACCCGTGCCCGGATTTACCCATACCCGCGTTTGTCTGCCCGATGGTATTTCCAACTTTACCAATGCCAGCACCATCGCCGATGGGTCGGGTGCCCTGATGACGTACAACTGGAACTTTGGTGATGCGGGCAGCGGGGCAAACAATTCCTCGACCTTAACCAATCCCAGCCACCAGTACAGCGCTACCGGTCCATATACCGCCACCCTTACGGTAACGAGCAACAATGGTTGTATCGTTACCACCAGTCAATCCATTGCGGATATTTATGCACAAGCCAAGGCCAACTTTACCGTTAACCCGGAAAACTGTCTGAACGACGTAACCAGTTTTACCGATAACAGCAACGGGCTGGGCAATGTGATCACGGAATGGCATTGGGATTTCGGGGATGGCCAAACCTCCACCCTGCAAAACCCAACGCATACCTACGCCACCGCAAATACCTATACCGTAAAGCTTTATATCAAGACAGATAAGAATTGCAATAGCGATACCATGAGTAAAACAGTCGTGATCAATCCGCTTCCGGCAGCCAGTTTTACCAACAGTACGCCGCTTTGCGCTACCAATACCATCACTTTTACCGATGCCTCTGCAGCCAATGCGGGTAACCTTACCATATGGAAATGGAATATGGGTGATGGTACAGTGCAGACATTTAATACGGCCAATCCGTTCACGCATACTTATGCTGCAACAGGCAACTACACCGTAACCCTTAGTGTAGAAACAAACAAGGGTTGTAAAAGCAGTTTGTTCAGTAAGAACATTACGGTAAGCCCGCTGCCTGTACCCGGGTTCATCTTGCCGGAAGTTTGCCTGAGCGATGCCTTTGCACAGTTTACCGATACCAGTAAAATACCCGCCGGATCGATTACCAACTGGGCCTGGAATTTCGGCGATCCCGCCAGCGGCGCACTCAATACCTCCACCCTGCAAAACCCGCAGCACAAATACAATGCTGTAGGCAATTATACGGTAACGCTTACTGTAACCAGTAACAATGGTTGCGTGGTTACATTACCGCAATCTTTTGTTGTGAATGGAGATATCCCGATTGCCAACTTTAATGCGCTCAACCCGGCCACCATGTGTGCCAACGATTCTATTGCCATCAAAGACGCCAGCACGGTTAACTTCGGCAGTATTACCAAGGTGGAGATCTACTGGGATAACCTTGGTACGCCAACGGTATTTGAAACAGACGATACACCTGCCCCGGGTAAAACGTACAAACACAAATATCCCAATTTCCAGAGTCCGCTCACGAGGAACTTTACCATACGTTACCGCGCTTATTCCGGCGGTACCTGTGTAAACGACCGCATTAAAGTGATTACTGTAAATGCGGCTCCGGCAGTACAATTCAACGCAATGCCCAATACCTGTCTCGATGCAACGCCATTTACCATCACACAGGCTTCTGAAACGGGCGGTGTTCCCGGTACGGGCGTATTCAGCGGACCAGGCATAAACGCAGCAGGGCTATTCAATGCTGCTACGGCAGGTGTGGGAACACATACCCTGCGTTATACCTTTACCTCAACTGCCGGAGGCTGTGTTGACTTTAAAGAACAAACCATCACCGTGCTGGCACCACCGGTAGCAGACTTCAGTTTTGCGGGTCCTGTTTGTGAAACCAGGGCCATTACTTTTACGGATGCATCATCCACTCCCGCCGGAACAGGTACGTTAACGATCTGGAGCTGGAATTTCGGAGACGGTACCCCCCCCGTGGTCCGTAACAACAACAGTCCATTCACCCATACTTTTGCCACCACAGGTACATTCACCGTTACCCTCAGGGTAACCACCAGCAATGGTTGTGTAAGTGTTGTAAAGAGCCTGAATGCAGAGGTGAAACCGCTCCCCGGCGTTGATTTCAACATGCCAAAAGTATGTCTCCCCGATGCAGCAGCCACATTCACCGATATTTCCACCATCGCTGACGGCACACAGAATGCCTTTACGTATGCCTGGAACTTTGGTGATATTGGCAGTGGTGCAGCCAATACTTCTGTGGCTAAGAACCCTACCCATACGTATACCAGCACGGGTCCGTTCAATGTAAGCCTGGTGGTTACCTCGGGAGCAGGTTGTGCCGCGCAGCGTACAAAGCCGTATGATGATATACACCCGCAGCCACTGGCTGACTTCACCATTACCGATCCTGACGGCGTTTGTATCGGCGATCCTATCACTTTTACAGATAACAGCGATGGTAAAGATGGCACACTCAATAAGTGGTACTGGAACCTCGGCGACGGCAACACGCGCAGCACTCCGAATGTGACCAATTATACTTATACCACCGCCAAAACATATGCGGTAAAATTGTATGTCGAAAACAGTCAGGGTTGTAAAAGTGATACAACGTCTAAACCTTTCACGGTACATCCTTACCCTGTAGTAGACGCTGGTCCGGATCGTTTTGTACTCGAAGGCGGCTCGGTAACCATACAACCTGTTGTAACGGGCAACGACCTGCAGTACCTCTGGTCGCCAGGTGCTTATTTAGATAACAACAGGAGTGCTGCACCCATTTGTAAACCATTGGATGACATCACGTATACCCTTACGGTAACCGCAAGGGGGGGCTGTTCAGCATCTGATCAGGTTTTTGTAAAACTGCTCAAAGCGCCGCAGATACCGAATACCTTCTCTCCGAATAATGATGGTATCAACGACAGATGGTCGATAGAGTACCTGAATACCTATCCGCAAAACCGGGTGCAGGTATTTACCCGGACGGGGCAACTCGTATTCGAATCGCGTGGATACAACAAGGCATGGGATGGTACATTCAATGGTAAACCGTTGCCATTCGATACCTATTATTATATCATTGAACCAGGCAACGGGCGCAAACCCATGACCGGTTATGTAACGATTATCAAATAACATAAGCAGCAAAAGCAAGGGGGATACTGTCCAGTTTTTGCTGCTTGTTTTTAACAATAAGGCTTATCATGAAGGCACCTTTAACAACAATGAACATGAAGCGTTTTTTTGTTTTACTGTCAGCTACTACAACCATCAGTCTCTGCAGCCTGGGGCAGGCCAAGCCTTTTTATAACCAGTATATCCTCAACAACTATATCCTCAACCCCGCCGTAACGGGTATCGAGAATTATACGGATGTTAAGCTGAGTTACCGCAACCAGTGGGCGGGTATCAATGGTGCCCCCGTAACCACTTACCTGACAGCGCATGGCCCCATCGGCAAATCAGACTATCGTACTTCAGCCACTTCCTTTGAAGTGCCCGGTGAAAACCCAAGGGGCAGGGGCTATTGGGAAGACTATACAGCACCCGCACCCCACAAGGGTATTGGCGGTATCATCATCAATGATAAAGCGGGTTATATCAACCGCTGGTCTGTTTTCGGCACCTTTGCCTACCACCGGCCACTGGGTGTAAAAACAACGCTTTCTGCCGGCTTTATGGCAGGGGTAACCAGCGTCAACCTCGATCGTACAAAGATTGAGTGGGCCAACCTTGATCCCAACGACCCGGCCATCGGGTACAACAATGGGGAACTGAAGAAAGTAAAACCAGAAGTCGGTGCAGGGTTATGGCTGTACTCTGCCAACTATTTTTTGGGCGCCTCCGTGCAGAATATCATTCCGGGTAAAGCGAAATTTGTTAAAAATGATAAGTTCGGAACATATTTCACCCCCAACTTTTTTGTTACCGGCGGCTACCGGTTTTTCCTGAATGACGACATTTCTGTACTGCCCTCTTTTATGATGCAGTACTGGCAGCCTGTTGCTGCAAGTATGCACGTTAATGCCAAAATGCAATACCTCGATAAGCTCTGGCTGGGCGGGGGATATCGTTTCTCTGATCTTGTTGGTGGTTACTCTGCTATGGCGGGAGTTAATGTATCCAATACTTTTAACATCAGTTATGCTTATGAGAGTGCAACCACTTCAAGGTTACGCACATTTACCAGGAATACGCATGAGATTGTACTGGGCTTTTTGCTGGGGAATAAATACGGCGATACCTGTCCGCGAAATGTATGGTAAACCTACTGTTGTTTAAGTAATACCTTCAATTGTAAGGAGTCTGCCCGGAGCAGCATCGTATCTACCAATGCTTGTCTGGATTCTGCCAGTAACTGCGGAATCAATTGCCACTGTCCGTTCTTGTACCGGAGCAGGTAAACCCGTAATGCTTTTTTCCCGCTGCCCGCAATTTCTTCTTCTATGATTACTTCTTTGGCCGGTTCTGTTGCGGCAAATCCCGCTTTTTCAAAGACCGGAACCATGTCATTTATGCGCATACCGGCAATAGTACCGGCCATGTCTTCTGATGTATGCGCAGGAGCAGTTGCCGGGCGACTGATCTTATCCTTTTCCCGATGTCAGCATGATCTGCTTCCATTGGTGTTGAAGCCGGGCGATTGGGTATCCGGGGTATGCTAAGTTCTGCTGTACGCATTTCCGGAGGAGGGGCGATGGTGGCAATAACCGTTTCCGTATTACCCGAAGCAAGCCATAGCGAAGCCGGATGATGTATCATCAATACATTGGCCCCGCTACCTGTACCCAGTTTGCCCACCGGAAATGCCGGACCTGAAATAAGGATCACGATAGCGGCAACAACTGTGGTGAGGAGGCCGGTCATAGCCATGTGCAATCGGTTTTGTGTAAACGGCAATGCGTTCCGGTGCGTAAAAAAACGGATCCTTTGCAACAATTGCTGCTTACCCGATACTGCGGCTGGTTGGAGACAGACCGGCCGTTGTTGTAAATGTGCAGCCAGCAACAGACTCTCGGCATACGCCAATGGAGAATAATTAAACTGGATTACAGTCGTGTCGCAATGTTTTTCCCGCTCCAGCCTGGCTTCATGGCAAAGACTGCGCACAAACGGGTTGAAAAAGAATATGATTTCCACCAGCGAAAGCAGCCAGTTATAGCAATAATCATTTACCCTGATATGTGCCAGTTCATGCAGCAGCAGGGCTTCTGTTTGTGGTATGGTCAATTGGTTTACAAGGGCAACAGGCAGCAGAATAACGGGTTTGAGCCAGCCAAAGGTTATGGGAGTATCAATAGCCGTACTCAGCCATACATTCACCTTGCGACGGATGCCGAGGTGCGCCGCTTTCACATCAGTAAACAACCGTAAGTGAATAGCCGGTTTTACCAAACCGCGGGCTGAGCCTTTTTTAAACCTTACCCATTGTACACCAAGGTACAGCAAGCGCCCTGTAATCCAGCAGAGGTAAACCGTAAAGAGCCACGGTGCAAGGGGGTAGAGAAAGGCTTTTAGTTGGTGATGCTCAATATTGACCCAGCCCGTCCAGTTGGCTGGCGCCTCACCGGCAGTATAATAGATGCTGCAGGTGGTAATGGTGATCAATAATTGTATAGCGACGATGGAGAGTAGTGCATTGCGGCGGAACAGGGGAGTGGTTTGCCGCATAAGACCCTGGCTGAGTGTTTTATACAACAGCAACAGCAAGCCGCTCTGCCATAAACTGTGCAGCAATGCCATTACCAAAGCGTATGCAACATCCATCATAAGCAACGGTTACTGTTGGTTTTTGAGTTCGTCAAGAAGTGCCTGTATCTTCGACAGTTCGTCGGTTGTGGTTTTGTGGTTACCCAGCGCCTGCATAACCAGTTCGGCAGATGAACCGGCAAACAGACCGTCAATCATCCTGTTGAGGAACTGCGAGCGGGTGGAGCTACGGCTCACTGCCGGCTGGTAAATATGCGTTTTATGGCTGTCGTCGCGTGTTACCAATCCTTTCTCAAACATAATCTGCATCAGTTTAAGCGTAGTGGTATAACCCGAATCCTTTGTTTTAGACAGTTCCTCGTGTACCACCCTCACTGTAGCCTCACCCTGTGTCCATAGCACCTGTAGTATCTCCAGCTCACTTTCGGTAGGCCGGTTTATCTTGTTTGTCGTCATGTTACGATTTGTTTCGTACACTAAATTACGACTTTGTTCGTAAAAACCAAAAAACTATTGTTGCACCCTGCACCGGCAGAGGTCCATCCTTGCCCGTCTTACCGTTTTTACATTCGGTTCCCCCCGCTGATACGGATACAAACGAAACAACCCCGCGGCGGGCGGGGTTGTTCCAAAATATATTCACCACAAATCCGATGTTCATTAATACAGGAAATCCAGTGCTGTACGATCATTGGCATTGAACGGACGGTTGATACCATTACCGATACAAGCCAGCATCCATGAATTGGGATCAGGACCAGCAGGTGTACCGGGAATAAGGATGGCACCGATACCGGCTGACCCTTCGTTTACTGCGGAACCACCACAGCTATAGGAACGGTTTGCATAATCGGTATGACGGAAACCGATGCAATGCCCCATTTCATGCGCCAGAACACTGGCCAGTGTATTGGCATTCCAGGTAGCATAGGTAGTATTGAAACGGATAGAATTAAAAGGATTGCCGCCTGAGGGGAAGCCCGCAGAAGCAATATAAGAAACACCTGATACATTGCTTACGGTGATGTTGGCCGCTGCAGTAGAGGCAACACGGCTGAAGCGTAAACGGTAAGTGGCAGGCAGCGCATTATAACGCGCAATGGCAGCGTCAACAGCAGCGCTGATTGATGCTGTAGTGCCGGTGTACCTTACCGTAAGTGTACGGGGTAAACCGGTTACGAGGTTGGTGGTGCGGTATTGTTCTTCATCGCCTACCCGCATCAGGCTTGTTTGTTCCGGCACTTTATTCAGGTCTTCATTGCTCAGGAAAATATCTCCTTCCACAATAAAACCGCCATCGGCTTTATACGCAGTGGAAGCGGTAAACCCAAGCGCAGAAATCTTGCTGCGCTCAGCCTGTGTTACACCTTCCGTTTCATCGGCAGGGGTACTGTTTTTTTTACAAGCTGAGAACATGGTGGCAGCGACAGCGCCAAAAAGTAGAAAACGAAATGTCTTTTTCATAATAAATTTTTTTCTTCGAATGATTAAGTGTTACTGATTGTCGGTTAAAAGATCTGCGGAAAATATATGTACGTAAAACTAATATATCCCTGCAGGCATTGCAAAAATATAAATGCAACACCCGTACAAAAAAAGCTTTCCAGCCTGATTATCAGCAGGTAGCATATTTCTTTTTTGTGGAAAATACGGTACTAATATAAATAGTTCAGCGAGAACCGGTCATTGGCATTAAAGGGTCGGTCGTCCCCGGCATTGATACAGGCCAGCATCCATGAATTGGGATCGGGGCCTGTAGGTGTTCCGGGAATATGAATATAGGTTAAACCGCCGGTACCACCCGTGGCAATACCACAGCTAAAGGCCTGGTTGATGATATCGGTATGCGCAAAGCCGATGCAGTGTCCGATCTGGTGTGCCATCAGCGTGGCCAGTGTTCCCGCAGGCCAGGTACTGTAAGCCGTATTGAACAGGATACTGTTGTACGGGTTTCCGGTTGCTGAAGGAAACCCCGATGTAGCCATATAAGAAACGCCTGAGACATTACTTACCGTAATATTGGCCGTAGCTGTTGCGGCTACCCGTGTAAACCGTATGCGCAGCGCAAGTGCATTGTACCGGGCAATGGCGGTATTGATGGCCGTGCTGACAGCAGTTGTGCTGCCTGTGTAACGGATCGAAATCGTCCTGGGTAAACCTGTTACGAGATTGACCACATGATACTGCTCTGCTTCCCCGGCCCGGATAGCTGTCCGGTTGGCCGGTGCCAGCGCCAGATCAGCATTACTGATAAAAAGATCACCCTCAGCAATGATGCCGTCTGCAACCCTGTACGCCTGCGCGGCAGATAAACCATACGCATTGAGTTTGCTGCGTTCCTCAGCAGTAAGCCCCGAAGCGGTTTCGGTGATATTTTTTTTGCAGGAAAAAAGCAGCATAGCTGTGCATAAAAAAAAGAGAAGAGGAGATTGTGTCTTTTGCATAACCTGTGTTTTAAATTGTTTTAAATAAGCGCAATACCAAACATACACTTACCTTACAGCAGGTATGGTATTGGCATTGTTTGTTTTACCGGAGGGAGGAGAAGGGTGTCAGCATTTATTGATCCGCATAAATCTTTATATTTGTAAAGTTACACGCTATCCTTTTCGGGAGGGTAAAAAATTAATGCAACTTTGATACAAAATAATGCAAGTATGATCCTGCGAAACAAACGCCACTACTGCTTCCTGCTGCTATTCATTTTCCTGTTGGCGCTGCTGCCATTTGCTCCGGCAGCACAAAAATTATCTGCAGGTCAATACAATGATCCCCGTTTATCGCCACTGCTGCAAACACAATTGCCTGTACAAAACGGGCTTGCCTTAGTGATAAAAGTAAAGGGTATTGCAGCCTTCCGTAATTACGTGTCTGCGGGAAAGCTTCAGGTCGAAATGACAAAAGTATATGCCGATGACCAGGCCATCCTGCTCAACTGTTCGCGTGCGTGCCTGCTGGATACCCTGCTCACTTACCCGGGATTGCTGTTTGTCGATCTGCAACGCAAGGCCATTGAAGAGTCTTCGATTGAATCGGTTGACCTCAGTCTCAATACGGTTAACCTGGCACAATACCGGTTTCCTTTGCTGAATGGCAATAACCAGCTGGTATCGGTAAAGGAACATCGCTTTGACACCGCAGATATCGACTTCAAAGGCCGGATGCGGCTCTTTGCAGGTACCTCCGCTACGCTGTCCTCCCATGCTACGGCTATGACGACCATCATCGGGGGGGCGGGCAACAGCTTTTACAAAGGCAGGGGTGTGGCACCGGGTGCTATGCTGAACAGCACTACTTTTCTTAATCTCCTGCCCGAGGCAGATACTTTTTACACCAACCAGAAAGTAATGGTGCAGAACCATTCTTATGGTACGGGTATTGAAAATTATTATGGGATTGATGCTGAGGCGCACGACCGGAGTATGCGGAGCAACCCTTCGCTGCTGCATGTTTTCTCTGCGGGCAACAGCGGCCTCAGCGCAGCCACGACAGGCACTTATCAGAATATGCCGGGTTTTGCCAACCTCACCAGTAATGCCAAGATGGCCAAGAACCTTATTACCGTTGGTGCTACAGATTCCTTTGGTATTGCAGCGCCATTGAGCTCCAAAGGCCCTGCTTATGATGGCCGCGTAAAGCCCGAAATGGTGGCCATGGGAGAAGATGGTTCTTCAGGTGCCGCTGCCATGGTATCGGGAGCCGCAGCATTGGTACAGCAGGCCTGGCAGTTGAACAACGGCGGCGCAAGTGCCAATGCCGCCATCGTAAAAGCCGTATTGCTCAACAGTGCCGCCGAAACAGGACCGGCGGGTATTGATTTCAGCACGGGTTATGGACAGTTGGACCTCAACCGGTCTCTGCAAACCATCGCCGACAACCGCATCATCACCGGAAGTCTTGCCCAGGGGCAGACGGCTGCACACAGCATCACACTGCCGGCTAACGTTCTTTTGCTTAAAGCAACCATTACCTGGACGGATCTGCCCGCAGCAGCATCGGCAGCCAAAGCCCTCGTAAACGATCTTGACCTGTCTGTACAAACGCCTTCAGCCCAGGAAATACTACCCTGGGTATTGAGCAGTTTCCCTCATCCCGATTCCCTTCGCAAACTACCGGTGCGAAGATTGGATACGCTCAACAATACCGAACAGGTTACCATCAGTAATCCGGCTGCAGGTACATACACACTTAAAGTGAACGGCCGTAAAATACCCAATGGTACGCAGGATTATGCCATTGCCTGGAGTTATGATACACTTGCCCTGCAATGGATTTTTCCGCAACGGGATGATGCGGTGATTGCAGGTGCCCGCAACTTACTGCGCTGGCAAACGACTGCCACCACACCACTTACCATAGAGTACACCCTGAACGGCAGCAACTGGATCTCCATTGCTGATAATATCCCTGCCTCGCCGGGCTATCGTTACTGGCTGGCTCCCGATACCTTTGCGCTGGCCATACTGCGGATCCGTACCGGTACCCTGGTGGTACAAACCGATACCATTGTCACGAGCAAACCGATCGACATCAAAGTAGGGTTCAATTGTCCTGACTCATTCCTGTTTACCTGGAAGCCTTATGGTCCCGGCCGCTATAAAGCGTGGCGCCTCGGCAGCCGGTATATGGAATCCCTCGCTGTACTCACCGATACCGTGCTGAGCCTCAGCAAAGCTGCTAACCCCGCATTAGACTATGCCATATCCCCACTGCTGGCCAACAACCGTAGCGGTATCCGCAGTTTTACCACCAATTATACCACACAGGGTACGGAATGTTATTTCAAAACCTTTACTGCGTTTCTGAACAATGCGGTAGCTGAAGTGGTTGCCGAACTGGCCACTGGCTACCGTGTCCGGCAAACACGCATCATCAGGCTCAACAACAGTACCACCATCAGCAGTTTTACACCGGCATCGGGGCTGCTGTACACGGTTGCCGACAATGCCCTGACGCCGGGCATCAATCGTTACCAGGCAGAAGTGGAATTGCTGGATGGCCGGAAGATCCGTTCGCGTTATGAAGATGTATATTTTGCAGGTGGAAAAACGGTGTATGTATTTCCCACACCGGTACAGCGCGGGCAGCCATTGAATATTGTAACCAGTGAGCAGGGTACGGGCAGGTTCAGCCTTTATGATGGCCTTGGCAGAAAAGTGCTTGACAAACGCATCGTAACCACACAGGAAAGCATAAACACACTTAACCTGCCACGCGGATTGTATTTCTTCAGGCTTTTACCTGATACGGGTAAGGCTGTATCGGGAAGGGTAGTGGTGGAGTAGTACGCAGTACCTGAGTACTGAGTACCAGGCGGAGAACGCGTTCCGCGTTTCCCTGCGGGCAATGTCATCAGGTTAAGGATTGGCTTGGCGCAATTGCGTCACCCCTTCACGGTTTATTGCCCGTATAATCGGCTGATGGCTATAATAATACCACCCTGTTGGGTATACGATACACCTTAGTACGTTTTTATAATCGATGCTATCAGACTTGCAATCGACGCTGATGGCGGGGTATCACCCGCCACCACGGGTGGTAACCCCGCGGCAAGCGAACAATCGACGCTGGCAAGCAGACAATCGATGCTGATGGCGGGGTATCACCCGCCACCGCGGGTGGTAACCCCGCGGCAAGCGGACAATCGACACTGGCAAGCGGACAATCGATGCTGATGGCGGGGTATGGGTAGTATAAATCAGATTGTGTAAACTGCCTAAGGGTTTTCAACAGCGGGTCTCAGACAGCGGGTCTCAGACAGCGGGTTTACCCCGATGTTTACCCCGATGTTTACCCCGATGCTGACTTACAATTGATGCTGTTGGCCGGGTAGTATACCGGCACAGAAACGGCTACCTTATACCTTGTAAAGCTACCCCCCCCCGGTTTACCCGATCCGTTTATCTTCGTGTCCCGTCATATCCCATACAGCCATATCGTCGCGGATGATCTTATTTTTGAGTGCGTATTTGAGCATGCCTACGGTTGTACTCACCCCTATTTTCTCCTTCATCTCCTGCCTGATTTTTTCGATGGAGCGCGTACCGAGAAAAAAGGTAGCGGCGATCTCCCGGGTCGTTTTTTCTTCCCAGATGAGTTGCAGGATCTGCTTTTCCCGCTCGGTATATACCGTTTTGGCTGTGGGGCGGTTGCCCGGGGTAACTTCTGTCTTGTTCCAGTACAATGCCTCCGTAAAAAGTGCGCTCTTGTAAATTTTATTGTGGTACACGGAAATGATTGCCTCGTATAATTCTTCCGGGTCAGCAGCCTTGGAAAGGTAACCATGGATGCCCAGATCGAGCAGACCGCTGATGATGGATATTTCGGTACACATCGACAATACGATGATCCGTGTACGGGTGTACTGCTGCCGGATCTGCTGGATGAGTTCGGGTACATTACAGTTGGGTATGCAGAGGTCGAGGATGAGCAGGTCGCAGGGCGTGGTCTTGATTATTGTCAGCAGGTTCCGCGTATCTGCATCTTCAATCGTAACGTGGATGTCAGGATAATGCAGCAGGTAATCTTTGATGGCTTTTCTGAACATGGCATGATCGTCTATAAGCCCGATGTTAATACGTTCTGTTGGCATTTGTTTGTGTTTGTTGATTCATTGTCGCTTGCTGAGCAGGGCTATACGGGTAACGGGCTGTGTCATACAGGGGAAAGGGAAACTTTATATACTGGCGGTGTATGGTATGTTTCAGTACATCGGGTCAGGGGATTGCAGGATTAGCGATATTGGGGGCTTGTCAAAAACAGGGTGGTGGGCTTAACCCTGCATTGGGGTTACCGGAAAAGGTCAAAACGTGCATTCGGATGAAAGCGGTCATCAAAAGTATAAAAATTATCATGATTTATTTCGTTTTCCGCAAAACAATTACATAGAATTTATCCGGATAGAACCTTCTCCGCAATGCCATCGTTGATTTCACTTGCCGGTACAGCAGCATACAGCAATCAAGCCTGTTTGTCATGGAAGGGTAATAAAAAGAAGGGGCTATCGATTTCGTAAAAACCGAAATGGATTTTAGTAGTTTCCTGCTTGTGTGCTTCCGGGGTAAAAATTACTTTCGCTCTGTCAATATTTCCAGGCTGACAAGTAATGTACACACGATGCAACCGATGATGCACATGTCTTTGACCTGGTCTCTTTACACCTGTAGCATCCTGAATAAGCATAGTACGGTTTAACCCCGAATTTTGCAGCCAACAACAAAATCCGGGCTAACAGGTTGGCGCGGCTGACCTTTCTTCAGTATTGCCTGTATAGTCGTCTGAAAATTGTCATTTGCCAGGTTGATTGTTACCTGCTGCAGCGATAGCTGTACGTACTATTTATGAAAACGGTTGGCCACTCACGTGCATCACCTTCATCCGGGCCTATTGGTGGTGCCCGGTGCCATGCCCGGGTCTTCACTCATCCATTGTATTATGAATCTTGTAACAGTACTTGAACAAACCATGAGTTCTTCGCAGAAGGGCATTGTCTTCCTGCAGGGTGCAGAAGGGCAGGTGCGTTTGCCGTATGCCGGACTCTGGTCGGCTGCGTTGCGTGTGCTGGGCAGTTTACAGGCGAAGGGCTTGCGTGCCGGTGATGAGCTGGTGATCCAGACGGATGATCAGCTTCAGTTTGTCGTATTGTTCTGGGCGGGTATCATGGGGGGGATGATTCCTGTACCCTTATCCACCGGCACACAGGAGGAACAAAAGCGGAAACTGTTCAGGGTCTGGCGGCTGCTCGGTAATCCATTCCTTGCCTGCGATGCAGAACAGTACCAGCGTATTGCCGTACGTGCCGATGATGCGGAAAAAAATATCCATACCCGGCACCTCGCTATAGCAGAACTCATGGCAGGAGAGACCATGGGTGTATTGGCAACGATCGCGGATACAGATACGGCCTATATCCAGTTTTCATCAGGCTCTACGGGTGAACCCAAAGGTGTTTGCCTGACGCACAGGAATCTCCTGACCAATATCTATGATATTATTGAGGGACTTGGCATCACCAGGGCCGACACCCTCTTCAACTGGATGCCGCTTACGCATGATATGGGACTGATCGGGTTTCACCTGACGGGAATTGCAATGGCTATTGATGCAGTGAGTATGCCTACTGCGCTATTTATCCGAAGGCCACTGTTGTGGATGGAAGCGGTGGCAGCGGAGCAAGCGACTGTTTTATATTCTCCCAATTTTGGCCTGCAATATTTTCTGTCTGCCTTGCAGCGGCATACAGCCTTCCGGGCTGACCTGTCTGCTGTGCGCATTATTGTGAATGGAGCCGAACCCATTGTGGTTGACCTCTGTCACAACTTTATCGCCAGTCTGAGGCCGTATGGCTTGCGTGAAAATGCAATCCTTTCTGCTTATGGTCTTGCAGAAGCGGCCGTGGCCGTGTCGGCCATGCCCCCGGGTAGTCCGCTGCTTTCTTATGTGCTTGACCGGCGATCCCTCAATACCGGCAACCCGGTGGTGCTGGTGGAAGACGATAGCCCGGTAGCCGTTCGTTTTGCGGATGCCGGTTTCCCGATGCGGCATTGCGGGTTGCGGGTTTGTGGTGATGATGACGTGGTACTGCCACCGGGAACCATTGGCCATTTGCAGATTAAAGGGGAAAATGTAACGGCGGGGTACTACCGGCAGGAAGCGGCTACGCAGCAATTGTTTACCGGAGACGGCTGGCTGCGTACGGGTGACCTTGGTTTTATCAGGGATGGCCGGCTGGTTGTGACGGGCAGACATAAAAACCTCATCATCCTTAACGGACAAAACTACTACCCCCAGGATATTGAGGGCGTGGTGATTGCGGGCGGACTTGCTGAACAGGGAAGGGTTGTAGCCTGTGGTAACAGGGACAAGGATACAGGGCTTGAGGTACTACTGCTTTTTGTGTTGTACAAAGGGGATGCTCTTCGTTTTGCACCCACGGCAAATGCCATTGCTGCAAGGGTATTGGAGCAGGTGGGTATTCCGGTTGCTGCTGTGGTGCCGGTTGCACGCATTCCCAAAACCACCAGTGGTAAAGTACAGTATTTTGCCTTGCTGGAACAGTACCGGAATACAATAAACCTGCAAGGCATGCATGGAGCTGACAGTCCGGAAGCCTGGGGAAACATTGACTGGGATAACCCGCTTGCTGTCGAAACTTGTTTGCTGACATTCGTACAAACATTGCCGGGTAGTCCTGATAAGACTGCCAGTCTTACTGCGGCAGGGATGAACAGTTTATCGGCTATGCAGCTTGCTGATCGTTTGACAAGGTTTTCGGGTAAGGCCATTGCAGCAGAGTTGTTGTTCTCCAGTGCAGATATTACTGCGCTGAGCAGGCATATTGCGCTTGCCGGAAAGGGAAAACCGATATTGCCATTGCCTGATGAAAGCGGTAAGGCAGCAAAACACCCCTCGCTTGCACAAATACGCATGTTTGCAGAATATACGATCGACAGCAGCTCAGCTGCGTATCATATTCCACTGGTATTCCGTACAAACGGACACTTAGATAAAGGGGTATTGGAAAAAGCCATCAATATACTGGTGCAGCGCTATGAAACCCTGCGGATGGCTTTCCGGGCAACGGCCACCGGTACTGAAGTGACTGTGCTGGCTGTTCCGGATGCGCCATTCCTGCTTCAATACCATGATCTCCGCTTATCGGCCAACAGGGAAGCTGAAGAGACAGCGGTCATCCGTGCATTGGTATCCACTCCCTTTGAACTGGAAAAGGCATTGGTATTGCGCGGAGCCATACTACAGGGCAGAGAGTCCGAACAGGTATTGGTCGTTGTTTTTCACCACATCTGTACCGATGGCTGGTCGCTGCAAATCTTTTTTCGCGAACTGGCACTGTTGTATGATGGCCTGCTGCATCACCCTGAAGCGGTATTGCCTGAAGCGCCCCAAAGGATTTCCTATACACAGTATGCGGCCTGGCAACAGCGGCTGCTTGATACTGGTGTACTGGAAAAAAGCAGGCAGTACTGGCTTGGTCTATTGAAAGATTGCCCGGCACCGGTTGATTTCAGCGGTCAGCCGGCCGCCGGTATGTACACAGGTGCTGTACCAACAGACCGCTATTGCTGTACACTTGATGAAAATGCTGTTGGGACTGTAAAAGCACTGGCTGCAAAATACCGGGTCTCTGTCTTCAGCGTAATCCTCGCAATGCTGAATACCCTGTTGTACCGTTATACCAACCGGAAGGATATCGTGATTGGTTTTGATACCGCCGGTCGTGTGCCGGAAACGATCGGGCAGGTGTTTGGGTATACGCTGAATACGCTTTGTCTGCGGGCGGCACCTGATGGACAAATGACATTCAATGCACTGTTGCAGCAGGTACACGGGCAACTGATGGCTGCACTCGATCACCAGTTGTATCCTTTTGAAAAACTGCTGGAAGAGATGACTGGTGACAGTCCTGAACCGCGCCGGCCTTTGTTTGGTGTAATGGTATTGCTGCAAAATTTTATGGATGCGGATGCGCCGTTGTTGCTGGGTGATGCCGTGCTGACAAGAACGCGTGCCGCAACCCCGCACGGGTTTACAGATTTGTTGCTTGAGTTTGAAGAAAGCCGGGGTTGCTACCTGTTCAGCATTACCTGTAATACCCGCCGGTACACAGCGGAAGGTATTGCACTTCTGGCCAGTCATTTCAGGCACCTGCTGGCAGCGGTTTCGGAAAATGATGGTCTTTTCATCAGCAGATACGATTTTCTTACACCTGAGGAAAAACAAATCCACCGCAATTTTAACCATCACCCTTTTACTGCCCGTCGCCTGCGGCTGCCTGTACACGTTTTGTTTGAAAAGCAGGTGGTACTCCACCCTGAGGCGGTTGCGGTTTATGCGGGAGATGTTTTTCTTACGTATCGCGAACTCAACGAACGTTGTAACCGTATTGCCCATCACCTGCGTACGGAGTTGCCCGTCAGTCCGGATACCTGTATTGCTTTCCGGACGGGCAGGAATGAAAATATACTTGTAGCCATGCTTGCCATCCTCAAAACGGGTGCTGCTTTTCTGGCAATGGATGAAGAATGGCCGGTTGACCGCTGTGCGCAGGTGGTGAACGACAGCAAGAGCCTGGCATTACTGGTGGATAGCGAAACCCATCCGGCATTGCAGGATAGTGTTGCGGCTGCATTGCTGGTGGATATTGACGATGTTGTTTGCTGGTCGGGCAGGACAGACAATCCGGTTTATACGGGTGCTATTGAAAACCTGGCTTATCTCATTTATACTTCCGGCACAACGGGTCGTCCCAAGGGCATCATGATTGAGCAGGGTACGCTCACCGACTATGTCCAGTATTTTATCCATTACTTCGGCATAACCGCACGCGACGTGGTGATGCAACAGGCTTCCGTAGCTTTTGATACTTTTATTGAGGAAATCTTTCCGGCGATTTGTGCCGGGGGACGGGTAGTGATCGCCAGGGCAGGAGGGCGTGATATCCCCGCGCTGCTTGCACTCATCAAACAACACGCGGTAAGTATTCTTTCCACTACGCCATTGGTACTGAATGAGATCAATTACCAGTACGACAGCCGGATATCAACGCTTCGCCTCATCATCAGCGGGGGGGATGTGCTGCAGCCGCAATATGTTGATCAGCTTTTTCAGAATGTTTCGCTGTACAATACCTATGGCCCCTCAGAAACAACTGTATGTGCCACCTTTCACCAGATTACCGCACTGGAGAACGCCGGGGTCATTGGTAAGCCGGTGGGTAATGGTGAGGTATGGATACTTGATGAACACCTGCAACCACTGCCCTTCGGGGTACCGGGTGAATTGTATATCGGGGGCGGACTGGCGAGGGGATACTTCGGACAACCGGAACTGACTGCGAGGCATTTTATTCCGCATCCTTTTGCACCGGGCAGACGATTGTACCGCTCAGGGGATATGGCTAAGCTGACGTATGCCGGTGAACTTGTATTTGCCGGCAGGGCAGACGACCAGGTGAAGATCCGCGGGCACCGGGTAGAATTACAGGAGGTGGAGAACTGTCTGCTGCAATACCCTGGTATCATTCAGGCTGCAGCAGTGCCGGAACCGGCAACAGCCCGGCTCACCGGATTTGTTGTTGCGCAGACCCGTATTGCTGCAACAGCCCTGCACGAGTTTATGCACCTGCACCTGCCATATTATATGGTGCCTGTCCGTTTTATTTTTCTTGCTGCACTACCGCTTACCGGTAACGGAAAGCTGGATAAAAAGCAATTGCTTGAACGGGCGCTGCTGCCCGATCCGCAGGAGCCGGGGCTGTCTGTACCCCTGCAGCCGCTGGAAGCCGGTTTGCTGGATATTGCCCGGGTTATTCTGCAAAGCCCGGCCATGCATGCCGGGGATCATTTTTTTGCACATGGCTGCACTTCAGTAAAAGCAGCTTCTTTCTGTTCGGCGATACAAAAACAACTCGGTTGCCAGGCCACTATACGGGATGTTTTCCTGTACCCAACGGTATTGCGTCTTGCCGCCATTGTAAAAACACAACAGCCGCATCAGCCTGCACCGCTCCTCCTCACCGAAACGATGGATGATTATCCATTGTCGCCTGCGCAGAGCCGTTTATGGTTGCTGGCGCAATTGCAAAAGGAATCATTTGCTTACCATGAAGCGGAATGGTTTGTGCTGACCGGGGCACTGAACCCGGACTGGGTAAAAGAGGTGTTTGGGGCAATTGTGCGTAAATATGAAGTCTTCAGAACGCAGTTTGTACAGCGTGAAGGTATTCCGAGACAGATCGTCAGGGAACACGATGCTTGTCCATTAGCATTCACCTGTACTGATGTCAGCACCGCTGCGGCACCGGTGGAGGAGGCCAAAGCTATCCTGGACGAGGCACTGAAACAACCTTTCCGCCTGGATGAATATCCTTTGTACCGGATCGTACTTGTTAAAGTAGAGACCGGGCAATATTGGTTCTCATTGGTGATGCACCATATTGTTACGGACGATTGGTCTGCGCGGATTATCCTTGCTGACTTTTTTCAATACTACCATAAACTGAAGCAGGGGCAACCATTACTGGTGAGTGTACCATTGATACAATACAGGCATTATGCTGCAGCTCAATCTGCAGCGCCTGTTGAACGGGAAGGGGACAGGCTGTACTGGCAAGACCTTTTTTCAGGCAGTCTGCCTGTGCTGGATTTGTATCCCGACCGGCCAAGACCTGTCGTCAAACACTATGCCGGCGGGGTTAAATATGCTTCATTTGATACTGCAACCGCCGGCGCGGTACAGGCGTTTTGCCAGGCGCAGGAAGTCAGCCTTTTTATGTTCCTGCTGTCGGGGGTTTATGTATTGCTGAACCGGTATTCCGGGCAGCAGGATATCGTTATAGGTGTACCGGTATCAGACAGAGGGGATCATGTCTGGCATGATGTACCCGGCTTTTTTATCCATACCCTGCCTTTACGGCTGCAGGCCGGTCCCGGGTGTATTGCTGATCTGCTCGCGAAGGTGAAGCGGTGTTGCCTGGATGCACTGGCGCACCAGTCGTACCCCCTCGAAAGCCTGCTCAGCGACCTGCGTGTGCAACGGAATACGGGTCGTGCACCGCTGTTTGATGTGATTGTAAACCTCAATACAACAGCGGATACAAAAGGTATTGCGGATTGTGGTATCCATTACGAACGCCTGCCCAAAACGGAGACGGGTTCAAAATACGATCTTGAGTTTTACTTTGAGGAAACGGTTGATGGGTTATCTGTTGCACTGGTTTATGACAAATACTTGTTTGACGAATCCCGGATGACCCGGATGCTTGATCATTTGCAAAACCTGCTCCGGGAGCTTTGTGCTGACCCGTTTGCAGCATGGCATCGCCTGGAGCTGTTGTTGCACACGGAGAAGGAATTGTTGTTAAAAACGTTTAACCCTGTGCCTGTACCGCAGCGGAATGACACCATCACAGAACGCTTTTCGCAACAGGTGGCAGTACGGCCGGGTGCGGCTGCTGTTGCCTGTGGCGGGCGCATTTTTACCTATGCCGAAATCGACAACCAAAGCAATGCCCTTGCTGCGGCATTGCTGAACAGGTATGCGATACAGCCCGGCCAGCGCATCGCCCTGCGCCTGGACCGGGGTGCTGAGGTCATCACCTGTATATTGGGCGTATGGAAAGCGGGTGCGGTATATGTACCGCTCGACCCGGGAATGCCGGATAAAAGGATTGCCCGGCTCCTGGAGTTGTCGGGCGTCCGGTTGCTCATCACCGATCAGCCGCAGCCGCTGTACCCTGCAGCAACTGTAAGCCTTGCTGATTTGCTGTCGGGTTTACCCAATGGTTATGCCGGTCAGTTTTTGGTGCTGCCAGTACCTGATGCGGAGAGAACGGCTTATGTGATTTTTACCTCCGGCTCCACGGGTGAGCCCAAAGGAGTGGAGATCCGTCATGCTTCGGTGAGCAATCTTTTGGACAGTCTTACGCAACGCGTGGGAATGCAGCCCGGGCAAACCATGCTTTCCGTAAGTTCTTACACTTTTGACATTTCAGTATCGGAATTTTTTCTCCCCCTTATATCTGGTGCACGGGTAGTGATCGCTGCTGCGGCAGAAGTAACCAATGCCCGGCTGCTTTGCCGGTTGATGGCCGAACAGCAGCCCGATCTGATGCAGGCTACACCGGGGCTCTGGAGTATGCTTGTTGATTATGGCTGGGAAGGTAATACAGGGCTGACGGCGATTACCTGTGGTGAACCGCTGGGGCAGGTGTTGCGCGACAGGTTGCTGGAAAGGACAAAAGCGTTGTGGAATATGTATGGCCCTACCGAGACCACCATTTTTTCATCCGGTGTACAGGTTACGGCAGCAGATGAGCTGATCACCATTGGCCGGCCACTGGACAATACCGTTATGTTCATCCTGGATGACAACCTGCAACTGCTGCCTGTTGGTACACCGGGGCAATTGTATATTGGTGGTGCGGGAGTGGCTGCGGGTTACCTCAACCAGCCGCAACTGACCGCAGACAAATTTGTACAGGTGCCAGCCTTGTATCCCGGCACCCTGTATGCTACCGGTGATGTTGCAAGACACAGGGCCGATGGTGCTGTCGAATACATTGGTCGCGCAGACAACCAGGTTAAGATACGGGGTTACCGGGTAGAGCTTGGCGAGATTGAATACAGGGTGCTGCAATGCCCGGTTGTACAAGCTGCTGCAGTATTGCTGCAGGATGGGGGAAAGGAATCCCAAAAGATTATAGCCTTTGTTGTCTATAAAGATGGCGCAGATCATTACAACACATTAAATGCTTACCTGCGCAGTCACCTGCCCCTGTATATGTTGCCTGCGCGATGCCTCGCCGTGCCGGTCATTCCCCTTACGGTCAATGGTAAGGTAGACAGGGCGTTGTTGCTCAGCCAGTTGCTGCCTGCGTCTGCTGCCCGGGAGCAAGCTGTACCGCCGGTAACAAGAACGGAACGGATACTGTTGGAACTTTGGATGCAGTTGCTTGATCAGCACCATATCGGTACAACGGACGACTTTTTTGACCTTGGCGGACATTCGCTTATGGCCAATCAACTGCTGAATAAAATTTATCACCGCTTCTCCGTAGAACTCTTACTGTCTGACATCTTTTTGCACAGCACCATTAAACAATTGGGCGAGAAGATTGAAGCCCTTGAAAAAGAGGCTTATGAGTTTATTGACCTGTAATGCCCTTATATAAGTCCGTGATTTATGCCGTGCTGCTTATACTTGGCCACAGCATCCGGACTGCAACCTGCCGGTCAGTCTGCGCAGCCGGTTATCTTTTTTTGTTGTACAGCATGCTAAAAACCAAATACAATGCATTTACTTAAGTTGTTTCAAACACGGTCAAAACTTTTTTATGTTTTCCTGATACTGCTGGGGCTGGTGAGCAGCCTCACCAATGTAGCCATCCTCATGCAGATCAATATTGCACTGGGCGGAAAACCCCTTATCGATTTCGGCCACTACAACTATATCGCCTTTATCGTCATGATTGTGGTATCTTTTTTTACCACACTTTTCTTTCAGGGCTATATGGCTGTGCTGACCAACAGTATCATGTACAGCCTTGAACTTTCTGTAATCGAAAAAGTAAGGAATGCTTCTTTTAATTCATTTGAAAAACTGGGGAGCAACCGCCTTTATGCAGCCATCAGCGATGCGCGTGTACTGAGCCGGGTGCCGCAGGTTTTTGTTTCTATACTTACCGCCTCTGTTACCCTTGCCTGCTCGCTGCTTTACCTGTTCAGCATCTCCCTGTGGGGAGGGCTGATGCTGCTGGCGTTGATGGGGCTATTGCTTGTTGTATATATGGTACGCAATAACAAACTGGAACGCGACCAGAATAAGGTGCGGGATCTGCAGGATGGGTATTATGCATCCTTGCGGGAACTGTTGATGGGTTTTAAGCAGGTCCGGGTATCGGGCCGGCGGAACAAAACCATTTTTGAGCAGTTTATCCTCGCCAACCGGGGTAAAGCAAAATCGCTCAACACCAAAGTGTCGAAGGGTTTTGTGATCAACGAACTGATTGGTGTTTATTGCTGGTACATCGTATTGGGGGTGATTATCTTTTTGATGCCGCTGCTGTTTAAGATCAGCCTGATCCAGCTTGCCGTTTTTATTACGTCGGTATTGTTTATGATGTCGCCCGTAACACAGTTGATCGTTTTTGTGCCTTCACTCACCGGGTTTAAGATTGCCCTCAACAGGATTGACCAGATTGATAAGGCCCTGGTGGAAGATGCTTTGCCTGCGGTAAAAGAACTGGCGCCTGCAAAAACGTTTGATTCGCTACGGTTCCGGAATGTGTTGTACCAGCATGGTGCTGATGAGGCAAATACGTTCCGGCTGGAGTTGGATGACCTGACCATTTCCAGGGGCGAGATTATCTTTCTGACGGGTGGCAACGGCAGCGGGAAAACGACATTTATCAACCTGCTTACCGGTCTTTATAAAATCACTGCCGGCAGTATTTATATTGATGGCAAAGTGGCCGGTTGGGAGGATATGGCCGTTTTCAGCAACAATATGGCCATCGTTTATTCCGACCAGTACCTTTTTTCGGAAAACTATGACGGGTACGATCTTTCAGACAAAAATACGTTGATGCAATCCTTTGCCGGTATGTTTAACCTGGACGGTATACTCCGTTACGATGAAAAGAAGAATACATTCCAGACGGCATTGTCGCGCGGGCAGCAAAAGCGGCTGGCCTTGTTACTGGCTTTACTGGAAGACAAACCCATCCTTATCCTGGACGAGTGGGCTGCCGAGCAGGATCCGCCCAACCGGAGGGAATTTTACACCGAATGGCTGCCGCTTATACGCAATATGGGCAAAACGATTATCGCCATATCGCATGATGATGACTTTTATCACCATGCCGACCGGGTCATCCGTTTCGATTATGGCCGGATCAGCAGCGACTCTGCGCTTCCGGCACTTCAGGAATCATAACAACGGCATCCCTGGCCCGGCAGGAAATCAGTGATCACCATTTAAAAAAATAATCATGAGTGAAGAAAAATTGTATCTGAAACCCAATGTTGTGTTTGAACCCCTTATCGACCGGTGGTATGCCTGGGCGCATCTTGTATCGCCGGCTACAGCCGCAATGAATGTTTTCTCCAAGCACCTGTCTGTTATGGAGTCGTACATCATGGCACCGGGCATACATGCAGAAGCCGTTCGTAACCCGAAGATGCGGGGCGGTCCTTTTATGGATTTCAGCAGCGACCGGGTTAAGGAGATAACGGCTCTTGCCGCACACACGCGTGACAAACGCGCCGGTATGATTGCTTTTGCCAAAGCGGTTAAGGAATTGGATAAACTGCTGGCTACCGAAGCAAAAGGGTTTGGACTGGAAGAACTCTATGCCCGCGTGCCGGAGATACTCAGGGGGTTTGTGGAATTGTTTTACGACAGGAATAATAATGCGTCATTCCGTTTTTTTGAAGCCTTGCTTTATAAAAGCGACTTTTACGACAAGGATGCGCAGGGGATGGCCTTCTGGATCACCAATAACGACCACCGGCCTTTCTGCCTGAGTACCCCAAGGCTGGATGAACCGGGGGTGCTGCACCTCCCGATTCCGTTTACACACCCGGGTATAGATGAACTGGCAAAAATGCGCCGGGTACCACAAACACTGTCGTACATCAAAAAAGTACTGGATATTCCTGCGCAGGAGGAAACCTTGTTCGATAGTTTCTTTACGGCTGAACCGCATCGCGCTTACCATACGTATTCCGGCGATAAAATCAGGATGCGGTATTTTGGCCATGCCTGTATCCTTGTAGAAACCAGGGATGTTACGATTCTTGTGGATCCGCTGATCAGCTACTATGGTTATCATTCAGCTATCGACCACTTCTCCGATTGCGATCTTCCTGATGTGATCGATTATGTACTGATCACCCACAATCACCAGGACCATATCCTGTTCGAAACCTTGCTCCCCCTGCGGCATAAAATCAGGCAGGTGATTGTACCCCGTACTGATGGGGGCAGACTTGAAGACCCAAACCTCAGGCTGATGTTTACACAGCTCGGATTTAAACAAGTCACGGAGATCGGGGAAATGGAAACCCTGACATTTGCGGATGCAGCCATTACCGGTCTGCCATTTATGGGCGAACACAGCGACCTCAACATCATGGCCAAATGCTGCCACCTGGTGGAGATCAGCGGTTTCCGGCTGCTGTTTATGGCCGATTCAAGAATCATGGAACCGCGGCTGTACAGGCAGGTACACCGGTGGATCGGGGATATTGATGTGCTTTTTCTCGGCATGGAATGCGATGGCGCACCACTGTCGTGGTTGTACGGTCCGCTGATGCCGCGGAAAATGGCCCGCGACCAGGACGCCACCCGCAGGCTCAATGGCTCGGACTGCGAACGCGGTGTTGCCCTGGTTGACATTTTTCATCCCCGGGAAGTATATGTGTATGCCATGGGGCAGGAACCCTGGGTTGAGTTCATCAGCAGTATTAAATATACCGACGAGTCCAATCCCATCGTTCAGTCGAATCAACTGATCAGTTATTGCGCGGAACGTTCCATTATTGCCGAGCGCCTGTTTGGAGAAAAGGAACTGCTTTATGAAAGAAGAGAAACCGTACCGCAGGTACTGGCTGAGATTTGAGTAATCACCCGGTATGCCGGATTGGACAAGACAACAGCATTGACGCACCAACAGCGGCGGATGCTATTTACATATACCCATGCGTCAGGCTGACTGACCGCTTTTATTTGTTTCCATAATTTATGACAGCACAACACATCTTATCCGTTATCAAAACGGCAGAAGCCGCGGGTATTGCTTTCTTTGTTGAAGACGGGGTACTCCGTATCCGCAAATCAAAAGGGGTTGTGCTCAGTGAGGCATTACTCCGGGAAGTACAGGCATACAAGCAGGAGATACTGACCCACCTGTCTGGCCAGGACGGCGCCCCGGATACCCGTCACTATAAAATAACCCCTGCTTCACCGGCAACCGGGTATTTGCCCCTTTCTTTTGCACAGGAAAGGCTTTGGTTTATCCACCACCTGCACGGGAGTGTTCAGTACCATTTGCCCTGGGTGTACCGGCTGAACGGCCGGGTTGACAGAGAACGGCTGGCAAATGCTTTTCTAACCATTATTGAACGGCATACGATTCTCAGAACGGTTATTGCTGAAGCGGAGGGCGAGCCTTATGCAGTGTGCAGACCCGCGCATGAATGGCGGATGGGGTATCGCAAAGAAGCCTTAACCGCCGCTGAAAAATATGCTGCAGCGGATGCTTTTGTAAGGACGCCTTTTGACCTTACGGCAGATTTTCCGCTCCGGGTGCTGCTGATCAGTACCGGGGAAGAGGAGCATATGCTGGTGGGTGTGGTACACCATATTGCTTTTGATGGCTGGTCTGTCGGCATATTGATACAGGAACTCACTGCCCTCTATCAAAACCCTTTGGCGCAATTGCCGCTGTTGCCTATCCAGTACAGCGACTTTGCGGCCTGGCAAAAGCAGACCATCAGTGATGACGTGATCACGCAGCAAGCGGCATACTGGAAGGAAAATCTTGCTGCTGTACAATCCTGCGCACTGCTGACGGATTTTGTACGTCCCGCCGTGGAGCGCCATACAGGAGCAGTGGTCAGTATACCCATCAGCAAGCCACTAACGGAGGCGCTTGCAGCATTGTCCAGACAGGAAGGGGTTACCTTGTTTATGACCCTGCTCGCTGCTTACCAGGTACTCCTGTACCGGTACACCGGGCAAACGGATACCTGTGTGGGTACACCGGTAGCCGGCCGCCGCCAGGAAGAAGTGGAAGGGCTGATTGGTTTTTTTGTCAATACGCTCCCCCTGCGCAATCCCGTAAACGCCGGTGACACTTTCAGGGATATTCTGTTGCGGGTAAAACAGGCAGCATTGGGTGCTTATGAAAACCAGGACATCTCCTTTGAACGTATTGTTGAGGAACTGGCGTTAACGAGGGATCTTTCGCGTAGCCCCATATTCCAGGTCATGTTTGCATTGCAGCAGGAAGTACCCCGCAGCATTCAGCTTGGAGATGTGCAGGGTCTTGCCGAATCACCTGCAACCATCACTGCGCAATATGACCTTAGTCTTGAGGCAACACAGACGCCTGATGGACTTATCTTTTCCCTTACCTATTGTACTGCGTTGTATAAAGCGGCCACGGCAATGGGTATGCTTGATCATTATGTGAACCTGCTGGAGGCCGTGGTTGCCGATGCCGGGCAGGAGGCAGGCCAGCTCAGTATGCTGACTGCTGATGAGCAACACCAGTTGCTCTATCGCTTTAACGACACCGCAATGCCTATCCCTGAGCCCTGCAGCATCATCGCATGGTTTCACCAGCAGGTTCTGCACAGGCCATCTGCCACGGCGTTGGTATTTGACGGGGAAGTATTTTGTTACCGGCAACTGGATGAGCAGAGTAACCAACTGGCACATTACCTGCGGCAAAGCGGAATAAAGCAGCACGATCTTATACCCGTTGCCATGCAGCGCAGCACAACGATGATCATTACCCTGCTGGCGGTATTAAAGACGGGTGCGGCATTTATTCCGGTAGATCCGGTTTTTCCGGAGGACCGGGTACAGTATATGCTGGAAGATGCGCAATGCCGCTGGATGATTACCCATGATGCCTGCCAGGATCTGGCCGCATACCATGGCCAGGCCACCATCATCAATACCGATACCTGCAGTGCTGCTATCGCCGGTATGCCGCAATCACCGCTGCATACAACTGCTGCTGCGGACGACCTGGTGTACACCATCTATACCTCGGGTTCAACGGGTAAGCCCAAGGGGGTGATGATTGAGCAGCGTTCACTCGTCAACTTTATCATGGCCATGCAGCGGCTGCTTCATACCGGTCCTGATTGCGCTTTTTATGCGGTAACCACTTTTTGCTTTGATATCTTTTACCTTGAAATGTTTCTTCCGCTTTTATCCGGCGGTAAGCTGATCCTTGCAGACCGGGAAACGGTGCAGGATGGCTACCGGCTCCGCAAAGCATTGGCACAGCACCGTCCTACACATATGCAGGCTGTACCCGCTATGTGGCGATTGTTGCTTGATTGCGACTGGTGCAACGAAGAAAACATACAGGTTCTGGTTGGTGGTGAGGCGGTAAGTGTACCGCTCAAAGAAGAACTGACCCGGCTTTGTCAGCAACCGGTTTGGAACCTTTACGGCCCTACTGAAACCACCATCTGGTCAACCGCAGGGCTATTGCCGGCAGGAGATGTGGTGACCATCGGGCGGCCCATCGGCAATACGCAGGTCTATATTACGGATGCACAACTGGGGCTGCAGCCCATTGGTGTGCCCGGCGAATTATATATAGGCGGTAATGGATTGGCCAGGGGCTATCTTAACCGCCCTGAACTTACCGCAGAGAAGTTTATCATCCATTCCTTTGATGAGCAGGCGCACAGCCATCAGCGGATTTACCGTACAGGGGATATTGCCAAATGGCTGCCCGATGGCCGCCTGGTATACCTCGGGCGTGCCGATGAGCAGGTAAAGATCCGGGGCTACCGCATTGAACCCGGGGAGATTGAGGCGCTGCTGCTACAGGCTGCGGGTGTACGGCAGACGGTGGTGCTGGCGCAGGAAGACAGCCGGCAGGAGCGGCAATTGGTTGCTTTTATTGTGCCGGATGAACACTATACCCAGCCGGATATTATTCAATACCTGCAAAAACACCTGCCTGCCTATATGGTACCCGCAATATGGGTTACGGTACCGCATATTCCGCAAACACCTAATGGGAAAGCAGACAGAAAAGCATTGCTCAATAATACCGTAATGCCGCTGGCCACCCGGGAATATGCGGAGGCGCGCAACAGTACGGAGGAAATGCTGGTAGCGATCTGGCAGGATACCCTGGGTGTGGCACAGGTAGGGATACACGATAATTTCTTTGAACTGGGCGGGCATTCTCTCCAGGCCATGCGCATCATCTCGGCCATCCGCAAAAGAATGGGTAAAGAAATACCGGTCAAAATGCTCTTTCAGTTTCCGGCAATCGCTTTACTCGCTCCCCGGTTAAGTGATACGCATGAAGGGGATGTATTGCCGTCCATTGCCACGCGAACCCGGGATACAGTTATCCCTTTGTCTTTTGCACAGGAAAGACTCTGGTTTATTGACCGGCTGCAGGGTACTGTTCAGTATCACATGCCAAGGGTGTTTTACATCAGGGGAAGGCTTGATGTAGCTGCGCTTGAAGCTGCGTTTACCATGATACTCCGGCGGCATGAAGTTCTCCGGACGGTGATCCATACAGCGGAGGGCAGGGGAGAGCAAAAAATACTGGCGATGGACAACTGGGCTGTAACGCATGTCAGTGCGGGTGCCAATGGTCTTATGGACAAGCATGCGGTCAGCAGCCATATCCGCAGGTGTATTGAAGAACCTTTTGACCTGGGCCGAGACAGTATGCTCAGGGTCATGCTCATCACCGCAGGTGTGGATGACTATGTGCTTGTGGTATGTGCACACCATATTGCTTTTGATGGCTGGTCTATTGATATCATGCAGCGTGAGTGGATCGCGTGTTACCGGGGGCTTTCGTCAGGCGGGCAGATTGACCTCCCGGTTTTGCCTGTACAATACGCCGATTATGCAATATGGCAACGCCAATACCTTGCCGGACATGTGCTGGAAACAAAGCTTGCGTATTGGAAAAAACAGCTTGAGGGGCTACAGCCACTGGCCCTGCCTGCCGATTATACGCGCCCTGCAGCACAAGGTACCCTCGCCGGTCATGTACATACCCCCATCCCCCCGTCGTTGGTTGATGCCCTGGGGAAAATCAGCCAGGCAGCAGGAGCTACCCTGTTTATGTCGATGGCAACGCTGCTCAACCTGCTGCTGCACCGCTACACCAACCAGGAAGATATTGCTATTGGTTCTCCGGTGGCTAACCGGAACCAGCCCGAGCTTGAAGGACTTATCGGTTTCTTTGTCAACAGCATCGTACTGCGGAATACGGTCAGCAGCACGCTTTCCTTCCTGGATTTACTGGGGCGTGTAAAAGCGGTGACGATGGAAGCGTATGCGCACCAGGATACACCGTTTGAAAAAATTGTGGAAGCTGTGGTAAAAGATCGGGACAGGAGCCGCAATCCGGTTTTTCAGGTAATGTTACTGCTGCAGGATGCTGCTGCGATGACGCTGCCGGAAGATTGTCTTGGCGATGGGTTACGATTGACAGATGACGGAGAAGATCATGTAGCCAATAAGTTCGACCTGGTATTCACCATTACGGAAGGTACAGCAGCGGTTGACCTGGGTATTACCTATAATGCGGAGCTGTTTGCACAGGCAACCATCGAAAGGATGGGCAGGCATTTTGTTGCCCTGCTGGCGTCGGCCGTGCAGCAACCCGAATCACCCGCTGGAGAGTTACCGATGCTGGATAAGGCTGAGACCGATTTGTTGCTGCGTGTGTATAACGATACGGCTGTAAGTTATCCTGCAGCCGCTACGGTGATCGATTGGTTCGAAGCACAGGTGCAGCGTACGCCCGGGGCTACTGCCGTTGTTTTTGAGCAGGTATCACTTTCCTATCAGGCATTGAATGCGTGCGTGAATCAACTCGCCGCTCATTTGCGTTCACTCGGGGTGCAGCAGGAGGTACTAGTGCCTGTTTGTCTGAACCGAAGTATCAATATGATCGCCGGAATACTTGGGATACTCAAAGCCGGTGCTGCTTACGTGCCTGTAGACCCGGAATACCCCGAAGAGCGCATCCGTTTTATGCTTGAAGACACCGCTGCAAAGTGGATCCTTACCACCAGTGATCTTTCCCTGCCCTTGTCTGAAGACCAGTCTGCCATAAACCTTGACCTGTTGTGGCCGCAGATCAGTCACCTGGATACGCATAATCCGGTTCGCCTTGCTGAACCCGGTAACCTGGCCTATGTCATTTATACATCCGGTTCTACAGGCCGCCCGAAGGGTGTTATGATCGAACATGCAGGGCTTTTCAACCGGCTTGCCTGGGCACAAGGACAGTATGCGCTTACCCCGGAAGATATTGTTTTGCAGAAAACGACCTTTTGCTTTGATGTTTCCGTTTGGGAACTGATCTGGCCCTTGCTGACGGGTGCCAGCCTCGTATTGGCAAAACCGGGCGGACATAAAGACAGCGCTTACCTGCGGCAGGTTTGCGCAGACAGGGGCATCACCCTGATGCACTTTGTGCCTGCTATGCTGGAAGTCTTTCTTGCCGATATCCGGGCCGGTGATTGTGCCACACTGAAGAAAATATTGTGCAGTGGTGAAGCCCTGACACCCTCGCAGGTAAAGCTGTGTAAGGAGAAACTGCCCGGTGTTGCGCTGCATAATTTGTATGGCCCGACAGAAGCATCTATTGATGTGACCTATTGGGCTGCCCCCACGGCAGCAGCGGATATTACCACAGTGCCGATTGGCAAACCCGTTGCCAATACGCGTTTATATATACTCGACCAGCGCGGCCGCCTCATGCACGCAGGAGGCATCGGCGAATTGTGTATTGCCGGTATCCAGGTAGCCCGCGGGTACCTGAACCTCCCGGAACTTACCGCAGAAAAATTTATGCCTGATCCCTTTTATCCGGCTGCCGGAGCCGCGGGCAGGATGTACAGAACGGGTGACCTTGCCAGGTGGCAACAGGATGGGAACATAGCGTTTCTCGGGCGAAATGATGATCAGGTAAAAATCCGGGGCTTTCGTATAGAGCTGGGCGAAATTGAATATGCTTTATCCACCGCAGCAGGCGTCTCCGGTGTAAAAGTAATAGCCCGGGCAGCGCAGCCTGGTGAGGATAAACAGTTGCTTGGGTATATACAGGTAGATCACTTGCAACGGCCTTTACTGTACAATTACCAGACGCTGGTGCGTACAGGAGCCGTTAATGGTGCAGACCTGCGGATATTGCCCAATGGGCTGCCACTCTTGCACGCCAATCCCAATGAAGTCGATTTTCTATACCGGGAAATTTTTGCAGAACAGTGTTACCTCAGGCATGGCATCAGCCTGCAGGCCGATAGCTGTGTGTTTGACGTAGGCGCCAATATCGGTTGCTTTACAGTTTTTCTCAACCTCCTGCATCCGGGTATTACCGTGTATTCTTTTGAACCCATTCCTGCGGTGTTTACCTACCTCCATCAAAACAGGTATCTGTATGATGTTCGCGGGAAAGCATTCCCTATAGCATTGCTGGAGTCGGAACAGGACATCAGCTTTACCTACTACCCGCAGATGAGCATTGTCTCTGGTATCGGCAGTAACCAGGATGCCGTAAAAGAAGTGGTAAGCGCATATGCCACGTCATCCGGGGCAGACCTGGCTCCGGCAGAAATGGAAGCATTGCTTGCTGCAAAACTTACACACCAGCAGGTGACCAGCCATGCCAGAACACTCTCACAGGTAATATCTGATGAAGGCATCACGAGGATTGACCTGCTGAAGATTGATGTAGAAAATTCGGAACACCTGGTATTGCAGGGCATCCTTGATGCCGATTGGCAAAAAATAAACAGCCTCGTGGTAGAAGTGCATGATGTGGATGGGCGTGTAGCTGCCATCATGGATATGCTCGTGGGGAGGGGCTTTACGGTACACGCAGAAAAAGAGGAGATACTGTCGCGCACCCATGGCCTGTATAACCTTTATGCTGTTCGTGATACAAACGCGAAAGGCTTAGTGATGCAGGATAGCACCCCACACCGGCGGATACAGGAATGGGAGTCTCCGCATGATTTCACCCGGCGCCTGCATGGTCATCTGGAGCAGCAGTTGCCCCCCTATATGTTGCCGGCACAATGGATACTGATGGATCGGTTTCCCATTACGGCTAATGGAAAGATCGATAAAACTGCATTGCCTTTCCCGGCACAGGAACCCGGCAACCACCCGCATGTATTGCCGCGTACCATCATGGAAACACAGTTGGCCGACCTTTGGCAGGGTTTGCTCAACCGGAAAACAATAGGTGCGTACGATGATTTTTTTGAATGTGGCGGACACTCACTCCTTGCCATGCGTCTCGTAGCCGCGATACGCCGCGTTTTGTTGAGAGAGATGCCGGTAAGAACCGTATTTGATCATCCGGTACTGGCTGATCTGGCGGTGCTGCTGGAGCAAATGCCTGCAAGTATTCTTCCGCCGGTTGCCATACGAGAGCCTGGTAAAAAAAATCCGCTTTCCTTTTACCAGGAACGTTTGTGGTTTGCCGGTCAGCTCCATGGCAATCAGCCTTACCTGATGCCCTGGCTATTCAGTATACAGGGCATGTTGAATATCCCCGCGCTTGAAGAAGCTTTCCGCCGGGTGATAGCGCGGCATGAAATACTCCGTACCGTGATACGTGAAGCGGACGGCATTGGGTATCAGTTAATCCGTGACCATACGCTTGCCGTCATGAACCATGTTACTGCGGGCAGCATCCTGGAAATGGGCTACGCCGGCACAGGCGCCTATCTTGATGCCCTGGCGGGTGAAACATTCGACCTCGCCAACGACGATGTGCTTCGGATTACCCTTATCCGGGAAACAGCAGATGCTTACCTGCTCTTTCTGGTGGTACACCATATCGCATTTGATGCCTGGTCTGTTGCTATCATGGTGGAAGAACTGACCCATATCTACAATGCCATCTGCGAAGGCGATACACCTGTACTCAAGCCATTGCCGGTACAGTATGCCGATTACGCCTGCTGGCAAAGAACCTATTTTAACGCTGCGGTGCTGCAGGAGCGTATGGCCTGGTGGCAGCAGCAACTGGCGGGTGTTGAGCCGCTGGCTTTACTGACCGATTTTCCGCGCCCTGATAAGCCTGGTTTTGACGGAGCAGTCGTGTCTGCCATAACCAGCAAAGAATTTCAGCAGCAGTTGACAGATTTTTGCCGGCAGGAAGGCGTAACCTTGTTCATGGTATTGCTGACGGCATTAAAAGCCCTGCTGTACCGTTATACGGGTCAGCAGGACATTTGTGTGGGTACTTCGGTTGCTGCACGGCAGCAGCCCGAACTCGAATCACTGATCGGCTTTTTTGTCAACACACTGGCTTTGCGGAGCGAGGTTGAGGGCAACCATGCTTTCAGAACATTATTACAGCAGGTACGGGCAACAACGCTGTCGGCATACGAATACCAGGATGTACCCTTTGAAAAAGTAGTTGAAGCGCTTGGCGTGGAAAGGGAGTTGAACCGTAACCCTTTGTTTGAAGTCATTCTGGTACTTGAAAATACACCACCCGCTGGTGCATTAAACTTTGGTGCAGCACAACTCCGTCCCGTTGATTACGGAACAGCGGCTGCTAAATTTGAACTCACGGTTGGTATCGCGGAAACAGAAAATGGATTGCTGCTGAACATGGTTTACCGGCGCGATCTTTTTCGGGCGGAAACGATGACAACCATGCTTGATCATTATATTACGCTCTTGATGACGGGTGTTGCGAATGCCGGTACCGCCATCAACGATTGTTTACGCATCAACCCCTTAACCGGAACAGCAGGAGGTTCAGTGCTGCATACAGCAGTTGCCTGCCCGGCCGGGATCACTGTGCCGGAGATGTTTGCCCGACAGGTACAACGGGTACCCGAACAGGTCGCATTGGTATTCCGGCAGCAATCATTAACGTACCGGGAACTTGACAGGCGTGCCAATCAATGGGCGCATTACCTGCAGAAACTCGGCGTTGGCGCAGAACAGCCCGTACCCGTCTGTATGGAGCGTGGTATGGATATGCTGACGGGTATACTGGCCGTCATGAAGGCAGGAGGTGCTTATGTGCCTGTTGACCCCGATTTTCCGGATGGCCGTATCCGGTATATACTCGAAGATACCATGCCCGGGGTAGTCCTTACCGGGGGTACGGAAGCGGAAAGGATTGCACAAATCATTGCCGGCAGTGGTATGCCCGGGGGGACAAGGGTGGTTGATACCGATACTGATGAACATGTAATCAGCATCCAACCCACCACGGCGCCGGATGCTGGTATTGATGAAACAAACCTGGCGTATATGATCTACACGTCAGGCTCAACCGGTCAGCCCAAGGGGGTAATGATTGAACACCGTCACCTGATAGATTATGTACACGGTTTACGCGCCGCTATTGCACTTGATGCCTGCCGGTCCTTTGCCCTTGTATCAACACCCGCCGCAGACCTTGGCAATACGGTGATTTACGGCGCGCTGTTGTCCGGTGCCACACTCCATATTTGCCCGCGTGAAATGGTCAGTAACGGAAGCCTGCTCATGGATTATTTTCAGGAGCAGGCCATCGACTGTTTGAAAATAGTGCCCTCACACTGGAAAGCACTGTGCATAGGACAGGAGCTGCTGCTGCCGCAAAAACTGTTGATTTTTGGTGGGGAAGCATTACCGAAACAGGTTGCTGAAAGCATCAGTGCTGCAGGGTACAGTTGTACAGTAGTCAATCACTACGGGCCTACGGAAACCACCATTGGCAAGCTGCTCCACCAGTATGTTCCCGGTACTTTGTATGGTCGTCATATTCCCATCGGTCAGCCATTCTCCGATACACAGGTATATGTGCTGTCACCGGACGCTGCCATTTGTCCTGTTGGTATTCCCGGCGAAATCTGCATCGCGGGTGCAGGTGTGGCGCGCGGATATTATCAACAACCCGGGCTTACTGCAGAAAAATTTATAGCCAACCCTTTTGCGGGCGGTCATGAAGGCGGGCGGTTGTATAAGACCGGCGACCGGGGACGGCTGCTGCCCGATGGCAATATTGAATACCTTGGCCGTACAGACGACCAGGTCAAAATCCGCGGGTACCGGGTTGAACCCGGCGAAATTGAACAGGCATTGCTGCAGTTGCCCTTTGTCAACGAAGCCGTAGTGCTGGTTAAAGAAGATGATAAAAACGAAAAGCGCCTGGCCGCCTTTGTGGTCACCGCAACTCCGTTCAGCAGGGATATTATCATGGACGCATTGCGTACACGATTGCCGGAATACATGATACCGCCGATACTCCTGACGGTAGATGCGGTACCCCTCACGGCCAACGGTAAGGTCAACAGGAAGTTGCTGCTGGATATGGATACTGCTGTGCTGCCCCAAGCCGGCTTTGCAGCGCCCCGCAACGATATTGAAACCACATTGACCACCCTTTGGCAGGAATTGCTTGAGGCAGACCGTGTAGGCATACACGATAATTTTTTTGAACTGGGTGGCGATTCGATCATTGCCATACAGGTGGTGAGCCGGGCACGGCGATCGGGCTATGAACTGCAGGTGGGCGATATTTTTGAATACCAGACCATTGCAGGTCTGTCAGACTACTGGTCGTCGCGCACCAGTCTTTCGGCATCACCCGCTGTGCAGGCACTCCCGGGCGAACCCTTTGGTTTACTGCCCATCCAGCGCTGGTACCTGGAGTCTGCTCCCGCTGTTCCTTCCCATTTTAACCAGGCCGTCCTGCTGTCAATCCGCAAGACCCTCACCCCCGGGCAGGTACAGCAGGCCATTGATGCACTGGTACACCACCATGATGCCCTGCGGCTTTGCTTTACCTGTCATGACGGGCATTGGCAGCAAACCTATGGTGCTTCACCGGTGGCATTGGGGCTTACCGATCTGCAAACCGTAAGCGCGGCTGATTTTACCGCCACCCTGGAGCAGCACAACGACCAGGTTCAGCACCAGCCCGACATCACCCGCGGGGAGTTGCTCCGGCCTGTACTGGTCCTTACCCCCGGCTTTGAAGCGGACAACCGTTTACTGCTGGTCATTCATCACCTGGTGATTGATGGGGTATCCTGGCGTATCCTGCTCGAAGACCTTTCGCAACTGCTTGTTCGTGCCGATGCGTTGCTGCCGGCAAAGACGGCACCCCTGCACCACTGGCTGAGTACCCTTTGGGCTTATGGGCAGCAGGCTGCTGTACAGGCAGAAGAAGCCTGGTGGACAAGCGTATTGTCGCAATACCGGCCGCTGCCCACCGATCATGATTATCCTGCCCCCTTAGTTTTTGAAGACCTTTCAACCTGCCATATCCGGCTTGATGCCGGTCATACCCAATCGCTGCTGCATGCGCTTCCATCAATCTTCCATACCCGTGTCAACGACGTACTGCTGGCTGCACTGGGTACCGCACTCTGTTCTTTTGGTGATTGTACGCAGGTGGTGGTGGGTCTTGAAGGCCACGGCCGCGAGCAGGTGGCAGGCGATACCGATATCAGCCGTACGGTGGGTTGGTTTACGCAGATGTACCCGGTATTGCTGGGTGGAAGTAATGGCAATCCCGGTGATACGCTCAAAAATACCAAGGAGCAATTGCGGCGGGTACCGGGTAAGGGTATGGGGTATATGGTGCTGAAATATCTTACAGGATCAGCAGCTCTGCAGCAGGGAAGCGGCTGGGATGTGGTGTTCAATTACCTGGGTCAGTTGGACAATGCAGCCGGGGACAATGATTTGTGGTGTATTGCACCGGAATCTGCGGGTAATACGATCAGCGGACTGAACGGCACGGGCTACCGGCTGATCATCAACAGTATGGTCGAGGGTGGTGAGTTGCGGATGAACTGGTTGTACAGCCGCCGCCATTATGACCATGCAACGATAGAAGGGCTTGCGCAGTTGTATGTGCGTTCGCTTGAAGCACTGGTTGATTACTGCCTGTTGCAGGATAAGCCTGTGTTCACGCCCTCGGATTATGGTATAGGCGATGCCGTGAATTATGAAGAACTTGATGCGTTTCTCGCCGCAGGGGAGGGGGGCAGTACCCGTGGAGACCAGATTGAGACGATGTACCGGTTGAGCGCACTCCAGCAGGGGATGTTGTTTCACAGCCTCTATGAAGGAAGGGCAGGGATCTACGCCGAACAATTTTCCTGCGTGTTTACCGGGTTGAATGAGGAATGGTTTGTCCGGTGCTGGAACCGTTTGTTGCAGCAGCATACTATTTTACGTACCGCTTTTTACCACGATGTGTTTGATATACCGGTACAATGTGTCTGTAAAGAAATAAGCCTGCCGCTCAGTGTGCATGATTTCAGCCACTTCCCGGCAGCCATCGGGGAGGAGAAATGCCGGGTGTATGCGCTTGAAGACCGGGAACGCGGCTTCCGGCTGGACAAAGCCCCACTGATGCGGCTAAGTCTCCTGAAGCTGGGAGATGGCCATTGCCGTATGGTATGGACCTATCACCATATGATTATGGATGGCTGGTCGCTGCCTGTACTGATGGAATCTTTTCTGAACAGTTATGAAGCACTTGCTGCGGGTCGGCTGCCCAGGATACTTCCGGAAGACCGCTATGAAGAATACATACGGTTTATGGAACGGCGGAATACACAACGCGAAGAAGCTTTCTGGCGGGAGTATATGGCTGGTGTTGCCGGGCCGGTATTGCTGCCTTTTTGCGAAACCGCTGAAAGGAATAAAGGCGTGGGTATATACGGCATGTCGTCGTGTGTACTGGATGCGGCTGTAACAGCAGCGGTACAAGCCTTTGCACAACAGCACCACATCACCATCAATACACTGGTACAGGGCATCTGGGCCTATCTCCTGTATCGCTATACCGGCCAGCATGATATTGTATATGGGGTAACTGTTTCCGGCAGACCCGATGACATGGCACGTATTGAACACCGGGTAGGGATGTACATCAATACGATACCCCTGCATGCGGTCATTGCAGAAGACCAGGCATGGGCTGACTGGTTGCAGGGGGTACAACAGGGACAATTGTCTGCCCGTGTACACCAGTATGCAGCACTCAATGATATTCAGCGGTGGATTAACCAGCCTGGTGATCTGTTCGATACCGTACTCGTTTACGAAAACTATCCTGTAAACCAGGTATTGTCTTCCGGTAAATGGCGGCTGCAGACAACGGATATACGCCAGGAAGGAAAAACCAACTACCTGTTGTATATGATTGCCCAGGTGACCACAACAATCAATATCCAGTTTCATTACAACAGCAGTTTGCTGCCTGCTGTGTATGCCGGCCAAATCAACGCAGATTTTACCAGGGTACTCACGCAGGTCGTATCTGTCCCCGGTATGCTGCTGGCGGATACGGTTTTGTTTTCAACCGCAGCGCCGGAAGCAGAAACCAATCCATCCGCTGCTGACGGATATGCAAACATATACAGCGGCAGTATTGTGGAATGCTTCGGTAAACAGGCAGCGCAAAAGCCCGATGCCATTGCCCTGGTTTTTGAGGATAACCAGTGGAGTTACAGGGAACTGGATGAACGCAGCAATCAACTGGCACATTACCTGCGGGATACAGGTGTTGCCGAACAAACAATTGTGCCTGTTTGTATGGACCGGAGTGCGACCCTCATCATCACCATACTGGCCATACTCAAGGCTGGCGGAACATATGTACCTGTTGATCCGGCATATCCTGCACACAGGATCCGCCATATGCTTGAAGATACCGGCAGTACGCTCCTGCTGACCGGGGTGCATTTGCCCGCCGGTATTGATGATCTGCAGGATTTCCGCATCATCTCCATCAATACCCTGGCCGGTCATTTGTCTGAACAGCCCATGACACCATTGTGCGGTAAGGCTGCACCGGATTCCCTGGCTTGTATCCTGTATACTTCAGGTTCTACCGGTAATCCCAAGGGGGTTATGGTGAGCCATAGCAATATTGTAAGCCTGGTGTATGGTATGGATGCTATGCGTCCGGAGCCCGGGGATGTACTACTGGCTACCGGATCGCCGGCTTTTGATGCAACCACTTATGAGTACTGGGGTACGCTGCTTAATGGCGCCCGTCTCGTGATCTGTTCGCATGAAACATTGTTAGACGGAACCCTGCTGCATACTGTTGTTCAGCAGCAAAGGGTAAACAAAATGTGGTTTACTTCGGGTTGGTTTAACCAGTTGGTAGAAACGGTACCGGAACTCTTTGCAGCTTTAGGTGCTGTTATTGTTGGTGGCGATCGCCTGTCTGCACACCATATCCGCCGGTTACAGGTATTGTATCCGCGTTTGCAGATGTTCAACGGGTATGGGCCAACGGAGAATACGACCTTTTCCACTATTTATGCTATCCCTCCTGCTTATGCGCATGACGCTGTTCCGATCGGTCGCGCCATCGCTTACCGCAGTGCTTTTGTACTTGACCATTGCAGACGGATTTGTCCGCCCGGTGTACCCGGAGAATTGTATGTTGGCGGTGCAGGCTTGTCCAAAGGATACTGGCGGCAGGAGACCCTTACCGCAGAACGCTTTCTGACGATGGCCAACCTGGGGCGTTTATACCGTACGGGTGATAAGGCATTGCAACAGGCTGACGGGAATATTATTTTCCTCGGCCGCACAGACGACCAGGTAAAAATCCGCGGTTACCGCGTTGAACCGGGTGAAATTGAAGCCGTACTGCTGAAGGCTGACGGTGTAGTACAGGCTGCGGTGGTCTTAACGCCTGACGCTGCCGGCGTTAAGCGTTTGGTGGCGTATGTGGTGCCGCAAACCATGTATGATGTACACGCCTTATGCCATCATCTCCGGGAACATCTGCCCGGCTATATGGTACCACATACCATTGTTGCCCTGCCCGAACTGCCATTAACGGGAAATGGGAAGGTAGACAGGAAGACCCTGGCTGTAATGGCGGCGGCACCGCAACAGCCTGCCACGCCGTTTGCTATACTCACGCCGGAAGAACGCACACTGCTGCTGCACCAATTCAATGATACGGATATGCTGTATCCCCGGGATAAAACCCTTATTGACCTGCTTGACGAACAGGCGGCAATGACCCCGGATGCGCCGGCCCTGCTTTTTGACATACAGCAACTGAGCTATGGTTCGCTGGTGAGGCATAGTAACCAGCTTGCGCATTACCTGCTGCAACAGGGCATTGGTCATGGTATGCTCGTGCCTGTGTGTATGCAGCGCAGTGCTGAAATGGTAATAGCCCTGCTTGCCGTACTCAGAACCGGTGCCGGTTTTATACCCATAGATCCGATATTTCCAAACGGACGCATCGCATATATGCTGGACAACGCAGGCTGTCGTTGCATCATCGCCGATACGCACGGAACAGCACTGCTGCCGGATAATGCGGCCTTGCAGATACTCAATCCGGATCTGGCCACCGCTGATATTGCTGCAATGCCTGTGACGCCCCCCGCTTTCCGTCCCACGCCCGCAGACACGGCTTATGTTATTTATACCTCCGGCTCAACCGGTCTGCCCAAAGGCGTTGCCATCGGCCACCAGTCATTGGTCAACTTTATATATGCCATGAAACAGTTGCTGCAAACAGACCAGCACTGCCGCCTGTATTCGGTAACTACTTTCTGTTTCGACATTTTTTATCTCGAACTTTTCCTGCCATTGCTCTCCGGTGGCCAGGTCATCATTGCACAAAAAGATCAATTGCAGGATGGCGACCAGTTGAGGGCGGCATTGAACCGGTACCAGCCCACACACCTGCAGGCTGTACCCGTGATGTGGCAGATGCTGGTGAACAGCGGCTGGACGAATGAGGAGCAACTGGTCATCCTTACCGGCGGAGAGGCCATAAGCGAACACCTTAAAGATACATTATGCAGATTGGGTACGCAGAAAGTCTGGAACCTTTATGGGCCAACAGAAACGACCATCTGGTCGGTAGCCGGTGAACTGCTTGCAAGTGAGCCCGTTACCATCGGTAAGCCCATTGGTAATACACAGGTGTACATCACCAATGCAACAGGCCGGTTGCAACCCATCGGTGTGGCGGGGGAATTGCTCATAGGTGGGGACGGACTTGCCAAAGCCTACCTCAACCGTCCCGATCTTACGGATGAGCGGTTTGCACCATTGCATATTGAGGGTATCGGCAACCGAAGGCTTTACCGTACAGGCGATCTTGCCAAATGGCTGCCTGACGGGCGCCTGATCTGTCTCGGGCGTACAGATGAGCAATTAAAAATAAATGGTTACCGTATTGAGCCGGGGGAAATAGAAGCCTTACTGCTCCGGGTTACCGGCGTGGAGCAGGCTGTGGTAGTGATGCAGGAAGATCCGCAGCAGGGCAGACGCCTGGCGGGTTTTCTGGTAACCGGTGCGGGTTACGACCAGTCGATGGTGGCAGCATACCTCAGCAGGTATATTCCCGGGTATATGATTCCAAGGATATTGGTCAGCCTGCCGCAACTGCCCCTCACGCCAAATGGCAAAATTGACCGGAAAGCATTGCAGCAGACACCCGCAGTACCCTCCGCTTCAACGGCATACGAAGCGGCTCAAACGAATACCGAAGAAGTACTGGTCAGGATATGGCAGGATATACTGGGGGTAACCCCGGTAGGCATACACGATAATTTCTTTGAACTGGGTGGGGATTCGATCATTGCCATACAGGTGGTGAGCCGCACCCGGCGGGCCGGGTACCCATTGTCACCCAGGGAGCTGTTTGAACATCCCACCATTGCAGGTCTGTCAGACTACTGGTCGTCGCGCACCAGTCTTTCGGCATCACCCGCTGTGCAGGCACTCCCGGGCGAACCCTTTGGTTTACTGCCCGTCCAGCGCTGGTACCTGGAATCTGCTCCCGCTGTTCCTTCCCATTTTAACCAGGCCGTCCTGCTGTCGATCCGCAAGACCCTCACCCGCGGGCAGGTGCAGCAGGCCATTGATGCACTGGTACACCACCATGATGCCCTGCGGCTTTGTTTTACCTGTCATGACGGGCATTGGCAGCAAACCTATGGTGCTTCGCCCGTGGCATTGGGGCTTACCGATCTGCAAACCGTAAGCGCGGCTGATTTTACCGCCACCCTGGAGCAGCACAACGACCAGGTTCAGCACCAGCCCGACATCACCCGCGGGGAGTTGCTCCGGCCTGTACTGGTCCTTACCCCCGGCTTTGAAGCGGACAACCGTTTACTGCTGGTCATTCATCACCTGGTGATTGATGGGGTATCCTGGCGTATCCTGCTCGAAGACCTTTCGCAACTGCTTGTTCGTGCCGATGCGTTGCTGCCGGCAAAGACGGCACCCCTGCACCACTGGCTGAGTACCCTTTGGGCTTATGGGCAGCAGGCTGCTGTACAGGCAGAAGAAGCCTGGTGGACAAGCGTATTGTCGCAATACCGGCCGCTGCCCACCGATCATGATTATCCTGCCCCCTTAGTTTTTGAAGACCTTTCAACCTGCCATATCCGGCTTGATGCCGGTCATACCCAATCGCTGCTGCATGCGCTTCCATCAATCTTCCATACCCGTGTCAACGACGTACTGCTGGCTGCACTGGGTACCGCACTCTGTTCTTTTGGTGATTGTACGCAGGTGGTGGTGGGTCTTGAAGGCCACGGCCGCGAGCAGGTGGCAGGCGATACCGATATCAGCCGTACGGTGGGTTGGTTTACGCAGATGTACCCGGTATTGCTGGGTGGAAGTAATGGCAATCCCGGTGATACGCTCAAAAATACCAAGGAGCAATTGCGGCGGGTACCGGGTAAGGGTATGGGGTATATGGTGCTGAAATATCTTACAGGATCAGCAGCTCTGCAGCAGGGAAGCGGCTGGGATGTGGTGTTCAATTACCTGGGTCAGTTGGACAATGCAGCCGGGGACAATGATTTGTGGTGTATTGCACCGGAATCTGCGGGTAATACGATCAGCGGACTGAACGGCACGGGCTACCGGCTGATCATCAACAGTATGGTCGAGGGTGGTGAGTTGCGGATGAACTGGTTGTACAGCCGCCGCCATTATGACCATGCAACGATAGAAGGGCTTGCGCAGTTGTATGTGCGTTCGCTTGAAGCACTGGTTGATTACTGCCTGTTGCAGGATAAGCCTGTGTTCACGCCCTCGGATTATGGTATAGGCGATGCCGTGAATTATGAAGAACTTGATGCATTCATGGATGATAATGAAACCGATGATGTGATGACCTTCTGACCTGAAAATGGTCTTCCCGGCACAAATGCCGGGGATAAAATTATTCGCTGCACTTATCACTAAGAAAAAATACAACAACAATGGATAACCTGGAATCTACGACCATGACCGGTCAGCAGTCTGCCGGAGATAATGGCAGTATAGCAACCCTGTCTCCCGGCGGGCAAAGCCTCGTACAAATATTCACCCGTCAGGTGCAGCAGCATCCTGCCGCAGTGGCACTGCTGATGGGTAAGGAGAAAATGACATATCAGGAACTTGATCAACGCAGCAACCAGGTGGCTCATGGTCTGCGGTTGCAGGGTGTTCGGCCGGGTGACGCCATCGGGTTGCTGTCTGAGCGTGGTACAGCCATGGTGGTCAGTTTGTGGGGCATACTGAAAGCCGGGGGTATTTATGTACCCCTTAGCACTAGTTATCCTGCCGAACGTTTGCAGTACATGGTGCGGGATGCCGGGGTTACCTGTATTGTACACACCGCCGAAAGCCTGCTTGATCAGTTGGGATTGCCGGATCATGGCCTTACGCTTGATGAATACGATTGCCGGTTTTATCCGGTTACCCCTGTTGAAGATGCCACCACAGCAGCGGCAGGAGCATATATCATGTACACCTCCGGCTCTACGGGCAAACCCAAGGGTATACTGGTTACACATGCCAATATTGTTCAACTGGTATTTGACCCCGGTCCGATCAGGATACTGCCGGGCGATCGTGTACTCCAGTGGTCTGACTATGCATTTGACGGGTCTGTTTATGACATGTTTGGCAGTTTACTGAATGGCGCCTGTCTCTGTCTTGTCCGGGGCAATACCTCAGATGTTTATGCCCTTGGCCGGTTGATTGCTGAACAGGAAGTCAGTCTCGCTTTTTTCACTACCGCTTTACTGAATAATTTTGCAGATGCCTGCCCGGAAGCACTCCGGGATATGCGGAAGGTGTTGTTTGGCGGGGAAGAGGCTTCGGTTGCGCATGTACGCAACATACTGGAGGTGCTCGGTCCGGGAAAACTGGTACACGTGTACGGACCTACAGAAACAACGGTTTTTGCCACCGCTTATGCTGTCAATACCATTGAGGCAGAGCAATACATCCCTATTGGTAAGCCGCTGAAGGATGCCCGTATTCTTTTGCTGGGTGCAGATGGACATCCGGTGTCTGCGGGGTCGCCCGGGGAGATATGTATCGGTGGTGGTGGCGTATCGGCCGGGTACCTGCGTAATGAAACCCTGACTGCGGAGAAATTTGTGCACCGGAACGGAGCGCGCTATTACCATTCCGGCGATCTTGCCCGTGAAGATGAAGCGGGGAACCTCATTTTTATGGGCAGGATAGACGGGCAGATCAAACTGCGCGGATACCGTATTGAACCCGGAGAGATTGAAGCCCTGCTCCTGCAATGCCCGGGTGTACAGCAGGCAGTTGTTTTACTGCATACTACAGGAGAAACGCATAAAAAACTGGCCGGGTTCTTAGTCACCGGCAATGGGTATGATAAGGCTGCCATGCTCGATGTTGTACAAGGGCAATTGCCTGCCTGGATGATCCCTGCTGTATGGATGGAACTGCCCCATATACCGTTGACGCCTAACGGAAAAACTGATCGTGCAGCGCTCATACACCTCTTGTCTGCCCCCGATAAGGAACAGGAAACCGCAGACACCCGATCCGTTGCCGAAGAAGTATTTACGCAAATATGGCAGGATACGCTGGGTATCCGGCGGGTAGGTATAACAGATAATTTTTTCGATTTGGGGGGGGACTCGATTATCTCAATACAGGTCGTAAGCCGGGCAAGAAAAGCGGGCTACAATTTATCCCCCAAAGATATATTTGAGTATCCAACCATTCGCGCGCTTGCAGCATACTGGCAGTCGGAAGACAGACCCGGGCCCGGAGAAAGGGAGCAAGGGCTGCTGACAGGCCTATGCGGATTGCTGCCCGTGCAGCACTGGTATTTTGAACAGGGCCTGGCACGACATTCCCATTTTAACCAGGCAGTACTGCTCGGCATCGGTAAACCGGTTACGCAGGATCAACTGCAGCAAATATATACCCGGCTGACCGACCACCACGACGCACTCCGTTTTGTCTTTACCCCGCAGAACGGAGGGTGGGAGCAGGTATACGGCAATCCGGAGCTCCGGTTGCAGGTGATTGATATGGAAGCTGTTGCTGCCGGGGATTTTGCAGCCACCCTTCTTGCACACAGCAACAGTATACAGGAAAGCCTGTGTATAGAAACCGGTGAACTCTTCAGGATGGTATTGTTCAACACACCCGCTTTTGAGCAACAGAACCGGTTGTTACTGGTTATCCATCACCTGGTGGTAGACGGGGTTTCCTGGCGCATCCTTATCGAAGATATCGAACGCCTGCTGGATAACCCGGCTGCTGCACTGCCGCCCAAAACGGCCTCCTGTCGCGACTGGCAGGAGGCACTCCTTTATTATGCCCGGCAAAAAACCGTGCAGGAAGAAGCACACTACTGGGCAGAAACAATCGCCACCGCTGAACGCCTGCCCACTGATTATACTTACGAAACACCCCTGGTGCAGGATGATATGCAGCAGTATTGCATCCGCCTCAGTGCCGCTTCCACAAAGGCCCTGCTGCAGGATATCCCCGCTCTCTTTCATACCGGTATCAACGATATCCTGCTGACGGCACTGGGGATATCGGTTTGTGCATTCGCTGGAACCAGCCAGGTAGTGATCGGGCTCGAAGGCCATGGCCGTGAATCCATCGCGGGGGATATTGACCTGAGCCGTACCGTGGGTTGGTTCACCAGTTTGTACCCCCTGCGGCTGGAGGTTCAGGACAAAAATCCAGTTGAGGTATTGAAGCATACCAAGGAACAGTTGCGCAGGGTACCCGGGAGGGGTATGGGCTATATGGTGCTGAAATACCTGCAGCGTTTACCCGGATTGCAGGGGCCGGACTGCTGGGATCTGCTGTTCAACTATCTCGGGCAACTGGATCGTGTCGCCACAGGTCATGGCCCGCTTTCAGTAGTACAGGAATCTGCAGGTCAGAATACTGCTGCTGCCAACAAACCCATTTGCAGGCTGATCATCAACGGGATGGTTACCGGGGAAGCATTACTTGTGCAATGGCAGTACAGTACCCGGCACTATGCAGCAGATACCATCGCTTCGGTTGCAGCCACCTTTCAGGAAGTACTGGAAACCCTGGTGCGCGATTGCAGACACCAGCAACCTGTATTTACACCTGCCGATTATGGTCTTGGCGATAGTGTTGACTATAGGGAACTTGATGATTTCCTGGGTGTGGATACCCCTGCTTCCACAAGTATTACCCGGGAAGACACCGATGCCGCCAGCATCCGTATGTTTATCGATAACCTCGCTGCACAGGATTTTTTTCTGGTTGTGGAAAAGGAAAACCTCATACTGCGCACAAAAAAAGGGAAACCGCCGGGCGGGCAGCGGGTAAAGCCTGCATCTTCAATCGTGAACTATATCAAAACCCACAAAGCTGCACTTATGCAGCATCTTTCCGGTACTGAAACTGCTGTACAGCAAAAGCCCCGGAAAAAAGTGACGGGTATTTGTAAACTCTCCCCCTTACAGGCCGGGATGCTCTTTCACGGGCTTTATGAGCAGCATACCCTCGCCTATATCGAACAGTTCTGCTGCAGGTGCAGCAACCTTGATCCCGTACTGTTTTCGCGTGGGTGGCACATACTCGTCGTGCAGCACAGTATCCTCAGGACGGCTTTTTATGCAAATACATTTAATATACCCGTTCAATGTGTACAGGAGAATGTTGTACTGCCCATCACCATTATTGACTATCGTCAACTGGATAAGGCTAAACAGGAACAGGCTATTGCTGCATACAAGAGTGCCGACCAGCAGCAGCCTTTCGATTTTGAGCAGGCACCATTGATGCGTATTGGGTTGCTCAGGCTCAGCGAACAGGAATGGCATATGGTATGGACCTATCACCATATACTGGTAGATGGCTGGTCTATGCAATTGCTGATGCAGTCTTTTCTTACGATCTATGAAGCCCTCGTATCCGGCGAAGCATTACCGCAGGTTAAGGAAGACCGCTATGAAGATTATATCCGGTATATTGAGCGGCAGGATAAGGCCAAAGAAGAAGCCTTCTGGCGGGGGTATATGGCTGGTATGGATACGGCCACATTATTACCCTTTATACATTCCCTGGCCGATCGTAATAAAACAGTGGAGACGTTCAGTGCCGAGTATCTTGTATTGGATGAGGCACAGTCGGTACAACTGCAGTCCTGGGCACAACAGCAACGGGTTACCATGAATACGGTATTGCAGGGGGTATGGGCAATACTATTGCACCATTATACAGGCAACAATCATATTGCATACGGGATAACCGTATCCGGCCGGCCCGCTGATTTAAAAAATGTAGAGGAGAAAATTGGCATCTACAGCAACCTGAATCCGCTGCATTCCTGCTGGCGGGCTGAGCAGGATATTGCCGGATGGCTGCAGGATATGCAGTTGCAACAGCTCCTGTCAAGAGAGTTCCAGTACAGTTCGGTGAATGACATACAACGCTGGACGGGTATTATGGGTGACTGGTTCGACAGCATACTCACTTTTGAAAATTATCCGCTGAGCCGGATGCTGGCTTCGCGTCAATGGTCGCTCAGTATTGAAGCTACTGAAAAGTATGAGCGGACAACCAATTATCCCATGAGTGTACGTGTGGTACCCGGCACCAATACCCAGGTACAGTTTATCTATAAAAGCAGTCTTCTGCCGCAGGCATCAGCAGCGCAGATCGCCCGTCACTTCAGGGAGGTGCTGCTCGGGATGATTACCGGTAAGGCAACCACCGTAGGCAGTCTGCAGTTGATGGGCGACATCGAACGGCAGAGCTTACTGGATACTTTTTCTGCCGGGGACACTGTACCCGTACCCACCGGTACATCCATCACCGGTCTGTTTGCCGAACAGGTAAACGCTACGCCGGATCATCCGGCACTGGTGTTTGAAAATATAACCATTACCTATAAGGTATTAGACGATCAGGCGGTATGCCTGGCGCATCACCTCATCAACCATGGTATTGATTCGGGAGATATGGTCCCCATCTGTATGGAACGCAGTGTACACTTCATCATTGCCATATTCGCCACCCTGAAAGCAGGTGCCGCTTATGTTCCCATCGATCCTGCATACCCGGCAGAACGCGTTGCTTATATGCTTAAAGATACCGCAGCAAAACTGGTGCTTACGGATGAAGGTTCACGCAGCCTCCTGCCTGCTGACCTGCCCGTACTGCTTCCTGCTGCTGTTTTGACCGGTACTGGCGGTTTGCCTGCACCGATACATAAACACCCGGAACCACACGATCTGGCATACGTTATCTATACTTCCGGAAGTACCGGGTTACCCAAGGGTGTGATGATCGAACATGGTAACCTGCTGCATTCTGTATGGGCGCGTAAAGCATATTATGGCCCGGCAGGGGCAGCCTTTCTCGTGCCTTCATTTGCTTTCGACTCTTCCGTAGCCGTTATTTTCGGCACGTTGCTCAGCGGTGGTCAACTGTTGTTTTGCCGGGAAGAATGGTTAAAAGATACCCGTTATCTTGAAACGATATTACCGCAGACGGATATGTTGCTTTGCGTACCTTCCTACTACCAGTTCCTGCTCCAGGAACGGTTGCTGGACAATACCCGGCTGCAAACGGTGATCCTTGCGGGGGAGCCACTGGAGCCCTCACTTGTCCGCCAGCACTATACCGTATCGGCAGCACAGCTATACAATGAGTACGGGCCCACCGAAGCCAGTGTATGGGCTACCGTAAGCCATGTTAAAAAAGAAGACCGGCAGGTAACGATCGGCAGACCTGTACCAAACCTCAGCCTGTATATCCTCGATGCTGCCGGTTGCCCGGTGCCGGAAGGTATTCCGGGTGAAATATATATTGGCGGGCCACAGGTGGCAAGAGGGTATCTTAACCAGACAATACTTACCGGGGAGAAATTTGTAACCATTGCTGCAGACGGGCATACACCCCGCCGCCTCTACCGCACCAATGACCGGGCCCGCTGGCTGCCCAATGGTGAAATTATGTTTCTTGGCCGGTCAGACGACCAGGTAAAGATCAGGGGCTACAGGGTTGAACCCGGTGAAATAGAAGCTGTACTCCATCGTGCACCCGGCATACAGCAGGCTGTTGTACTGGCCGCAGAAAACGCCCGGGGACAGCAGCAATTGATGGCATTTGTCGTTTGTCATGAACCGCCTGACAGGGATGGCCTGCAGGAGTACCTGAGGGCTTATCTGCCGGGATACATGGTGCCTGGTATTGTTATTCGTGTCAACAGCATTCCCCTCACGGCAAATGGTAAAACGGATAAGAAAAAATTAACCGCAGTTTACCAGTCGCAGGTGCAGCAACAGCAATACACCGCACCGGTTAACCATACGCAGGAACGCCTTGCAGAGATGTGGCAGTCTATCCTTGAACAGCCCAAAGTGGGCATACACGACGATTTCTTTGACCTGGGCGGACACTCGCTGTCTGCCATGCGTCTGGTGGCAGCTATACGGCGGCAATGGAATATCGACCTGCCACTCAGGACCGTATTCAGCCATGCAACAATTGCACAGTTAGCCCCGCTGCTCCGGCAGCAAACAGTTGCTGCCGATGCGGCATTGGCAAAGCGCCCGGACAATGAACCTGCCCGTCTTTCTTTTGCGCAGGAACGCCTCTGGTTTATTCACCGGTTGCAGGGCAGTACACAATACCAGTTGCCCTGGTTGTTCCGGCTCACCGGGCACCTCAACATCCAGGCCATGCAAATGGCATTTACCACCATTTTGCAACGCCATGAGGTACTGCGAACCATTATTAAAGCAGCGGATGGCACCGGCACCCCCTGCCTGCTGGAGGCAAACAGGTGGGGTATGGATGTACAGACCGGGAATGGTGCACCTGCAACCGATATCCTCAGCGATATTTACCAATGGCTGCAACTGCCGGTCAACCTCAGCCAGGATTATATGCTCAGGGCCCGGCTGGTCATTACCGGCAACAGTACATATCTGCTTGGCCTGGTGGTACACCATATTGCTTTTGACGGATGGTCGGTAGCTGTTTTGGTGGATGAATGGATGGCCTTGTACAACAGCTTTTCCACCCAACAGGCACATGCACTGCCCGAACCCTTACTCCAGTATGCAGATTACGCCCACTGGCAAAGAAAACAACAGAACCAGTCCCGTGAAAAATTGCTTGAATATTGGGCTGCCCATCTTGCAGGTGTAACACCCGTTGATATACCCACCGACTATCTGCGGCCTGTGAGACAAAGCATAGCGGGGGCACAGGTAAGCCTTCAGCTCAGCCCGGTGCTGAGCAACCGCCTGCAACAGTTTGCCCGCGAAGAAAATGTAACCTTGTTTATGGTACTGCTTGCTGCAGCCAATGTATTGCTCAGCAGGTACAGCAGGCAGGACGACATCTGTATCGGAACGCCGGTTGCCGGCCGTCAGCATACCGCACTCGAAAAAATGATCGGGTTATTTGTCAATACCCTGCCCATGCGTAACCGGTTGAAAGCAGGACAGTCTTTCAGTGATTTGCTGCAGCAGGTAAAAGCGTCAACGCTTTCGGCCTACGAACACCAGGAGCTCCCCTTTGAGCAGATGGTTGATGTACTCGGTCTTGCCCGTGATCCTGCCCGTCACCCGGTATTCCAGGTGGTACTGTCGCTGCACAATATGCCCGCCGCGGCGAACCTGCAACTCCACGAGCTGGACTGCACCCTGCTGCCTGTAGCACGTACCACTACTGCTTTTGAACTTGACTTTGACATTACCCTCGGCGACCAGGGGTTGCGCGTGGTACTGACTTACTGTTCCGAACTCTTTGCCGAGCCACGGATGCAGCATTTTCTGGCTCACTATGTTCACCTGCTGGAGCGTTTTGCCGCAGATCCGGCCATTGCTGTTGATCTGGCGCCCATGTGGACGTCCGGTGAAGAAATGGCCGGCCGGTTGCAGTTGGCGGTTAAAGCGTTTCCCGAAAACGGGGCAGGTAATGTTGTACAATGTTTTGCCGCACAGGTAGCACAGGCACCCGATGCCGTGGCACTGGTTTTTGGTGATGCCTGCTGGAGCTACCGTAGGCTGGATGAAGAGAGTAACCAGCTTGCCCATTACCTCTGCAGCATCGGTATAAAGGAAGGGACCCCGGTTCCCCTTTGCATCGACCGCAGCGCAACACTCATCATCACTATACTGGCTATCCTGAAAGCAGGCGGCGCCTATGTACCCATCGATCCGGCCTATCCGGCCAGCCGCATATCGTATATGCTTGCAGACATCGGCATGCCTTTGCTGCTGGTGGATAAAGCATATCCGGTACTTGCGGATATTGACGATACGGTGATGCAGGTACTGGTGGATATGCAGCGCGACCAGTTGCGTACCCAGCCATCTGCTCCCGTCGATATTGCTGTTCAGCCCGGTACGCTGGCCTATATCATGTATACGTCCGGCTCCACCGGAAAACCAAAAGGTGTAATGATCGAACACCAGAATATCGTGAGTCTTGTACGGTCGGTGAACGATATGCCGCTGCAGCCGGGGGATACCTTACTGGCTACAGGTTCACCCTCTTTTGATGCCACTACTTTTGAATACTGGGGTACCCTGCTTAATGGAGCCCGTCTTGTGATGTGCAGCCAGGAAACCCTGCTGGATACAGCATTGCTGCAGGCAGCCATCCGCCGGGAAAACGTGAACAAACTCTGGATGACCATTGGCTGGTTCAACCAGTTGGTAGAAACCGTTCCGGAAATATTCAGCACCCTCAACCATATTATTACCGGCGGAGACCGGCTGTCGGCAGCCCATATTGCGCAGTTGCAGAAAGCCTGTCCGCAACTGACAATCGTCAGTGCGTATGGGCCTACTGAAAATACCACTTATTCAACGACTTATGTCATTCCGCCGGTTGACGGCCGTGCAGCCATTCCGCTTGGATGGCCTGTCGCATACAGAGGTGCCTTTGTGCTGGATAGACACGGCCGTCTTTGCCCGCCCGGTGTACCCGGAGAGTTGTATGTTGGCGGTGCAGGTCTCGCCAGGGGATACTGGAAACAGCCGGAGCTCACCGGTGAAAGGTTTACCGAAATTGCGCCCTTCGGGCGTTTATACCGGACCGGCGATATGGCATATGCCCGGCCGGATGGCAACCTCATTTTTCTTGGCAGGGACGATGAACAGGTAAAGATCCGGGGTTACCGCGTTGAACCCGGAGAAGTTGAGCGCCTCCTGGAAGAAGCACCGGGTATCCGGCAGGGCGTTGTGGTGGTGGCACGCGACACGGCAGGTATAAAATGCCTCGTGGCTTATGTCATTCCGGGTGATGATTATGAAAGCGGGGCTGTAACCGGTTACCTGAAAGCACGGTTGCCGGAGTATATGGTACCACAGGCGGTTGTTCCGGCGGAGCAATTGCCATTAACGGGCAATGGTAAGGTTGACCGTAAGGCTTTGGCCGCCCAACCCTTACCCGATGGTACGCATAGTGAAGCCACAGGATATATTGCACCCGCTACGTCAACCGAAGCCATACTGGCAGCGTTATGGGAAACCCTGCTCAGTAAGAAAAGGATCGGTACCCGGGATGATTTTTTTGCGCTCGGGGGGCATTCCATCATGGCCATGCGCCTGGCATCCGATATCCATAAAACCCTGCTCAAAGAACTGCCCATACGGGATATATTTGAACACCCCACGATTGCGGAACTGGCAGCAATACTGGAAAATATTTTACCCGATGCGGTTCCCTTACTGCCCTGCCGGGAAGAGGGGATTAACATACCGCTTTCATTTTCCCAGGAACGCCTCTGGTTTATCGACCAGTTGCAGGGCTCCGTTCAATACCATATGTCATGGCTGTTCCGGCTGAAAGGTACCCTTAACGTTGCAGCGCTGGAAGCTGCCTTTACAACCATTGTACAAAGGCATAGCGTGCTGCGTACTGTTGTACAGGAAATGGATGGCATCGGTTACCAGCAGGTTAATCCGGCGGCTGACTGGAAGATGGTGTATATAACGGTACCGGATATCATCGCCGGCAACACCACCGTAGAGGAGTACATCCGGGAGCGGGTACAAACACCTTTCAACCTCGCCGCCGATCCCATGCTCAAAGTGACCATGATACAGGTAGCTGCAGATGAACATATCCTCTCCACCCTGTTTCACCATATTGCTTTTGACGGTTGGTCCATCAGTATTATGGTTGATGAACTGGTGCAGCTTTACCACAGTTTTGTTGCAGGACAGCCGGATAAACTGACGCCCCTGCCTGTGCAATATGCCGACTATGCCATCTGGCAGCGCGAGCACCTTTCCGGCAGCCGGCTCAACGCCAAGCTGGCCTACTGGAAAAATAAGCTGTCGGGTCTCCAGCCGCTCAACCTGCCCACAGATTATGTGCGCCCGCCTGTGCAGAGTACAAAGGGGCAAAGCATAAAATTTGTTATTGAACCCGCATTGACGGCACGTCTTGAACAATGGGCGCAGGTACACGGCGCAACGCCCTTTATGGCCCTGCTCACGGCTTTTAAAATACTGTTGTACCGTTATACCGGTCAGCCGGATATTGCTGTAGGCACACCCGCTGCCAATCGTTTGCAACCTGCGGCTGCACCACTGATCGGCTTTTTTGTCAATACCCTTGTGCTCCGGGATTGTATTGACGGGGAAAGCGATGCATGTACACTTCTGCAGCAGGTGAAAACAACCGCGCTCGAAGCCTATGCCGAACAGGATACGCCGTTCGAGAAAGTGGTGGAAGCCGTAGCTGTGGAAAGGAATATGGACAATTCCCCGCTTTTTCAGGTGTTTTTCGCCCTGCAGAACATTCCTGAAGTAAAACCACTCAGCTTTGCCGGTGTTGAACTGTCGGTTATACCCGCAGCAACCGAAACGGCCAAGTTTGACCTGTATTTTGATTTTACACAGACACCCGAAGGCCTGCATACGCTTGTACAGTTTTGTACAGACCTGTTCAGTCCCGATACCATCAGCAGGATGTTTATGCACTTCAGGCAATTACTGGTATCCATGCTTGACCAGCCTGCGCAGAAGATCAGCCGCCTCAATATGCTGACCCCCGCAGAAGAGGCACAGTTGAATGATTTTAACAATACCGCACAGCCCTTTCCTGAAGGGGCAAGCATAACCGGTTGGTTTGAAGAACAGGTCAGGCAAACACCCGCCAGACCCGCGGTGGTGATGAACGGGGAGTCGCTCAGTTATACCGCATTAAACCGGCAGGCTAATATACTGGCAAACCGGCTTTTGTCAACCGGCGTGCAACCGGGTAGCCGGGTAATCGTTTGCACAGAGCGTTCCTTTGGAATGATTGCAGCCGTACTGGCTGTTCTTAAGGCGGGTGCCACCGTGGTGCCGGTAGATCCGGGATATCCTGCAGAACGGATTGCCTTTATGCTGCAGGATGCGGCTGCAACGGCCATACTCAGCAGCACCCGTTGCATGGGTATTGTACCCGCAACGGTCGGCCTGTCCCTGATCCTTGTTGATGAAAGCGGTAAGGATCATACGGATGCAGCACAGGAAAATCCGGCTATGGTTACCGATCCTGCAATACCCGTTTACCTCATTTATACTTCCGGGTCAACCGGCAAACCCAAGGGCGTATTACTGCCCCGGCAGGCCCTGCAGAACCTTTTGTACTGGCAGCACCGGTGCGGAGTGAACCGTCCGGGTGAAAGGATCCTCCAGTTTGCCAGCCTCAACTTTGATGTCAGCTTTCAGGAGATCGGCAGCGCCCTGTGTTTTGGACATACCCTTTGTCTCGTTGATGAAGACCTCCGGAAAGATATGCAGGAACTGACCAGCCTGATCAACCGGGAAGCGCTTACGCAATTGTTTATTCCTTATGTGGTACTGAAAAACCTGGCTGAATATGCCGGCCAGTCCGGTAGCTATCCCACTACTATCCGGGCCATATTTACTGCCGGCGAGCAGCTCCGTCTTACAGAAGATATCCGCCGGTTTGTACAACATTCCGGGCTGCGGCTATTCAACCAGTATGGCCCGTCAGAAGCGCATGTGGTGAGCGCCTATGAAGTACAGGATGCCGATTATGCCCTCCGGCCCTTACCCCCCATCGGCAAACCCATTGCCAATACACAGTTGTATATCGCAGATGCCGGCAAAACCATCTGCGGTATCGGCATCATTGGTGAGTTGTACATTGGTGGTGTGCAGGTAGCATCGGGGTATTTCAACCAGCCCGGTCTCACCGCCATAAAATTTATACCCGATCATTTCGGCAGGCAACCGGGTGCAAGGCTCTATTGTACAGGTGATAAAGCAAGATGGCTGCCCGATGGTACGATTGAATTTCTCGGTCGCCTGGATGACCAGGTGAAGATACGCGGCTACCGTGTTGAACCCGGTGAAATCGAATCTGTATTGCAGCAGATGCCCGGCATACTGCAGGCTATTGTACTGGCAAGCCGCGACCAGCGGGGTGATCCATTCCTCGCGGCTTATCTGCGTACGGATGCCAAACGCGATACGGATGCTGTATATGCCCATCTCAGGCAGAACCTGCCCGTGTATATGATCCCTGCTGCGGTGATCTATATCGATGAAGTGCCATTGACCAGTAATGGAAAAGTGGACAAACAAAAGCTGCCGGGTATCGACATGAACCGCCTCAGCACACATCGCTATGCAGCACCCCGAAACGATACCGAAGCCAGACTGGTAGCCTTGTGGCAGGAACTGCTGGGTATTGCTGAAGTGGGTATACATGATGATTTCTTTGCATCGGGCGGACATTCCCTGCTGGTAACCCGGATGCGTGCTGCACTGCGTAAATTATTCAGCCTTGACGTGTCTGTACGCGTTCTCTTCCAGCTTACCACACCCGAAGCCATCGCCGCTTATATCGACCTGCAGCGAGCAGCCGGTACCACTGCTCACGAGCCGGACAACTATGATACCATACAACTCTGATGCTGTTTCTTTTTTATCCATTTAATCTGATCAATCATGTCTGATTTTGATTTAGCCGAAGTTATTGGCCTTTTGCAAAAGGCCGAAGCGCTTGACGTCAGGCTTTCCTGCGAAAAGGATGAACTTGTGGTGAAGGTCAATCGCGAAAAAAGACCCGATGCACAATTCCTTGATGCCTTGCGAAACCATAAGGTACACCTGCTGGAATACTTCAGGCAATATGCACAGACCAAACTCAATACCAGTGAAGTAAATATCCCCCTGCTGCAACCGGGTACGGTTGTTCCGCTTTCCTTTGCGCAGGAGCGTTTGTGGTTTATGCACGGTATGCAGGGCGACCTGCCTTACCGGCTGCACTGGCTTTTTGAGCTGAACGGTCAACCCGATATTGCGCTGCTGGAGAATGCTTTCCGCCTGGTGATGGATCGCCACGAGGTATTGCGTACGACGATCCGGGAGAAGGGTGGTGTTGGTTTTGCACAGCTTCTTGCTGCGCAGGACTGGCAATTGCATACGGTATCCGCTGCATCCCTTGCCCGCCTGGGTTACCGCACGGGTATGGACTATATCCATCACCTGTCTGGTATTCCCTTCGACCTCACCTGCGACTATATGTTGCGGGTAACCCTTGTGGAGACGGGCCCATCGGGCTGGTTGCTGTCAGCCCTTGTTCACCATATTGCCTTTGATGGCTGGTCTATCGGGATCATGGTGCGTGAGCTTGTAGAGTGTTACAACAGCCTTATGGCCGGCCGTGCGCCTTTATTATCCCCATTACCGATCCGGTACAGCGACTATGCGGCCTGGCAGCGGGATTACCTGCAGGGTGCGGTGGCTGCTGATAAACTGGCCTACTGGTGCAACCAGCTCAGTGGGGTGTCTGCTTCAGCCCTGCCCGCCGATTATGCACGCCCTGCCCGGCAAAGCGGCCGTGGTGGCGCGGTCCGTCACCTGCTTGATCCGGCATTGCAGCAGTTGCTGCAGCAGTATGCGCGTAGTGAAGGCGTTACCCTGTTTATGCTGCTGCTGGCTGCTTTTAAAGTACTGCTGTACCGCTACAGCCGCCAGGAAGACATCTGTGTGGGTACACCGATTGCCGGCCGGCAGCAACAGGAAACAGAAGGGCTGATCGGCTTTTTCATCAATACCCTTGCCCTTCGCAGCAGGGTAGACCCGCAGCAATCTTTTGCTGTTTTTTTACAACAGGTCAAACAATGCACATTGTCTGCTTACGAGCACCAGGACCTGCCCTTTGAGAAGATCGTACAGGCGCTGGGTATCGAACGCGATCCGGGGAGGAGCCCTTTGTTCCAGGTGGTCTTTGCACTGCACAATACACCCGAGTCTGCCCCCTTACAACTGGGCAGCCTTGCCCTTCAGCCGGTAGATAGCGGTGAGATTACGGTACAGTACGACCTTGACCTTAATGCGACCGGGACGGCTGAGGGCATTGTACTGGTGATGACCTATTGCAGCGACCTGTACAAAGGTGCAACGGTTGTCCGGTTGCTGGAACATTATGAACAATTGCTTCGTTCAGCCCTTGCAGCAAGCGATACAGAAGTGGCTGCGTTGCCATGGGTGAGTGCGGCAGAACAGCAACTGCTTGCGGCCTGGAATGATACCGGTGTTGCTTATCCGGTAACGGCGACGGTTACGGATCTTTTTGCCGCACAGGTGCAGCACCACCCGATGAGTACTGCACTGGTGATGGGGGAAGAGCGTATGTGTTACCGGGAGCTGGATGCGGCGGGTAACCGTTTGGCCAACTACCTTATACAGGCAGGAGTTGTTCCCGGCACTGCCATTGGTTTACTGTCGCACCGGGGTATGGGCATGCTGGTGGGTATCTGGGGCATCCTGAAGGCTGGTGGTATCTATGTTCCGCTCAATATGGATTATCCGGCCAGCCGTCTGCAGCATATCGCCACCGATGCTGCTGTTCGCTTTATTGTGCATGGTGAGGATTGCGATCCTGCTGATTACGGGTTGGGTGATCATGGTGTGCTGGTGGAGGTTACCGCCGGTGAGTACTATCCCGATACGCTGCCTTTGGTGAAGACCGCTGCCGGTGATGGGGTGTATATCATGTACACTTCCGGTACCACGGGTAAGCCCAAGGGTATACTGGTTACCCATACCAATATCATCAAACTGGTGAGCGATCCCGGTGCGATCCGCATATTCCCCGATGATCATGTACTGCAATGGTCGAACTATGCCTTTGATGGTTCGGTGTACGACATTTTTGGTGCGCTGCTCAATGGGGCCTGTCTGCACCTGATTGGTGATATTGCTGCCGATGTGTATGCGCTGGGTAAGCAGATTGAAGCAGAAAAGATCAGCATCAGTTTTTTTACCACGGCACTGTTCAACAGTTTTGCTGATGCCTGTCCCGGCAGCCTTGCCGGTATGCGCCGGATATTGGTGGGCGGGGAGCAGTTGTCCGCCCCGCATGTGCGCAGGGTGTTTGACCTGCTTGGTCCCGGCCGTATTGTGAATGGATATGGTCCTACCGAAACAACGGTTTTTGCCACCTGTCATGTTTTTGATGTATTGGAAGAAGGTGCTGTACCCATTGGCAAACCGCTGGGCAATACGCGTGTGTTATTGCTTGATGGGCAGGGTAATCCCGTGCCCATCGGCGTTGAGGGAGAGTTGTATATAGGCGGGGCTGGTGTTGCTGCGGGTTATGTGAACAATGAGGCGCTTAGCCTTACGAAATTTGTCAATATAGACGGCGCGCGTTATTACCGCAGTGGCGATATTGTACGCTGGAATGATAAGGGGGAGTTGCTGTTTACGGGCAGGATGGACGGACAGGTGAAGCTTCGTGGTTACCGCATTGAATTGGGTGAGATAGAAGCGGTACTGTTGCGCAGCGGTGGTGTTCGGCAGGCTGTGGTGCTGCTGCATACCGATGAGCAGGAGAACAAACGTTTGGCGGCGTTTGTGGTAACGGACAGTAGTTATGATAGTTTTCTTACCCAGGCACTGCTTCGGGCGTCTTTACCGGAGTATATGGTACCGGGTATATGTATGGTAGTACCGGCGCTGCCGCTGACCGGCAACGGTAAGGTAGATCACCGTGCATTGCTGTCGGGGATCCGTCCGGGTACTGTGGTACAGGAGCGTGCGGCACCCCGTACGGAAACGGAGAAGGCATTGGCGGTTATCTGGGAGGAGTTACTGGATATAGCGGCGGTGGGTATCCATGATGATTTTTTTGACCTTGGTGGTCACTCCCTGCTCGCTGTGCGTGTACTGTCGGCGATCCGCAGCAGTTTTGGTAAGGAGCTTGCCATCCGCGATATGTTCGATACGCCAACGATTGCCGGTCTTGCCGCGCTGATCAGCAATGAAGATACTGCTGCAGAGGCGCGGCCATCCATCCGCCCCGGGCAGCGACCGGATAGGGTTCCGCTTTCCTTTGCGCAGGAGCGTTTGTGGTTTATGCACGGTATGCAGGGCGACCTGCCTTACCGGCTGCACTGGCTTTTTGAGCTGAACGGTCAACCCGATATTGCGCTGCTGGAGAATGCTTTCCGCCTGGTGATGGATCGCCACGAGGTATTGCGTACGACGATCCGGGAGAAGGGTGGTGTTGGTTTTGCACAGCTTCTTGCTGCGCAGGACTGGCAATTGCATACGGTATCCGCTGCATCCCTTGCCCGCCTGGGTTACCGCACGGGTATGGACTATATCCATCACCTGTCTGGTATTCCCTTCGACCTCACCTGCGACTATATGTTGCGGGTAACCCTTGTGGAGACGGGCCCATCGGGCTGGTTGCTGTCAGCCCTTGTTCACCATATTGCCTTTGATGGCTGGTCTATCGGGATCATGGTGCGTGAGCTTGTAGAGTGTTACAACAGCCTTATGGCCGGCCGTGCGCCTTTATTATCCCCATTACCGATCCGGTACAGCGACTATGCGGCCTGGCAGCGGGATTACCTGCAGGGTGCGGTGGCTGCTGATAAACTGGCCTACTGGTGCAACCAGCTCAGTGGGGTGTCTGCTTCAGCCCTGCCCGCCGATTATGCACGCCCTGCCCGGCAAAGCGGCCGTGGTGGCGCGGTCCGTCACCTGCTTGATCCGGCATTGCAGCAGTTGCTGCAGCAGTATGCGCGTAGTGAAGGCGTTACCCTGTTTATGCTGCTGCTGGCTGCTTTTAAAGTACTGCTGTACCGCTACAGCCGCCAGGAAGACATCTGTGTGGGTACACCGATTGCCGGCCGGCAGCAACAGGAAACAGAAGGGCTGATCGGCTTTTTCATCAATACCCTTGCCCTTCGCAGCAGGGTAGACCCGCAGCAATCTTTTGCTGTTTTTTTACAACAGGTCAAACAATGCACATTGTCTGCTTACGAGCACCAGGACCTGCCCTTTGAGAAGATCGTACAGGCGCTGGGTATCGAACGCGATCCGGGGAGGAGCCCTTTGTTCCAGGTGGTCTTTGCACTGCACAATACACCCGAGTCTGCCCCCTTACAACTGGGCAGCCTTGCCCTTCAGCCGGTAGATAGCGGTGAGATTACGGTACAGTACGACCTTGACCTTAATGCGACCGGGACGGCTGAGGGCATTGTACTGGTGATGACCTATTGCAGCGACCTGTACAAAGGTGCAACGGTTGTCCGGTTGCTGGAACATTATGAACAATTGCTTCGTTCAGCCCTTGCAGCAAGCGATACAGAAGTGGCTGCGTTGCCATGGGTGAGTGCGGCAGAACAGCAACTGCTTGCGGCCTGGAATGATACCGGTGTTGCTTATCCGGTAACGGCGACGGTTACGGATCTTTTTGCCGCACAGGTGCAGCACCACCCGATGAGTACTGCACTGGTGATGGGGGAAGAGCGTATGTGTTACCGGGAGCTGGATGCGGCGGGTAACCGTTTGGCCAACTACCTTATACAGGCAGGAGTTGTTCCCGGCACTGCCATTGGTTTACTGTCGCACCGGGGTATGGGCATGCTGGTGGGTATCTGGGGCATCCTGAAGGCTGGTGGTATCTATGTTCCGCTCAATATGGATTATCCGGCCAGCCGTCTGCAGCATATCGCCACCGATGCTGCTGTTCGCTTTATTGTGCATGGTGAGGATTGCGATCCTGCTGATTACGGGTTGGGTGATCATGGTGTGCTGGTGGAGGTTACCGCCGGTGAGTACTATCCCGATACGCTGCCTTTGGTGAAGACCGCTGCCGGTGATGGGGTGTATATCATGTACACTTCCGGTACCACGGGTAAGCCCAAGGGTATACTGGTTACCCATACCAATATCATCAAACTGGTGAGCGATCCCGGTGCGATCCGCATATTCCCCGATGATCATGTACTGCAATGGTCGAACTATGCCTTTGATGGTTCGGTGTACGACATTTTTGGTGCGCTGCTCAATGGGGCCTGTCTGCACCTGATTGGTGATATTGCTGCCGATGTGTATGCGCTGGGTAAGCAGATTGAAGCAGAAAAGATCAGCATCAGTTTTTTTACCACGGCACTGTTCAACAGTTTTGCTGATGCCTGTCCCGGCAGCCTTGCCGGTATGCGCCGGATATTGGTGGGCGGGGAGCAGTTGTCCGCCCCGCATGTGCGCAGGGTGTTTGACCTGCTTGGTCCCGGCCGTATTGTGAATGGATATGGTCCTACCGAAACAACGGTTTTTGCCACCTGTCATGTTTTTGATGTATTGGAAGAAGGTGCTGTACCCATTGGCAAACCGCTGGGCAATACGCGTGTGTTATTGCTTGATGGGCAGGGTAATCCCGTGCCCATCGGCGTTGAGGGAGAGTTGTATATAGGCGGGGCTGGTGTTGCTGCGGGTTATGTGAACAATGAGGCGCTTAGCCTTACGAAATTTGTCAATATAGACGGCGCGCGTTATTACCGCAGTGGCGATATTGTACGCTGGAATGATAAGGGGGAGTTGCTGTTTACGGGCAGGATGGACGGACAGGTGAAGCTTCGTGGTTACCGCATTGAATTGGGTGAGATAGAAGCGGTACTGTTGCGCAGCGGTGGTGTTCGGCAGGCTGTGGTGCTGCTGCATACCGATGAGCAGGAGAACAAACGTTTGGCGGCGTTTGTGGTAACGGACAGTAGTTATGATAGTTTTCTTACCCAGGCACTGCTTCGGGCGTCTTTACCGGAGTATATGGTACCGGGTATATGTATGGTAGTACCGGCGCTGCCGCTGACCGGCAACGGTAAGGTAGATCACCGTGCATTGCTGTCGGGGATCCGTCCGGGTACTGTGGTACAGGAGCGTGCGGCACCCCGTACGGAAACGGAGAAGGCATTGGCGGTTATCTGGGAGGAGTTACTGGATATAGCGGCGGTGGGTATCCATGATGATTTTTTTGACCTTGGTGGTCACTCCCTGCTCGCTGTGCGTGTACTGTCGGCGATCCGCAGCAGTTTTGGTAAGGAGCTTACCATCCGCGATATGTTCGATACGCCAACGATTGCCGGTCTTGCCGCGCTGATCAGCAATGAAGATACTGCTGCAGAGGCGCGGCCATCCATCCGCCCCGGGCAGCGACCGGATAGGATACCCCTGTCTTACGGACAGGAGCGGCTCTGGTTTATCGATAACCTGCTTGGCAGCGTACAATACCATATGCCCTGGCTGTTCCGTCTCAGGGGTGCGCTGAATATTACGGCATTGGAAAATGCATTCCGGACGATTGTCAACCGCCATGAAGTATTGCGCACCGGTATCTGCAGTGAGGGTGGAAAGGGTTACCAGGTCATTTTTCCGGAGGATGAATGGCGGATGGATTACCAGCCCATGCCGGCGGGTGGCGCAGCAGCCGATAGCGCAGCGGCTTACCTGCAAAGCGTTATACAGCGTCCGATGGTACTGGCAACCGGGCACAAACTTTGGGTATCGCTGGTGCAGGTGGATACGGATGAATACCTGTTGCTCACCCTGCTCCACCATATTGCTTTTGATGGCTGGTCTATCGGGATCATGGTGGAAGAACTGGTGGTGCTTTACCGCGCCATGTTGTTGCAGCAACCCCCTGTACTCAAATCCCTGCCCGTACAGTATGCCGATTATGCTGTCTGGCAACGCCGGTACCTGGCGGGTAAGGTACTGGCCAGGCAACTGGCTTACTGGAAAGAAAATTTAGCCGGGGTACCCATCTCTGCATTGCGTACCGATTGGCCACGTCCACCCAAACAAAGTACGCGTGGCCGCAAAGTATTCCGCCGCATGAGTAAAGCAGCCGAGGTTCAGTTGAACCAGCTTTCGCTGGAGGAAAGTGCCACCCCATTTATGACCCTGCTTACCCTCTTCAAAGTATTGCTGTACCGGTACTCCGGCCAGGCCGACCTGTGCATGGGTACACCCGTAGCCGGTCGGCAGCAGCAGGAAACAGAAGGGCTGATCGGCTTTTTTGTCAATACCCTGGTACTGCGCAATACGATTGAGGGGCAGCTTAGCTTCCGGCAGCAACTGCGTAAAGTGCGGCAGCAAACGTTGACCGCCTACGAACACCAGGAAGTGCCGTTTGAGAAAGTAGTTGAAGCCCTCGGTCTTACGCGCGACCTCAGCCGCAGTCCCATTTTCCAGGTTACTTTTGCCGTGGAGAACCTGCCCGGCTATAGTGGCGGCCTCGATCTGGAAGGCGTAACCCTCAGCCAGGAAAATACACACCACAGCAGTTTTCAGTTTGACCTCGGCCTCAACTGTATTGTACATACAGCCGGACTGTTGCTTGAACTTACCTATTGTGAAGACCTTTTTTCTGCTGAACGCATGGACAAACTCCTGGGTGCGTATGAGGAACTGCTGCAATTTGTACCCGGCCATGCAGACGACTGTATTGATGCATTGCCGGTTGCCCTGCAGGAAATAGCCCCTGCGCCTTTTGCTGCTGATGCGGCGGACCAGCAGCTTGTTCCCGCAGTAACAGGTAACCCCGGCACACCATCCGCCGTGCCGGTGGCGGCAGGGCAGGAGGGAGGAGAACTTCCCCTGACGGCGCTGGAGCAACAATTGGTTGCCATCTGGCAGGATGTACTGGAGCTGGATCGTGTGGACGTACAGGACAATTTTTTTGAAAAGGGGGGCTACTCCATTGTGATGATCCAGTTGCTGAGCCAGCTTACCGACCGTGGCTTTGCTATTCAATTGCAGGAACTCTATACCTATCCCACCATCCGTGCCCAGGCCGCACTCATCGCCGGGCGTATCCGCGAAGCAGCGGCTGCAACCCGGCAGCAAATGGTGGCGGCTCATGCTTTACCTGCCACAGGCAACCATTGCTTAGCGTTTCACCAAACCGGATCCGGGACACCCATTTTTATCCTGCCCGGTTCTGCGGGTTTTGCCCATGCTTATGATCAGTTGGCTAAGCCTTTCAGCAATACTGCGCCGGTATATGGACTGCATATGCCGGGTGTATTCCCCGGCGAATTGCCCGGCACAAGCATCGAAGCCATTGCAGCGATCAATATTCAGTACATCAAAAGTGTTTACCCTGAAGGCCCCTGCCGGCTGATCGGCCATTCCTTTGGCGGCCATGTTGCATTTGAGGTCTGCCGCCAGCTTGAGGCCAACGGCGAAACCGTGGAATGGGTGGCCGTATTTGATATTGCAGCCAAACTTGACGCCACCCCCATCACAGCAGCCGGTAAAGTGGGTATGGTATTGGCAACGGCCGCCGAAATTTTTGAGGCCAGCGAGGCGGTGATGACGGGTTTTGCCACATGGGGGGCAGCCCTTGAAGCCCGGCTTGCACCCCTTGCCCTGCCGCAGATGGCTGAGGGTATCCGTCGTTTCCTGGCGGAGGAACAGGGCTTAAAAAGTGTTGCAACAGACCAGTTGCTGGCGATGCTCAACCTCCGTATCCACAATATGTGCATCAGCAGCAGTTTTACGCAACCCATCCGGGCGCCCCTGCTGATTGCCCGTGCCGCGGATGCCCTATGGGAGGGGCAATCCCCTGCGCTGGGCTGGGAAGGCCACAGCAATGGGGGCGTGGCAGTGCTTACCCTGCCGGGTGGTCACCACAGTATGTGTAATGAAGCAGGGGCCACCGCGTGGTATGATTACCTGCTTCAGATATGAGTCGCAAGACATAAGTATCAGGACAGAACCCGACTAAGTACCGGGTACTAAGTATGAAAAGAAAATCAATAAATACAACCACGAGTTTAAGTTAAAAGCACTTGGGTTGGTGAGTTTGAGGGGCAGGATGTACAATACCAGCGCTGACAACCCGATGGCCGGCGTCCCCATTCCTGGCAGTGTCGCCCACAGTATTTGCAATCCATAGAAAACCAACTAAATGATAACACGAGTATGTAAAACCTGCACTTCCGGGGCTTGCAGGGCCCCGATCCAACCCAAATCTCCCCTTAGCATATTAGCACAACGCTGCAATAACTTACCGTACATTACTTTTTACAGGCTGAAAAATGACAACCTACTAAACGGAGACACTGTCCCTTCAATATCATCCATAGCCCCGTCTTATTGGTTGCCGCATGCAGCTTGTACATCTTCTCGCTGTTCGCCGTCCTGTTGCCAAAAGTGTTGGGGTTGTTGGTACCATTGTCATTGGTATACAGAGGAACTGCCGGAGGTTTGGGGACGACATAATTGCTGTTGATGTCGTAATAGGTTTTCTCCTGCTCTACAGGATTTACAATTCCGATCGAAGCATCGGGACTGCCAACGCCGGTGCCTTCTAAAGTAGCCGTAGGGTAGCGGTCGGCTTGCAACTCATCCGTAACAACGGCCCGCACATTCCCCAGGTGATCCTTTAAAAAATAGTCAAAGGCAAAGCCGGTCAGTTGCCCCGCAGCACTGCGCAGCGGACGGATCCGCCCCTTCCTACCACCGGGATTTTATGCTTTGTAGTATTTCAATGAACTTGTACGCGCAAACCACCAATCAGGTCAATATACTGCTTTCCATAAAGAACTTACATTAACTACAATACTATCTTGCTCGGATCCACACCTAAATCCGTTAATTTTTTCTCGAATAAAAAGAATGAGCTGGAATAATACTTCCATTTGAAAATCAACCACCAGTCTAATGGCATACCGTTATTTTTGATCGAGTACTGAGTTGAGTATAATCTCCTGCCAGTGCTGGTGTCACCATAAGTACGCAAAGTAGGCGGCGGCATTCCTTCCAGATACTCTGATCGGCTAAAGATGGTAAGCACATCGCCTTTTTGA
>JAAFIK010000021.1 GCA_013298665.1 Chitinophagales bacterium
AGTCGGGCCCGTGTCTCAGTGCCCGTGTGACTGGTCGTGCTCTCACACCAGTTACTGATCGTAGGCTTGGTGGGCCGTTACCCCGCCAACTACCTAATCAGGCGCACGCCCATCCAAAACCGCCGGAGCTATAATAACAAAGTGATGCCACTTCGTTATGTTACGGTGTATTAATCTTCCTTTCGGAAGGCTATTCACCAGTTTTGGGAAGGTTGCGTACGTGTTCCGCACCCGTTTGCCGGTCGCCATCAGAGTATTGCTACCCCATGCTGCCCCTCGACTTGCATGTATTAAGCCTGCCGCTAGCGTTCATCCTGAGCCAGGATCAAACTCTCCATTGTAAATGAGTTTTGATCTGACTTAATCTCTTTTGGAAATTAACGTCTAATCGAATTTGTTACGCTAACATTACCTTGTAGAATTTTTAAATTTCTGCGCTGTTGTTTCCTAACTTTCAAAGATCTTTTTGGCTTTACTTTTGTGCCCCCGTTTGATTGGGAGTGCAAAGGTAAGCGCTTTTATCATTTCACCAAATTTTTTTTCAGAATTTCTGATTTTTTTTTGCAACCCGTTTCATTTGTTGAAATATAATGAAACCCTTGCTGCTACTTGATTTGATGAGATTTTTTTCGAAGAACTTGTGCCTTTTTTCAAAAGCGGATTGCAAAGATAGGGCAGCATATGTTACTGCCAAAATATTTTCTGATCTTTTTTACTTCCACACCCCCCCAATAACCCCTACTGTACGCCATAATTCAGTCCTGTACAGGGTTTCTATCAACCGATTTTTTTTGAACTATTTTTAAAAAATCATGCTTTTACCTGTGCCTGACCCGTAAAAAGACAAAAAACAGGGGCAAAAACAGGAAAATTCAGGAATCATTCACACACCTGAACGGATCGTTTAACTCCCGGAAAAGTAAATGCCTCCCCAAAAAGCAGAAATCTTCAGGCATTCGCCACCTGAGACGCCGGGTAACCGACGCCTCAGGCAAACTGGGCACCGGCTCCTGAAGCCGCTCAATGATGTACTTTTAAGCTCAATTGGTATATTACTTAACAACTATCCACTTATTTCAGGACGATACACACTACTGTTTGGCACCAGACTTTTTTCGGATACTGATTTTGAGCTCTTCCTCCGCTATATCTATAAGGGTATCAGGGGCAATATTGCGAATGCGAGCCTGGTCAAGCTGCTGCTCCAATAGTTGGGCTCGTTTTTGAAGAACACGCAGTTGCTGTTTTTCCTGTTCTGTCATATCCCCCAAAGGTAACACCATTGACGCAGCATACTTGCGTCACCAATCTCTGATCAGTTTAAAGCCACTACCGGGATTGATAGTAAAGCGATCGCCTGGCTAACACTTGAACGGCCTTCGGCTATCTCGCTAACCAGCCAACGCTGAAAAGGAACTTCATAAATGTAATGTTCATCTGTACGGAGGTGAGCATCCGATATTTTTACCGTAAAGTCAACCCCTTTTGTTTTGGAACTCATTTTCATCTTGTTTAGTCCCAAAAAACTGACAAGTAATTTTAGGAGGGGTCAGTACGCAGGACGGTACTCAATCACTACAGATAGGGGAAAAACACCCTGTTCAGGAACAACCCATGACCGGGAACAGAAAAGTCGGCCCGGGAGCAATCCCCGGCCTCAATAATCGCTTTAAATCCATCTATATCTACCTTACCCCGCCCAACACGGAGCATGGTACCCACCAGCCCCCTGACCATTCCTCTTAAAAAACGGTTGGCCCTGACGGTATAAACCAGACAATCCCCATCCTGATGCCAGTTGCTTTCCTCAATCCGGCAAATAAAGCTGTGTACCTGCGTATTCCGCTTGCTGAAGCTGGTAAAGTCTTCATAGTTCATCAACAGTGCCGCGGCGGCATCAAGTGCCTCATGATCAAGCCGGTAGGGAAAAAAGAAGGCCCTGTCGCTTAAAAAGGGGTCTTTGGCTGCATACAGGTAATAACTGTAGGAACGGGCTGTGGCGTCAAAACGGCAATGTGCATCTGCGGCAACGGGTATGATGCCATGAATAACGATATCGGGTGGCAGGATGGCGTTCAGGTGATAAATATGACGATCTGTATTTTCAGCAAGGGGGATAGGGCAATCGGTATGAAAGAAGTTCTGGCGGGCATTAACGCCTGCATCTGTCCGGGACGATCCGGTAAGTGTAAATGGGACTTGCCCTGCCCAGGCGGTTTCCGGAAGGGCTTCAATATGTTTACGGAAATAGATCCTCAGTGCTTTCTCCACCTCTGCCTGTACAGCATTGGCATTATCCTGTACCTGAAATCCGCTGTATGCGGCACCCTTATAGGCCAACTCTATAAAATATCGCCCGCTGCCATTCATCGCCTAATGCCGGATCATGGCTTTAAAAAGGTTGATGTAATACTCCTCTGTAAGTTGCGCCTGCAAACCCGGATAGTTTTCCGAGTCGGAAACCCAGGCGTAGGCTGCATAAAAAAAATTATACCGGTCTGCGTCTTTTAAAAACAATACACCCAGGTTACGAATCTGCTCGGTTGTAAAACACTTTGTCTTAAAGGTTTTTTTTGCAATGGCCACCATATCGTCTTCGGCCTCCGCTGCTGCCATTTTCTTCCGAAGCTTCAAAAAGTCATCATTGGCCGCAAAATCCCTGCAATTGGAATTGATCATCTTTGCACCGGGTTTACCGGACACAGGTACCTGGGGTTTATCAATCGGGGTATCAGGCACCTTCTTTACTTCGATAATCGTGTCTTTAGGAGATATGCCTTGCTGACCCGGTGCTGTTACACTATTGGGGTTGGGCAATTCCATATCAATAAACTTTTCTTTGGGCTTTTCGGAGGGCGCTACTGTTTTTACGGTATCAACCACCGGAGGGGCTGTAATCGCTACAGGCGGCTCTTCAGCTTTCGTCACAACGGATTCTTTTCCCGCCGGAATAAATACCCTGACCGTATCCACCGATGCCCCGTCAGCAACGGTATATACCATCTCCATACCGGCTTTAGCATTGTTGCGCAATAGCCGCTTCACCACAGAGGCCGCAGGTTGCCTGACCACTTCCTCACTTACAACGGGGGTTGCAGGAACAACAGGTGCCTCCTGCTTTACGGGTTGCTTACGGATGGATGAATCTTTTGCTACATTGGAAAGAATATTGGAAAAAGCATCACTTTTGTTCTCTTCTGACCGCACCGGTATTACCCCGGCATCGGGACCTGACATATTAACCTCCATGGTTTGCAGGTTAAATAAGCCCCAACCTTTATCGCCAAAATTTTTAAGGAGATACCCTGCATCCTTTTTGTCGATTTTGCAACTGATCTGCTGCTCGGGCCATTCATTCTTCGGGAAGCCGATACTGAACCGGTAATTCCCATCAGTAAGTTTCGGGATGATGACATAACCTGAGCCTGTTGAGCTGAATACCTTTTTGTCCACCTTTACATAAAAAGCCTGCTTATTCTCGGTTTGGATATATACAAAATGATTCTGCTGTGCCTTCACTACCATTCCCATCACTGCAAGCAGCAAAACCAAACCCATTTTTTTCATGTGTATACCTGTTTGGTAACAAAAATAACCAATCTGTGCTTTACGTGGCCATTTATATAAATTTTACGGTTACTTTAGTAAACTGCCCCTATTTTTACACCCTTAAATTTCATTTATGAATAAAATAATATCGCTGGCAGCGATTATTGCGTTTCCGTTGTTCCTCACTGCACAAGACGGAGGAAAGCCACAGGATACCACCTGGAAGACCCTCTACCGGGAATCGGGTACCCGTATCAACGATCTTGTGCATACGAAACTGGATGTAAAGCCGGACTTCAGTAAAAGCTACCTGTACGGCAAAGCCTGGATTACCCTGCACCCGCATTTTTACCCGACCGATTCATTGACATTGGACGCCAAGTATTTCGTTTTCAATAAGGTTGCCCTTGTTAAAGGCGGACAAATGATCCCCCTGAAATATGAGCACGACGATTTCGTCATCCGCATCAAGCTCGACCGCACTTATAAGGCGAATGAGAATTATACCGTTTATATCGATTATACCGCTCGTCCCGATGAGTTTGAGGAAAAATATGACAAGGGTGCGGCACTGGGCATCAAAGGGCTGTTTTTTATCAACCCGAAAGGAGAAGACCCTAAAAAGCCAACCCAGTTATGGACACAGGGTGAATCAGAAAGCAGCAGTGGCTGGTTTCCCACCATTGACAAAACCAACCAGAAAACCACACAGGAACTGACGGTAACGATTACTGATAAGTTTGTTACCCTTTCCAATGGTAAGCTGATGAGCCAGAAGAAAAATGCAGACGGTACGCGAACAGACTACTGGAAGATGGATTTACCACATTGCCCCTACCTGTTCTTCCTTGGTGCCGGTGATTATGCGGTGATCAAAGACAGTTATAAGGGTAAAGAAGTGAATTACTATGTGGAAAAAGAATACAAAGATGTGGCCAAACAGATCTTTGGCGGTACGCCAGAAATGATGGGTTATTTTTCAAAGATTACGGGTGTGGAATATCCCTGGATCAAATATTCACAGATTACCGGCCGGGATTACGTTGCCGGTGCCATGGAGAATACCACAGCCACCATCCACCAGGAAAGTGCCCAGCAGGATGCCCGTGAACTGGCCGACGGCAATCAATGGGAAACCACGGTTGCGCATGAATTGTTTCACCAATGGTTTGGTGACTATGTAACCGCTGAAAGCTGGAGCAACCTTACCCTCAACGAATCTTTTGCCAACTACAGCGAAACCCTGTGGAACGAGTACAAATATGGCAAGGATGCCGGTGATGCACAAAACCTGAGTGATATGCAGGGTTACCTTGCCAGTGGCAGCGAGAAAAAAGACCTCGTACGCTTTTATTATTCCAATGAAATTGACATGTTCGATGCCGTGAGTTACAACAAAGGCGGACGTATCCTGCATATGCTGCGCAATTTTGTAGGCGATAGTGCCTTCTTCAGGTCGCTGAACCTGTACCTCACCACCAATAAATTCAAATCGGCTGAAGCCCATCAGTTGCGCCTGGCATTTGAAGAAGTAACCGGACGTGACCTCACCTGGTTTTTTAACCAATGGTATTATGGCAGCGGACACCCCAAATTAGACATTGATTATGTATATGATGATGCCGCAGGGCTGGCTAAAGTAATTGTGAAACAAACCCAGCGTGGCGACAAGGTTTTCAAATTGCCCTTTGCCATAGACGTGTATAATGGTGCGGCCAAAAAACGCTACCCGGTATGGATGCAGCATAAGGCGGATACTTTCTATTTTTCTTACCAGCAGAGACCGGATCTGATTAATGTGGATGCTGACAAAATCCTTCTTGCAGAGAAAAAAGACAACAAAACCCTCCAGAACTTTATTCATCAATACAAGTTTGCCGGCACCTACGTTGACCGCCGCGAAGCCATCGAGTTTTGTGCAAGAAAACAGGATGATGCAGCAGCACTGGAGATTGTGAAAGCAGGTTTGCAGGATCGCTTCCCACGACTCCGCGGCCTGACCATCACCAAGCTGGATATGAAAAAGGATAATGTAAAAAATGCGGTTGAGCCATTACTGCTCAGTATTGCCCGCAACGATAAAGATGCACTTGTCAAAGGCAATGCCATCAAAGTACTGGGTGATTATCTGAAAGCAGAATACCGCCCCATTTACGAAAAGGGCATAAATGAACTTTCTTATACCGTAGCTGGTTATTCGCTTGAAGCCCTTTCCAAACTTGATGCGCCGGCGGCTGTTGCGATTGCTGCGAAGCTCTCAAAATTGCCAAGCAAGGGTATACTCACCGAAAAGATTGCTGACATCATGACGGCGAGCGGCGGTGATGAAGCCTATGATGACGTGGCAGCTAAGTTTGAAGCCATGGCAATGTCGCAGGCTAAATTCCAGTCTGCAGCATCTTTTGCAAAACTGCTGGGCAAAGTGACTGATGCGGCTAAAGTAAAAAAGGGTGCAGACCTTTTACTCAAATTCCGTGATGAAATTCCCGAAAACTTCCGCAGCCAGACGGATGGCCCATTAAATGGCATGCTCAATGGTATTGCGAAAGCACAGGAAACAGCCCTTAAAGCAGACAATACTGCCATGAAAGAAGTGATTGATTATATCCGCAAAAAAGCGGTTCGGTAAGCCGACATAAGCGTACATAAAAAAGACCGGTAATGACTACCGGTCTTTTTTATGTACATACCTATGGTGTGCCCATCCCGATCAGGCAAAGAGCCCATCTATCGACAGATAGCGTTCGCCGGTATCGTAGTTGAAAATAAGCACCCGGCTACCCACGGGCATTTCGGGAATCTTTTTAGCAGCCGCAGCCAGCGTAGCCCCGCTGGAGATGCCTCCGAGCAGCCCCTCCTCTTTTGCCGCACGCTGGGCATAGGTAAATGCTTCTTCCTTGGATACCTGAATAACACCGTCCAGTATGGCTGTATGCAGGTTGGCGGGAATGAATCCTGCCCCGATACCCTGGATGGGATGTGGTGCGGGTGTTCCCCCGCTGATCACAGGCGATAATTCCGGTTCAACAGCAAATATTCTGGTATTCGGGAACTTTTCTTTCAGCACCTCTCCGACTGCGGTGATATGCCCGCCCGTGCCTACACCTGTAATGACATAATCAACGCCATCAGGAAAATCGGTCATGATTTCCTTTGCCGTTGTTCGCGCATGCACCGCAATATTGGCTGCATTATCAAACTGCTGTGGCATCCAGGCATTCGGTGTGGAAGCCACCAGTTCATTGGCCTTCTCTATAGCTCCCTTCATACCCTTCTCCCTTGGCGTCAGTTCAAAATTGGCACCATATACGCTCATCAGCCTGCGTCTTTCGATGCTCATACTTTCAGGCATCACCAATACCAGCTTATAGCCTTTTACGGCAGCAACCATGGCCAGCGCGATGCCGGTATTACCAGATGTTGGTTCTATGATTATACTGTCTTTGTTAAGAATGCCTCTTGCCTCGGCGTCTTCGATCATTGCCAGGGCGATGCGGTCTTTGATACTGCCGCCAGGGTTCGCCTTTTCAAGTTTACACCATACTTCCACTGTATCAGGGAATAAACGATTAATCCGGAGATGCGGGGTGTTTCCAATGGTATCCAGAATGTTTGCTGCCTTCATTATACTATATTATGTTTTATATGACAAAGTTAATGGGTTCGGCGAAATCGCGTTTATCCCGGACAATAGTATGGGTTTTCTGGTACACCACACTATAAGGGGGTACGCTTTCCGTTACCCATGCACTCCCGCCAATAACGCTGTCGTGCCCCACTACTGTTTCACCGCCGAGAATCGTACTACCCGCATAAATAACCACATTGTCCTCAATGGTTGGATGACGTTTCTGTTGCGCTTCTTCTTTTTTTACAGAGAGAGCGCCCAGCGTAACGCCCTGGTATATTTTTACATTGTTCCCGATCACCACCGTTTCCCCGATTACAACACCCGTACCGTGGTCGATAAAAAACGGACAACCAATGGTGGCACCGGGATTGATATCGATACCCGCAATACTGTGCGCCCATTCGCTCATGATGCGCGGAATAATGGGTATTTTGAGGCGATACAACTCATGCGCCAGCCGGTATACAACAAGCGTCCGGAAACCGGGATAAGCCAGAATCACTTCGGCAACAGAGTAAGCTGCCGGATCAAAAGACAGCGTAAGAGCGGCATCCCTCAGCAGATCGTCTTTTACAAAGGGGAGAGATGCAAAAAAAGAGTCTGCAGTTTCCAGCACATCAATATCAGCATCGGCTGTAAGTGGCGAGAGGCAGACCATCAGTTCGTTTTTCAGTGCAGCATGCGTAGCGGCTTGTGTTTGCATAAATCCCTGAGGATCATCAGTTACCGGGAAAAGGTAATCAATAAGGGATTGTGTGAAATTGACCACCCGTATTCGGGATGGTGTGTTGTTTAGCAGATAACCCGGAAATTTTTCCATTTGTTTGTTTTTTTATCAGCAATAGATTACGGCCTGGTGCTTCAGGCTGTAATGATTAAGGATTAAAAGCGATCATCTGCAACAGCGGTTATCCAAAAAGGCCACAACTGAATGCCGCTTTTTTTGATCCCGTAATCGTGTTGCATCATGCTGGTAAAGGTATGGGCTGGTTTGCACAGTAATATCCGGGGATTTTATATGAGTAGTGCTGTATGTATGGCAACCCATTATACATAAAGTGTTTCCGGCTTAAATATGCGGATGAAGGCATACCAAGCCCCTACTAAAATACAAATATATTTCTTCCCGGGCGAAAAGATTTTCGTTTGCCGGAAAATTGTCTTGCAAAGCAAAGGCGATACCCTACCATTTCAATTCCAGTATATTGTCCCGCTGTTCCACATCTGCCAACCGGCGGGTAGGATCGATCTCTGCATACTTCAGGTCGAGCAGGCTTTTTTTAAAGGTTACAATATAGGTCGTATGCGTCCAGCGCCAGGGCTCATGCACGGTACGGCTTTCTGCCGGATTTTCTGCCGGTTTCTGTCCGTACATCAGGTTGAGCGGCACATAGTGCATTTCTGTACTGCCATCTTTAAACCTGAGTTGCAGGTCGATCGGCATGGGCATTTTACCCGTACGCTTCAGCCTTATTTTCGATACCCCTCCTTCTTCCCAGAGGCTGTCGATCGTATAATTGATCGTTTTGGTGCCATTGACCCAGTACTCTTTATACCAATCCAGCTTCAGTCCGCTCACCGTTTCGGCAATACGGATAAAATCCGATGCATTGGGGTGCCTGAACCGCCATTTGTTGTAATACTCCAGCAATATTTTATCCCGTACAGCCGCACCTACGATATAGCCCAACTGTTCCAGGAAAACATTTCCTTTTGAATACGACGCAATACTATAGGCAAAATTGGTATTAAAATGATCTGCATGTGTGGTCATGGGCTCTTCCAGGCCACTTTTAACCAAAGCATAATATCCATCGTAATTGCTCCGGTGAAAAAGCGGGAGCAATGCAGCCAGTGAATCGGCGCTCCTTAAAGCTTTCAGGTTATTGCCATTCTCCTGGATTTTCCGCGTTACCTGCACGCGGTAAAACTCTTCCACAAGATTACTCGCGTATTCGGTAAATCCCTCATCCATCCAGGCATATAGTCCTTCATTGGTGCCCAGCATCATCTGGTACCAACTGTGCATCCATTCATGAAAGGCGGTTCCCAGTCCACTTCCGATCAGCATGGTTGCCATGGGATACTCCATCCCCCCGTCTCCGCCCTGTATAAATGAATACTGCGGATAAGGATACTTACCAAAATGCGCTTCAATAAAAGGCAGTACCGTTACCGCTGCATCCGCTACGGCTGTCCAATTAGCATCATTATCCGGTTTATTCTCACGGTATTTGTAGAGTACATGAATCATGGGGCCCCCATTTATTTTGCGCACCAGGTGGTTGTAGTCCGGATCTGCAGCCCAGGCAAAGTCGTGGATATTACTGCCCGAAAAATGCCAGGTACGCTTATCGGTGTTGATGGGTTTCAGCTCCGTACCTGGTTGATCGTATCCCCAGCCAATCGCCGCGGCATTCTGCAGTACACCTGTACCGCCCAGCTTATAGGTTTTATCAATAGCGATGGTTACATCAAAATCACCCCATACCCCGTAAAACTCACGGGCAATATAGGGTGTCGGATGCCAGCCTTCGTAATCATATTCGCAGAGTTTAGGGTACCACTGTGTCATGGTATACCGCACATTGGTTGTTGGGTTATCCCTTCCGCTCCGCCTGATCTGTAATGGCACCTGTGCCTCAAATACCATATCCAGCAACACTTTTGCCCTCGGTGCTATCGGTTTTGTCAGTTGTACTTCAAGAATGGTTTCGTGCATGACAAAAGGCTGCGGGATGCCATTCATTTTCAGGGAAATGATTTTCTGGTAGCCTATCTGCTCCGGTGTCAGTTTTAAGATACGGTCTTTGACCCGGGGATCCCAATCCTGCCGGCCATTAACCACATGCTTACCCAACTCACGACTGCGCTCATCCATACTGCTGTTGGGCTGAAACGCATTCCATTGGAGGTGATAGAAAAGTTTGGTTAAAACATCCGGGGAATTATTGGTGTACTCCAGTTTTTGTGTGCCGGTAAACCGGTTGGTGGTTACATCCATGTCGATATTCATGGTATATTTAACCTTTTGCTGCCAGCGGTCAGGTTGGGCAAAGCCGGTGAGGGAAAAGGATAAGCAGCTAATCAGCAGGAGGAAACGGGATTGTCTTACAGTCATTTTTGAGAGTCTATTGTACTTGTTTTTGCTATACTGAAAATACATATTAAAGATTTGTGCGTAAATTTCGTGAAATTGAATGAATGACTGCAATTAAATTCATAAACGGTTTCCCTTTTGTTGCACACCGGAAGGTGGGGCCCGAGCCGGTAGCCATGATTAAGGAAAGCCATCGTTTTTATACATGGATGGACGAGCGCCGTACCTGCCGTGATTTCAGCGACCGCCCAATCCCGAGGGAAGTGATTGAAAATCTTCTCCTCACTGCTTCAACGGCACCCAGCGGGGCGCATAAACAGCCCTGGACCTTCTGTGTGGTGCAGGATGCAGCCCTCAAAAAACAAATACGAATAGCAGCAGAACAGGAAGAATACGAAAGCTATAAGGAGCGGATGAGTGAGGAATGGCTGGAAGACCTTGCCCCCATCGGTACCGACTGGCAAAAACCCTTTTTGGAAACAGCACCCTGCCTGGTCGTTGTCTTCCGCCGCCCGTATGAGGATCAACCCAACGGCAGGAAACGACAAAATTATTATGTGCAGGAGAGTTGTGGCCTGGCCTGTGGCTTTCTGCTTGCAGCCATACATCATGCCGGTTTGGTGGCGCTAACGCATACCCCAAGTCCGATGAACTTTTTAGCCACATTGCTCAATCGTCCATCCAACGAGAAGCCTTTTCTCCTTATCCCCATTGGCTATGCAGCAGCAGAGTGTTGGGTACCCGATCTGAAAAGGAAATCGCTGGCAGATATTTCAGCATGGTATTGACTCAGGCTTCTTTGCCCGCCACCACAATCACAATTTCGCCTTTTACCGTTTTGGCAGCAAAATGATCGGCTACTTCACGCAGGGTACCGCGCTTATTTTCTTCAAATTTCTTAGTCAGTTCCCGGCTTACACAGCACTGGCGCTCAGCACCAAAATAAGTGACCAGACTTTCGAGTGTTTTCACGAGGCGCACCGGACTTTCATAAAATACCATCGTACGTTCTTCACCTGCCAAAGCAGTAAGCAGGGTATGCCTGCCTTTTTTGAGTGGCAGAAAGCCTTCAAAACAAAAACGGTTGATGGGCAGACCACTGTTGACCAGTGCGGGTACAAAAGCCGTGGCACCGGGCAGGCATTCTACCGGAAGGCCCTTAGCCACACAGGCCCTTACCAATAAAAATGCCGGGTCGCTGATCCCAGGTGTTCCCGCATCAGTAAGTAAGGCCATCGTTTTCCCGGCTTCCATCTGGCCCACCAGATGATCAACAATTTTATGTTCGTTGTGCTGGTGATATGGGGTAATAGGTTTCTGCACGAGGTAATGCTGCAGCAGCACTGATGAAGTACGGGTATCCTCAGCAAGGATAAGGTCTGCCTGCCTGAGTACTTCCACCGCCCGGTAGGTCATGTCGCCAAGATTGCCGATGGGGGAAGGAATGAGATACAGCATACGTTTGGGATGGAGGGACAAGCACGCTTCGGTTTGCTGCCGTCAGTATTGCCCCGTTTTGATGCAAATATTAATCTGCTTTAAGCTCATACATTTCCATAACAGGATTGGCGAGCAGTTTTTTAGCTGCATCGTCTGCCAGGCGCAGCGCGTCTTCCCGGGTAGCAGCCTCAATCTGCAGGTCGATATGTTTACCAATCCTTACATCACGAACGCTTCCAAGACCAAGATTGGCCAATCCACCCATTACCGCTTTACCCTGCGGATCAAGCAGGTCTTTCAACGGCATCACTTTTACCTGTACTGTGTAGGTCATGCGCTTTCTTTTTTATTGAGGGTCAAAGATAAAATAATGTACACCAAAAAAACCACCGGTACCGCCAGCCATTGCAGAAATACTGCAGCAATGAGGGCTGTAGCCAATAAAATAATTTTAGGCAGATTATTTTTAATCGTGAAGTCTTTAAACTTGAGTGCCATGATGGGCAGGTTGCTCACCATCAGCCAGCTTACCAACAGAATGAGACCATACAATACCCATTTATTGTGCAGCAATGCCAGTATGGTTTCATTACTGGTATTCCAGTAGATCAGGGGTAGTGAGGCAATAAGTAAGGCCGCCGCAGGTGTGGGCACGCCTTTAAACCCATATTGCTGACTATCATCAATATTAAATTTTGCCAGCCGCCAGGCTGCGGCACAAGGCACCAGCAGTGCGGGGAGGAATACCCAGAAGCCAACATCGATACCCCCTTCGTCCTGCGCAAAACTACGGCGGAGAAACTGGTAAAGGAGAAAGCCGGGAGCAGCACCAAAACTGACCATATCGGCCAGTGAATCCAGTTGCTTACCCATTGCTGAAGTTGCTTTGAACAACCTGGCCACGAAACCATCCAGAAAATCCACCAGGCCTGCTAACCCCATAAATACTGATGCCATATAAATAGCCTCGGGTATTTCAAACAATTGGGCACCTTCCGGGGTATAGCGGATACCAACGCCCTGCTGGAGCGTAACGATAATGGCCATACAGCCAAAAACAAGGTTCAGCAGGGTAAATATATTGGGGATCTGTTTCATACAATACTTATTTCTTCATCAGGGCTTCTATCTCTTCGGCCGTGATGGGAATATTCTTCATCAGGTCTTTATTCCCATTTTTAGTAATCCAGAAATTGTTTTCTATCCGCACACCCATTTGCTCTTCTTCGATATAAATACCTGGCTCAATGGTAAACACCATTCCTGCTTTGATGGGTGCAGTACGTGTGCCCAAATCGTGTACGTCAATACCGAGGTGGTGCGATATGCCATGGTACAGGTATTTACGGTAGGCCCTGTTCTCCGGATCCTCGTTCTTAACATCCGATCTTTTAAGCAGCCCGATCTTTTGGAAAATGACCGTTGCCTCCTCTCCTATTTTATCGGTATAATCAACAATACTGATACCGGGTTTAAGTATACTTGCAGCATACTGGTGCAGGTGCAGACAGGCATTGTATACGGTTTTCTGCCGGCGTGTAAATTTGCCGCTTACCGGTACCGTACGGGTGAGATCGGCATTGTAGCCGCCATATTGCGCACCAAAATCCATGAGCAGCAGCTCCCCGTCCTTACATTCCGCGTTGTTGCTGATATAGTGCAGGGTGCGTGCCCGGTCTCCACTGGCAATAATGCTGCTGTAACCAGGACCGGTGGCACGACGCTTTAAAAACTGGTGATAAATTTCTGCTTCTATCTCATATTCCATGACACCGGGCCGGATAAAGCCAAGCAAATGGCGGAATGTATGTTCGGTTATGTCCATTGCCTGCTGCAGTACTTCTACTTCCTGCGGGGTTTTTATGGCCCGGAGTTCCTTGAGGATGCGGGCGCTCCGTTTGTACTGGTGCAGGGGGTAGCGCTGGCGCATCATTTCTGCATAGCGGTAGTCGCGCACAGGTACCAGGTTGGCCTTGCGGTCATTTTCATTGGTATTGAGGTAAATGGTTTCAGCCAGGTGTATCCAGGGCTGGAGTAAGCCATCCAGTACATCAAGCCATACAATGGTGGTAATACCGGAAATCGCTGTGGCCTCATGTGTACGCAGGCGATGGCCATCCCACTTCTCCTTCAGTTCGTTAGGCCGTAAAAGCACCAATACCTCGCGGTACCTGGGATCAGGATTATCCGGAAAAAGCACCAGCATTGTATCTTCCTGCATGATGCCTGTAAGCCAGAACAGATCAGCATTCTGGCGGAAAGCATGCAATGCATCGCCGTTAACCGGCAACTCATCATTACTGTTAAAAATGGCGATGGCATTCTTTTCCATCTGTGCTGCAAAACGACTCCGGTTCTGGATAAATATAGCCGGATCCAGCGGTAGATACTTCATGTTGCTTGATTTTGCTGCAATATACTGGTTCTCCGGATCGCTCCCAAAGACAAATTTGAACCATAACCGTGTACTGATTGTGTAAGATATACACAACAGCAGGAAAAAAAATTCACTTCATTCAACCAATCTCTGGCATTTTTCAACCTTGTTTAATAAAACCGGAAACGATTGCGGAAAATTTAATAAAATCGAACAGAATACCCTGTTGTTTTAAATTCCGGAGGGTTTAACAAATCTTTTTTAAACAATCGATGGCCTAACTTTGCCGTTTCTTAATGATTTATTTATTCAACGATTACCAGCTATGTCAGTTCCAACGATGCTTACATTCTCCAAAACTACCCTGATTAATATGGGTTTACGCGATGGCGACCATATCCATTATCAACTCTCACCCGAAGAACTTACGGCACAGACCGTTAGCCGGAATGAGGGCGTTCTCAACGATACCGGTGCCTTGGTGATTAAAACCGGCGAGTTTACCGGCCGCAGCCCGAAAGATAAATTTATTGTAAAAGACAGCATTACAGCAGATACCGTCAACTGGAATGATTTTAACATCCCTATTGATGTAAAATATTTCGACCAGTTGCAAAGCAAAATGATGGCTTACCTGGCGGACAAAGACCTTTGGATCAGGGATGCGTATGCCTGTTCGGATCCCAGTTACCGGCTGAATATCAGGGTGGTTAACGAAAATCCCTGGAGTAATCTTTTTGCTTACAACATGTTTCTTCGCCCCAAAGAAGAAGAATTAGACAACTTTCAGCCCGACTGGCACATTATCCAGGCGCCCGGCTTCAAAGCAGATCCTCTGGTGGATGGTACCCGTCAGCATAATTTTGCCATTGTCAATTTTACCAAACGCACCATCCTTATCGGTGGTACGGGCTATACCGGTGAAATGAAAAAAGGCATCTTTAGTGTACTCAACTATATTTTACCACACGATAAAGGCGTACTCAGTATGCACTGCAGCGCCAATATGGGCGAAGCAGGCGATACCGCCATATTTTTCGGACTGAGTGGCACGGGTAAAACTACACTCAGCGCAGACCCCAACCGGAAGCTGATTGGTGATGACGAACATGGCTGGACCAGTAATACCGTCTTCAACTTTGAAGGTGGTTGCTACGCCAAAACCATCGACCTCAGTGAAGAAAAAGAACCTGAAATCTACCACGCCATCCGCCCGGGTGCCCTCGTTGAAAACGTTACCTTCTTTCCGGGTACCAACCAGATTGATTTCAGTGGTAAATCCATCACCGAAAATACAAGGGTGAGTTATCCGCTTGATTTCATCAGCAATGCGCTGGAACCCTCCATCGGTCAAACGCCAAAAAATATTTTCTTCCTTACCTGCGATGCTTATGGCGTGTTGCCTCCCATCAGCAAACTGACACCGGGACAGGCGATGTACCAGTTTATCAGTGGTTATACCGCCAAAGTAGCCGGTACAGAAGCAGGGATTACTGAACCCAAATCAACGTTTAGTGCCTGTTTTGGTGCGCCTTTCTTACCCCTTCACCCAGCACAGTATGCCGAAATGCTGGGCCGGAAAATGAAAGAACATAATGTAAATGTCTGGATGATCAATACGGGCTGGAATGGTGGCCCTTATGGTGTAGGCAGCCGCATGAAGCTGGGCTATACCCGCGCCATGATTACGGCTGCACTCGATGGCCAACTGGATAATGTAGAATACGACCGTACACCATGGTTCAGATTGGCTATTCCCAAGAGCTGCCCGGGTGTACCCTCCGAACTCCTCAATGCCCGCAATACCTGGCCCAATCCTGCCGACTTCGATGTTCAGGCCAGGAAATTAGCCGCTCAGTTTGTAAAGAATTTTGAAAAATATGCTGCCAATGCCGGTGAAGAAATACTGGCCGCAGCGCCGCTTGTTTAGTGAGTGGAGACTTCATCCACGATTGATTGCCAGCAAAGCCCCGACAATAGTTGGGGTTTTGTATTGAGCTGTACTTAGTTGTTAGTAAGATCCGGAACGCAGGATATGAGATACAAGATACCCCGTCCCGCTACCTGATTCTGCTTATCCGGCTACTATTCCTGGTGGTGCGTGGGGACACTCACCACGGCGTTTTCAATTATAGGATATGGTATACAAGATTTGAGATGCGAGACCCGCAACTAGCAGTACTGTGTACCAGGTACTAAGTACTGCTAATGATTTTATTATCTGTTATGTACTAAAAGTGCGGACATAAAATACCCCCCGGCTCAGCATAAAAGCCTTTCTTCAGCAGGTTAAATTCTGATGCGCCACGGGAGTTGTTGAAACGATTAAGGGAAGACATGGTTACATCATAACTGAAAGTAAAGCGGACATTATTCAACTCAAACCCGATCGTGGGTACAATCGCATCGCCAGGACGGTAGTACAAACCGGCAATCAACTGCTTCTCCCCCGCTTCGGAAAGATTGTATGCGGCATTGAGACCAAATACCAGTTCATTTGCCCTGGCCTGGTTGGAATAATATACATTAGGGTTGATGATGACACTGCTGTTTACTTTCAGGATGGCATTGATAAAGCCCGTATGCCGCATCGGGATACGGCCGTTGTTGGTATTGTCGTTGAAAAAGGTTTCCCTCGGCCGGTTGACGTGCATGATGGAATAACCTGCATTCACATATACCTGCTCTGTGGGAAAATAGGCATAATTAAGCCCTGCCTGCACGTCTAAGTAATTGACATTTGTAGCGTTAAAAGCCACTGATGTGGGAATAGTATTGTCGAAAAACTTCCCATCAAACTGATCGGGAAATTTCAGTCTGGATACATCAATGCGTTTATTGGCCCATCCCAGGTTGAAACCGGCACTCAGGAGGCTGCTGTTGCCCAGCATCTGGTGGTAAGCTACCGAACCGTAAATTTTGGTGGAGCGCAGACTGCCGCTACCGGCTACATCACTGAGGATAACGCCACCCAAACCCAGCCAGCCATTGTCGAGCCGGTCGCGAAACACCTGTGCATCTGCAAAAAGCGTGGTTGTTTTATAAGGCACACTCATCACCGTACTCCACTGGTTACGGTAACTCCCGCCTATGCGATAATCCGCATCGGGAATAAAACCCGTATTGGCCGGGTTGGTAAGGAGGGGCGTATTGTAAAACTGGGAAAAATGCAGATCCTGTGCGGTAAGGGAGTTACCCAGCAATGTTACAATCATCAATAGCCATATGTTGAGCGGTTTAATCATGTTATCTTAATAATGTAATGTCTCCTGTTTTACGGTATTTTTTTCCATCTGTAAATTCAACGTCGAGGGTATAGGTATACACATCCATGGCCTGTAGTGCACCTTTATATTTGCCATCCCAGCCCTGTTTACGGTTACTCGTGCGGAATACCAGCTCACCCCAGCGGTTGTATATACGCCAATCCATCCGGCCAATACCAAAACCTGCTACAGTAATAACACCATTGGGGCCAAACCGGCCTGGTGTAAAGGCGTTAGGCACATCAAGCAGGGGCAGGATGCGTGCTGCCACCTGGATACAGACAGAATCGGTACAGCCAGCCGTGTTGGTCGCAAACAGACAGGTATTATAAATACCCGTTGCATTAAACTGGTGTACCGGGTTGACATCGGCAGATACATCTCCATCACCAAAACGCCAGAGATATGTACTCGCGCCAAAAGAGGTATTGGTAAAACGCGTAGGTGTATTTTCCAGCGGCGGATCGGGCGACCAGGTAAAGCCCGGTGTCGGTATCGGGAATACTTCTATCGTAAAACGGAAGGTATCAATCTTATTACAGGTACTCGTATCAATAGCGATCAATTGTATGGTATATACCCCTACGTTGTTATACACATGCACGGGATCGGAATCAGTACTCGGTGCGCTGCCATCCCCGAAATCCCAGATAAAGTCCGTACCCGCAAGTGAGGTATTCGTAAACACAGCACGATGCGGTACACAACCCTTCGCCGGAGTGGTGAAGTTGGCTTTAACGGTAGGATTGACGCGTATGATCCTGAATACAGAATCCGGGGAATTGCAAAATGTTGTATCATTTACATAAAGGCTTACCCGGTAAGTACCCGGTGCAGGAAAAGTATGCTGTCGTGGCGGGTTGAGGCCGCTCGTATCCACCGGTGACCCATCCCCGTAATTCCAGGCAAATGACTTTGGACCAAAGCCGCTGCTCGTGGCAGAAGAGGTATTGGTAAACTGGTAAGCAAGGTTGGTACAGGGGGGGAGTTTGGCAGCGTTAAAACTCAGGAATGCCCTGTTGTTACCCGCCCTGATGGTGGTGTAGGCCGTATCAGCAATATTGCAGGTGGCAGAGTCGATGGCCACCAGCATCACCCGGTAATTGCCGGGCGTAAGATAGATATGTGACGTATCAGGCGAACCCGTCAGTGTCAGTTTAGGAGAGCCATCCCCAAAGTCCCAGATAAAGGTTTTGCCTTTGAGCAGGGAATCGGTGAACTGCACCTTTAATGGCGTACAACCCGCCGTATCATAACGCACGCCATTGATGCTTGCTACAGCACCGGCTCCCACACCGGTGAAATCCATTTCTATCTTTACAGCGGCTTCATTACAACCGGTGGAATTGGGTGTGCCATTGTTAGGCCCCCAAACATTGGCTGTAACGGGAAACTGTACCCCACCACCACAGTTGGCACACATGGCCTGGTAAATCACCCCATTGGCATCAAACCGGCTGGTACCACCATCCACATGGTCATCAAAACTGCCATTGAGCTGACCAAAGAAAGCTCCCATCAGCAGACTTGCCGCATCCTTTTTCATCACCATGAAATAAAAATCGTTGCCATCACCGCGATGATTGGTAAAGTTGATCGTGGTATCCATACCAAGGGTACCCGCAGAGGGGAACTGCCTTCGGATATTGGGTTCGCCTCCCCAGCCTGAGATGTATACATTCTCACAACGGTCAACCAGAAAAGCTACCGGTGATATGTTTGGTACTGCCGACACCGTACCATAGGTAGTGGAATAGATAAAATCGGAAAGATCGGGTTTGAGTTTGGCGATAAACTGTCTGCTGCCGGGCTTGTTGTACGTGGCATTAATGATACGCCAGTTGCCCGTAGAAGTACCCATGATATAGGGGAAACCCGCTTTGTCAAATTGCAAACCATACACAAGATCGGCACCTGTTGTACCCGCATAAGTTGTTTTGATGATCCCCGATCCGTCACTGCGTACATTGGTCACAAAGCCATCCACTTCACCGCCCTGGTAAGCACTGAAAAGTGCTCCTGTACGGTCGCCGGGCAGGTTGGGACTATTGGAACCACCAGCCACATAGAGCGACCCGGTAACAGGGTTGAGTGCCAGTACAAAACAGGCATCATCACCACTGCCCCCGAAATAGGAACTGAAAAGCACACTACTGAGGTTGGGCGCAAATTTGATGATGACCCCGTCCTGGCGTCCACCGCCAAAAGTGGTTTGTATGCCCGTACCTGCAACGGGGAAGTTGCTGGATTTGGTACAGGAGGCCAGATATATATTACCGGCACCATCAAGTATTACTTCACTGCGTGCATCATCGCCATAATTGCGCCGGGTTACATCAATCCCGTCCGGCGAAGTGTATTTCGGGCGGATATTCACGCCGTCGTCAGCCGAGCCGCCCATCTTCACAGAACCGATGAGCGCTGTTCCCCCGGCGTTGAACTTGGTGACAACAATGTCGTAGCCCGCTGCCGGACCAATGGCCGGGCGCGTAACCGGATAGTTGGGTGAACTGGTACGACCGGCCACGACAAGATTCCCTTGCCTGTCGCAGTACATGCTATGGGGTTGTTCATTACCACTGCCGCCAAGATAGGTGGCATACACCCGCTGGCTGCCGTTGGACGACAACTTCATAATGGCGATATCATATACATAGTTGGTGTTGTCCTCATTAACCCCGCCACCAAAGGTTTGCTGAAAAGCACCGAGGGAGACAGGATATACGCCTGTATTCCCCAAAGCAGTACCTCCCGCAAAGAAACTGCCATCCGGACCAAAAGTAGCCGTGTACCCCCAATTGTCCTGCGAGCTGCGGGTGAGCGAAGAAAAGATCAGTGTAGGATCAATTACCAGGATGGAATTGGGTGTACGACCTTTTACGCTGAAACGCACACTGTTGTTGGTTACCACATAACTGCACTCCAGTTCGCGGCGTTCATTCCCCACAATCTCGTAGGTATAAGGATACAATTCGCGCACCTCACCCACCGAAGTACTCAGTATGAGTTCACGGTTGCGTACCATCATTTTGTCAACGCCTTCGTATTCCAGCACAATACTGTTCTCATTACCCGACGGCTGTACAATCATATCGTACTTCAGTTTGCCACTGGCATCGCTGTAATAACGTACATCAATACCCGGATACATATCCTTATAGGTAATTGCCTGGTAAATTTTACAATCCGGAGCCCATTTGGAAGGATCGTCTCCGATAAAATAATTGTTGTAACTGTTCAGCATTTTATCCGGTATGGCCTTTGCCCGGCCATTGGCTCCGCTGAATTTAACCTGATAGGCGTGTGAACGCAGTACAAACTTGTTGCCAGGTACCGCAGCCTTTGCTTTTTCGGCTGCAGCAGTTGTACTGTGTTTGGGATGGCCGGCTTCCATAAGTGCTTCAAGATCATCGGGATGGTGGAGCAACACCGTAAAGCCTTTCGACTCAATAAAGAAAGCCCCGTTTCCATAATCACCCTTGTATTGCGCACGCTTATCCCACTGGCCTTTATTCTGGATAAATTCCATTTGTCCGTAACCATTCAGCAGTAAAATAACCGTGAGTGTAAGGAGTAAAGTACGTCGTATGAATTGTTTATAACCTGACAAGTGCATTTTTTTACAATATACTAAATAATAACCATTAATTATTGCTATTTGTTCGTCATACCTGTGTCATTCCTGCTGGTTGATATTCGAAGGATATGCTTTTAGTCAATTACGATATTTTGCTCCATGCCGTTTTACCTTTCTGGAGCCGCAGGAAATTTTTCAACGGCAAATTTGCTGCCATACTCAGCTCAGGATCAGTTTCCAGCAATTGTTCCACTTCATCGCGTGCCACTTCAAGTATCTTTCTGTCATGGACTATATCTGCTACCTTAAAGTTTAATGCCCCACTCTGCCTGGTACCCTCAATATCGCCCGGGCCGCGGATTTCAAGGTCTTTCTCTGCTATCTTAAAACCGTCGTTGGTGGCACACATAACCTGTAAACGCTCTTTCGCTTCTCTGCTGATTTTATGACCTGTTAATAATATGCAAAAACTTTTTTCACTGCCCCTTCCTACCCTTCCGCGCAACTGGTGCAACTGCGACAAGCCGAATTTTTCCGCGCTCTCGATCACCATCACCGAAGCGTTGGGTACATTCACCCCAACTTCTATCACCGTGGTACTCACCATGATCTGTGTATCGCCTTTTACAAAACGATCCATATTCGTGGCTTTCTGGTCGGCAGGCTGGCGGCCATGCACCATACTTACCCAATATTTTGGTTCAGGAAAAAAGGACTTTACTTCTTCGTAGCCTTTCATGAGGTTTTCATAATCCATTTTAGCCGATTCTTCAATGAGCGGGTAGATGAAATAAGCCTGGCGTCCTTTGGCAATTTCCTCCCGTACAAAATCCATAACCGAGGGGCGCTTCTGTTCATAACGGTGGAAGGTGTCGATGGGTTGTCTGCCCGGGGGCAACTCATCCATAATACTGATATCCAGATCGCCATAAGCCGTCAATGCCAGCGTTCTGGGTATTGGCGTAGCCGTCATGACCAGTATGTGCGGCGGAATATGGTTCTTCTGCCAGAGCCTTGCCCGCTGCGCCACGCCAAACTTATGCTGCTCATCCACCACCGCAAAACCCAGGTTTTTAAACGTTACCTTATCTTCAATCACCGCATGTGTACCGATGAGTATATTCACTTCTCCCGATGCACAGGCGGCAATCACCAGCCGCTTTTCTCTGGCTGGTGATGAACCGGTGAGCAGTTTTACACAAACCGGCATGTCTTTCAGCAAACTGGTGATGCCCTGGTAATGCTGCTGTGCCAGTATTTCTGTGGGCGCCATCAGCACACTCTGAAAGGGCTGTGCTTCTTCACCGCTGCTGTTGTCTGCCGCGATCAGCATGGCCAGCAGTGCCACAATCGTTTTACCACTACCCACATCCCCCTGTAAGAGCCGGTTCATCTGTCTGCCGCTGCCCGTATCCTTACGAATTTCCCTGAGTACCCTTTTCTGTGCATTGGTAAGCGGGAAGGGTAGATAATCGTTGTAAAAAGTATTAAAAAGTGTACCGACCCTTCCAAATACCTGTCCGTGCGAGGTCCGGTGCCTGGCACTCCTGAGCAATCCGAGCCGCAGTTGGGCGATAAAGAATTCGTCAAATTTCAGCCGGCGCACCGCATGCTGGTAGTCTGCCGGACCAGCGGGGAAGTGGATGGCGCGGCAGGCAGCAAAGCGGCTGACAAAACGGTAACGTTTGATGATATCGCCGGGCAGTATTTCAGGAATATCATTTTCAGACAGTTGGGGCAGCAGTGCCTGTGTCAGTTTGGCGATGGCCCTGCCGTTGAGTCCGCGTACCTTAAGCTTTTCCGTAGAAGGATACACGGGTTCCAGAAAGCTTTTGCCTGTGGCATTTTCGCGTGAGTAAGGTTCTGTTTCGGGATGGCTGATCTGCGGCCTGCCCATGAAATAGCCCAGGCGGCCAAACACGAGGTAAGGATGCCCCTCCTGCAGGGTTTTCTGTATCCAGTTGATGCCCTGGAACCAGGTCAGTTCCAGCACACCCGTTTCATCGCGAAGGGTGGCCACGAGCCTTTTCCCCCGCTTTTCCCCCATCAGTACAATATCCGATACGATACCGGCTACCTGTACATATTCGCCCTCATCACCCAATGCTGCAATACGGGTAACCTGTGTTTTGTCGATATGCCGCAGTGGGTAATGCTCCAGCAGGTCTTTAAAAGTAAACAACTGTAATTCCTTCCGCAGGAGTTCGCCCTTCAGCGGTCCCACGCCCTTTAAATATTCAATGGGTGATGCTAATATGTTGGATGATGCGGAAATGGGTTGTTTCTTTTTTACAAAGGTACTGAGTACCTGGTACTCAGTAATCAGTACCTGGCACTTAGTACAAAGTCGCAGACCATAAGTGGCCTGAACCCCGCGGTTGCGTACCAGGTACTCACTATCTTTACACCAAACTATCTGCTCATGCACATCAAAACCGGCGATTACAATACCCTTACCGTTATGCGGTTTGTACCCTTTGGTGTTTACCTCGATGATGGTGGCGAGGGCATCCTCCTGCCCAAGCGGTTTGTGCCGCCAGACACCAAAGAGGGCGATGCCATAAAGGTTTTTATCTACCACGATGGGGAAGACAGGCTTATTGCCACCACGCAGCAGCCAAAGGGTAAAGTGGGTGATATTGTGCTGCTGACGGCGGTAAGTGTAACCCCGCATGGTGCATTTTTAGACAATGGTTTGATGAAGGACCTGTTCGTACCCAAGTCCAAACAACTGGTGGGGATGCGCCCGCACGGCGATTATCTTGTCAAAATATACTTAGACGAACAGAGCGGACGGATGACGGCCACAGAGAAAATCGATCCCTTCCTCAGTAATGAAAACCTGACCGTAAAAGAGCTGGAAGCCGTAACGCTGACGGTATACCGCAAAACGGATATCGGCTACAGCGTAATCATCAACCATATACATACGGGTGTACTGCATTTCAATGAGGTGTATCGTCCCATTGCTGCGGGCGACTGTTTCCCGGGTTTTATCAAAAAAATATACCCCGGCAATAAAATTGATGTGTCTGCCGGGAAGAAGGGCTACGAAAGGGTGGAAGATGAGGCAGGCAAGATACTCCGGCTGCTGCAGGAAAACAATGGCTACCTGCCATACTACGACAAAAGTGAGCCTGACGATATTTACAATTTCTTCAGCATGAGCAAGAAAACTTTTAAGATGACAATTGGCAACCTGTACAAACAGCAAAAAATAAGCCTGGAAAAAACCGGCATCAGGCTGGTGGAATAACGGTGCCTGTGTAATGCTTTATCCGGTGGAGATAGTCTGTACAAATATTGTTAAAAAAATTTTAACACGCCAAAATTTGGCCGTATGAAAAACTTTTTTATACATTTGTATTGCTAATTTATTTATAACCTGATAAAAACGTTTTCTATGTCAGAAAATCACCTGAACCCGCCGGGGTCTGAAGCCGGCACAGTACAAACACCTGTTTACAAAACAAAAAAGAAAAATGTTCCTGTAAAGGACAATGACTTCGGGGAATTGTGTACCTCGGTCAGTAAAAGATGGAAAGAAATGCCCAAGTTCAACCTGCTGCACATTTCGCGGGAGATGTTTGAAGAGAAGGCAACGCTTTTCAACAGTATGCTCAACAACAGCCTGCAGGCCGCGGGTAACCGGTCGCCGCTGACATTGCGCTTACAAAAAGCCGATGCCACTATGGATCAGGGCATACGGGCGGTAAAGATTTACCTGAAGGAAAAGTATGAGGGAAGTGCCCCTGCTTATTACGCGCTGTTTGGTCTTGAATGGCATAATAGCGCATATAAACTGCCGTATGACCGTAATAAGCGGCGGAATGTACTCAACCAGATACTATCGGGTATTAGTACTGAGGGCTTTGGCGACAAAAAGTATGGCACGGCATTCTGGACCGATCTGACGAATGAATACAACAGCCTGCTGGATACCGCCATCAAAACCGATGGACTGAAGAGTTCTAATATTGGTAATAAAAAATTGTTGAAAGAAGAACTCAGTACGGCACTCAATGCCATCATCAGCCTCATCAGGGCGCAATACCCCGGTAATGCCGCAAGCGAGTTACGCAACTGGGGCTTTCAGAAAGATAAATACTAATCTCATGGGTGGTTAGTAAAAAATAAACAGGTGTTAATACCTCCGGCGCACAACCGGGGGTATTTTTATTGCATATGATGAACTGAGATGAGGTGATGCTACAATACATAACCACGCTATATCGTCACAGACACCATCGAGCGGAGTAAGTGCATCACTTCATACCGTCTGGACACCATCGAACCGGAGCAAGTGCATCACTTCATACCGTCTGGACACCACCGAACCGGAGTAAGTGCATCACTTCATACCGTCTGGACACCACCGAACCGGAGCAAGTGCATCACTTCATACCGTCTGGACACCACCGAACCGGAGTAAGTGCATCACTTCATACCGTCTGGACACCATCGAACCGGAGTAAGTGCATCACTTCATACCGTCTGGACACCACCGAACCGGAGTAAGTGTATTACTTCATACCGTCTGGACACTATCGGACTCTCATAAATAGGTTAACTGCAATGTATGATAGTAAATATTACTCTCCCGGTTCTCCCTCACCCGGTAAAACATCCGGCAGCAATGGAGCCGCAGCGGGCAGCGACTCAACATTACGCAACTGCCGCTGTATGGCACGGGTACGCGTACCCACCACATCATCCAACTGCCCCAGTCCCGCCTGTATGTTTTTCTGTGCCTTTTCCAGCAATCCCCCAAACTTATCAAACTCCATTTTCACCGCGCCCAGCACCTGCCATACCTCGCTGCTGCGTTTTTGCAGGGCCAGCGTACGGAAACCCATTTGCAGGCTGTTGAGTATGGCCACCAGCGTGGTAGGCCCCGCCACAGTAATCTTGTATTCATCGCGCAACTGGTCCACCAACGTACTGCGGCGGATCACTTCTGCATAAATGCCCTCAAAGGGCAGAAACAGTATGGCAAAATCGGTTGTATGCGGTGGCGCAATGTACTTGTCACGGATATCCCGCGCCATCTTCTTGATGACCGACTCCAGGTTCCGCGTAGCCGCTTCAATATCATCAGCCACCGCATTTTCATAGGCATTGATGAGGTGTTCATAAGTATCTTTCGGAAACTTCGCATCCACAGGCAGGTAAACCACGCTGCCTTCATCCTCACTCCTGCCCGGCAGCCTGATGGCAAACTCCACCGCATCCATGCTACCCGGCTTCGTACGTACATTGGCGGCATACTGGTTGGGGGCCAGCACCTGCTCCAGCAGCATCGCCAATTGCACCTCGCCCACCCCGCCGCGCAGTTTTACATTACTCAGTACTTTCTTCAGTCCCCCCACATCCGCTGCTATCGTCTGCATCTCACCCAGGCCGCGCTGCACCTCCACCAATTGTTTGCCCACGGTTTCAAAGCTCTGTCCCAAACGCTCGCTGAGCGTCTTTTCCAATTTCTCCTCCACCGTAGTACGGATGATGTCCAGCCTGTTTTCCGTACTGCGGATCAGGTCCTGCTGGCGCGTCTCCAGCACACCAAATTTTTCCCTTTGCAACGCATTGAACGCAGCCACGTTTTTATCAAAGGCTTCCTGAAACCCTTTGAAGGCTCCGGCCAGCGCATCGCGGTTGAGCCGGGTGGCTTCCTCCTGCCGCAACAGCAGGGCAGACAGTTGCTTTTCGAGTGTGGCATTGATTTCTTTAAGGATCTGCTGGTGCTGGTCGGTGATGTTTTTAAGGGTAGCCGAAAGTTCATCCCGGATGTCTTTGAGCGTATCATTCAGCTCTGTGCGGTTGTCGCGCGCAATCTTTGTGTTCTCTTCCCGGTTCACCCGGAAGTCTTCCTTCAGCCCCGCTTCAATCTTCCCCAGCAGCGTCTGTAGTTCAGTCACTTTAGCCGGTAGTGCCGCTACGCCCTCCCCGCTCCTGCCACGCCATACTGCCAGCAATATAATAATGATGATGGCCAGTACCACCAAGACGATCAATAAGATTATTTCCATGTGTTGTCCGTTTGTGTTTTCCGGTGCCGGGTCTGCTTATGTCCGCGTATGCATTTGATTTATGGTACCCCTAACCCGTAAACCCTGTTTTGGTATGTGTGCCATCACAGAAGGGTTTGTTGCCCGAAGCACCGCAACGGCAGAATGCGGTCACTTTATTTTTACGCACTTCATGTCCCTCTTTATCCTTAACCACAATATTGCCGTATACCAGCAGGGGGCCATTGGGCATCACTTCCACAATGCGCTCGGTTTGCACCGCAGCATTGTCGGGCACTTCATCATTGCGGTAAATGCTCAGCGCTCCGCTCGGGCATCGTTTTACGTGTTCAATGATCCGCGCTGTATCCGCACCCTCAGGCCTGATCCAGGGCTGCACACGCGGATCAAACACTTCGGGCAAACCCGTTTCTCCCTTCCAGCACAGGGTAGAATGGATACATATTGCCGGCTGCCACACAATGGTGATCTCGCCATTGGAATACTTTTTTGTGATCGCTTTCATGATGATGTGTTGAGGTATGATACTATGATCCCTTACGCAATTTATGCAAAATATCTTCCAGTCCGTTGATCCGTATTTCATAAAGGGTGGCCAATTGCTGCCCGAGTTTACCCTTGGGCCAACCCTCCCGGCTGAACCATTCCAGGTAGGATACCGGAAGGTCGCAGAGCAACCGGTCTTTGTATTTACCAAAGGGCATTTTTACCGTTACCAAACCGGTTAATATTTCGGGGTTGAAGCCATCCATAATCGGGTAAGCAAAGGTAATGAGTCGCGGGTACTTTGTATAACTTTCACTATTCATCGCAGCACTATTGCACACCTGAGGCTTGTTAGTTTCCCACCAACCGCCATAAACCCATGCATTAAGCCTACCTTTCCACCGTTACCGGCAATATTGCCGGTAGGTAAAACAACATATATGTCAAATATTACACAGGTCGTAAACGTGGATAAGTACCTGAAAACGCTGAAAAAAGGCGTTCACGGATCCGACCTGGATCAACTACTGAGCAGCACCGGTCCCTACACCTTTTTTGCCCCCACCGATCTGGCTTTTGAAAAGCTGAACGCAGGTACTATGGATACTTTACTGGAACCCGCCAACCGGGCCAAACTGGCAGACCTGATCAATAACCATATCGTAACGGGTAAAATCATGTTTGACGACCTGAAAGATGGCGACAAACTAACCACCATCAATGGTAAGGAACTCGCTGTACAGGTGACCAATGGCAAGGTACAGGTAGGCAATATCAACGTACTGGCACGCGAAGCAAAGATATCAAACGGGGTGATGCACCTGCTCGATACGGTCATTCAATAACATCGTATTATCCACACTTATGCTGCGGAATGTCTGCTGCTTAATGCTGGATATAAAAAAGCCCTCCCGGTGCTGTCGTCGGGAGGGCTTTTTTTAACCGGCTGTACCCTGCTTATTTAAGCTTCACCACCACCATTGCCGTACCCGCTTTTACGGTCACAAAGGCTTCAGGCCGTTCGATAGGGTTAACATTATAATTTTGCCAGGCATAGTAATTGGCTGACCCGTAAGACGGTTTATTTTGCAATGATTAATCGTAATGCACAGGTAAAAAAAGGCTGCGTTCTGAAATGGCCATATTGCCTGTCCCATGCTCCCGAAGCCAGGTCGGTCCGGAGCCTTTCCACTAATGCTTCCTGCACGTCATCGGGCAAAAAGCCCCAGGCAGATTGCGATAAGCGTACTTCTTTTTCGAGAAAGGCTTCAGGTCGTCCGTAAAAAGCTTCCTGGAATCCGTCCACACAATCCAATGAAACCGGAACAGGCACCACTTCCGTATTGCCCCCGAGTGAGTGCTGAATGAAATCAATCGTTGGATAACGCGCTTTCTCTACGGCAATCAGTTCGGGAAAATAGTGTGCATTCCAGAAATTATCGAGTGCGGTGGGGTCAAAAGTCATCACCACTACGGGGCCTTTGGTTACCCTGCGCATTTCCTTCAGCCCCTTATCCATATCCGGCCAATGGTGTACCGTTACCATGGCCATCGCCGCATCAAAAGAATGGTTGTCAAATGGCAAATGGTCGGCCTTGCCATTGATTGCGGGTACTTTACCCTGCTGCAAGCGCTGGGCACGCATCACAGCCGATGGTTCAACGGCTGTGACATACCTGTCGGCAGGTTCGTACGACCCTGCACCTGCACCAACATTCAATACGGTCCGGGCATCTCCCAGTGCCTGGTTTACATAGGCTGCAATATCAGGATCGGTTCTGCGGTAACCGGAATACTGTTGCCCAAACTGATCATAATTAAAAGCGGGATTGTCGATGCGCATTTTTTATTTTTTTGGTTATATCATTTACTGATCGTCATTGTTCTTAGCTGCACTCCTTTCTGCATTGCTCCCCGTGCCAGACTATTCTTAGGGCAACGGTCAGGTTGGATACCCGGCAGCTAATGCACAAACGGGAAGATCCCGGTGTATATGATTGCCGTTACCCTGCCGGTCCGGAATACAAGTTTAATCATTTTATGTACATTGGGCTTTGTGATTTGTATAAACGGGATATCAGGGTGGAAGCTGTAATGACCCCATTGCCTTGATACGTTGATTTAATGGAGCCTGAAGCGGAGAGTATACCCGGGCTTTATAAAAAAGGGGAATGTGGGGCGCTGCTTTTTGTGCATGCACAGATCCGTAAGTGCTGCTTTTCCCGCTACAGACAAACAATATCCGGGTGGTATAATCCAAATCCCGATCCTCAGCAAGATCGGGTCAATATTCGTTGCACTACGACGATAGCAGGGGCTTGAGTCAGGTGTATTATCGTACATCCGCACCATCAAAAGAACCCTGTAGCAAGGCTTCCCCTATTGCTGGTGGTAAATTGAGCCGCGGGAGACACCGGTGCGGCCAGCAGGGTCATTTTTTAATACTGGCCAGGCTTTTCTTTATCTTCATCATGAGAAAGTCCGGGGTAACCCTGGGCAGATTAGACAAAAACCAATTCATAAACCCAACAATCTTCTTTCCCCTGCCATTCAAAAACAAGCCGATACCTGCCTTTGCCACAACACTGGCAGGCATCGGCTTATTGGCATGCATGGCATTGGTTTTACGCATCGCATCAGTATGGAAAGGTGTTTCCACGGTACCCGGGCAAAGCGCTGTTACGACAACACCTGTACCTTCCAGTTCGGCGGCAATCGTTTCGGTATAAGCCAAAACAAAGCACTTGGTGGCAGAATAAACAGCATAATAAGGGAAAGGTAAAAAAGAAAGTAAAGAAGCCACATTCATGATCCTGCCCGACTTACGCTGAACCATATCCCGTCCAAATAATTTGGTAAGCGCAACCAATGATGAAACATTCAACTGAATCATTTTCAATTCTTCTTCAACTGATAAATCAGGAAAATCGCCATACATACCAACGCCGGCATTATTGATTAATCCGGTTACCATATAACCCCCTGCTCTGACGGCCTCATATAAATGCCAGGGTTCCTCCGGCCGGGATAAATCAACTGCAATACATTCTACCGCAACACCATATCGATGAACCAGGTCATTTTTTAATGCCTCCAGTTTATCAATGCTGCGTGCAGCCAAAATCAGGTTGTGCTTTTGGGCTGCCAACTGTATAGCCATTTCATAGCCAATACCTGTAGATGCGCCTGTGATTAAGATATATGCTTTCATTGCAGATGTATATATTTTACTGTATTTATTCCGACAGGCAAAACTAATACAGCGGCAAGCTTCATCTCATAAACAAATGTTTATAGATCTGTGGCATTGCAAATACTCAGCACAGGGTTTATTTTGCCGCTTTAACAGGTGTTCTTTTTAGCCTGCTCAGATGGATCGGTGTAATACCGAGGTATGAAGCGATCATATATTGCGGAACACGATTATGGATATCAGGAAATACTTCGGTTATCGCATCATAGCGCTGTTTGGGTGTACGTGCATACTGGTTAATGATCCGGGTATCCTGATAGATGAAATAAAACTCTGCAATAAGTCTGCCCAACTTTTGTCCTTCCCGCAAATGCGCATAGCCCCATTCAATTGACTCCCTGGGAATAACGACGGCCTCGGTTTCTTCCAGTGCCTGTAAGGTGGAAATGGAGGGTGTTCGTTGCATAAAACTTGAGTAATCGCTTACAAATTGATTTTCCAATGCAAAATGAATGGTGTGTTCATCACCAGAAGTATCCGCAATAACAACCCTGAGTATGCCCTTGTTGATAAAATATATTTCATCAGTCACCCTGCCAGGTTTGTTTAAAAGGTGCTGTGGTTTATACACCTTAATGACAGCATCTGCCAGGAAACCGTTCAACTCATCATCAGTGATCGAAATCATTTGCCTGATGGCCTGTGTAATCTGAATCATTCGAATGTCTGCTTTTATTTACCGATGCAAAACTTACTAAAGATATAATCCAGTACGTCCTCATTACTGATATCGCCGGTCATTTCGGAGATGAAATGCAGGCAACGCCGGATATCCGAGGCCAGCAGGTCGCCGGGAAGCTGGTTGTCAAGTCCCTGCCGGATATCTGCAAGTGAACGGGCTACCTGGTTCAGCGCTTCATAATGCCGGGCATTGGTCACAATCGCCTGATCCTGCAGGGCAGCGCTCGCTGTATATTGGCGCGACAGTTCAGTTTTGAGTAACTCAATATTTGTATGGGTTCTTGCAGATATGCCGATAAAAGGTGCATACTCAAATGACCCGCGTATGCAATTCAGGTCTGCCAGCCATGCATCAGGATCAGCAGGAGTAAATAAATCCTGTTTGGTACCACATAAAATCAGTTGTTTACCGGGTATGAAAAGGCGCTGCAGGTCTTCCGCTAATGCCGGCAGTCCGGAACTGGCCAGATCAAAGAGATAGAGCACCACATCGGCCTTACGTATCTTCTCCAGGCTTCTTTCAATGCCCTTGTGTTCAATCACATCACTTGTATGCTGTCTTATCCCGGCAGTATCAATCAGGCGAAACAGTATGCCATCGATATTCAGGACTTCTTCAATCGTATCGCGTGTGGTTCCCGCGATCTCGCTCACAATCGCGCGGTCTTCATTGAGCAGGGCATTCAGCAGGGTAGACTTGCCCGCATTGGGTCTGCCCACAATGGCCACACTAACACCATGCTTGATCACATTACCCAGCCGGAAAGAATCCCTGAGTTGTTCCGTTGTTTGTAAGGCCTCCTGAATCAGGGCATAAAATTTTGAGCGGTCGGCAAACTCCACATCCTCCTGGCTGAAATCCAGTTCCAGCTCAATCAACGCTGAAAACCGGATCAGGTGTTCCCGCAAGCTTTTGAGTACAGCGGAAAAGCCGCCCCGTATATTGTGCAGTGCTGTACGTTGCGAAGCTGCGGTATTACTTGCAATCAGGTCGGCCACCGCTTCTGCCTGTGTCAGGTCGAGCTTACCATTCAGGAATGCCCGCTGGGTAAACTCACCTGGCCTGGCCATCCGGGCACCATGCAGCATACAAGCCTGCAATACCTGCTCCTGTACATAGGGACTGCCATGGCAACTGATCTCCACCACGTCTTCACCGGTATAACTCTTAGGTTTTTGAAACAGTGAAAGCACCACCTCATCCAATAACCTGTCGCCGTCTTTCAGCAGCCCCACATGCAGGGTATTGGGCAATTGTACCTGCAGGTCTTTTGAAGGAAAAAGAGCATCTGCTACCTGCCATGCAGCAGAACCACTCAGGCGGATCACACCAATGGCACCCACACCCGGCGGCGTTGCCAACGCCACAATTGTATCATCCCAACCCATCAGTTTATCTGCCATGTGCCCTTTTTGGGGCAAAGGTAAGTCCCATTACCTGTATATCGGATACCCGGCGGGGAATACTGACGGTCAGTGCCAGATCCCCGGCAACAGTTGCTGGTCCACCGCATCAGGCTCCGCTATAAAGTATCGTCGTACATCATTAATCAGCACCTCATCTACTATATCTGTAAAATCCTGCATACTGCTCTCATCACCGGGTTTTACGATAAGGATCAGGTGTCGGGTCGTATCAGCCATACTGGCGATTGCCTGACGTTTCTGCAGGATCAGTGCGCGCAATCCTGAAGCATCGAAACTGGTGGTTTTGATATCGGCAATATCCCGGGGTATGCCTTCATAATAATAGATGGTCCGGTCAGCAGCGGGTATCAGTGTGAGTGCGCAGGATGCGCAAACTTCAGTAGGTGCATCATCAATACTGTCATTGGGCTCCACCAGAGGCAGTACCCTGGGTTTGCTCATACTGGTGGTCAGTACAAAAAAAGTAATCAGCAGGAAACCCAGGTCAACCATCGGGGTGAGGTCAACCGTGGTGGATTTACGGGACATTTTTTTTACGCCTTTATCCCGGCGCGGGGAAGAAGATTGGTCAATTGTTGCCATAGTATAGAATTTCATATAAGATGGACGGGATTAAATTTTCCATACTTCGGATGACTTTTGTCATAGCAAATGGAGAAGGTACAGATGGGTGTATGAAGCGATTATGACCGGTACCGCTTATGTGTAAAACAACCGATGGGATGGATCCATAAAAAACCCCCTTCATTGCTGAAAGGGGTTTTTTTCCAAAACGGTACGGATGGTATTATTGTTCCTGCACCAAAAAAGTAACCGGCTGTCTGCGGTAAGCATTCACATTTTTTCCGTTCTGCAATGCTGGCTTCCAGTCAGGCCCTTTCTTAATGATCTTTACAGCTTCTTCCTCCATCCCATAGCCATAATTACTCAACGCCTTTACATCACTGATGCTGCCGTCCTTACTCACAATAAACTGCACGACAACAGCATAAGTTCCTTCGGGTGCACCATTATCTATCGGCGTATTGGGATTAAGGTTTTTTTCAAGATACCTTCTCCAGGCAGCATCGCCACCGGGAAATTCGGCCTCATTCTGTACACTGGTAAAGATTGCGTCCTCATCTTCAGTTCGCTTCACAGGTATTTCTGCAATCTGGGTGCCCTTATCTTCCACGGGAGGGGCGATCACACCGCTTGTGTTGTCCGACACTACCGTTTCTGTACTGATGGCCTGATTATCCTGTATCTCTTCAAGACGGTCATCGGGTGTTACCAGTTCATCCCGTACAATCACAGGTGGTGTAAACCTGACCTGGTTGAGTGGCGGCGGTGGGGTTACCTTCGGCGGCGGAAGCACAGGCGGTGGTAACGTTTCCTGCCGCACATGACCCAGTTCTGTTTCGTGAACAGCGAGCTGCTCCTTAGCTTTCCCCTTGAATGCGCTGGCGAAAAGTGTTGCGACAAAAATCAATGACCCGATTGCCGCTGTAATCAGCAGGGCCCTGGCAAGCCGTCTGTTGTATGTTTTACGGAGGGCGTACGCGCCGTACTGCTTATTCCTGCCCTCGAAGATAATATCCAGCAGATCGGCTTTTAAAATGTGATTTGTTTCCATTATAAATGATTTGCTGATAAGAATCGGAATACATACAATTCCATAAACAACAGCCAATAATTTCGGGAAGTAACTGTACAAACATACATGATAACCGAAGAACCATCTGTCACTACTGACATTTATCTAAAAAAAATCCCCTCCGTCTCCGGAAGGGATTTTTATAAAATTTGCTGAACTGATTATTGTTCCTGTACCACAAAAGTAATGGGCTGTTTGCGGTAAGCATTTACGTTACGACCGTTCTGCAGGGCGGGTTTCCAGTTCGGACCTTTTTTAATGATCTTCACCGCTTCTTCCTCCATACCATAACCGTGGCTTGACAATGCTTTTACATCGCTGATGCTGCCATCCTTACTCACGATAAACTGAACTGTTACCGTGTAGGTACCTTCGGGTGCACCATTATCAACCGGAGCATTGGGATTCAGGTTCTTTTCAAGATACCTTCTCCAGGCACCATCGCCACCAGGGAACTCGGCTTCGTTTTCTACTTTGGTAAAAATCTTATCCTCGTCTTCGTCTTTCTTGGGCGGGGCTTCCACTACCTGTGTACCCTTATCTTCCACCGGTGCAGCCACTACGGCATCCTTATTGTCAGATTCAACCGTTTTGGTACTGATCACCTGATCATCTTTGATCTCTTCGATCTTTTCTTCAGGCTTTACTTCCTCGTCCTTTACAATCTTGGGCGGGGTAAATTTTACCTGGTTGATCTCGGGTGGAGGGGGTGCCTTGGGGGGCGGAGGGGGCGGAGCCGGTGGAGGCGGTGTTTCTTTCTTAATTTCTGCCATCTTCGTATCCAGCACGTCTAACTGGCTCTGTGCAGACTTCTTGAATGCGTTGGCAAAAATAGACCCCAGGAAGATCAACAGGGCTATGCCTGCCGTGATCAGCAGGGCCTTGGTGAGCCTCCTGTTATAGGTTTTGCGGAGGTCGTAAGCGCCATACTGTTTGTTTTTACCATCAAAGATGATATCCAGTATATCGGCACTTAAAATTTTACTTATTTCCATTGTAAAAGGCTTTGTTGATTAGATTCACAATTGAAGCAATTCCATAAACTGCTGTTCAATTATTTTATACCATTTGCTTCTTCCGTCTTTTGTATGAGCAAGGCCTCCGTATCAGTGATGTCTACTTCGGCATAGTGCCCCGGAGGAACATCACAGATCGACATTTCATCGAGTATATCAATCGCATTTTTAAAGGTAGATTCCTTATCAGCCTTGATGATATACATCAGGTCGCCAATAGGAGTACCCTTCTTTTTTGCCGTGATCAGTTCCCTGATCTCCTTGAAATTGGAACTCTTGAACTGTTCGCTGATGGTTTCGGGTAGCAGTTCACCATAATAATAGTATACCTGGTCACCTTTACCCAGCAAAATGGTCATTGCACCGGAGTTCTTTACCTTAAGCTGGTTATTGGGGTCATCCTTGGGTTCGTTCATACTCATCGCCGTTGGCTTACTCATGGTAGTGGTAAACACAAAGAAGGTGATGAGCAGAAATCCAAGATCCACCATCGGGGTCAGATCGACCCTTGTTGATAACTTCTTAGGCTTCTTGACGCCGGGCCCGCCTTTGTGGCCGCCACCCGACGAGGTATCCATTTCTGCCATAAAAAAAAGTTTTAGTTCGTTTAAATATTATTGTTACTCCGTCCCGATCTTACCCGTTGCCTTGTTCCGGATAAACAACTCAGACCCCTGTGGTACTGTTTCTGAATTGGTTACGATCCTGAATTTGAACATATTGTTCTTTTTCAGTGCGTATTTGATATCCTTAAAGATGGGGTACTTGGCAAGATTATCGCCCTTGATGAGTATGATTTCCTCGAGTGCACGCTGGCTGCCACCGGCATAAGCGTTGTTGATGCTCCTCAACCAATCCACCATTTCATTATTGAGGGTGTCCTTTACAGGAATACCTTCTAATTTTTCTGGCGGAATGGCCTGATCGATAGCAAGCATACCTTTGATGGCACCCAGGGGCATCCCGATAAAGCCTAATTTACCCAACTTCTTCAGTTCTGCATCAGACAACCCCAGTCCCCTGGTGGTGTTAATGTCCCTGAGGATATCGGCTTTTTTGGTTTCATCGCCCAGCAGGAGGAATACTTTACCTTCCTTGGTGAGGGTGATCAGTATCGACTTTTCGGGAGCTGCTTTAGAAGACACTGAAGACGGTGCCGTTACCGTAATCGCTTCAGGGGGCTTCTGTTTTGTAGCCAATATAAAGAAAGAAAGCAACAGGAACGCTACATCGCACATTGCCGTCATGTCTATATTGGTACTCTTACGTGGTAGTTTCGCTCTTCCCATAATTGATTTTATTTACTAATTAGATACAGTATTGTCCGGAATCCATAATGGATCTCCGCTTATTTATACAGGGAAGCAAAGCTTTGTGTGAGCGTAAAGCCGCTTTCGTCAATACCGTACGTGATACCGTCGATCTTAGTGGTAAAGATGTTGTAGAAAATGATTGCAAAAGCCGAAGTTCCGATACCCAGTGCCGTGTTGTACAGCGCTTCAGAGATACCAACGGAGAGCTTGCTTGCTGCATCACCACCGCCTTCTCCTTCACCAAGGGCAGAGAAGGAACGGATCATACCCAATACCGTACCGAGCAGACCCAACAGGGTGGCTACCGATGCAATGGTAGAGAGGAATACGAGGTTTTTCTCAAGCATGGGGAGTTCAAGCGCAGTAGCTTCTTCTACTTCTTTCTGAATTGCCAGTACTTTCTGGTCAGTACTCAGTTCTGTATTGGCAATCATTTCTTTGTAACGGTGCAGACCAGCCTTCATTACATTTCCAACAGAACCTTTTTGCTTATCACATTCTGCGATAGCGCCATCTACGTTCTTGTTGGCCAGTTGATACTGTATCTTCCGGATAAAGTTGGCGTTATTACCGGTACCGGTTGCCTTGCTGATGGTAAGGAAACGTTCGATAACAAAAGTGATCATGGTTAAGAATGAACCGATCAGGATCGGTACGATGATACCACCCAGGTACATTTTGTTCAGCGCGTTCTTGGGTCCGTCGTGGTTAGGCCAAAACCCACCGCTTAAATCAGGTTTTGAAAATCCACTGGCATTACCCAGTAAAAACCTCCAGATGATATAACCTGCAATCACACAAATTACTGGTGCCAGCAGGGATATCAGGTTGCTTGATTTTTTTGCTTGTACTGATGTCGCTGGTTTTACGTTTGCAGTTGGTTTTGTTTCCGCCATGAGATTCAATTTTTAGTGAGTGAAAATTTGGTTTGTTAAATTATCTGTTTGTTACGCAATTCTACTGAAAATAACTGTACCCCAATAAAAAATTATTAATAAATATTTTTACAGGAACGCACAAGTTAATAAATTCTGTGAAAACAACAATGTTCTGAAAAGGTTTTCCTTACCTTTTTTCAGATGCCCGCAACCCCGTATTTCCATAAAAGTAACTGCGATTCAAGGGCGAACTGCTGGTTTGGGAATACCAGTAGCGCCGGAAAGCAGATAAACACCCGGAAACGATGGTTCAATACCTGGCCGGCCGGAAATATTGCATGGCATCAGTATAACTAAAAGCCCCAAAAAATACACAGCCGTTTCTGCTGTCCTGCCGGCCTGGCCGATAGGGGCAACCATTTCAGGTCGTTTTTGTTATGGTAAAAGCCTGGTTACAGATGGCCGGTTATGACGCCGCCGCCTGTTTTGGGCTGGAATAAAAGTATTTGCCATTCATCCCAAAAAGGCATTACTTTAGCCCCAAATCAATATTTTCGTTCACAAATTTTCAACTAAAACAAAATCCCAAGTATGATCTATTCTTGTAAAAAAGCATGGGTAACCGTTATTGCTGCCGGTGTTTCCTTTGCTGCCCTGGCGCAACCGACCCCGCCGGGCGCACCTGGTGGCCCGGGCGGCCCCGGTGCAATGCCCGCTGCTCCTGCCGCAGCTTCAAAACCAGGCCCCAAACCCTACAAAGAGGTAATTACCGATAAAGCCATCACCAAAAGGGGCTTTTTCACGGTACACAAAATTGATGACAAGTATTTTTTTGAAATTGGTAAAGGCCTCTTTGGCCGCGACATCCTGATTGTTAACCGCGTAGCGAAATCTTCCATACAGGTTCCCAAAGGGTTTGGCGGTTATGCCGGCGACCAGGTGGGACAAAGCGTTGTCCGTTTTGAAAAAGGTCCTAATAATAAGGTCTATCTCAAAACCATCTCATACGAGGTACGCAGCAGCGACAGTACACAACCCATGTACAAATCGGTGTCCAACTCCAATATGCAGGCAATTACTTACGCATATGATATCAAAGCAGTCGCATCAGACAGTCTTGGTGGCGGTACAGTTATCGACATTACAGACAATATCAGTACCGATAATGATGTGTTTGGTTTCAGCGCAGGTTCCAAAGGTCAGTTTCAGGTGGGTAGTGTGCAATCAGATAAATCATATATCGTAGGCATCCAGCCTTTCGCAACGAATATCGAAATCAAAACGGTTAAAACTTTCTCTAAAAGTGCTGGCGGTGGTCTCGGCTTCCCCGGTCTGCCCGGCGCGGCTCCACAGGGTAATGTCACGCTGGAACTGAACAGTTCGCTGTTCCTCCTCCCTGAAAAACCAATGAAACAAAGGTTTGCCGATGAGCGTGTCGGTTTCTTTTCACGCGGCTACACTGATTTTGATGCCAACCCGCAAGGGGTAAAAAACATCCGTATCGCCGTTCGCTGGCGCCTCGAACCCAAGCCGGAAGATATGGAGCGTTACAAACGTGGCGAACTGGTGGAACCTGCCAAACCCATCGTTTATTATATTGACCCCACTACCCCAAAAAAATGGATACCTTACCTGATTGCAGGGGTAAATGATTGGACAGCCGCCTTTGAGAAAGCCGGTTTTAAAAATGCCATCATGGCCAAGGTAGCGCCTACAAAGGCAGAAGACAGTACCTGGAGTCTTGAAGATGCCCGCAACTCAGCTATTGTGTACAAACCTTCTGAAATTGAGAATGCTTATGGCCCCAATGTACACGATCCCCGCAGTGGCGAAATCATTGAAAGCCATATCGGTTGGTTCCACAACGTAATGCGGCTGCTCCGCAACTGGTACATGATCCAGACAGGAGCTGTTGACCCCCGCGCACGCAAAATGGTATTCGATGATGAGTTGATGGGTCAGTTGATCCGTTTTGTATCCTCGCATGAAGTGGGTCATACCCTCGGTCTGCCGCACAACTTTGGCAGCAGCAGTACGGTACCGGTAGAGAACCTGCGCAATAAAGCCTGGGTAGAGGCCAATGGCCATACACCCAGCATCATGGACTACGCCCGTTTTAACTATGTAGCTCAGCCCGAAGATAATATCTCACCCGCTGGTCTCTATCCCCGCATTGGCGATTACGACAAATGGTCCATCGAATGGGGCTATCGTTATATGCCCGATGCCAAAACGCCCGAAGATGAAGTAGCCATACTCAGCAATATGGTATCCGAAAAATTAAAAGAGAAAAAATATTTCTATGGCGCACAGGGACAGCCTGATGACCCGCGTTGCCAGAGTGAAGACATTGGCGACAATGCCATGAAGGCTTCCGCCTATGGCATTAAAAACCTCCAGCGTATTGTACCCAACCTGGCGGCATGGACAAAAACCGCTAATGAGAATTATGATGACCTCCGCGATATTTATGGCGAGGTTACGGGTCAGTTCAGGCGCTATATCGGCCATGTATGCTACAATTTTGGTGGCATTTACGAAACACCCAAAACCGTTGAACAAAGCGGTCCGGTATATGAGTTTGTAAGCAAAGCCACACAAAAAGAAGCGATGGACTTTATACAAGCCCAGGTGTTTACCACGCCCAAATGGCTGATCAATAAAGACATCAGTGAAAAAGCAGGTGTAATGCCTACGGTTACCATTCTTACCCTGCAGGAAGCAGCACTGAGCCGTCTGCTGAGTACTTATACCATCGGCAAACTGCTGAGCGCTGAAGCCGTGAACGGTAAAGACGCTTACACGGCAATTGATATGCTCAACGACCTGAAGCAGAATGTGTTTACCGAACTGGCTGCAAAAAAACCTGTCGATATTTACCGCCGCAACCTGCAGAAGGCATATATCGAAAGACTGGCAAACCTGCTGAATCCCCCCCCGCCTCCACAGGGATTGGGTGGTTTTATCATCTTTGGTGCACCCCCTTCTCCTGCTGTAGTGGATAGTAAAAAGTCAGATGCCATGTCTGCCCTCAAAGGCCATGCCCGCGAGCTGAAGGCTCTGGCCGATGCTGCTGCTGCCGTCACCGTTGATAAAATGACCAGGTACCACCTCCAGGACATCAGCGACAGGATCAACAAAGCGCTGAATCCCAAAGGATAAATCCTGCGGTATTGACATAACTAAAAAACCTCCTGCAATGTGCAGGAGGTTTTTTTATGGTGGTAAGGACAGCCTTATGTTTCGATATTGTTCTTACGGCTGATAAAGCTTTGTGAATCTTCGGAGATACGCCGGAAAGGGGCTCTTCGTGGTGCTTTATTGCTGTCAAACGCCGCCTCCTGCCTCTCAAATCCAGCTTCCCATCTCCTGCATCTTATCTCGCGCCTGTCTCGCCTCCCTGCTTACTCATGCCGCAGCGCCTCAATCGGGTTCAGTCTTGCCGCCTTCTGTGCAGGATATAATCCCGCCAGAATACCCACCCCTGTACACATAAACACAGCGATGATCACCCAGGCAAGCGGAAACACAAAACCAGATTTCAGGATGATGGCCACAACGTTGCCAAAAATCAACCCGGCAGTAATGCCGGCAATAGCCCCAAAAAGACTGATCAGTACCGACTCCCAGAGAAACTGGGAGCGGATGGCGTTTTTCCGGCCACCCAGTGCCTTTACCAACCCGATCTCCCGGGTACGTTCATTCACGGCAACCAGCATAATATTCATCAGGCCTATCGCCGCACCAATAAGTGTAATAAAAGCTATGGCTAAGGTGGCATATTTTAGAAACCCCAGGTTCTTCAACAGTTTTGACGCAATACTGTCACTCTTGTCAATATAAAAATTGTCGTCTTCTTTTACATCTAATTTCCGGATGGGCCGGAATGTACCTTTGGCCTCCCCCACGGCTGCATCCATCAGCTTCAGATCGTTTACCATGATGGCAATATTAAAAGAGGAATTATTGGTGGCGTAGAGCCTGCGGATATTATTGTAAGGCGTAAACACCACACGGTCGGCATTAAAGAAAGCACTGGAACCTTTGTCTTTCAGTACGGCAATTACACGGTAAGGAACGTGATCTACTTTCACCACCCGGTCTACCGCTTTTTCAGGTGCATCAGGAAAAAGCTTGGTGGCTACCGCACTTCCCAGCATACAGATGCTGCGGCCATTGGCTACTTCCAGTGGCGAGAAATTACGGCCATAGCCGATCTCATAACCGCTGAGCTTGAGGTAGTCTTCATCCGATCCCAGCATACGCACATCAGGATTGGTTTTACGGCTATCGGTATTGACGATGATGCCATTGGGGCCGCCAACGGCAATGCTCACCGTAGCCGGAAAGGCATAGCGGTCTTTAAACGCTTTGGCTTCTTCATAAGTGATGAGCCGTCCGGTATTGGACTTTCGTTCTTTTAGTGCTGAGCGCGTCATCTTTTTGACCTCCGTCTGCCTGTTGCCGCCAAAACGCACATTACGTTCCCGGAAACGGATACTGAAGGCATTGGCACCCATGGTGGAAAAACTGTTCGTCAGGCTGTCTGTTGCGGCTTCAATACCGGTGATGATCATGATCAGGGCGCCGATACCCATAGCAATAATGGCCACAGTAATGCCCGTACGCAACTTGTTGCTCCGTATGGTACGGTAGGCCAATGCGAGTATGTCTTTAAATTTCATGCGGAATACTAAAGATACACCTCGTTTATACGCAGGTGGTAAAATCTTTTATGAGTGGCTCGGAAGGCGTCAACTGTGGAGCCAGTAAAGGAGCATTTCGGGGTAAAGCCCGATCATGATCACCAATGCGGCCGCCACAATGAGCAGAAGCTTAAACCCGGGCGTAATATCTCTGGGTTCGGCAGAGAGGGTGCCTGCCTCCCGGAAAAACATGGCCTGGATGACGCGAAAATAGTAATAGGCACTTACAGCAGCCATCAGTACAGCGGTAATCACCAACCAGGTATGGTGCCCGTTTTTCAATGCAGCCATGAGCATATAAAACTTACCCATAAAACCGGCCGTTCCGGGTACACCGGTCAGTGAGAGCAGGAAGATCACCGCAGTTACCCCAAGTACCGGGCTTCGCTTACCAAGCCCGTTAAAGCCCTCGATTGTATAATCTTCCAGCCGGATCAATATGGCAAAAAGGCCGATGGTCGCCAGGCTGTAAGCAGCGCTGTACAGGATCAACCCTTCCCTGGCATCATCGTTGAGGGCAAATATGGCAAAGAGCATAAAGCCCGCCTGTGCAATACTGGAATAGGCCAGCATTCTTTTGACACTCTGCTGGAATACTGCCGTCAGGTTACCGATGACCAGGGTCGCTGCAGTAATAATGGCGATGAATATCTGCCACTGCTCGTGCAGTACGCCGAACGACTTACTGAACAGGCGCAGAAAAGCAATAAAACCGGCAGCCTTTACAATAGTGGCCATAAATGAGGTGAACACAGTAGGGGCTCCGTCATAGACATCGGGCGTCCAGAAATGAAATGGTGCAGCCGATACCTTAAAGGCAAGCGCGATGAGCACAAGTAACATACCCACCCCGATCATTGCCGGCATCCTCCCCGCAAGATTGAGGTCGTTGATGTTAAAAGACGCAAGTTCATTACCCCCGTATATAAAGGCGATACCAAGCAGCAATATACCGGTTGAAAAAGACCCCATCAGAAAATACTTGAGTGCCGCTTCGTTACTTTTCAGGTTACGCTTATCACTACCCGTAAGGATATACAGGGGTATGGACATAATTTCGATACCCAGGAAAAGCGTCAGCAGGGTATTGAAAGAAGATGCAATGGAAACTCCGCAAAGCACAAAAAAGATCAGGGCGAAATATTCGGATACATTGGACCCAACCCGGGCAACATCCCGGCCATTGAGCAGGAAATACAACAGGGTACACGCAAAGGCAACGGCGTTGAACAGCAACCCAAATGGCTTGAACTCAAACATACGGTGCAGGTCAGGCGAGAAAAAGACCTGGTCATTCATCTCAAGGCAGTTGGCAATCAGTACGAGTATGATGCCCGCGATGGCAGCATAACGGGGGGTGTCCTTTCCTTTAAAAAATACCCCGCCAAACATCATGACCACTCCCCAAACCGCTGTTGTAATTATTGCATTCATAAACAGGTATCCGTTATCCGGATTTTATCAATTTTAAATTTACGATTGGCGTGATCAGCCGTTCCTGAATTTTGTCAGTACGGCCGTTACACTGTCCTTAACCATATCAAGCATGGGCTGTGGGAAAACCCCCACCATAAATACCGCAATCACCAGCACTGCCAGGATCACCTTTTCATTCCACGAAATATCCCTGATCTTCCCGGTAAGTGCATTGGATTCACCCAGGAATACTTTCTGTATCATCGTAAGGGTGTACACAGCAGCGAGAATAATACTGGTTCCCGCAATAGCCGCGTACCAGATACTGTACTGAAACAGACCGCTGAACATCATGAACTCTCCCACAAAAGCATTGGTGAGTGGCAGCGCAATATTGGCCAGCGCCATTACCACCAGCATAATGGTGAGTACCGGGGCTTTGTGCGCCACCCCGCCCAATTGCGAGAGTTTACGCACCCCCAGTTGCTGCTCGATCAGTTCGATCACAATCCACAAACCAATAATATTGATCCCATGGCTGAACATCTGTACCATCACACCCTGCATAGCAGTAGTATTGGCAGTAAATACTGCCGCACACATCAACCCGATATGGGCAATGGAAGAATAGGCGGCGAGACGTTTGAGGTCATCCTGCATCATAGCAATACAACTCGCATAGATCATCCCCGCAACAGAGATGCCGATTACAATACTGCTGTACTTTAATGAAGCTGCGGGCAGTACCGGCAGCAACCAGCGGATCACCGCAAAAATCCCCATCTTGACCATGATACCACTCATCACCATCGTAGCGGGTGCGGGCGATTGTTCGTAAGCATCGGGCTGCCAGGTATGAAAAGGGAAGACCGGCATCTTGATCGCAAAGGCAATGAAGAAAAGCCAGAAAACAAGGTTTTGCTGTCCCGCGGTAAGCTGTACATTCTGAAAAGCTTTCCAGGCAAAAGAGTGCTCTGCAAAACCCTGTATGGGCAGTGTGTGCTGGTAAACATACAGGATACCCACCAGCATCAGCAAAGAGCCGGCAAACGTATAAACAAAGAATTTAAAAGTAGCGGGTATCCTTCTTTCTCCGCCCCAGCGGCTGCACAGAAAATATACCGGTATCAGCGCCAGCTCCCAGAAAATATAAAACACCAGCGCATCCATGGCGGTGAACACACCCATCAGGCCTGCCTGTGCCAGCAGCATCAATCCATAAAAAGAACCACTGCCCGCGTACGACTTACGGTAAGTGGCCACAAAAATAACCGGGAAACTGATCGCCGTCAGCAGTGTAAGCATACGACCCATACCATCCATGCCAAGGGCAAAACTGCTGCCGATATACTTCAGCCATTCATAGCTGACATTATTCAAACAGAAATCGCGCTCAGCGCTCATGTCGGTGTAAAGAAAGCCGGTAAGCGAAATGCACAGCGTAATGATAGACGCCAGTATTGCCCAGGCCTTGGCCACACCCTGGTTCCTGATAAAAAAACTGGCCAGACCCGCGATCAGCGGAAACCAGATCAGTAGTTCAGGAAAGGTGATATATACAGTATTACAATTCATATAATCGATTACAAAAACATTTGGATAATAAATAACGCAAGGATACCCAGCACCATCAACAGTACATAAACACCCACCTGGCCACCCTGCAACAAACGAATCTGCCGGCTGCTGTACTGCACGGCCTTACCCACACCGTTAACAAATCCATCAATGCCCTTTTTCTCAACAATGCTGTTGAAAAACGCAGACAACTGCCGGAGGGGTTGCACAACAATGGCCTGGTACAATTCATCCACATACCATTTGCGGGCGAGTACTTTACCAAACCCTGTATTTTCCTTTTGTACCACTTTTCTTGTCTGCACATACGCAAGGATCACGGCCACCAGTACAAGACCGGTTGCCAATCCCATCAGCAACATTTCTTCGCTGTGTGAAACACCGTGTACAGCCTTTTCACTGCTCAGAACGGGTGCGAGAAAATGGTGAAGCCGGTCCCCATTGGCCATAAATACTTCGGGGATACCCACAAAACCACCAATGACCGCCAGCACCGCCAGTACAATGAGTGGCAGGGTCATGGCAGCCGGGCTCTCGTGCACATGGTGTGCCTGTTCATCAGTTCCCCGGAAACTCCCGTTGAAAGTGAGGAAATAAAGACGGAACATATAGTAGGCCGTGAGCATGGCACCCAGCAATCCCAGTGCATATAACAGCTTATTGTGTTCAAATACCTGAAGCAGGATGGCATCCTTACTGAAAAAACCCGACAGGGGTGGGAAACCGGCAATCGCGAGGCAGCCCACCAGAAAAGTGAGGTGCGTGATGCGCATCTTCTTTTTCAGGCCGCCCATCTGCATAATATCCTGCTCTCCACCCATGGCATGTATCACACTACCCGAACCGAGGAACAGGAGTGCCTTAAAGAAAGCATGTGTCATCACATGAAAAACGGCTGCCGTATAAGCACCTGCACCCAGTGCCAGAAACATAAAGCCCAACTGGCTGACGGTACTGTAAGCGAGTACTTTTTTAATATCGTTCTGCTTTACCGCAATGGTGGCGGCAAGTAATGCGGTAGCCAGACCCGTAATGGCAATGATATGCTGTGTGGTTTCGGCCATGGAAAACAAGGCATTGCTCCTGGCAATCATATAGATACCGGCGGTTACCATCGTGGCAGCATGAATAAGGGCAGATACGGGTGTCGGCCCCGCCATCGCATCCGGCAACCAGGTAAACAGGGGTATCTGTGCACTTTTACCCGTAGCCCCAACAAACAGCAGCAGCGTAATACCGGTTTTATCAGCACTACTCAGCTTTTGCAGCGTTGCCGAACTGAACACTTCTGAATATTCAACGCTGCCCGTTTTCGACAGCAGCCAGAAAATAGCCAGCAGAAAGCCCAGGTCACCGATGCGGTTCATCACAAAAGCCTTGCGCGCAGCAGCATTATAATTGTTGTTCGTAAACCAGAACCCGATGAGCAGGTAAGAGCAGAGCCCCACACCTTCCCAGCCGATGAACATGATTACAAAATTGCTACCCATCACCAGCAACAGCATCGAAAAAACAAACAGGTTGAGGTAAGCAAAATATTTTGCAAAATCCTTGCCCGGTTCTTCGTGCATATACGCAGTTGAATAGACGTGGATCAGGAACCCCACACCGGTAATGATGAGCAGGAATAAAGACGACAGGGCATCTGCCCCAAAGGAAAAGCCAATGTGAAGACTGGTGGTATCAATAAAAGTAAACAGGGGAACGGTTACTGCTCCCGAACCATCTTTTACGGCCATAAACACCAGCAGGCTGATGATAAAGGCGCCCAGCACCGTACCGCTGCCGATGATACCGGCCATGGTTTTAGACAGGTGTTTCCTGCCCAGCCCGTTGATCAGGAAGCCCACCAGCGGTAACACCGGTACCAACCATATCCATTCAAAAATTGTACGCATAAGTCCGTTAGTTGCCTGAGTTTATTTTATCGGCTTTACCACCGGCCTGGTGATAAAGCCGCTATGTTGTCTTCCGCTTTTGCGAAAGGTCAATTTTTTAACCGGTTCAGAAAATTCACATCCACCGAATGGGTATTGCGGTAGAGCATTACAATAATGGCCAGCCCCACACTCACTTCTGCCGCAGCCACCACCATAATAAAAAAGACAAACACCTGCGCTTCACTGGCCCTTGTCACAAAATCCGCAGTTGCCGGTGCCGCCAGTGCATGCATTTTACTAAAGGCCACCAGCAGCAGGTTTACTGCATTCAGCATGAGCTCAATACACATAAACACTATAATGGCGTTTCTGCGGGTAAGCACACCCGTAACCCCAATACAGAACAATGCAACCGCCAGCCCGATATACCATTTAATTTCCATATCCTATAATTTTACATACAGCCCCATCCCCATCGTAGAAGAGGCAGGTTGTACAGATAATATATCCCCGATTTTTTTACGCACCACCCCATTAAACATATCAACAGCTTTGTAAGAAGCTGCCTTGGTCAGGAACTTGGAAATCAATCCCGAAGCCACTGTACTGAGGCCACCCAGCAATGCGCCCTGATAATCCTTCTTGGCGGCTGCTTTGTCAACGGCCTTGATGGTACCGTACAATGCTATGGCACTGCCCACATACCCGGCTACCCGGTAAATGGTACGTCCCGTTTTGAATATGCGGAAGTACCTGTCAATCTGGTCATTCTTTTTCAAACCCAGTATCTCACCCACTTTCGCGATACGGGCAAGGGGTTGGTTGCCCAGTGAGAATTTGGGTGCATAGCCTTTTTTCACCGTCAGCACTTTACCCAAAAGATCATCCAGGTTAAATATTTTTTTCAGGTCGATCTGTGCTGAAACCGTTGTTGATAAAAGTATTCCTGCTAACAGTACGACGATTGATTTCTTCATGTTTTTATTTTATCGTTATTGTTCTTTTCTTGCGATTACAACGGCGCCGATCATTGCACTCAGGAACAGCACGCTGCTGATTTCAAAGGGAATGACATATTCGTTGAACAAGGTTTTGCCCAATACCTTGATCAGCCCGGCCTCACCACCAGCCAATACCTTATTGCTTTTGATAAATTCTTCTGAACTGCGCAGGGCTCCGATGATCACCAGCATCAGTGAACAGCCCGACACCAGCGATGCAAAAATGAGATTATTTCTCCGGGGTGGTTCACTTTCTGCATTCAGGTTCATCAGCATCACCACAAAAAGGAAGAGTACCATAATGGCACCCGCATATACAATGATATTGACAATGGAAAGAAACTGCGCGTTGAGTAAAATATAGTGACCGGAAATGGCGAAGAATACCACAATAAGCCAGAGGATGCTATAGACAGGATTCCTGCTTGCCACCACCAGCACAGCGCCACCAAGCGCCAGTACCGTTAAAAACCAAAAGAGTATTTCTGTAATGCTCATGCTGTTTTGTCTGTTTTATATCAATGGGTCATTTCTTTTACCACCCTGCCACCCAATGCCTTCTGATATGCTTCAGGTTCCGTCACAGGGTTGGGGATCAACAGGTCATCCTTACCATAGATAAAACCCTGCCGCTGGTAATTGGCCGGCGCAAAGGTTTCACTGAGGTAAATGGCATCTTTGGGACAGGCCTCCTCGCACAAACCGCAGAAAATACAACGCAGCATATTGATCTCGTATTTTGCTGCATACTTTTCTTCGCGGTATAAGTGCTCCTCGCCCGGCTTACGCTCAGCCGCTTCCATTGTTATGGCTTCTGCAGGACAGGCCACTGCACACAACCCGCAGGCTGTACAATTTTCCCGCCCTTCAGCATCCCTGTTCAGCACGTGCAAACCACGGAATACCGGACTGAAAGGCCGTTTTTGCTCCGGATAGTTGATCGTGGCCTTCTTGCGGAAAATGTGCTTAAAAGTGATCCACATGCCTTTGAAGATAGCCGGCAGGTACATCCGCTCTCCCATACTCATGGGTTTCCGCTCTACAATTTTTGCCCTGTTGGTTAATGTTTGCATATGATGTTACGCTGCGCTACAACTGCGCAAATATATTTTTTAATGTTTAGAAATGCCAGCCATTTTGTTTCAGCAGTATAACAGCACCTGTACCCAGCATATTTACGAGCGACAGGGGGAGCAATATCTTCCAGCCGAGGTTCATCAACTGGTCGTACCGGAAACGCGGAATGGTCCAGCGTACCCACATAAACAGGAATAAGAAGAAACCGATCTTTACCAGCAGGGCCAATGTACCCAGAATGGCCATGGTATTCTGCGAAAGACCCCAGGCCGATTCGTCATAAAACGGAATGATGTCATAACCACCAAAGAAAAGGGTTGCCATAACTGCACTGCTGATGAACATGTTGATGTACTCAGCAAAAAGAAAGAAACCCAGCTTCATACTTGAATACTCAGTATGGTACCCCCCGATAAGCTCATTTTCTGCTTCCGGCAGGTCGAAAGGAGTACGGTTACACTCAGCAAACGCACAGATCAGGAAGATCAGAAAACCCAATGGCTGGTAACAAAAATTCCACATCGTTTGCTGCTGCTGTACCACCATCTCATTCAGACTCAGCGTACCCGTAACCATCAGCAGGGCAATCATCGTTATACCCATGGGCAATTCATAGCTGATGATCTGTGATGCGGCACGGAGTCCTCCCAGCAACGAATACTTATTGTTACTTGCCCAGCCCCCGATCATAATACCATAAACACCCATACTCACCACACCGAATACAAACAATACACCGATATTGATATCGGCTATCTGCAGTGATATGGTACGGTCGAAAAGGTGAACACTGCTGCCCCACGGAATAACCGCTCCCGTCATCATGGCAGTGAGCATCGCTAAGCAGGGACCAAGAATGAAAAGAGCTTTATTGGAAAAACTGGGAATAATCTCTTCCTTGAAAAAAAGTTTAAGCCCATCGGCCAGCGGCTGTAAAAGCCCGAATGGCCCTGCACGGTTCGGCCCCCGGCGGTCCTGTATCACAGCAGCTACCTTACGCTCTGCAAACGTAGTGTACATGGCAATCACCAGAGATCCCGACACCACAATGATGATCAGAATCAGTTTCTCCAATACAACCGGCCATTCAATAGTTAATAACATTATTTACAATCTTTTATGTGTTGTACGCTCTAATTTTTCACCAATGGCAAAGCATTATTTCACCTCCTGCTTTGTATTTACTTCACTCACACTATGAATATCCATCAGCAATTTGGGTGTACGGCCATCCATTACCTTTTCAATGGTCTCCGCCGGTTTTACCATACCCACATAATGTCCCTGTGAGATCACTGAATGCCGGCTGATGACCGTTGGGCCCTCAATCACCCAGTCCGTTGCCTTTTTGTGATCAAAGCGGCAACTGTTGCAGATCCAGCCGGGTTTCCCATCAAAGCTCTGCACCTCGCCCCATTCATCCTTCCGTGAAGTAACCCGGTACACTTCTTCGCCCCTCAACCACAAGGTTGTTTTACCGCAGCAACCCGGGGTAGTACAATCACGGTGTGCATCAACAGGCTTGGTAAACCATACCCTGTTCTTAAACCGGAAGGTCTTATCGGTAAGCGCGCCCACCGGGCAAACATCAATCATGTTTCCGCTGAAATCGTTATCAATCGCCCTGGCAATATAGGTACTGATTTCTGCATGATCCCCACGTTGCAGTATGCCGTGTACCCGTTTAGGCGTCAACTGGTCTGCCACATAAGTACAGCGGTAACAGAGGATACAACGTGTCATGTGCAGTTGTATATACGGGCCTATATCTATCTTTTCAAAAGTGCGGCGTGCAAATTCGAAACGCGTGCCTTCCTTGCCATGCTGGTAACCCAGATCCTGCAGGTGACATTCTCCCGCCTGGTCGCATATCGGACAATCCAATGGATGATTCATCAGCAGGAATTCCACCACCCCGTTACGCGCATCCTTTACCCTTTCACTGGTACAGTTCTTTACCACCATACCATCCATCACCGTTGTACGGCAACTCGCTACCAGCTTGGGCATGGGACGCGGGTCGGCCGTTGAGCCCGCTGCAACTTCCACCAGGCAGGTCCGGCATTTGCCCCCACTACCTTCCAGTTTGCTGTAGTAGCACATGGCCGGTGGTGTTACATCCCCCCCGATGGTACGGGCAGCATTCAATATCGTTGTACCCGGCGCTACATCAATCGTGATGTTGTCGATGGTAACTTTAACCAAAGGCTTTTGTTCAGACATTTTATAATACGTTTATAGCTCCCTGATAACTTATTTCTTTTTTCTGTTCAGCGAATATGTAGCCCCGAGCGACCAGAAAGCTTCTCCAAAAAAGAATCGCTGCTTACCCCGTCCTTCTATTCCTTTCTTATGCAGGATAATATCCGGCATATTGATGTACCCGCCTTTTGCTTCCAGCCGCATGACAAAGTGTTTGAAAAAAACACCCTGCATACCCGCCTGAGCATTCAACCCAAACCCCGACACATGAAACCGGTCATTTCTTTCATAGTCCAGAAACTTTACATTTGTCTTCGGTACCAATACACCTGCACCACCACCGTAATACCAGTTCACAATACATTTCTCCGTTTTGGAGTGATACAGTTCCTTATATTTTTCCAGGGCTACATGGATGTAGTTCAACCCGTCCGTGTGCTCAAAAGTCAGGAAGTCCGAAGTCATCTGCACCGGTCCGTTATAGGTTTTCTGGTATACCCCGGGTCTCGAAACAATACCGTTCACCTCAACCACCTGATCCTGCACCATTACATATTTCATGTGGTCCACACCCAGGCTCAGCGCAAGACCCGGTCTGATAAAATAACCAACCCTGAAATTTGTCTGCGGAATGGTCACCCGGTCAGGCTGCAGGTAATTGTGGTAAGACAATCTTGTCGGCTTATCTTTTGCCCTTACCCTATGCAATACCAGGTCGTAATCCGCACCTTTAATGGAAAGGGTACTCCTGGAATAAAACTCCCGGTTCCAGCCCCAGTAAAAAAAGAACTGCCCCTTTTTCAGAGGGTTGTATGGTATGGCGGATTGGCCGGTTACGTAATTTGTCACACAAAATAAACCTATCGCCAATCCTAAAATGCTCTTGCTCAAACTATTTGTTTTAAAAGGGTACGTTCCTGCCTGTCTGCTAACTTACCGGCACATGCATCGCTGATGGATCTGCATAATGCGCCAATCCAAAATTCCTTTGCTGGCTCTCTTCCGGGTTCAGCACATGCCATTCAAATTCATCCCTGAAATGCCGGATCGCCGCTGCAACCGGCCATGCTGCAGCATCACCAAGCGGACAAATGGTATTGCCTTCAATCTTACGCTGTATATCCCACAAGAGATCAATATCACTCATTTTACCTTTTCCGTACTCGATGTTGTGCAGGATTTTTTTCATCCAGCCCGTACCCTCACGGCAGGGACTGCATTGTCCGCAACTCTCATGATGGTAAAAACGCGCAAGCGAAAGCGTATGCCGCACAATACACTGGTCTTCATCCAGCACTTCAAAGCCCCCGCTACCCATCATACTTCCTGTTGCAAAACCACCATCAGCCAGGCTCTCGTAATTCATCAGGCGGGGTTCACCCTTGGCGGTCTTCAGCAGGAGATTCGCCGGCAATATGGGTACAGAAGATCCGCCGGGAATACAGGCCTTGAGTCGTTTACCATTGGCGATGCCACCGCAATATTCATCACTGTAAATAAATTCTTCTACCGAAATCGTCATGTCGATTTCATACACACCCGGCTTGTTGATGTTACCACAAGCCGAAAGCAGTTTTGTGCCGGTTGATTTACCAATACCGATCTGTGCATAAGACTCACCGCCGTCGTTGATGATCGGAACCACCGCAGCAAGTGTTTCTACATTATTCACCACCGTTGGCCTGCCCCACAATCCTTTCACCGCCGGAAATGGCGGTTTGATGCGCGGGTTACCCCGTTTGCCTTCAAGGCTTTCGATCAGGGCTGTCTCTTCTCCGCAGATATAAGCGCCGGCACCACGCTGTACATATATTTCACAATCAAAGCCGCTTCCCAGGATATTCTTACCCAGCCAGCCATTGGCTTTGGCCTCTGTGATAGCCGTTTCGAGAATATCCACAATCCACGCATATTCTCCACGGATATAAATATAGGTTGTATTGCTCCCGAGGGCAAACGACGATACGATCAACCCCTCTACCAGCAGGTGCGGCAGAAACTCCATCAGGTAACGATCTTTAAATGTACCCGGTTCGCTCTCATCTGCATTACAAACCAGGTGGCGGGGTACCCCTTCAGGCTTGGCAATAAAACTCCACTTCAACCCTGCAGGAAAACCCGCGCCGCCACGTCCACGCAATCCGCTCTTCTTCACCTCTTCCACAATCGCCTCAGGCGTCATTGTTTTCAACGCTTTCTCCACGCTGCGGTACCCACCCTCACGGCGATATACTTCGTACCCCCGGATACCCGGTACGTGTGCATTTGCTAATAATAATTTTTTCGCCATAATTTTTATGCTGTGTGCCGGATATGCTATTACCGAGGCAATAACATCCGGCTTTCTTCACGATCAAATTGATCTGCCAGTCACTGTTTTGATACAGACGCCGGGATCCGGCATCAAACCCGTTAATTGGCCTTTGCCCTGCACGCTGCAATAATCTCATCCACCCTTTCCTTTGTCAGGTGCTCACGGTAGGTTTTACCCAACTGCATCATCGGAGCATACCCACAAGCGCCAAGACATTCTACCGTTTTAAGGGTAAACAATCCGTCGGCTGTTGTTTCTCCCACACCAATCCCCAGCTTCTCCCTGATATAGTCAATAATGCCATCACTCCCTTTCACCATACAGGGGCCCGTCTGGCATACCTCAAACATATACTTACCCACCGGCTGCAGGTTGTACATGCTGTAAAAAGTTGCCACTTCATATACTTCTATCGGCTCCATTTGCAACAGCGATGCCACATAGTCCATCGACGCTGCACTCAGCCAGCCACCAAAAGCATCCTGTGCCATATGCAGCACAGGTATCACAGCACTCCGCTGCTTCCCTTCCGGGTAGCGTGCAATGATTTCATTTACCTTGTTCAGCTCTTCTGCCGAAAACTGTATATTCATCTCTTTTGTTTCAAATGTTATCAATATTTTGGTACTTAAGTGAGCAGCAGATAACAGGTACACCATTCATCAACCTCCAACCCAACCTTTCACACCTCCCATACCCCAGCTACACACCATCACGCATCCAGCTCGCCTGCAATCAGGTTCAGGCTGCTCATACATACCACCGCATCACTCAGCATACTGTCTTTGATCAGTTCCGGATAGCTTTGATAATAAATAAAGCATGGCCTCCGGAAATGCAGCCGGAAAGGCGTACGACCACCATCGCTTACCAAATAATAACCCAGCTCTCCGTTGGCACCTTCCACACTGCAATACACTTCACCCACGGGGATCTCCGTTTCGCCCATAATGATCTTGAAATGGTAAATCAGCGCCTCCATCTTGGTATAAACATCTTTCTTCTCCGGGAGATAGTAGGCAGGAACATCTGCATGATAGACCTCCGACGCTGCCCCGGTAAAGGCCTGCACTTTTGCATAAGCCTGGCGGATGATGTGCAGGCTTTGCCACATTTCCTCATTGCGCACAAGGAACTTGTCATAGCAGTCTCCCGTTTTGCCCACCGGTATTGTAAAGTCGATGTCCTCATAAGAACAGTAAGGGCTGTGCACACGTACATCATAGTCCACACCGGCGCTGCGCAGGTTCGGCCCTGTATAACCATAGCTTAATGCCCGCTCTGCCGTAATGGCACCCACACCCACCGTTCGGTCGATAAAGATGCGGTTGCGGGTAAACAGGTTTTCAAACTCTTTCAGTACCCTGGGGTATTCCTTCAGGAATTTTTCGAGTTTCTCAAATGCCGTATTTGTGAAATTCCTTTCAAAACCGCCAATACGCCCAATATTAGTAGTAAGACGGGAGCCACATACTTCTTCATATATTTCATAAATGAGTTCGCGGTATTGCATCAGGTACAGGAAGCCGCTGTAAGCTCCGGTATCCACCCCAACAATGCTGTTGCAGATCAGGTGATCGCTGATGCGGGCCAGTTCCATAATGATGATACGCAGGTAATCCACCCGCTTGGGTGTTGTTACCCCCAGTAATTTCTCGCAGGTAACATGCCAGCCCATATTATTAATCGGCGAAGAACAATAGTTCAGCCGGTCGGTGATCGGTGTTATCTGGTACAGTGGCCGCCGCTCGGCCAGCTTTTCAAATGCCCGGTGAATATACCCAACCGTACTCTCGGCATTGATGATCCGCTCGCCATCCATCTCGAGGATATTCTGAAACACACCATGTGTTGCCGGGTGCGTTGGCCCCAGGTTCAGTGTGGTGGTTTGCTTTTCAATACTTCCCTCCGGCAATACAATATGGTCTTCTGTATATGACATCTGTACGTTCATTTATAATCTGCTGTTGGTTTTTGTTGTCCGGGCTGCCCCGCAGTCCCCGGCGCTGATTCCCCCGGCCTGTATCCCATTATCGGCAATACAGCCCGGGTTTACCGGCCAAACATTTCATCATCCTTATCAATCCTGCTCTGGTCTTCCAGCGGGTACTCCTTGCGCAGGGGAAAATAATCCATCTCATCTACATTCAATACGCGCTTCAGGTTGGGATGCCCCGTAAAGTTTACCCCATAAAAATCATAGGTTTCGCGCTCCATCCAGTTGGCACCTGCATACAATGCAGTTGCACTATATACATCCGGTTTCGTAATATCGGTAAATACCTTGAAGCGTAACCGCACATTATCTGCCAGGTTGTGCAGGTGATACACCACCGCCAGTTCTTCACCGCTACGATCCGGATAATGTACGCCGCAGATATCTGTCAGGAAACGGAACTGCAGCACCTCATCATCAAAAAGATACTGTAATATTTTCAGGTTCAGATCTTTGGGTGCGGCAAAACTGAGCATACCATAGGTTTCCGCCCACGCTGTAAGTTGGTCCCCGAATTTCTCCGTTAGTTTTTGTTGTACAACTTCGTTTGTTAAAGCCATTATTACTGTTTGATCTCGATAAACATTTAGCCAGGTAATCTACTGTATGCCATACCCCGCCAGCAGGGATTTGTACTGCTCGCTATGCCTTCTCCGCAATCCTTCCTGGTGCACCAGTTCCTGTATTTTCATAAAACCGTCCAGAATGGCTTCCGGTCTTGGCGGGCAACCGGGTACATATACATCTACCGGTATCACCTGGTCAATACCTTGTAGTACAGAGTAGGTGTCAAAAATACCTCCACTGCTTGCACAGGCACCAACCGACAGTACCCAACGCGGCTCAGCCATCTGCAGGTAAACCTGGCGCAGTACCGGCCCCATCTTCTTGGCGATCGTACCCATCACCATCAGCAGGTCGCATTGGCGGGGACTGAAACCCACCCTTTCACTGCCAAATCTTGCAAGGTCGTAGTGACTGGCCATGGTAGCCATAAACTCAATCCCGCAGCAACTGGTTGCAAACGGCAGGGGCCAGATGGAGTTTTTACGCGCCAAACCAATCACCTTGTCAAATGAGGTAGCCATAAAGCCTTCGCCCATGTACCCTTCGGGTATCCCGTCAAACTTTACCTTATTGTTGTATTGTACCGGACGCATATTGAATTTTTATGTAATGAATAGTATTTGTACCGCTACAGGTTTAATGCCTTATAATAGCGGCAACTTTACAACGCTCCTTACTCTTCCCACTTGAGCGCCCCTTTTTTAATGATATAAATAAACCCTGATATAAAAAGTCCGACAAACATGGCAACCGCAATAAAACCCTCCCATTTGAGTTCCCGGAAATTAACAGCATAAGGGTAAAAGAAAATGACCTCTACATCAAACAACACAAAAAGAATGGCTACCAGAAAGTACTTGATAGCCAGTGGTTGACGGGCATTCCCCTTAACAGCAATCCCGCTTTCAAAATTCTCCAGTTTATCACTGGTTTGACGTTTAGGGCCGAAATAATGTGTCAGCCCCATCATCGTGGCAATAAAGCCAATCGCGAAAATCAGTTGGATCCCTATGGGCAGGTAATTTGCGGCATTGTTAACATCTGCCTGTAAAAGTAAAAAGTCTGACATATTCAACTGGTTGAGATTGCCCCGCAAAAATAAGGCAGCAGGGGCAATAAGCAAACAAAAGCCACTGCAAATCTGAATAAAACAAAAATCCCTGTTAGTCAAATAACAGGGATTGTATACTAAGGTTCAGTTTCTATCCTTTTTTAACAGGTTTGACCGGTTTTACACCCGCGGCAGGCTTTGTCGTGGGCTTGGTACCAGGTTTGGTAGCCGGAGCCGCAGGTTTAACGGGCGGAGCAGGCTTGGGAGCCGCAAAACTCATTTTTGATATCTGCTCTTTGATCGTTACAAACTCCGTATCTGCCGGATCGAGGGCTATTCCCTTGTCGCAATACAACAACGCGTTTGTCTTATCCCGCCTGGTATTGGCATAAAATTCAATCAGGTAGCGCAAACTGTTCTTAATCCGGTCTTTTTCACCAGTCTTTTCCTTAATCAGGTCGGCCATATCAGTTATTTTTACATAGTTTGCAAGTGCCTTGCCCGAAGCATCCGTAGAATCTATCTTCAGGTAATTGCGGGCATTCATATAATAACCCAGCGATTCATCAGGGAATTTCTGGATGTATTTGTCAAACATCTCTGTAGACAAAGCATATTCCCCGGCCTTGGTATAGTTATTACCTGCATTGAAAATATCCGTTTTACCAAAGTTCTTCTTCACAGACAGCAATTTCTTGTACCAGTCAGCCGCTCCTTTAAAATTCTTTTGGCCGTCATAATACAGCGCCATGGTGCGGATGTATTCAATTTTTGCAGATTCGATGCTGTCCAGCGCTACAGCCTGATCCATATTCGTTCCCGCCAGCACATCATTACCGGGAAACTTAAGCAGCAGCCTTGCATAACTGGCATAGTCATTCGGCCCGAGCTTATCTGTCTTTTGTTTCTGAAAATAGGTTTCAAAGGCCGCTTTTGCATTCACCGAATCATTCAGGCGATTGTAAGCATATCCCTTAAGACCATACAGATTGGGGTAAGGTTCATTTCCACCGGCAGTAATACACTCGTCTGCCTTGGTTACAGCTTCCTGAAACAACCCCTGCGCATACTTCATCGATGCCCTGTAAAAACAATTCTTGGGCTCATCATCAGAGTTGCTCAGGTACTTATCGAGGTATTCGGCCGATTTTGTTACGTTGGTTTCATAAAAATAAGTGTACAGGTTGAAATACACAGGCGCATAAGCCTGGTCTTTAGCAATGGCCTGGTTGTAGTAATTCATGTACAACTCCTCCTGTGCCCTGCCCTGCGTCTGGTATATTTTACCAATCTTGTAAGACGCCCTTGCATAATTGGGCACCAGGCCAAGCGCGCTTTCGTATGCTTTGAGCGCACTACCCCCGTCCGTAATCTTGCGATAGGCATCCCCGAGATTGCTGTATACATCAGCATCCTTAAACCCCTTAAGCGATGTTGCAAGCTTCAGTTTGTCAATGGCATACACCGCGTCACCCGCCTTTGCATCAATATTAGCCAGGCCTACAGCATTGAGTACGCCAATATTTTTGGCCTGGCTCAGGCTGATGGCCGTTTCAAAACGGCTGCGCGCATCCTGTGTTTTCCCTTCCAGCAATTCAATATGCCCCATACCCGCCAGCAGCAAAGGGCTATTGGGATTTGCCATAAGCGTTTTTTGATATAAGTCCCTGGCAGCATTCACATTCTCCATACCCAGGTAAGCCTGCCCAAGCCAGTAAGCCGCATCTGCATTACCCGGATTGGCAGCCACCAGTTTGTCAAACACCATTTTGGCGCTTTTAAAGCGCTCATAATACAGGAACTTCTTTCCCTCCTCAATACTCTGCGCCATTGTACCCTTAACAGCGATTATCGCTGCCAGCACAAGGATACCTGTTTTGATCTTTCTCATTTTATTTTACTTTTTATGACTGTGCAATAATACCTGTTTCCGGATTCCCCGGCTAAGATACAGAACTAATCTTTTCTTAAATGATCGTTAATTTTAACCCGGCGTACATTAAAACTCATCTTGCCCGGCGCAAGATAGGCCCGCCTGAAAATCAATTGTCCTTTTTCGTAGCGCAGAAAATTAACAAACCCTGTTCCCAATCCGGTAAAATTTTCTTTAAGGATGTAATACAAAGCACGTACCAAAGGGTACCGTTGCGACATGATGCTTTCCTGTGTAGGATAGATATACGGTTGCTCCGCACAATCATCGCAGCGTACGCGTGCAATTTTTATTTTCTTTAACATTTTCAACTGCCCGCTGTCTTCAGGATTACCAATCCAACTGATGCCTACCAGCCCGATGGCGTGAACATCAGAAGCAATATAATCAAGTACTGCTGCACTGCCATCCACCGCCTTTACCACGCTGGTATCAAAAGAACCACCCTTCAGGATAGTATCAGTGGCGAAACGTACCGCACTCGTTGCCCGCAACCCGTCGAATACCACCGGATAGCGCCGGGCCGCTTTACCCGTCAACCGGTTCCGCAACTCCTCCATCGTAAACAGCGTGTCCGGATTATCCTTATGCACCACCACTGCGATGGCATCTGTGGCCAGCCCATCCCAATCGGGTTTGTAACTCAGGGAGTCTGTAAAAAATCGTTTCTCCTTTTCCGTCAGTCCGCGCGTAACAATCACCATACGGTTGGCGGTATCCTTTATGAGGTCACGGATACACTCCGCCTCTGGTTTGTAATGCGCCACAAGATGCGCTTCAGGATGTCCGGCTTCATACATTTTGATCTGCTCGTCCATCACCGGCTTGAATGATTCATCAATACTCAGGTGAATCGTACCCTTTGCAGGAGTATCCGAAGGACTGGATTTAACCTTTTCGCCACAGCGGGTCAGTAACAGCCCGCAAAGCAGCAGGGCGGTCAGACCCTTTATATTGCTGGAGATCATTTTTCTGTAAAATAGTTTTTTTTATACCCCCGGTATATCCTGAACAGACCATATACAATGGCCATTACACCAAAACCCCTGATCCAGGGATCATCAAACTGCTGCATGGAAGGTACCAACAGCTTAGACAGGAGTATAAAAGCACCAATCCCCGTAATGATGGTACCCATACCATAATCCATCACACTGCGCATCCGGGCATAATCCTTTTCCCGCCGCCCCATATCTTCCCTTTCAAATTCTTCGAGTGCCATAATGATTGATTTAAAAAGCAAATTACAAAAATTGTCTGAACCCGCTGCCACAGGATGATTTATTCATAAGAAGGCCGCCTTCGCGTATGTATCCTATGCACCGCAGATCCAGACAAAACTCGTCCTGTCCATACCTCATTCCTGTACCACAAACCGCACCTGCATGGTATGCATTGCAGATACCTGCTTACCACTATTCTTGCCCGGAATCCAGTCGGGCATCTTTTTAAGCACCCGTATCACTTCCTGGTTAAACTCCGCTCCGCCATCCCTGACAATTTCGAAAGACTTTAACTTCCCATCATACCCCACTACAAACTTTACCCGGACCAACACGGTCTCCTCCTCCTCAAGTTCACGCGGGTTACGCAGGTGCCGCCGCATAAACTCCGCCAATGCCTTCGTACCACCGGGAAAGTCAGGCGCTACATCCGGATGCTCCATGGGTACTGACGGATCCGGAACGGCTGGTTCAGGCTGAACAAGCGGTGGTTCTGCCGGTCCGGGATCACCCGGATCGCCGGGACCGGGTGGCACACCTGCTACAACCCGTACACCAACCGGTGCCACAATCCTTATACTCCCGATCCGGGCATTAGAATCCAGTGTGTTCAGGCTATCAACGGGTCTCTCTTTTTCTATCCGGATATTGCTGATCCATTTATTTTGTGCAACCACCTGCGTCGCTGTTTCAGGCTGTTTTTGGGGCAAGGGTTCCTTTGGCTTCCCGGGGGCTAATGTCTGCATATAATGCTCATTCACCTGCAATTCGGCTACAGCCTGCTTCCCGGGCAACAGGGTAAATGCTGAAAACACCATCACGGCAGCCAGCATAAGCCCGAGCGACAGGTACAACCTTTTACTGTAAAACTTACGCAACGAATACGCGCCATAAGACTTGTTCTTGTGCTCAAACACCAGGTCGAGCAGATCTGCCCCTAATATTTTTTCCGCTTCCATTGTTGTAGGTTTTGAATTGATGGAATATTGTTTCAAAACCGGCGCCGTATTTGACAATGAGATGATATCGCCCCCCGTTTTCCATAAATCAATATATCCCAACATGCCGGCAATACCCTGCCCCATCTGTAACAAGGCTGCACATTGCCAAAATGCAAAATCCGAAACAGCCGTATTTTATCCACAGTTTGCACTTGCCGCCGATGGCATAACTTTTACTTAACCACAACGCTGTACATTTGATACTAAATCAACCATGAATATGACGACAACAAAAATGATCCTCACCACAGCCATTTGCTGTGTCCTCTTTTCCTGTAAAAAAACAGCCCCGCTTGCCGGAACCAATGCCCTCAACACCGGGCAGGACATCACCAGCCTGAAAGCAGCGACCACACTTGCAGAAGGCTTTGAATCCGGCACCAAGACAAGTTATGCAACGGCAAGCGTAACCCTCAGCACAGGGGTCTGGAGCCTCAGCGATGCCCTCATCGGCAACAGTGCCGCAGATCCGAAAAGTGGTACACAATCGGCTCGTGTACGCAATAGCGGCAAACTCACCATGCTGTTTGACAAAACAGGCGGAGCAGGCACGGTTACTGTTGCACATGCACGTTATGGCAGTGATGGTAACGGCACCTGGGAACTCTGGTACAGTGCAAACAGCGGCAGCAGCTATACGCAGGCAGGTACAGGCACAACCAGCAGCACAACAACACTCACCACCACTACTTTTACCATTAATGTTACCGGCAATATCCGCATCGAAATACGCAAGACAGACGGTGGTACCAACCGTATCAATTTTGATGATATCAATATCGGCGACTACGAAGGCACAACACCGCCCGTCACCGGTGCAAAAAAATTCCTGTTCGATGCCACCAAGGCCGAAACCGCCGGTAATGCCGACTGGGTAACCGATCAGGACAACAGCACCCCGCAGCGCATCCCCACACCACTACAGAACACCATCACCGGTGCTACTGCCGAAACCTACTGGACAGGAGCCATCTCTGCGTGGGGCATTGCCCTGGCCAAACAGGGACACACCGTAGAAACATTGCCCGCCACCGGTAGTATTACCTATGGCAATACTGCTAATCCGCAAGACCTCTCCAACTATGCGGTATTCGTGATTGATGAACCCAATATCCGGTTCACAGCAGCAGAAAAAACAGCCATCCTCAATTTCATCAGTAATGGCGGGGGCCTGTTTATGATTTCCGACCACAACATATCCGACCGCAATAATGACGGCTGGGATTCACCCGCCATCTGGAACGACCTGATGACAAATAATGGTAGTATCAGTAACCCGTTCGGATTCAGTATTGACCTGACCAATTTTTCACAGGTCACCTCCAATATACTTACAGGCAGCAGTACCAACCCCATCCTCAATGGTTCGCAGGGTGCGGTAACACAATTGGAATTTAACAACGGGGCATCCATTACCACCAGCACTACTGCCAACCCCAATGTAAAAGGATTGGTTTGGAAAAGTACAGCCACACAGGGGAGTACAAACCTCATGGCAGCCTCTTCAAATTATGGCAGTGGCCGTGTTTTTGTTGTGGCCGACAGTTCGCCCATGGATGATGGAACCGGCGCACCCGGTAATAACCTTTTTAATGGCTGGAGTAAGTACAGCCACAGGAACCTCTTTATGAATGCGTCTTTGTGGTTGGCCAAACTGCAATAACCATCGCTATTTCATACAAGAGCCTCCTGCGATCGCAGGAGGCTCTTGTATGAAATCAATGTTATGCACCCGGGCCGGAAACTTTCCCGGCACTACCTTACCAATATCACAATACCCTTTGCCATTTTACTTAACCCGTCTTTATTGACATAACGGATCAGCCAGGGGTATGCACCTCCGGGCAGGTCAAGTCCCTTGTACCGGCCATCCCACTTATCCGCTGCATCCCTGCTGCTGAACACCACCTGCCCCCAGCGGTCAAATATCGCAAAAGAAAAACTTTGATAACTGAACGGATTCAGCAAACCGAACAGGTCATTCCGGCCGTCGCCATTGGGTGTAAAACCACCCGGAATCAGCAATTCACAATCTCCCCAGCCCACCACTACAGTATCCCGCCCGGTACACCCATTCTGGGTTACGGCTACACGGTAAGTGCCGGGTTTTGTCACGGTCAGTTGCCGGGTTGTTGCTCCTGTACTCCAGGCATACAGGCTGCCCGGGTATCCTGCATCAAACACCACCGACTGCTGCAGACAGATGGCCGTATCAGCACCAATATCCACTGCCGGTGCCGGGCGCAGCAGTACGTTCACCGAATCGGATACTGTACAACCGTACTGTTTTACCCGTACCCAGTACAACCCGCTGGTGTCGGCGGGTATCGTTGCTGCCGTGCTGCCTGTATTCCACAAATAGCTGGCATCACTCACTGCAACAGACAATTGTACTTTTTGGGTAAAACAAACATCCACATCAGCACCGAGCAGATTGGCCGATGGTGCAATCCAGATGCGGTGTACAACTGTATCATTCTGCCCGGAGCAATCCACTTTATAGACAATCAGTTGAACATCAAAAAAACCACCGGTGCTGTAGGTATGAAAAGGTGCGAGGACTTTTGATTGCTGTCCGTCGCCGAAATTCCAGAGCAGTGAGTCTATACCCGTTTGCCGGCTCAGCACAAAACCAACGGTTCGATTACTGCAATCACCGGGCAGGCGGCTGAAATCAAATGGTTGTGATTCGGGATTGAGGAAACTCGCCACAAAAGTAGGCAGCCCGCCCTGGGTTGAACGGTTGTTGCCCGGCCCGATCGACAAACCCTGCTGCACATAATTGCAACCCGCACCACTCACATTCGGGTTATTGATCACGCCGAGAAAAGCAGCATTGAAATAAGTAACATATAATTTCTGATCCGGACCGGCCTGCACATTACCAATACTGTTGACGATTGTCGTAGAGATGGTTTTTCTGGAAGCAAGAATGGCAGCAGCATTTGCTGTACTTACCTCTACCTGGTACAGAAAAGCCGTATCATTGTTGAAATCGTTTGCAGTAATGTACAGGAATTTACTGTCGGGCGAAAACTCAAGACCATAAAGGGAACCGGAAGGATTGGGATCCGTGAGTCCCGAAGGATTAAAAGTAACTGAATTGCTCAGCACCCCGGTACTGTGGTCAAAATCAAGCAGTTCAATCCTGTTTGCATGATAGCCATGTGCAACGGCAAGCTTCCGGCCGTCCGACGAAAACTTGATCGCACCAATGGTATTCAGCGTTTGCCCGGTTACAGGAAAAGTATTATTGCTGATCACCGGCTGCGGCAACAAACCAGTGGCTTTTAAACCATATACCTGGTAGCCGCCCGAATTGAAGCGCTGCGAAACAATCCAGAAATCACGTTTGTTACAATGCCGCACTGCTGCTACCTTCTCCATACAATCCGTACAAAGGGGAATGTTAGCCGCAACGACCTCACCCAGTCCGTCTTCACGGTTCATATTCACTATTGAGTAACGCAGTCCATTATCCGCCTGGTATTCTGCACCTACGGTAAAAATATAATACATACTGTCGTTGCCCGGCTGCGGTACGATTACTGCATTCTGCGTACTGCTGCGGTCTCCGGCCAGGTTGGTGCCATTTTTCATCAACAGGTTTTGCGCATTAAACACCACGAGGCCGTTGGTATAGAAAAGCATATTGCCATTCCTGTCTGAAATAGAAGCACAACCCTCCTCTGTAACCATAAAACTCCCGCCGATCGGCGTGGGTGGCGATTGGTCAAAACTGATACCCGCAAACCGGCCAAAATACCAGTTATTGGTTTCTTTCTGCGCCATCACAAGTATGGGCAGACAATACAGCACTGATATAAGGGTGGCACGTTTCAATTAAACGTCATTTCTTTTCAGCAACACAGAGGCATAAGCAACAAGCCCTTCCTCGCGTCCCACAAAACCCATCTCCTCCGTTGTTGTCGCTTTTACAGATACATCTTTTACCGTAACCCCAACAATACCCGCAATCGTCTCCTGCATAAGCGGAACATATGCCTTGATTTTGGGTGCTTGCAAACAGAGTGTACTGTCAATATTAACCACGCTATAACCCTCAGTATGTATCAGGGCTGTGGTTTTTTGTAAAAGTATCTTGCTGTCAATATTTTTAAGGCTTGCATCGGTATCGGGAAAATGTACGCCGATATCGCCCAGGCAGCAGGCACCGAGCATGGCATCGCAAATGGCATGCAGCAATACATCTGCATCGCTGTGTCCTAATGCCCCCTTACTGTGGGGTATCTTTATGCCACCGATCCAAAGGTCACGGCCACTCACCAACTGGTGAAAATCTGTACCTGTACCTATCCTGTAACTCATGCAATGGTTTTAGTTGTAATGTCCGGATCAGTTATCCGGCTGAACAATTTGGTAAATATCTGAAAAAAAACTGGTAAACAAAAAGCGCCCCGGAAATGGGGCGCTTGTATCATTTTTATGAAAAAAAACAAAAGTTATTTGTTACCACCTTCAGCGAAGTCAAACAACAGGCTGAAACGCAGCGTGTTTGACAAAGGATTGCGGGTTACACCGTTGCCGGAAGGCAGCAGGTAGGAGAAGTTAATCCCGAACATATTGTATTTCAGACCCGCACCAAGTGTAAAGTATTTACGGTTGCCCTTTGAAGGGTTTTCGTAGAAATAACCTGCACGAAGTGCAAACTGGTTGTTGTACCAGTATTCAGCACCCAGTGAAGCCTGAAATTCTTTCATCTCTTCAGAGAAGCCATCAGGAGCGTCACCAAAAGATTTGAACCAACTGGATACCACACCCTGGTTGCGGTATTTGCTCAGCGCCACAGAGTCAGCAGCCGTACCGGTACCACTGAAAGCAGGAGGTGTTGGCACCAGAAGCTTGTTCACATCAAGGGCAAAGGTTACCTTGCTGTTTTCGTCAAATACTTTTGTATAGGCAACACCCAGGCCAAGGTTAGCCGGGATATAATCCTTTTGCGTCGCATCGTTGGTATAAGAGATTTTAGAACCGAGGTTGCTCAGTACCACACCATAAGCCAGGCCACTGCCATCTTCTTTGTTGCCATGGTGGTAAAAACTCAGGTCACCGGCTACCGAAGTACCGGCCTTATAAGTTTGCCCGTTGAAAGTACCGTTGGCAAGACTGGAATTAATATAGCGAAGCGCTACACCGATACTGTTTTTAGAAGAAAGCTTCCTGGAGTAACCCGCATCGAATGACAATTCGCGGGGGCGGAAACTGCTCAGGTCATTACCAAGGGCATCTGTAAACTGGATATTACCAAGGCTGAAATAACGGAGAGAAGCACCGATAGCCTGGTTATCATCCAATTTGTAATACCCCGCCAGCGAGGCCAGGTAAACATCGTTCAGCCCAAGGTCTTTTAACCAGGGCGTGTATGTTACTGTAGCACCGGCTTTACTTGTATTAAATGTGGTTTTGGCCAGATTCCAGTACACCGAGTTGGCGTCAGGACTGGTAGCAATACCAGCATCACCCATACCGCCACTACGGGCATCCGGGGAAATACGAAGAAAGGGAACAGCAGAAGTAACAACATTCAGCTTATTAACCTGCGCTTTGGCAATAACTGACACACCACCCAGTAAAGCTACTAAAGCAGTCAGTTTCAAATTTGCTCTTTTCATGTGTCTTAGTTTGTCTTAATTGGGTAGACTTTACGTCAATAAGCGTACTTGTTTTGGTAAATATGAGTTGTAAAAATAATGGATTTCCTGAATTACACAATAATTTTTATTAATAGTTGATAAAAACTTATAAAATCAACAATTTTCCCCTTTTAACTGCCCGTTGTCCCCGGCTCTGTATGGTGAGGGTGTACCAGTAAACCCCGCGGCCGATCGGCTGGCCAAAATCATCCCGCCCATCCCATTCTGTTTCACAAGAACGGTTTCCGGGTGTGTTTATTGCACTGCTGATGGTTTTGACGAGTTTACCGCTGACCGACATAATACGTATCATCAACTGCATATCCTCTCCCGGCCGGTTGTGTTCAAACCAGAAAGCCGTTCTCGTAGTAAAGGGGTTGGGGTAGTTGAGCACATGATCCAGCGTCAACTCCTCCTGCTTTGCCACGGTAAATTCCAGTACATAAGTGCCGGGATTATTAAATACATCCCAGGCCCTGATCGTCAGGGTATGGCGGCCGGCTTCAAGCAGGGGTAGCTGAAACCTTACCACACCCGAACGGTAACTGTCGAGATCGGCCTCGTAAAAATCATTCAGTTCAAAGAGCTGGCGGTTATCATTATCCAAAACCGCCGTAATATCGTGCCCGATACCCAGCCCCGAGGCATTGATACCTGACGAATCTTTTAACCGGACAATCAATACCGGCGATTCGTTGCACAGCCCCCCATTAACAAATTTTTCATCATTCAGAAAGGCGCGCAGCACCGGACCGGTCTTATCATCAGTCACACCAGCCTGCTGCCCGCCAACGATGAGGTTATCCCACAATCCATGTCCGTCCCTGTCTGCCGCCCCGGCATAAAAAACAGCCCGTCCGTTCCCGTATTGCGGGGCGATATCCCGGGGAACAATAAATGTACAGGCAAACCTGCCATTGGTAAGCCTTACCTTACCCCGGTACAACGCATTGTCCTGTACCGTAAAACCGGCAAAATTACTACCCGGGTCATTTCCCAGCGTATTGACCAACTGTGGCTTATCATAAATAGTCGTATAGACGGTACCATTCGCATTGGCCAGAAGGTTTCCGGCAGCGTCTGTCATCTGTCCGCGTATGGTATAGGTACCCAGTGCTTTCAGGGTATCGGGCGCAGCACCAACGGGCTGATTATTGATATGGGTGGCCACTGCTTTTACGGCAGGCAGCGCAAGCGTAAGCGCCGGATCACCCAGTAAAGTAAACTTGCGGTTGTTGCCGATATCCGGCGAGGTTTGATAGGTTTGGTTTTTGGCCTGCCGCAACACCGTTCCGAGTGCAGGCCATGTACCATCCGCCTGCCGCGTTACCAGGGCTTTGAGAAAATTATTGTTCATCAATTGGTTGCTGCTGGCAAATACCAGCCGGGTAGTGGTTACCAGACCCATCGCACCCGTTCTGGCACGGAGCAGGAGCTGGCTGCCTAAGGAAACAGTCAACGGATCGTCATAAGGCACGAAGTCGCAGGTTGCCGTCACCAGCAGCGGTAGTTTATGCTCGTTCTTCCAGGTAGCCGCATTCTCCTCATCCAGCGCAACTTCTTCAGCGAGGCGCCTGCTGCTGCCATGGCCGCTGTAGTTCCATACCAGGTTGCCGCCCGTTGCACGGTTGTTGATCAGGGCATTGGCATCGGGATAGCGGCTTCCCCCTGCCCCGCTCTGCTGGCGGTAGGCATCCAGGTAAATTTTAGCACTGTGCAGCACAGGTGCAGCAGTAGCCAGTGTGGTATGCAACTGTTCTGCCGCCAGCAGGTGCAGGTTATTGTCTTCATCATCGGCAACCAGGGTTATTTCGTTGCGCCAGGCACCAAAGGCAACAGGGTCATGGTAGGTCACCAGTTTATCCACTACCTGCGTAGCCTCCTGAAGTGTCCGTACCGGCAGCCGCCCGATACCAATATCCAGGAGATTGAGGCGGGCAGGGTCGTTGATGTCATCCGCATCCTCCAGATAGCCAAAAAAATCATCAGAAGTATAGGTCGCCAACGACTCCAGTGCATACACACTTTCATAAGCCGGTACAAAGTTCGTATTGGGATTTATCCGGTCTTTATAGTCAAAAGAAGCCGCACCAAAAAGCAGGAGGTACCGGGGTTGCTTTGCCGGATCGCCCGCAGCTTTGTCAAAATACATTTTAACATAATCCCGGATGGCAACCGGTTGAGCCGCACCCGAGCCAAACTCAGCATATACCTGATCAGTAGTAGCCACTACACATCGCAGGTTTTCGCGCTGGGTATGGTAAATGGCTATACGCTGTGCCTGCGCAAGAAAAAGCGGGTGGGTGATGATGAGGAAGTCTGCCACAGCACTGTTGTGCAGATCCTGGTTACTCACACTGCCGAGGGCTTGTGGTGCAGGAAAGGCATTTCCCGAAAAAGCCAGGTACTCACGCAATGCAGCACAAGGCGCGGCAAACTGTAAGGTGGATCCCGAAATGCTGACAGATCGCTGTACCGGCCGGGTAAAATCGGTAATATCCCATACCCGGGTATCCGCAGACACGTTCTGGAGTATAAAATTACCCGTATTGCCCGCGCCCACCGACAGCCAGTCGCGGAAAAAAAAGAGGTTACTGCCCGCCATATTCAGGGCAGAACGCGCCTGTACCGTAAAATGGTTGAGCCACCCCTGTGCATTGACACTGCCGGGCGTATAGGTATAATTGATACTGAGTACTGGTTGAGCCGATACAAAACCGGCCTGTGTCAGGTCTGCCACAGCAAAAGGATCCGTGCTTCCCGTACCCGTAAACGCCACTGGTTGCTGGAGTACCTGTACACCATTTACCCGTATGTCAAACCGGCTGAAAGCCCCGTTACTTCTTGACACGACCGATGACCGCAACTGTACAGCCCCACCCGGCACATAGCCCGGCAATAGCGCAGTGAAATCACGCGTATTCGTTTTACCCGGTGCAACGGCAAACTCCTCTCCATACCATTCCTTACCACTTTTTAAAAAATTGACCGTATCCAGTTCATGAAAAAAACGCGCGTCATAATTGGTGATGGTTACATTGGGAGATGCTGGTGGCAGTGCCTGGGGTATCCGCAATCCGTTGCCCCCGATGGTTAGGTAATAATAACTCTTGCCGGTATAGATATTCCGGGTATGTTTGAAAGCTGCCCCCAGTGAATCTTTTTCCCAACCATCAGGACCCGGGGCATAAAAAAGCAGGTAATCATTATTGTTAAACAAGCCGTCGCCACCATCCACCACCAGGAGCGCGTTTTCACGGAGATCATCGGTATAGGCAGCACTACAGGCCTCACCCGGCAACTGCCCCCCATTGCCAAAAATGCGGATGGCCGATGAGGCCAGTGTACCGGTGGGTACCCCCAGCGTTCCAAGAAAGCCCACGTCAATTTTGTACATTCCCGGAGCAGCAACCGCCAGTTTATACCAGTTGCCCGCAGCGAGTACGGAGTGGGGGGCATATGTACGCTGAGCCAGGGCTGAACCCCGGAGAAACAGCAAAAGCAGCAGAAATCGATATGCGTAGCGATAGAACAAGGCTGTAAAAATAGACAATAAACAAGTTACGGTTACTTATCCGGCACTTACGGCCGATCACGCCTTAAACTGCTGTTCAAAAGCTGTTGCCGGTTTGTTTGATGGCGCTGGTATTGCTGCAATTGGGATTGTTGTTCACCGGGGGATTGCCATTGTGGTTGGGATAGTTGGGTAAGCCGCTGATGCTGCTGCGGGGTACCACCTGGCTGGGGTTGATGCTGTAGTAACCCCGCTCAAGGGTTATCGGGTGGGCGGTATTGCCGGTATCCCCCTCCAGCGTCGCCGCCGGATACACATCCTGCTGCAACTCATCCGTAATCCCCGATAGCTATCGGGGCCCTTACATTCCCCAGATGATCCTTTAAAAAATAGTCAAAGGCAAAGCCGGTCAGTTGCCCCGCAGCACTGCGCAGCGGACGGATCCGTCCCTTCCTGCCACCGGGATTGTATACCCTGCTGTATTTCAATGAACTTGCAGACACAAAATACCAACTATTTTGATACACTAATCGTAAAATCCTGTATCAGCGGGGCTTAGGCTGCGAAAAAACGATCGTTTTGGTGCTTTGCAGGCTGCCGGGGTTGTTGAAACAGTACCTGGTACGACTTTGTTTGGGTATTATTGTTGAATACCAACTAATTGAAAGTACTGCCGGTTAAGGCTTTAATAGACCCGGCAGATAATTCTTGGTGTACTTGGCATGTTCTACACATCACGGCCATTAGCAACAGCAGTATATACACCCCTATTGATCTTCTATTCTAAATGATGGCAGCGTACTTACGTTTGGCAAATAAGTACTTTTCTTATAGTTCAGTAACACTGATTTCCGGAAATTTTCAGGAATCCTAAAAGAATTGCAGGGCTTAGTATCCTCACCATAAAACACTTCATCATCAAGCATCTTGTAAACGGCATTAAATTCCCTTGACATAAATGGCTCAATGAAGCAAAGGCTGTCTTTTTCCCCATTCCTATAAGTCACTAAAAAAGCATGGTATACCCCTCCATAAAGTTCGTTGTCAGCTAATTTTTTAGTAATGAAGTATGTATTAAGTTTTTTTTGTGGATTAAATACTACATTAATTTTGGCCATGCGTTCCTTATCTAATTGGTGAGTATAGAATTTAAGCGTATCATGATAATCATCATCGTTTAAAATCTTAGCTAACCCTTTCATATCAATAATCGAATAAAGTTCAATAAACATACTGTCTTTTTGCCCGCTTTCAGACTTGATGATTTTAAACGATGCATACTCAATTTTTTCAAATCCGGTATTTTGAGAAGTACAGGAATTTAAAAACCCGCAAAACAATACTGCTGTAAAAACAAAAAGATGTTTACTCATTTTAAAAAAATTTAGTTACCCTCTTATGATTACCACGTTATACCCCCACCTTCATTGATAAAAAGTGCTGGCTGGTTTGCAGTAGATACTCCCGCTCCTTTAGTAGTAACACCAACACCGAAAGACCACTGGCTAAAAGTTTGATTTGTTGTTAAAGATCCTCCTACTACATAACCGCCAGTAAAATTATAGCTTACCCCGGTTAAAAATGATTTCAACTGTGGTGCAGTTGTTGGGGTAATCATATAGTTCAGCATAATGTTTCCCGCGTTTCCGGGGCTTCCCGCGCCCGCGCTGATCGGGGTATAATATAAATTGCCATACCTGTCATTAGCTACATTCAATGCCCCGGAAAAATATGGTGGTATATCCTTAAGTGTAGACAGCGGCTTTAGCGCGCCAAGGTTTCCCATGGGTGCTGATATCGAAAATGTGATATAATCAGGCTTAGAATTGGCTAATAATGACAGAAAGTTTTTACTGTTCTTCCCTGATGGATTGTCGCCAGGGCTTGCGGGTGCTGCACCCGGCTGCACTGAAGTTTCAGGATTGGGTGATGCTCCATTTTGCTTTGGCATACCCGCTGATCTACCTTGTTGGTTTGTTGGAGTAGGTATGATTTCGAGTTTGTTATTGTCCATCAAATGATAAGTTTTGCCATCATTGGCAGTTAGGGTATAGTCTTTACCTAAATACATATCCCCTTTAAGCTCGTCTCCTTTCTTCTTTACCCTTCCATCCCAAACAGGCCTTACCGTCCCGTCCTTATTTTTTTTACCTACCCAGTCTTTAGGCTCCATCCCGTCAGGATCAACAAATCGTATCGGGTTGTTAAATCCATATACATACGGACTCCAATCGGACATTTTACCCGTTAACGGATCTACAACATCCCACCTTCCTTTTTGTGGATCATACATCCTCGCTCCATAATCCAACCACTCTAACCCACTTCTGTCGCCTACTGCGCCACCTGCGGCATCACTGAACTCCTTACTCTGCAACTCCTTCCCGTTATACTGATACTTGTTCTGAAGTTTCCCCGCCGCCTTACTCGATATCCCTGCTGGCGCTTACATCGCCACCTGCGGCATCACCAACTCAAACGGACATTAGTGCGTCTCCTTTAAAGACGACTCCATATAGTTTGATATAAAACTATAAGTTTTGCTTTTGAGATTTTATAAAGTTGAGAAACACATCTTTCTTGACTTTTTTGCATCGGATCAAGCCAGATAAGTAGGCATATTTATGATAAAAAAAGGTATCCTCTCCAATTTCATTGAATAAGAATTTTTTGAATGCAATATATTGACTATTTGTTGAAGGCATAGCGGTAATAATATAGTCCGATTTGTTCGATAAGCTATCCATGTAATTCTTTGGAATAATCATATACTTAACTTGCGTTAAACCAAAGCTATCATATACTGTATTTAAAGGACAGTAAAGCACATTTTTAACTTCGATCTTATATAATACACAGATTGTCCCATTTCTATAAACGCAAGGACTTTTCCTTTGCAGAAGACTGTCAATAAACCTTACTCTCAGAACATATACATCAGCAAAATCTAAAGCATATTTTTTCGCTTTCTCTTGCGAGTAAACATTTAACCAAAATGTCAAAAGAAATAATATCGCTAATAGTTTTTGATAAAACATTTTTTTTAATTTATAATCGTCTAGGATAACCGAAAAGCTGGCTGGTTTTTGTTCTTTCTGTTAATGGATTATTGACTGCTGTTCCTAATAATTTAGGATAAGTCCCATTAATATTTACACTGCTGAATTTGCCATTAGTTGAGCTAACAGATAAATCTTTAACTCCACTATTTAAATAGAGCATTTTGTCTGCATCAGTTTTAGCAAAATACTTTAAATATCCTAATTGAGTAGGAACATGAAATTCAGAGCCAGATTCTTGTTCGGTATAATACTTTTTTATTCCCAACTCCTGACCAGCAAACATTTTTGCTTCTATTTCATTTTGAAGATTGGTTGATGCCCCCCATTTACCAGATGCATTGAGACCGAAAAATGTTTTACCATCCAATACTTGTTCAGCATGCTTTGTCTCCTCAAACAGTATTCCTTCGGCACCAATTTTTGTACCATAAGCATCTCCTGGCTCTGCGATTTTAATATTAACATCCTTTCCATCGTAACTTACTAAACCTTCTGTAGTACTTTCATCAAAATTGAATATAAAGTTATCTGCTGCCCCATTCAGCTTACCAACAATATTTGCAAAAGCTTCGTTATAGTTTTTATTTGCAATTTCTTTACCTTTATTGTTTATAATTGTTTTGTTAACAAACTTCTCAACCATCTGTTTTGCCATGTCTCCTCCAGCACCCGTGGCATATTTTATGGTATCACCAAGAAAATCGCTATACAAAATTGGATTGTTTGACATCACTGAGTATAGACTCTCTCCGTAATTCGGTTTCGGGTCTATCTGCCAAAATCTTCCAATTTGGGGATCAAGATTTCGATAAAATGCATCATACATACTTATCTCAAAATCAGTACTTTCCTCTATCCCGTTAAACTTATACCTATTCTCCACTTTCCCCGCCGCTTTAGAAGATATCCCACTCATCACCAACCCAAACGGATAGTAGTGCGTCTCCTCCAGCAACGCACCCCTGTTGTGTACAATTTCTACATTATCAAAGAACACATCGAGCTTACTCTCGTTACCACGATGCTTCGATCGCGGTTAAAAACTCCAATAGACATAAAGGTAGCCATTTTTGAGTACTGTAATCTGTTGCAGCAAATGCGCTTTTAACCCACCCGTATCGTTTCCATTTACCGGGTCGTAACCACCACTCACATACTTAAACTGTTCATCAAAGAGGATATAACATAACCCGGCTTTTACATTGTACTTATTCACGCCTCACATTTTTTAGCGATACATTAAAACGACCCTCCACATAAATGGTATTACTCGGTCTCACGGTATCGGCCTTATCGTCCACCAGCTTGCCTTTAAAATATCCTTTGGCTCTTTTTCTGGTCAACGAGGTGATGATAAAAGTGGGGCCGTAAACCTCATCCCCGCCGCTCACGTATATCTTTCCATTATTGTCGTAAAAAAATATTGTGGATACTGGAAAATTGGTTCTATCACCATTGGGTACAGAATAATCGCCAGCCGTTATAGGCACATTAGCTTTGCCTACACCAAATGAGAAGAAAGAACTATCACCAGCCGATCTTTTAAATGTTTTTATGTCAAACATAAAGCCGGGTGGAGTGCCTTGTAAATCACGGAATATAACCAATGTATTTTTTCCGTAATCGTATTTTTTATTGTCAATAGATATAAAGATACCCCTATTGCAGGATGGCAAAGATAGAATAAGGAGTAGGCCGCATATAGAAATATATTTCATCTGCTTTTATTTTTGTTGATCGGTTAATGGTTGGGCAGCGCAACATTGTTCAGCAAAGACCTGCTTAGTCCCGGTACAATCCGCAACTGGTTGTTCACGGCTGCGGGTGTGGGCACCGTAGTAGGTGTGCTGATGGTGGGGATCACGGTCAATGTCCAGTTGTACCCATCACCCTTTTGTCCGGGCTGCTCGGAAGTTCTGACCGATAAGGTGCCGCCTGATACAAAGCCCGTTGCCGTGGTGGTGATTGAACCTTTGCCTCCCTGATTAATTAATCCTACCCCGGTACTGTTGTCCGTAACGGTGAATGTATTGGTCAACCCCGCTTGGTCGTTGTGGGTAAGGTTCACTGTTGGTGCAGTGGCTGAGGTAATGGGCGGGGTGGTAACCTTAGTCGAAGGGGTCGTGGCCGTGGGGTCGTACCTGTCCCTTTCCCCGGTTAGCACTATTGGTTCGCCATTTGTAATAACGTTTGCTGTTGTGGTGGGCGTAGGCGCCATGTTTGAGGTCATGTAATTAAAATTCTGGATACCCTCGCCCGAATAGGTATTGTAATCGCCCTTTGTATTAACCGGAATCAATAAACTTCCCTGCGATACCATTGCCCCACCCAGTTGCCGGTTCATGTCAGCATTGGGAAAATAACCTGTCGTTTTCCCGCCCTGCGTTACAGAAAACTTTGCATTGATGTCTGTTACTGTCGCAGATAGCACGGTTGATCCGTCAGCTAAAGTTACCGGATTTACAGCCCATGCTTCCAACCCTTCTAATTCTCTATGGCCGGTTACTTTATTCTCACTAAAAGCATAAGTACTATTGTAAACATACTTCTCACTCAATGGGTCTATCTCAATAAATCTTCCGATCTGCGGGTCATGATTTCTCCATTTAAACTGCACCCAGTTTAATCCCAAATCATCATCAAATCTTTGTTCCTGAAATGTATTCTCCTTATTCTTTAATTTTCCTGCAGCCTTTGAGGATATTCCCTGTTGCGTCAACCCAAAAGGGTAATAATGGTTTTCCTCAAGCAACAACTCCCAATTATCTACTGTCATTTTCTTATCCCTTTTTGCTCTGCCAATGTCCTGAAACAAGGATTTAACTTATCCCAGTTACTTTTGATATATGCCAACACTTCGGGCTGTAAAGGATTATTATATCGGTCTGTTCCGCTTTTGATGGTGGTTGAAAAACCATTTAGCGACAACATATATATTTTCTTTTTTGTTTTAATATTAAAACCAACTCCTGTGCATAATTCCGCAAAGTCTCTTGTCATACTTGATAATATTGGTTGCTTATTATCCATGAAAGTAAAGCTTATCTCAAGCGTATCGCCTCGAAGAATACAATCAAAAAAGTTCAATGGAAGCTCTCCAAATTTGACTGACTTCATACTATCACTTTTAGGTTTGTACTCTTCATCACAATGCCAAGTATAAACATACCATTTTGTGCTGTCATATAAGTCTTTTGTCAATAGTTTGTTTACACTTGAAGGATATTCAAAACAATGATCGTCCTTTATAACTTTATTATTATTTTTATCTCCGTTATATGAGTTACAAGAAAAAAAAACAGTGCTCATAATAATATGCAGGTATCTCATAATCTCGAAATTTTAATTGTTTGATTAGCACTCGAATTATACAAGTATATATACTTTTCATCCACTAATATTGATCTCACACCATTAGTTGCAGTCCCATTATTAAGGGAACGGCTATGTTCAGTATAGTCGCTAGGCGAAGGCGTCCCTCCATAAATAGTAGCGCCATCATAAGAACCTACATTCCGCCAGGAAATCTCCATTCTTCGATGTGTTGGGTGCAAATGAGCAGACCCTGCCCTTCCCGGCTCATCTCCAGCATCTTGAACAGACCCTGTCATTGAGTAGGCTGTCTTGGCAGGATTCATACCCATACTAACTACTCCATCTTTTAAAACTGTATTTGCGGTGGCTTCGGCTTTCAGGCTGCTTTTATCTACTTTCTTTCCGTCAACCCAAACAAGGTCTGCGTTGGCAAGCGATTTGCTACCTACGATTTTTGCAGTAAACTTATTTTTATTATCGCTATAAAACTTAGAAATTGATTTGCTGTCGTAGGTAATACCCGTTCCCTGCATAGCTTTTATATAGTCCGCTTCGTTACTAAAGTGTTTGCGTCCTGAATTATATAAACCATTAAATGTATTTAAATTGTCATTTCCCACTATGGTAGGGGTTATTCGTTTGCTACCGTCTGCCCGTTCACCTATCAACATACCTTCGGAGTTGTAAAATCTAACCGTATCACCCAAGGCATCTGCTTTTAAAACAGGATTATTCCCCATAGCCGCGTATAAACTCTCCATATCATTCGGCTTCGGATCTATCTGCCACCACCTGCCCAACTGAGGGTCGTGTGTGCGAAAAAAGGTTTCACCCATGTTTAAGTCAAATGAGTTTTCGTATTCTATCCCGTTGTACTTCCGTTTGTTTTCTAATTTCCCCGTCGCTTTACTACTAATTCCCGCCATGGTAAGTCCAAAAGGATAGTAGTGACTTTCTTCAAGTAAAGCCCCTCTGCTGTGTACTACCTGCAGATTGTCAAAGAACACATTTACCGGACTCTCATTGCTGACATAAACATAAAGATACCCATTTTTGGATACCGGGATGTTTTGCAGCGCAGCATCGTTGAAGTGCTGCTTCAGCGAATCA
>JAAFIK010000022.1 GCA_013298665.1 Chitinophagales bacterium
TGTTTCTTGATGGCAGCCACAATTTGGCTTTCTGTAAATCTTTTCTTCATTGTTTGTAAAATTTAAAGTTAATAAATGTACTATTAACTCTAAAACACAATGGCCGAATAAGGGGGAAGTCTACAACCCCTCCTACCCATAGGAACCTGAACTTTTGTCCCCATCCCATTATACACAGTGCCTGGACAGTGCAGAAAATACCGGATAATCGCCAAAAGCAAGACAGGCAGCAACAAATCCGGCAGCGTACACGCCCTGCGGCACAGCTCTGCCACCCGCCTGGTAGAAAAAGGTACGGATGTAAAGTACATAAAGGAACTATTGGGTCATTTTGATATTACAACCACCGAGCGGTGCCTGCACGTAAAAAAGGATGCTTTAATAAATATTGAAAGTCCGCTTGATGATTTGTGGAAAAAAGAAGATATTTGAACAGTGTAATCTGTATTTGCGACACCGGAAAATTGCAAACAATACAAAAAACGACATATAAAACAATTAATCATCAACAACTTAGGCAATGGGCTTCCGGAAGGGTATGTCCTACAATACTAATGTTGGCTGCCATTTTAGACAGACCCTAAACACGATATGAAATTTACAAAATACATAACAGCAGAACAAGTAGAACAACTTCAATATGAAGTGTTGTCAAAAGACTTTTATATTTTTTTGACAAGGCATCTTAATTTATGGTGTGAAGAAACAGAAGATGGCGAAACTGCTTTAATAAGAAAAAACAGGCTTATTAATTTTTCTAGGACAATATCAGGTGGAAAAATTTATACGCTTACTGACGACATAGAAACAATAGAATTTGCTTGGCACGACAGTAATTTTCTTTTAATTTTCAGAGAACTTGACACAGTGCAGTTCATTGAATTTGTCTGCGACTTAATTAACTATGATTATTTCAAAACATCATTTATTAATGACTTACTTGAAAAAGAAGGTGCATCTTTTAGACTTGATAAACACAGAGGAAAATTGGTAGTTAACGTTTTTTCTGTTGAAGAAATTGAAAAAGCAAATGTTACAGGAGAGCATATAAACATCAGAACATTGGTTGCTCGTATGGACACATCTTTTGAGAACGATGATTTTGCAAATGTTCTACACGCCAGTGCAAGTATTTTTGAAACAATGGCGAAAGAAATAATTGGAATACCAACTATACAGGATAAAACATTAAAGAGTTTCTTTGACAGGTACAGAACTGACTCAAATTTACCAGACGAAATTTTAGATTTTATTTTAGAAACTTATGACAAAAGAAATACAACAGCATTAGCAGGACACGGTAGTTTGACAATTCCAGCAATTACAAAAGAACAAGCAATTATTTTAAGTGAAATGACAAAAGCATTTGTAAGAATTGAATATCGGATACAACGAGAAGTATAAAAACGGCAGCCAACATTGGGTTTTGTGCAAGTTGGGCAGACGGAATAACAATGAGCATTTGTAATTCTATTTGGCTTTTGTTCGGGCTGGACGTACATCGCTGAACTTTTGTACTTAACTTCAACTTTATATTTTCAATCAGCAGCGGTTCCGGGCAGACGGAATTCTATTTCCCAACCTGCCCAAAGCCCTGCTCGTTGGTGGCAATTAAACCGAACCAGTCCTTAATGATATGGTGAAGAATACAACGATTTTCCTCGTTTTGATTACCTCGCAAATCGTTCAAAATTTTGGTAACTTTTAAAAATTCAATTAAATTTAGTGTGTTTCCCTTGTTGAGGCAATACAGATTAATCCAGCCGCAATACGCTTTAAAAAAATAAATTTAACTTTTATGAAAAAAATATTTTGGCTTTGTACATTGTTCATAATGACTGAATTTGCTTGCAAGAAAACTGAAAACTCGCCTATTGATAAGGAAAGTATCGAGAAAGAAATTTCATTATCAGGAGGGAATATTTCGTTGCCTGGCGTAGCTTCCGTTGATTTTGTACAGGGAACCTTTTCAAATAATGTAAAGGTGAAATTATCAAAAACAAAAAGTCAGGATGTGCGTGAAGACATGCAAAATGTTTCATTACTGTATGATATTATCGAAGAGTTTAATTACGAAATAAGAATCAATACAAAGCTTTTGCCAGACAAAATGATCAAAGTAACCATTGATGTTCCAGATAGCTTTATATCAAGAGTGTCTGGCGACTATGGGTTAAACGCTTATGGAAAATTTAATTTTTCTGATAGTCTTGAATCTATTCAAGCTTTCAACGTTCTGGATACAAAATTTTATGGAAATAGAAAAAATTTGGAAGTTGAATTAAGTCCCTTGTATTTTTCAAATAAATGGACATCAGATCAAAGTTTTGAAGTTATAATAACGATAGGTATTTCCTTAGGCAAAAATCCAAGTGTTGGTGGAATTATGAAAAATTGTTGTGATGACAGTAAACTAACTTGCCCACTTGATAATTGCGTTGTAAGTAGAGAGTTTTCTTCAGTTCCAGTAACTTGGCCGATGGACCCCAATATAAAGAAACCACATAGGGGGGTAGACTATAAGGGCATAACTGGAGAACCGGTTTACGCTGCGCATAATGGAGAAGTAATTGAAGTGGGAAATCATGGCAGTACGGGTTGGGGGAAATATATAGTCATTCGCCATAAGACCCCGACTTGTTATTATAAAACTTTATATGGACATCTAAGTAGACAATTGGTAACTGAAGAACAAAAAGTATTCAGAGGGGATAAGATAGGAGAAGTTGGACAAACCGGCGGTGCAACTGGCCCACACTTGCATTTTGAGTATTATAAAATAAATTCACCCTCCCCCTCAGGTTCAAAATTCGATACAAGAGATCCGCTCCAATGCATTGTACCATATTCGAAAGTTAGAATAGTAATACCTGTTTGTGTTTCTGGTTGTCTGGGTTTTGTTGGAATTGGAAGAGAGTATCGATATAAATTATACGATGAAGCTACAACTAATATAGTCTTGGACACAACCATTAAAGTTACTAATTTCGTACCTTATCCTGCATGCACTACGCCGACTCCAGATTTACTAGAAATAAGATTGCCTGCTGGGACTTATGTTGCTGAGTTAAGATATGGTAATATTGTTTATACTGGTTTTTTTGGGTCTAGATTTCAGGTGGTACCAGGCCTCAACCCTTGTCAATATGTTATTATTAGTTAAAGCTTTACTTAAAGCAACTGCCACCAAACATTTAGCTGTATAGCCGATAAGCCCCGCCAACCGAATCAATTCTGAATAAAATAAAAAAGCCCCGGACAGTCAAAGTCCGGGGCTTCCCGCCATGCGGGACAGGTTCTGGCTATACGCTGTTCAGCGACACCCCGCCTTTAAGTGGATTTGTAGCATGCAGACGCTGCCGGCAACTCCACCGGTTTTGCTTTATGCAGGTTTTGGGGTGGCAGCAGCTTATAACCTCCCCTACCCAAAACGCTGTGTTTTGCGGGCATCTCTTTGTGCATCATTTTGGCTCAGGCATTATGTTAAAGGTTTTGCTACTGCTTTACCGGCGAGGCCTTGTTTCTTGTACGTCCGCCATCTGTAACTTTAATAGCGAACTGCCTTACTTTTTGTCCGTTATCCGGAAGTTGATCCGCCGGACTTTACCCGTTCAAAATCGTACTGTCAATGCGATGCCCGCTGGTTCGCAAAAATTGAAATATGCCCTCATCAATCATACGTAAATATGGTTATTCACATAATCTGTATATTTGGAGGACGGCAGCTTTTTTTACAAACTGTCGTTAGCGGCAATTATAAAAACAGGCATTCTTATACACTAAACATAAGTTATGACTTTTGAGAAGTTGGTTCCAAACATTTTTTATGTTGATATTAACGATGGGTTAACATTCTTTGTTGACTGTTTAAATTTTACGATTGGCCACAGCGAAATTAACTCTGCGAATCCATTTTGCGTATTGGAAAAAGACGGATTGCGTATAAATCTTTTTCAAAACGCAGCGCTTGCAAAAGAACATTATCCTGAATTCAGATTAGTGACTAAAAATATCAAAGAGGTTTATGAGAAGGTTTCTGCATCTCATCCTGAATTTCTTCATCCCAATCTTAATGTAATTACCCTCAGACCGTGGACTGCGAATGAATTTGCATTGAAGGATAAACAGGTTGGCGTTATCATTCAAGAGTGGTGAAATCATTTATTCTGACAATATTTTTTTTAACCTCATTGCAATGACAGATTTACAGAGGGATATTTCAGTATTGACCATTTGATGCAGCCGAAGTCAGAAGGGATTTGCAACAGACCGACAGATCTGCATAACCACTGCGAACATCTAATGGCATAGCACAGAAGTCCCGTCTAACAAAAATATTTTGCATAAAATAAAGCGATCATGAAACAAATCCTGGTTACGACAATTTTGACTTTACTCTTTTTCAGCAAGACACTTGCCTGTTTGAATGGGGACAGTACCGGCCAACACAATCGGCAGACAAAGTGAACCATTTTTGTTAGCTTTGCCTGCAAAACAGACAGACGAATGTAATGATGCGGACAAAATATTTACTACTGCCAATTTTACTGCTTTTATTGTTTTCAATTTCAAATGCGCAAACAAGCGTGACGGTTTCGGGAATTATAAAGGACAAAAACAGCAAAGTCAAATTGCCTTTTGTGAATGTGGTGCTAAAAGCCGAAAAAGACAGCACTTTTGTCAGTGGAACAGTTACCAATGAAGAAGGAAGGTTTTCATTGGCAAAAATGAAACCCGGAAACTACTATTTAGAGATTTCTTATACTGGCTATGGTACTGCCAGACAATCTTTGTTTGTCGGTAACCTTACCGAATATATTGACATCAAAATCATTGAGATAGAAAAAAAACAAACAGCATTACAAGAGGTTATTGTAACAGGAAAGACGGCAGAAATAAGTGAGAAAATGGACAAAAAAACATTTTCTTTAAAAGACAATATCAGTCAAATTGGCGGTTCGGTTTTACAAGCTATGCAAAACTTACCAGGTGTTACAGTACAGGATGGCAAAGTCCAGCTTCGCGGAAACGACAAAGTAACGGTGTTAATTGACGGCAAACAAACGGCATTAACAGGCTTTGGAAATCAAACAGGCTTAGACAATATTCCTGTATCGGCTATTGAAAAAATTGAAATCATCAATAACCCTTCTGCAAAATATGATGCCAATGGCAATGCAGGGATTATCAATATTATTTACAAGAAAAATAAGAAAAACGGATTTAACGGAAAGGTTGGTTTTGCAACAGGGTCAGGTTCGCTTTGGGTAAGAAAAAAGAATTTACCCACCATCAGGCCTCAATACACTTTTACCCCAAAAATCAACCCGGGTGTTTCTCTTAATTACAAAAAAGACAAAGTCAATGTTTTTTTTCAAGGTGATTATTTATACACCGAAACCTTGAACAAAAATGAATTTGTAACACGTAATTACGACAATGGTGATGTAATTAATTCTCAATTAAAACGGAACAGAAATACACATTTTACTACTCTAAAGTCGGGGATTGACTACGCAATTAATAACCAAAATTCATTGACGGTTTCAGGGCTTTTTGGAAGCGAAAAAATTATTGACAGGGGCGACCAGCCATTTTTTAATGGCGATTTTTCAAAGCGGAAAAGGCTTTGGCAGTTTTTAGAAGATGAATTGAAGACCACTATTATGGCTACGGCCAGCTATCAGCATAAATTCAAAGAAGCGGGGCATTTATTAAATATCGGTTTCAATTATACTTTTCACAGGGAAGACGAAAAATACTTCTATGACAATTATTTACCTGCTTCCACCGGTACTGATGCCTTTAAACTATTGTCGGACGAACAAGTGTACGACTTCAATTTTGATTACATAAAACCGTTGAAATACGGACGCATTGAAACAGGTATAAAGCTTCGCAACAGAAATATCCCTACCAATATGCAATTTATTCCTGGTACAAATTCAGTTTTAGATACCAATGCTGGTGGTTGGGCAACTTACAAAGAATTGATTCCGGCCATTTATGGAAATTATATTTTTGAAAACAAGAAATGGGAGGCTGAATTAGGTTTGCGAATTGAATATGTAAAAATTCAGTATGATGTAAATCCAAATCATATCGTATATAAAAGTGACGGTTATAATTACACGCAACCATTTCCTAATTTGCGTATGGCTTACAAAATAAACGGCGATAATAAGGTTTCCCTATTCTACAACAGAAGGGTGGACAGACCGAATGAAGTGGATATCCGTATTTTTCCCAAATATGACGATGCCGAAATCATTAAAGTCGGAAATCCTGCATTGCGGCCTCAATTCACCAATTCAATAGAATTGGGTTACAAAACGACCTGGAAAAGTGGCAGTTTATACAACGCGGTTTACCACCGGTTTGCAGATGGTACGATTACAAGAATATCAGGCACCGTGCCGCCAGACAACCTGATTTATGCAACTTTTCAAAACGTAAATAAAAGTTACAATACAGGCTTAGAGATGGTTTTTGTCCTGGAAATTTCTCCGTTATATTCGCTCAGTATAAACCTGAACGCCTATAGAAATCAAATAGATGCGTTTACCGTTGAAAACAAATATCCAGTCACACACAGGTTTTCAGCAGATCGGCAAGAAATATTCTCCGGTAACTTAAAGCTAAACAATACATTTCATTTTCCTGAAAACATTGATGCTCAGTTAACAGTCATCTATTTAGCGCCTGACATTATTCCGCAAGGGAAAATCAAATCAAGGTTTTCATTAGACCTTGGACTGAAAAAAACAATCCGGAAAGGAAAGGGTGAACTGTTTTTTAATGCAACCGATTTGCTAAACACAATGATTATCAAGAAAGAAATTAACGGGCAAGGTTTTGACTATACAAGCAACGACTATTATGAAACGCAGGTAGTCAGGCTTGGGTATGGTTATAAATTTTGATGAAAAAACAGACTGAAAAAATACCGGCAGGCAACCCATTTAGTGGCATAACCGGGAAGCCCCGCAAAAAATCATTGCCGTTCAAATAAAAATAAAAAAGCCCCGGCTCATTTGAAACCGGAGCCTGAATAGCTGGTTTTGCGCAAGCTTCGCCTGATCAAGCAGTTTTACTTTATTCATCTTTTGTAAGTAACTAAACTCTTATACTTTCGATTACACACCTGGCGCAAAGCCGGGGAACGACCGCTAAAAGTGGATGGCGCGGCACTTTCATCTCCGATAGCTATCGGCGTAATCCTGCAGCGAGGCAAGGACAAGCGCGACGGCTCGCGAAAATTGAAATATGCCCTCATCAATCATACGTAAATATGGCTATTTACATGATGTGTACATTTGGAGGGCGGCAGCGTTTTGACAAACTGTCGTTGTGGATCGGGATTCAGGTCCTGACACAGAAATTAAACTATTCAGTTATTTTCATTAAATTTGATCCCATGAGAACAGCAGAAATAAATACTACAATTGTTGACGGTTATATTGGGCTTTTAGATAATCTAAGTACCAACAACAAACTTGACCTTATATCTAAGCTGACTGCTTCGGTCAAGTCGGACTTGACCGATAAAAAGTCTTCATTCAAAAAAGCTTTTGGTGCGTTTGACTCAAAAAAATCTGCTGAAGAAATTATCGAGGATATCCGTAACAGCAGAGTTTCAACCAGACAAATAGAATCGTTTTGAAAAAATACCTTATTGATACCAATATTGCCATCTTTTATATGAAAGGCAAGTTTGACCTTGAAGCCAAATTTGACAACGTTACCGCGGACAATTGCTTTATTTCAGAAATGACTTTAGCCGAGCTTAAATTTGGTGTTGAAAAAAGTGAGAAACCCGAAAAGAATAAAAGGCATTGAATAACTTTTTAACAGGCGTACAAGTACTTCCCATTTTCCATTAGCTATACTTATATGCAAAAGAAAAAGCACGATTACAAAAAGCAGGAACACCAGTTGATGACTTTGATCTTTTAATTGGAGTAACTTCTGTAACCCATAATCTGATAATGGTTACCAACAACATAAATCATTTTAAACGTATCAACGGGATTAAGTTGGAAGATTGGATAACAGTGTAATAGCACAAATGTATAACATTTAGCCATGTAGACAACACCATTCTAACGAACATCTTCTGAATTAAATAAACGGCTCCGGTCTCAAATAGGCCGGAGCCTGAATAGCTGGTTTTGTACAGGTGTAGCCTGACAAGGAAACTTCAGCAACTGCACATGCGTGCAACAAAGCATTGCCCGGGTATTTTTTATTCCTCTATATTCAAAAAGATAACTTTACCCTTACTTCCTTGTGGCCACTCGGTGCCAACCAATACGTTTCCGCCACTGATGGCTACGCTTTGTCCGTAAAACTCGTTGATGGTTCCGTTATTTACATTGATTTTACGCTTATACTCCCAAATGGTATTGCCAAAATTGCCTACACCTTGTTTGAAGAGGTAAGCTTCGCCCTGGCTGCTATTGCCATTTACAGTACGGCCGGTTGCGCCTACGAGTAAATAGCCATTGGAAAAACTTACGCTGGCGCCAAAATTATCATCGGCGTTGAGGGCGGGCAAAAGCACATCTCCATTCTGGCTGTATCCGTTATACATAAACACTTTACCACGGTTGGCTTTGCCATCAACAGTGGCATTGGGGGCGCCAAGGATAATGGTTGCATTCTTCATAAAAACGCTTTGTCCGCAGCGGCTGCCTGCGGGCAGCATAGGATTAAAATCGAAATAACTGGTATTGCTTTTTTGAAACAGTGTAGCATAGCCGGCATTATTGTTCCTGCCGGGTATGCCGATTAATGCAAAACCCACACTAACCGAAACACTTGTGCCCATTTTATCGTTACTGGCGGCTAAAGTGCCCGTAATTTTATGGTCTTGTACCCAGTCTGGTATGGAGGCTTCGTACCTGAACCAATACGCACAGCCTTCGTCGGTAGTACCTGTGCCGTCATCGCCTGGCGCACCAATGACAATACTGTTGCCTTCTATCGCTACAGCACTGCCAAAATAATCGCCGGAGGCCGCATCGGAAGCCGTCAGTTTATCTGTTTGTGCCCATACCCCATTGGTATTTTCAAAAACATAGGCTGCGCCATGATAAAAGCCACTTCCTACCGTAGCCAAACTTGCACCGGCTACGATCCTGTTCCCATCAATGGCAACGGAGAAACCCAATCTATCGCCTGGCTGGGCATCAGTAGCGGTCAAAATCTGGGTTTGCGCCCAAAGGCCATTGGTGCGTTTGTATATAAATACTGCGCCGCAATCAGTAAGGCCTCCCGGCTTATCGTACCCATAGGCACCAACAGCCGCCCAATCGCCGCTGATGGATACACTGCATCCGTAGGAGTCTCCGGCTTTATCGGGAATGGCTCCTGTGCTGAACGCCTGTAATTCATTACCACTTACGGCAGCGAGTGCATTCCAGTTGGATCCGTTATAGATGTAAAGGGTTTGTTTATCAATATCATAGACCAAAAGTCCCGCCGTTTTTTTGGGCATTGCGTTACGCTGTGCCGTTGTTAACCTTGGCATTAACAATCCCTGTGTTGTACTTTGTATATCCAGTTTTGCACTGCTGTCCGGAAGGCTCCCATCCGTTTTAATACCCACATTATTTTGCGAAAAACCTGTTGTGGAAACAAGAAGGGCGCAGATCAGTACTGTAAATAGTCTCATTTTTTTTATTTACGGGCGAAAATAAAGATTTTTGTGTTAATGAATAATGCTTTAGCCTTTTTAGTAAGTAAAAAGGTATTCATTGGCCTGCTGGTTATTCGTTTTGGTAAAGCTTTGCAGCACTATGCCTGAGCGGGGATCAGCGCGATGGCTTTTGAGGATTTCAAATGTACCATCAATAATAAAGTCATTAACTTTAACCCGTTCTAAAGCCATTAACTTTAAATCATAAGGTATGAATGATACAGCCCATCATGATGAACGGATTGCAAAAATGACATTTGCTTCGGTATACCCGCATTACGTGGTAAAGGTTGAAAAGAAAAACAGGACAAAGGAAGAATTGCACCGGGTCATTGAGTGGCTAACGGGTTATGGTGAAAAAAAGCTGAATGCGCTCATTGCGGAAAAGGCAACTTTTGAAAGGTTTTTTGCGGAGGCTGCACTAAACCCTAACGCCCACCTCATCACAGGTCTCATCTGTGGCTATCGGGTAGAGGAGATCAGCAACCGGTTAACGCAACAGGTCAGGTATATGGATAAGCTGGTGGATGAGTTGGCGAAAGGACGTAAAATGGAGAAAATTTTACGTACTGCCTGATGTAAATAAACAGAAGCGCACTGATCCCGTTGCTGCATATTAAATGATCCGGTCAAACTACAGTTGCTGCCGGGCAAATCGGCCCGGAGGTGATGCTCCTGGTCAGTGTACAAGACTGCATGTTGCGTCTGTACCGGCAATTATCTGATTAGATGTTATATATAATTGGTATAACTTTACTGTTCAACCGGAATGGTATCCCTTACCTGCATGACAATGCTTCAACAATATTTCCGTCTTCAATGGACTATGCTGAAAAGGCAGCTCAGCGATTTTGGTATTCGTCCGGCATTGGGTATCGGCTTGTTACTGGCGGGTTTTTCCGGGTTTTCGTTTTACTTATTCCTGAAGTTAACTGTTGCACCCTGGCTATATATGCTGCTCGCGCTGAGCCTTGTATCCAGGCTCAGCGAAACCGGCAGGAATACCTTCCTCAGGCTCATTTTTAAAAGGGCTGATTATGTGCGCATCAGGCTTGCAGAAAATGGCCTTACGGTCGTCCCCTTTGTTGTTTTCCTGTGCTGCAAAAGTGTACTGCCGGTTGCTGTACTGCTGGCTGTACTGGCGCCGCTGCTGTCGCTTGTTCGCATCAATATTCCTGCCGCCGTGGCCTTCCCCACCCCATTTTACAAAAGGCCTTTTGAATTCATCGTTGGGTTCAGGGCCCGGGCGGGACTTTTCGTGGTGGCGTATGGGCTTACCGCCATCGCCGTCATTTATCAAAACTTCAACCTGGGTATCTTCTCGCTTATCCTTGTTTTTACAGTTTGCCTTTCTTTTTACAACCAGCCGGAGGATGTATTTTATGTTTGGATGTACCGGCTAACGCCCAATGGGTTTCTCTGGCATAAACTGAAAACGGCAATGCTGTATGCGGGTATTCTTTCGCTGCCGGTTGCCCTGGCTTTGCTGGTTTACTTCCCGGCGCATATGCTCATCACAGCCGGTTTCCTGTTGCTGGGGTATGTTGGTTTACTGACGGTGCTGCTGGCAAAGTATTCTTCTTATCCGCAGCAAATGAACCTGCCGCAGGGGATATTGCTGGCACTGGGACTGATGATGCCGCCTTTTCTGCTGGCCATTGTCCCATTTTTCTACACCCAATCTGTTAAAAGGTTAAAAGCGTTACTCGGATGATTATTATTGAACAATTGTCGAAAGCGTATGGCTTCAGGCAGGTTTTGTCGGATATCGATGTAAGGTTTGAGCCGGGCAGGGTTTATGGTATTGTTGGTGAAAACGGGTCGGGCAAAACCACTTTATTCAAGTGCATGACGGGTATTGAGCAATATACCGGCACTATTACAGCCGGGTTATCGCCGCTTAAAGACCATACGGGGTACCTGCAGACGGAGCCGGCTTATTTTTCAAAGATCACCGGTCGTGAGTACATCCGTCTGCTGTGCCAGGCCAGGGGCAAAGATCCGGGGGACATTGATGGCAAAAATATCTTTGACCTGCCCCTGGGGCGATATGCCGCTACTTACTCAACGGGTATGAAAAAGAAGCTGGCGCTGATGGCTATTCTGCTGCAGGAAAACCAGTATTTTATTCTTGATGAGCCTTTTAATGGTGTTGACATACAAAGCAACATCATCATCACCGCCATCATCAGGCAGCTCAAACAACTGGGCAAAACGCTGATCATCTCCTCGCATATTTTTTCCACCCTTAGTGATATTTGTGACGAAATACACTTACTGCAGGGCGGGCAATTTATAAAGCGGGTATATGAGGACGGGTTTGACGAACTGGAGCAGGAAATGAAAGCATTATTTATCGGCAATCGTATTGCAGCACTTGAACTTAAGTAAGTGGAACTACGTAATAATGCTACAGCCAACGGCTTGATTATCCATGATCATATGTGCGACCCAATGACAGGACTACGTTTCAACGCATCATGGTATGGCACTTAAGTGAATAATAAAGTATAGCGGTGCTGCACTCAAAGTCTTCCCAACCGCTCCCTGATACCCAGCCCATGCGCTGTTGCGGTGGCCTTTGCGAGTGCGTAACCGGCATCGGCGTGACGGATAACGCCCATTCCGGGATCGTTGCGCAACACACGGGCAAGTCGCGCACCGGCGGCATCTGTACCATCAGCTACGATCACCATACCGGCATGGATACTGTAGCCCATCCCTACCCCACCACCATGGTGCAGGCTTACCCAACTGGCGCCGCCAGCCGTATTGACTAAGGCATTCAGGATCGGCCAATCGGCAACAGCGTCACTGCCATCAAGCATGGCTTCGGTTTCGCGGTTGGGGCTGGCTACGGAACCGGTATCGAGATGGTCGCGGCCAATAACGATCGGTGCTTTTACCTTACCGCTGCGCACCAGTTCGTTGAATGCCTGTCCGGCTTTTTCCCTTTCGCCCTGGCCAAGCCAGCAGATACGGGCGGGCAATCCCTGAAAAGCGATCTTCTCCTGTGCCATCTTCATCCAGCGGATCATACCCGTATTCTCCGGAAAGAGGTTCATGATACATGCATCGGTAACGGCGATGTCTGCCGGATCGCCACTGAGGGCGGCCCATCGGAATGGCCCCTTGCCTTCGCAGAAAAGGGGGCGGATATAGGCCGGTACAAAGCCGGGGAAACCGAAGGCGTTGGTGAGTCCGTTTTCCTGAGCCCTTGCACGGATATTGTTTCCGTAATCGAAAGTGATGGCGCCGCGCTGCTGCAGGGCGAGCATAAGTTCCACATGACGGCGCATGCTTGCGTAGCTGAGCCCGGTATACTTAACAGGGTCACTGCTGCGCAGGGCGTTGGCCGCTTCATTGGTAAGGGTATGCGGTACATAACCAATAAGCGGATCGTGTGCGGAGGTCTGGTCGGTAAGCGTATCCGGAATAATGTTCCGCCCGAGCAGGCGCTCCAGCAGGGTTACGGCATTGGCGTGTACGCCGATGCTGAGGGCTTCTCCTGCGGCTTTGGCGGCAAGGGCACGATCGATGGCCTGGTCGATGTCAACATATTTTTCATCGAGGTAACGGGTTTCAATGCGTTTATCAATACGCCATCCTTCTACCTCTGCAATCAGCGCTACGCCTTCGTTCATCGTAATGGCCAGGGGCTGTGCGCCACCCATCCCGCCCAGACCGGCAGTAACATTCAGGGTACCTTTAAGGGTACCGGCGGTAAGGCCATCTTTGCGAAAATGCGTATCGGCAAGGGCGGCATAGGTTTCGTAAGTACCCTGCACAATACCCTGCGACCCGATATATATCCAGGAGCCTGCTGTCATCTGCCCATACATCATCAATCCCTTCTTTTCCAGCTCATCGAAATGTTGCCAATTGGCCCAGTTGGGTACAAGTTGCGAATTGCTGATCAATACCCTCGGGGCATCGGGATGTGTTTTCAGCATGGCAACGGGTTTCCCGGACTGTATGAGCAGGGTCTCATCATTTTCCAGGTCCTTCAGGGCATCAATGATATCGTCGAGTGCTTCAAAACTCCGGGCAGCCTTCCCCCTGCCACCATACACGATCAGGTCGCCGGGGCGTTCGGCTACTTCAGGATTGAGGTTGTTGAGCAGCATGCGTAATGCGGCTTCCTGTACCCATCCTTTACAATGCAGAACGTTTCCGGTGGGGGTTGCGTATTTTACGGGATCGTATTTTGTTTGCGTCATAAATGCGTTTATGCTTATCGTTGATGTTGTGTTGTATGGGTTACGTTTACCGCTGTATATTACGGACAAATGTACTACTTTTATCGGCTAAACTTTATGGTGCCATGCAAAGGGAATCGCTGCGGGATTGGTCGCCTTCCGGCCGGATATGCTTTCGCTTTTTTGCCGTATTCGTGCTGCTCATCCTGCTGAGTTTCCCGTTTGACTATACCTTTCTGCCCAGCCCGGCTGAATGGTTTCGCAGACCCGCTGTATGGCTGGCACAATGGACGGCCGCACACCTGCCGGGGATAGACCGGTCTGCCGTGATGCAATTGTTTTCAGATACCACAGGTTTGTATGTACATGTTTTGAATATGGCTGTGCTGGCGGTTTTGATCGCCATTGGCTGGTCGGTGACCGATCGCCGGAAAGCGTATCCTTTGCTTTTGTACGCGATCACCACCCTTATCCGTTACTACCTGGCGCTGCAATTGCTGCTGTATGGGATTGGCAAGGTGTGCAACAACCAGTTTTACCTGCCGGAACCGAATACGATTTATACCCCGCTGGCAAATGTGCCGCGCGACCTGCTGTACTGGACAACGATGAGTCTTTCCCGGCCATATACCATCGCCATGGGTGTTGCCGAAATACTGGCGGCTGTATTGCTGCTGTTTCGCCGTACCCACCTGGGTGGTGCATTACTGGCTACGGGTATCCTCACCCATGTGTTCCTGATAAACCTGGGGTACGACATTTCTGTAAAACTGCATTCCGGGTTACTCCTGTTGTTCGCGATAAGTTTGCTGGTACCGCACAGGCAGCGGTTGTGGCAGGTATTTACGCTGCAAGCGCTTCCTTCTGGTACAGATGAGCAGCCGATATACAGCGGCCGGTGGCGGTGGTGGCGGGGCATCACCAAACTGACCATAGTGGCGTTACTGCTTACGGAAACCTTACTTCCTTATATCCGTTCCGGGCAATATAATGATGATACAGCTCCCCGCCCCTTTTTGCATGGCGCTTATATGGTAACTGATTTTGTACGCAATGGTGACACCATCCCCCCACTGCTGTCGGATACACAACGCTGGAAACGCTTTTTTATCCATCGCCGGTACTATGCTATTATCCAGGGTATGGGTGATGATATGACTGATTTCGCGCTTGCCTATGATACGGCACATCATTCACTGCTGCTGACAAGTGAACGCGACACTACACAGTTGGTACTGCAATATGAACTGCCTGATGACAGTACCCTGTTCTTACACACGGTACTGAACGGAGATTCTATTGATCTGCAATGTAAAAAACTGGATTGGCGGAGGACACCGCTGATGCAACGGCCCTTTGGCTGGACAATTGACTGAAACCGGCATTATGGTAACACGCCATACAAACTACCGCCTTTGGCAAAAAGTCTGTCGATCTTCTTTTCTGTTGCCGGATCTTTCTCTACGGGCGGCGCATGATGGGGTTTGATACGGGCATCAATAATCAGTGGCCCGCGGCAACCCCAGTGCTTATGCTCAGTGGAGGCATTGACACCATATATATCGTGCGAAGGATTGCAGCGGGTAAAGCTGACCCAGAGAAAATTGCTGAGCCTTGCAGCCAGGAAATCGCTATCGTCGCAAACAATAACAAAGGGCAGGGTATTCAGGTCGCTGCCGGCCAGTTGTGTGCTGAGCTGTTCCATCTGTATGGCGGCCGCTGCATAATCAGTAAAAGCGGGTGCCTGTATCGCGGCTACACCGGGCATGGCTATGGTGGCTTTACCAAAACCCTGCAGGGTATTGAGGGCAGCAGGCAGTTCGCGGCAAAGCTGCCGGAGGGGTTCACCATAAGCGGCAAAGACTACCTTACTGCCGCTGTTGAGTCCGGTACCGGAATAGTCGAGCGTGTCGATGGTGGTCTGCGTATAAAAATGTACATCACGGCTCAGGTCGATCCGTGCCAGCAGGTACTCAAGAAAATGCTGTACATCGTGCAGGTCTAACTGCCGGGTATCATCGGCAGTAATGAACAGAAATTTGGCAAGGCTGAGTTGTCCGGTGCCCAGGATATGATTGGCAATGGTGAGCAGCTCGGCGGGTCGCCGGGTGGGCATATACGGGGTATACCGTTCACTGCCAATGGCGAGCAGGAGGGGGTGCACACCTGCTGCATCTACAGCGTGAATGGCTTTTAGGCCGGGTATCTCTTCCTGAACGGCACTACCGGTAAGGGCATGGATCAACTGGCCAAAACTGGTATCTTCCTGCGGTGGCCGCCCCACCACGGTAAAGGGCCAGATGGCATCACGACGCGCATACACCTTTTTTACTTTCATCAGCGGGAATGGATGCCGGAGGCTGTAATAACCGAGGTGGTCGCCAAAGGGACCCTCCGGCTTATTATCGCCGGGATATACTTCGCCGGTAATGACAAAATCAGCATCGGTGCTTACGCAGTTCCCCCCTTCGTCATACATATACCGGAAACGCCTGCCACCGAGCACACCGGCAAAGGTCATTTCACTGATGCCTTCGGGTAAGGGCATTACAGCAGCAAGGGCATGTGCGGGGGGACCACCTGCAAAGCAACTCACCTGAAGCGGCAATCCTTTGGCATTGGCCAATGTCTGGTGTACCCCGATGCCGCGGTGCAACTGGTAATGGAGACCGATTTCCCGGTTGGGGATATAGTCATTCCCGGTCAACTGGATGCGGTACATACCGAGGTTGGACTTCATGATACCCGGTTGCTCTATGTTTTCACTGTATACCTGCGGGAGGGTGACAAAAGCACCGCCATCATTGGGCCAGTGCTGAATAAGGGGCAGGTCGGTAATATTGATTTCCTGGTAGCGCACCGGTTTGCGCAGGGGATTTTTCAGTGGCAGGGCCTTAAGTGCTGCCATACCAACACCAAAGTTTTGCAACGGATGCTTCAGTGCCTGGAGTGGGTCACTTTTAAGCGCGATCAGCCGCTGTACTTTTTCGAAGGTGTGGCGGAAGATAAACTGGCTGCGGGGCAGGCTGCCAAAGATATTGGAGGCGGCGCGGAAACGGCTGCCCTTTACGCGTTCAAACAGCAGGGCTGGCCCACCGGCTTCATACACCCGCAGGTGAATGGCTGCCATTTCGAGCCAGGGATCAACTTCTTCAGTAACCCTGACCAAATGACCATTTTTTTCGAGATCAAGGAGACATGCGGCCAGACTATCATACGCCATGTAGAGTAATGCTTTGAGTATGCATACAAAGAAACACCATAAATATGATCTTGTTCGCAGATATGATTTATATTTACAGGACAAATATGTCTTTTTTTAAAGGTGAATAAATAAGCCCTGGTTCATTCTTGACCGGGGCTTTTTTTATGCGCACCAGCTACTGAACAGTTTTTTCTACCTTTACTGTTGCATATAAGACAATCAACATTATGACCAAACTCTCGGTAAACATCAATAAAATTGCTACCCTGCGCAATGCACGTGGCGGCAATAATCCTGATGTGGTAAAAATGGCGCTGGACATTGAACGGTTTGGCGCAGATGGCATCACCGTTCACCCGCGCCCGGATGAGCGGCATATCCGTTATGCGGATGTACTGGCACTCCGGAAAGTGCTGACCACCGAATTCAACATTGAGGGCAATCCAAAAGAGCAGAAATTTATCCAGTTGGTACTGGCTGCAAAACCGGAACAGGTTACATTAGTACCGGACGGCCACGGGCAACTCACGAGCGACAAAGGTTTTGATACCATTAAGGAGGTGGATTACCTGCATGAAGTAATCCGCGTATTTAAAGATGCAGGCATACGGGTTTCTATTTTTGTTGATCCTGTAACCGCGATGGTGGAAGGTGCTAAAGCTACGGGTACTGACCGCATTGAATTATATACCGAACAATACGCTGCGGGCTACGCCGGCGGAGATCCCGCAACAGCGATTGCCCCTTATATTTCGGCAGCAGCAAAAGCTTATGAACTGGGGCTTGGCATTAACGCCGGGCACGACCTCGACCTGCACAACCTGAAATATTTTGCTGCTAAAATACCTCACCTCAACGAGGTATCCATCGGCCATGCATTGGTTTGCGATGCGCTGGTTTATGGCATGGAGAATACGGTACAGTTGTATAAAAGACAGTTGTTATAAGATGCAGGGGCAGAAGGTATGTAACAAAAGAGAACCCTTTGCGCTGCAGGTCATTTGAAAAAAAGTAAGCGAGTGCAGAAAATGTTCTTTACTGGTGTAATGCACTGCCTGATGTCGTTATGACATTTTGCCGGCACACTGCATGGTGATGGGTATGGGATTAAGTTGTTCAGGTAAGACGTATCTGCCCGGCACAACGGGGTTAAACCATTGTCATTTTCAATTACAACCCAATACCTGGCAGAGTTTGGCTTCCAGATCTGGACCGCGGAGGTTTTTGGCAACAATTTTACCATCAGGGCCTACCAGGAAGTTTTGCGGGATAGAGTTGATGCTGTACAATTGTGCTACGGCATTGCTCCAGAACTTAAGGTCACTGATATGCGTCCAGGTCAGTTGGTCATCACTGATGGCCTGTACCCAGGGTTCTTTGGCCCGATCTAATGATACACCCAGTACTGTAAAATTCTTACTCTTAAACTTATTATAATTGTTCACCACATTAGGGTTTTCGTCACGGCAGGGACGACACCAGCTTGCCCAGAAATCAATAAGTACATATTTGCCTTTAAAGGAAGAAAGGGATACCATATTTCCATTGGGATCGGCCTGTGAGAAATCGGGTGCAGGGCTACCCACGGCCATGGGGCCACTTGCTTCTCCACCGCCCCTGGCCTGCATAATATTCTGTGCCAGTATTTTGCCATAATAACCGTCTTTACCCTGGCCTTTTAATACATTGTAGCGATCCTCAATATAACTGCCGGCAGGTGCATAACGGGTTATCACCAGCAGCATCAACGCGCTTACGGGCGACCCCGGGTTGGCCTTCAGAAAGCCATCGGCTGTGTTGAGTATTGCCAAACTGTTGGCCTGAAAAGCCTGGCGTAAGGAATCCGTGGCTCCGGTAGCTTCTGCCTGCTGGGTAAGGGCATTGCTTTTAATCAGGAAAGGCTCGAATTGCCGGGAATAATCCGTAAAAAGATCATGCAATGCAGAACCGGTAAATTTCAGTGCATCGGTATTATTGATGTCGCCGGTTACGGTCATCTGTTCCTGATCAACAAAAAGCGGGAGCATCTTTGCGGGATCTTTGAAGGAGAGAAGATAGATAGCGGCTCCGCCGAGCTTAGCCTGCAACCTGAATTTACCTTTTACAGCATTGGTTTTGGCATAAATGGTACTCTTACCATCGGAACTCATCAGAGAGACTTCGCTGTTTTCCCTGAGTCCGGTAACGGTACCTGATAAAGACCATTGACCTGCAGCAGATGAGGACACGCGCCTCACTGATGGCCGCTTGTTTTTTGCGGGTTGTGCAGCCAGAAATAAGGGCATCAGTAAACAGGAAAAAATCAACGTACGCATGGTAATCATTTAATGGTGCAATTTACGCAGTTTTATGCAGATACCATAGGGGCCTTTCCGGCACTGCGATAAAATCCCCGGGATAATCAACCGTATTGGGGAACTGGTGTGTTACGCATATCTGCGTCCTTCCCGTACAAGTGGTCATCCCAGTAGGGTTTCAAGAAAATTGCGGGTGGCAGCATCCGGATCGGGCTGTCCCGCCAATGCCTTTATGTAAGCAGTACCGATGATGGCGCCCTGTGTATGGCGACAGGCTGCATCAAAGCTGGCTTTGTCGCGTATGCCAAATCCTACCAGGATGGGCAGACGCAACTGCATATCCCTGAGTCTTTCAAAGTAAGGCTGCTGATCATCAATACTTTTACTGTTGCCTGTGGTGGAGGAAGAGGAAACCGCATAAATGAACCCGCTGCCCAATGTATCGATTTTCCGGATGCGGTCATCAGTTGTTTCCGGCGTTACCAGGAAAATGAAGTCAAGCCCGTGTTGCCGGATAAGGGCACCATAATGCGTCTCAAATTCATAAATCGGCAGGTCGGGCAGGATAAGTCCGTCAACACCGGCTGCAGCAGCATCCGCACAAAAGCGCTCAAACCCGTATTGCAACACCGGGTTCATATAACCCATCAGAATGACGGGTACCTGAACCTGGTGACGCATCGCCCGCAATTGATTCAGCAATACAGGAATGGTCATCCCGTTGCGCAGGGCCTGCTGGCTGCTGGCCTGTATTACTTCCCCATCGGCAAGGGGATCGCTGTAGGGCATCCCTATTTCTATAAGGTTGGCGCCATGACTTTGCAATGCGGTGATGACGGCAGATGTACTGTCGGCATAAGGATATCCCGCTGTACAATAAACATTGAGTATTCTTGTTTTCTTCTGGTTAAACACCTGTGCTATGCGGCTCATATTAAATTGTGCTTGATAAAAGTGGAGGTTGTTGCTTGATGTGTTGTTCAGTAACCAACGGTTCCCAGGGCGATAAGCTGATCGCCCAGGCGGATAAAATGATACGGAGGATTGGTGTCTATATCGAGCGTAATCTTATACAGCGTTTCCCCCTTCGTTGCGAAACTCACCCTGAGTGTATCTCCTGCCCGTTCAACCGTATATACCGGCTCACTGGTTGTTTTGGGCAGGCAATAATCAAATTCATAACGCTGCCCATTGGTATTCGACACCATATTCACTTTTTCCGTCCGTTGTGCACAAACACCGGCTTCTTTTAGCGAGATACTGTGCTTTACAAAATCAGTTTTAAAGTTGCAACCCAGGCAACTGCCGGAAAGAATGGCGATTAAAAGCTTTTGCATAATGCGGTTTTATAGTTGATGATTGATGAAATTGATCCAATAAGCTGAAGCCAGCCGGGCTGCCTCAGATATGTTTCATATATGTTGCGAGGTCTTTATCTCCGCGACCGCTCAGGCAGATGACCACCCGGTCGTCCGTTGTAAAGTGCATCCTGTCCAGTACAGCAAAAGCATGTGCCGTTTCCAATGCAGGAATGATGCCTTCGGTACGGCTGACATGGAATGCTGCCCTGAGGGCTTCATCATCCGTTGCACTCATAAAGGTACCCCTTCCGCTTACAAAAAGATGTGCGTGCAATGGCCCGATACCGGGATAATCCAATCCGGCAGAGATACTGTGCGGCTCCACCACCTGTCCATCTGCTGTCTGCATAAGCAGGCTCTTGCTGCCATGCAGGATACCTGTAGTACCCAACTGCGTAGTGGCAGCGCTAAGGCCACTGTTAATCCCTTCACCTGCGGCTTCTACGGCTACCAGTTGTACAGCGGGTTCATCAAGAAAATGATAAAAAGCACCGGCCGCATTACTACCGCCGCCCACACAGGCAATTACATGCGTGGGTAATGCATTCCCTGTTTGTGTCAATAGCTGCGCCCGCATTTCTTTGCTGATCACCGACTGGAAACGGGCAACCATATCCGGGTAAGGATGCGGCCCCACCACACTGCCAATAATATAATGCGTATCCTCAGGGTGATTGATCCAATCACGGATGGCTTCGTTGGTAGCATCTTTAAGGGTTTTACTGCCGCTTACAGCGGGTACCACTACAGCACCGAGCATCTGCATCCTGGCCACGTTGGGGGCCTGCCGCTCAATATCTTTTGCCCCCATATATACAATACATTCCATACCCATCAGTGCACAGACGGTTGCCGTAGCCACACCATGCTGCCCGGCACCCGTTTCGGCAATGATCCGCTGCTTACCGAGGCGTCGCGCCAGCAATATCTGGCCAATGGTATTGTTGATCTTGTGTGCGCCGGTATGGCAGAGATCTTCCCGCTTCAGGTAAATCGTTGCACCATACTGCGCACTCAGCCGCCGGGCGTGAAACAGGGGGGTTGGTCTGCCAACATAATCGGTCAGCAATTGCTGAAATTCTGCCTGGAAAAGCGGATCATTAATGATCCCGGTATATTCCTGACGCAATTGCTCTACATTGGGATGAAGCATTTCCGGAATGTATGCCCCGCCAAACTCACCATAATACCCTTGTTCGTTTACACTGTAGTTCATGATAATCGTATTAACATTTTAATAATAAGCCAGATGGCTTGCAGACATCCGTTACCCCGCAGATGGCTCCTTCAATGCACGGATAAAATTGCTTACTTTTTCCATATCCTTTACACCGGGCATCAGTTCAAACCGGCTGTTGATGTCTACCGCAAATAAAGATTTGGCTACGGGCTCTTTTGCAAAGGCTTTCAGGCCCTCTTCATCACCCGGCGCAATACCACCACTAAGAAAGAAGGGCTTGTTGATGCGGCTGTTGAGCAACAGGTTCCAGTTGAATTTTTTACCTGTCCCCCCATATCCTGCGCCCTCGGTATCAAACAAAAACATATCACAGGTATCTGAAAAATCGCGGATGATCCACTCAACTCTTGTGGTCTCCGTGAGCCGGAAAGCTTTGACCACGGTGATATAATTGGCAATCTTTTCGCAATACCGCGGCGTTTCATCGCCGTGTAATTGCACCATGTGTAAACCACAATCGTCCACCAGCCGAAGCAGCTCTTCAGGATCGGCGTTTACAAAAACGCCCACCTTATTGATGCTCCGTTCTTTCTTTAGTGCGGCGGCGGTATACTGCTGCAAAACATAACGGGGCGAGCGGGGATAAAAAATAAATCCCGCAAAATCAACTCCTGCCTTTACCAGTTCAGGAAGCTGTTCTAATTGCCTGACACCACATACTTTAACCCGCATGGCCATGATTTAAGCGATGTACAAAATCAGCAAATGCTATCGCAGGATCGGGTGTTCTCATAAAGTGTTCCCCGATCAGGAACCCACTGAAGCCATGACTTTTGAGCATCCGTATTACATCAGGATCATGTATGCCACTCTCCGCGATGGTTAATTTATCCGCAGGCACCTGTGCCGCCAGCCGGATGGAATGATCAAGGTCAACCGTAAAGGTTTTAAGGTCGCGGTTATTGATCCCCACCAGTTCAATTCCACTGCAGATATGTCCCAACTCAGCTTCATGGTGTATTTCAAGCAATACTTCAAGTCCGAGCGCTTTTGCAAAAGTGGCTAACCGTTCCACTTCATCGGGTGTCAGGCAGGCTGCAATGAGCAGGATCACGTCTGCACCGATCGCCCTTGCTTCAAGTATCTGGTATTCATCAATGATAAAGTCCTTGCGCAGGATGGGAATATCATTCGCCCTTGCCGCAATGAGATCCGCATCTGTACCGCCAAAAAAACGGGTATCTGTCAATACGGAAAGTCCGCTGGCGCCATGCAGGGTATAGGCTGCTGTTACTTCAGCCACACCGGCCTTGTCGTTGATAACGCCTTTGGAAGGGGAACGCCGTTTAAATTCTGCGATGATGCCGGTACGTGAACCGTCTTCAAGGTATTGCCGCAGCGACAGGACCTGGTGCATGAAACCCGGTGCTTTTTCAAGAATGGCAACGGGTACCGCAACTTTACGCGCCGCGACCTCCTCCGTTTTATGGGCAATGATTTGTGCTAAAATGTTCATAGTAATTTTTTTAATGCCTGTAGTGCAGCGCCACTTTCCAGACTTTCCAGGGCTGCATCATAAGCGTCATCATAAGCCGTATACTGACCGGTAGCCTGTAACGCCATAGCCGCATTAGCCAGTACCACAGCATTTTGCGCCCAGGTGCCTTCGCCCCTGATGATGGTGGTAAAAATTTTTGCGGCTTCTTCTACGGAGTTGCCGCCATACAGGTCTGCCGGACTCACGGTACGTTTGCCCAACTGCTCAGCGGTCATGATGCGTTCCCCGGCATTGGTGATCACCCGGGTATCATTGGTAAGGGATATTTCATCATAGCCATCAAGGCTGTGGATGATGGTAAAAGCGGCGTCTGTCTGTTGCAGCAGATAATTGTAGATACGCCCCATCTCCAGGCTATATACGCCCACCAACTGGTACTGCGGTTTGGCAGGATTCACCATGGGCCCCAGCATATTGAAAAAAGTGCGTACCCCGAGGTTTTTGCGTATGCCGGCCACCGCTTTAAGGGCAGGGTGAAAAAGCGGGGCGTGCAGGAAGCAGATGCCGGCATCCTCCACCTCTTTTTGCAGCGTGCCCGTATCGGCCTTGAAGCGGTAACCCAATTGTTCCATCACATTGCTGCTACCGCTGATGCTGGAGGCTCCATAGTTACCGTGCTTGGCTACTTTGTGTCCTGCGCCGGCTACAATAAAGCAACTGAGTGTAGAGATGTTAAAGGTATTCTTTCCATCGCCGCCGGTACCGACAATATCCATTACAGCATGGCCGCCAAGCTCAACGGGCAGACAGCGTTCGAGCAATGCATCACGAAACCCCTGCAACTCATCAATGGTGATACTCCGCATCAGGTAAACCGTAATGAAAGCAGCGATCTCGCTGTCGTTGTATACCCCGCCGGCAATATTGCCCAGCACTTCTTTGGCCAGTTCACGCGTAAGGGTTTTGTGTTCAAATAAATGATTGAGTATTTTTTTCATTGCTATTGCTTTAACCAGTTTTTCAATATCTGTTCCCCTGCGGGTGTAAGTACGCTCTCGGGATGAAATTGCACTCCCTGCACATCGTACTGCCGGTGCTGTAGTGCCATGATATACCCCTGATCATCCTTTGCCGTAATGGTCAGTGTATCGGGCAGACCCTTTTCTTCCACCACCCAACTGTGGTAACGGCCCACATCAATAGCCGGTGGTAAACCTTCAAAAAGACCTCCCGGCTCAAGGATATGGCAGGGGGTGGATACCCCATGAAACACCTCCGACAGGTTCGTAATGCCGGCACCAAAGGCCTGTCCGATGGCCTGGTGACCAAGACAGACACCCAGTATGGACTTGGTGGCGGCATAGGCTTTAATGAGCGGCAGCAGGAGGCCTGCTTCTTCGGGTATGCCGGGTCCCGGCGACAGGATAATCTTATCATAAGCTTTTACCGCTTCCAACGGCAACTGGTCATTGCGATGGACTTCTACCCGGTAGTGCAGGATTTTTTCTACAAGGTGTACCAGGTTGTAGGTAAAAGAATCATAATTGTCAAAAACGAGTATCTTGTATGTATTGGCCATAAATTAAATCTTATGTCTTAAATCTTGTATCTCCATTCTTTTGTCTCACATCTCTTGTCGTGCATTCCATATCTCTACATCAGTGCTCCTGCCATAATCACCGCCTGCTTCAGTGCCCCTAATTTGTTATGCACTTCCTGCAACTCGCTTTCAGGTTTACTGGCGGCAACAACACCGGCACCCGCCTGATAATACAGGGTATTGTCTTTACTCAGCAGGGTACGGATCATAATGGCCTGGTTGCAACTGCCATCAAAACCCATAAACCCGATACAGCCTCCATAATAACTCCGGCGTGTGGGTTCAAGTGCATCAATGATCTGCATAGCCCTGATCTTAGGTGCCCCGCTGAGTGTGCCGGCCGGAAAACTTACGGCCAGTACTTCAAAGGGATTACTACCCGGCAGTACGTTGCCCGTTACTTCACTTACGAGGTGGATGACATGGCTGTAATATTGTACCTGCCGGTAATGGCTTACGGTCACTTCATCACAGCGGCGGCTGAGGTCGTTCCGGGCAAGATCAACCAGCATAACGTGTTCTGCCAGTTCTTTGGGATCCCGCAGCAAAGCCTCTGCAAGTGCCTGATCTGTGGCTTCATCACCCGTACGCCTGAAGGTACCGGCAATCGGGTGCATAATGGCTTTACCCTGCTGTACGATCAGTTGTGCCTCCGGAGAGGAACCCATAAGCTTATAGTCGCCATAGTCGAAATAAAAAAGATAGGGTGAAGGGTTGATGCTGCGCAGGGCACGGTAAACATTAAACTCATCGCCGGTAAAGGATTGCTGGAACCGGCGGCTGAGTACCACCTGGAACACATCGCCGCGCTGGCAATGCTGAATACCTTTTCGCACCATATCCATATAAGCTGCATCATCCATATTCGAGGCTTCCTCTCCCTTTGCCGCAAAGGGGAAGACCGGTACATCCCGGCTGCGGATCAACGATTCAATGAGCGTGGCTTCGCTTTCTATTCCGGCAACACGGTTCTCACAAAGCAGCAATTCATCTTTAAAATGATTGATCACGATCACATACTGGTAAAGCCGGTAACGCATCAGTGGAATGGCAGCCCCCGGTTTGTTTCCATCCAGTGCAATACTGTCAAAAAAGCGAACCGCGTCATAACTGGTATAGCCAAATAACCCCTGTGCAAACCGGGCTTCCTTCTGTGCAGGTGGCTGAGGATCGAAGCGCTGCATAAAACCGTGCAGCAACTGTGGCACTACAGCAGGATCTGTGATGGATTTCTTCTCTGCAGGCTGCCCGGGCATTTTGGTTTCGGCCAAAGCGGTATCCCTTACTTCCACGCCGCCGATGGCGTTGATACCGATAAAGGAATAACTGTTTTCAGCCGCATGGTGATCGGTACTTTCCAACAGGATCGTATCCCTGAAGCGGTCGCGCAGGCGAAGGTAAATCCCAACCGGCGTATACACATCTGCAAGAAATTTTCTGGCAGTTGTTTCTATAATAACTTTTTTCATGATGTATGTTTTGTTCCGGTGCCGGCAAATAAAAAACCCGGCAGTTGTGCCGGGCTTCGTTATTTTTTAATTAAATAAATAGCAGTTGGGCACAATCAAGAGATTATGCTCCACCACCAACCATTATTTAATATATTTTGTTTCATTGCTCGCACAAAGATGAAGGAGAATTATCAAACCTGCAAATTTTTTTTGATACTTTTATGCTCCTTATACATCAACTATGCATATCATCATCTTTGGCGCAACAGGACAGGTGGGTATCCAACTCGTTAAACAGGCATTGTGGAAGGGTCATACGGTAAAGGCTTTCGGCCGCAATGTGTTTGACTTTGTGGATATAGAAAATGACAAGCTGATTCTTATCAAGGGGGCGTTGTTTGACGAAGGCGAAGTACGCGCGGCCATTGCCGGTACAGATGCCGTACTCAGTGCATTGGGCGGAGCCATCAATGGTACAGATAAAACCCGTAGCCTGGGCATGAAAAATATCGTACAGCAAATGACGGCTACTGGTGTAAAGCGCATCATCGGCATTGGTGGAATGGGGGTATTAAATGCAGATGATGAGCACCTGCTGATGGATACGGAAGGCTATCCTCCCGAGTATATTCCTGTATCCCATGAACATCGCGCAGCTTACGAATCGCTCCGCAACAGCCACTTAGACTGGACCTTTGTTTGTCCGCCCGATATCCAAAACGCTGAAGCAACAGGACTCTTTCATACCAAAGCCGATTACCCGCCGGAACCCAACAGGTATTCCATCACGGCGGGCGACCTTGCGTTGTTTATGCTGAATGAACTTGAAAAGGGGGCCTACCTCAACATGCGGGTTGGCATAAGCAATTGATAACCGGTTATTGCCTGCGGCTATATAAAGCCAGTAGTTCCATCCTGCTACCCGCCCGGACTACCTTGCAGGGCGTTCCCCCGGTTTTGTTCCGGCACGCCGTATATTCACCAGCCGCATCAGCATATCAAACCAGAAGGGTGCCCCCATAGAAATACATCCGGCTGTAATAAGCCAGCCGAGCAGGGCAAACAACCACTTCCATACCGTATCGCAGGTATCTTCACCACACAGGTCAGCCTTAAAAACAGCCTTGCTCCACCCGATAGGCAAACCAGTACTGCTAAGGGTTCTGAGCAGGGTATCTATCTGCCGGCGGCTCTGCCTGGTGTAATCTGCCGCTATACCGGCAATGCTGTCGGCCCACTTACGGTTGTTCTCCTGTATCCTGGCAGTATTACTGCTGTCGGCACCGGATACCTGACTGCTGAAATAAGCATCCGCATTCTTTTTACGCTTTGCAAAAGCGCTATCCAGGTACCCGTTTACAATTTCAGGATGATCGACCAGGTTGCCCGCAACAGCTACCATACTGGCGCGGAGTTCAGCATTGGTATAAATGGCTTTAGAGAGCTTGATCACGTTCAGGTTGAAGCCAATCGCAAGTGCTACGGCAATGATGCGCAATGAAACAAGGATATGCGATTCGTACCACCCGGTTACCCGTTGCATATAGCTGTTGAACCAGCCTTCTATTTTGCGTTGCAGGTCCTGGATATTGATGGAGGTATTGACCAGGTCTTCAATGATTTTACCAATATTGCCATTTGTCGTTTTAAAAGTGGTCAGTCCGGCTTTTACCTTAACAAAAAGGTCTCCCTCTGCATCTGCCGGAGCTTCTTTCGCTACAAGATCCATTATGGCTAATGCAAAATTGGCCGCAGGGATATAGGAAGGTTGCCGGTTTTTTTCTTTCATCAGGCTCTGTATCTGCGGATGATCATAAAAGAGCCTGGTGAGGGGTGGGTTTCCCTCGTTAAGTTTACCACAAAGCCTGCGCCAGCCGGTAAAACCATAGCCATCAAACAACTGTGCCATGGATTTCCAGAGCATATTACCCCTGAATTTCAGGTTGACTGAGATCAGTTCCTGTATAATGTAGGCGATGATGCTGAAAATGAGAAAGACCAATATTAAGGAGATGCCTGTTTCGAGAATACCGTTCATGATGATGGTTGTTTTTATAAATGTCTGCGGCATTCCCGTTACCGGTTGCACTGCCGGTGCAAATATGTATAAAATAATGCAGCCCTGCAAGGGTGAAAACACGGGTTTCAGGTATTTTCACCCCCTTACCACCCGTCAGATGGCTTTCCGCATCTCATACTGCGATAAAAAAGGCTGCAGACCCATGCTGCGTAACAGTTCGTGCCCGGCAATCAGGGATTCATCAACATTGATTGTAATGAGTTCATTGCGGATACCTGCAGCAGTGGCAATCAGGTCTGCCGCAATACCCCGGCGTCGTGCACCGGGTTCAACAGCAAGCTGGATGAGTTTGCCATTTTTTGTATTGAACAGCAGGAACCCCTTTACCACATCGCCGTTTTGTGCTACAAGGGTAACCACCGCATCTCCCTGCCGCATTGCTGATGCAGTATTGTTTTGCCAGGTAGGTGGTGCTTCACCCCAGGCTTTGGCCCAACCGGTTACGTCATCCGTGGTTGCGCGGATCGTACAACCCGACCTCAGCGGCACGGGTCTTACCACTCCCTTATAGCAATCCACCTTTCTTTCGCGGGTAAACCCAACACTGCTGTATACACGTATGGCACGTTCGTTTGCTGTTACCACTTCCAGTACAGATTGGGCTACACCTGCTTCCCGGAGCAGGGGCAGCACAGCCGCATACATTTGCTGCGTAAGCTGTTGGCCACGATAGGCCGGCAATACGCCCGTCCCGCCGTTGTAGGCCGTTACCTGTCCATTGACGGTGTCAATTCCATGAAAAATAAATCCAATCAGTTCACCATCATCAAAGGCCCCGATGGAGCGGTCGTGCCGCATATTGTCTGCAATAAATTTGCCCGACAGTTGGTCTTCCGTAAGCTGCAGCGGCACAAAATAGTTGGCGAAGGCTTCATTAAAAACCCGGGTCAGGGTGGCATGTGGTACAGATGCTAAGGTTGAAAATTGTATGGCCATAATTAATTACTATTTGTTGTATTGCTATAAGGATATTGCTGCTCCAGCTTGTGCAGGTACGCACAAAATGTTGCTTCAAACCGTTGTTCAAAGTTAATACCGGGGAAGATATGGTCAACAGCAACGGCAATCTGTCCGCCCGTTGTACTGATGGACACGTTAACAGGAAAACGTTCCCGGTGAATGGTACCGGCATAAGGCATGATCACCGGTAAACCTGCCGCTTCCGGCTCAGTAATTTCCTGCCCGGGTACTATGTTGACAACCATTACCGGACGGGGTTGTGCGGCATCATATACCATCGGCAGATGGGCGATGCCCCCGGATATATTTTCCCTGACCCGCTCCAGTTGAAGAAGGCCGTCAGGAAGAATGGCCGGAACCGTAACCGGCAGGTAATACAGCAGGTTAGCGGCTGTACCCGGGGTGTATTGCCCCCTGTCGCTTACCACGGCATGATAGGTAAATGCACCGCCGGGGAAAACAGCAGCCATCGCCTGCTCAAAGGCCGCGAGCAACACATACTCAAGACTGGTGCCGCTTGCCGAGAGCCGCTTCTCCCAGGCGGCTTGCTGTACGGGATGGCACACGAAACGATGCGCAACGAGCAGATCGCTGTCGAAAGCAGCAGGAACAGGCAGCGACCCGGGCAATACGGTTTTGCTGTACACTGTTTTCCAGTATGCGGCATGAATGGCTGTCGTTTCCCGCTGAACAAGGGATTCCACCCCGGGTATGGCGGCGGCTGCATACGTTTCATTACGACTCAATGCCCGGTAAATCTGCCACAACTCTCCTATCCACTGCTGTGCAGTAACCCCATCGCATACAGACAGGTGGGTCATTAAAAGAAATACATACCGGTCATCTCCCCTATCGAGCAACCGGAACCTTACCAATGGTTTTGTCTTTTCAAATGGCATCCGGCTAAGAAGGGTGCATTGCTCCTGTACAGCTTCCTGATCCGGTGCTGCGATGTCAACCACGGCATAATCGGGCAATTCCTTTGTGATCACCCGCTCCCAGCGTCCATCAGTATCCTGCAGGGCCATTTGAAAAAAGGGATGAGCTGCAGTAAGTATGGCCAATGCTTTTGGTAACAGATCTTTCTGTAAATGACCCTGTATATGAAAAGCATAAGGCATATTAAAATCTGCCCATTGCGATTCGCTGGCAGACCATTGCAATACCTGTTGCTGCAGTACAGACAAATGGCGGGGCAGCGCAGCAGGCGCATCCGCCTTTACGGTTGCCATTCCCTGTTTTTCAGCCATCAGCGCCCGGATACCGGGAATCGTTGGTTGTGCCATGATCTCCCGAACATTAAGCAGTACGCCATTTTGCTTGTAAAGTTTGGCGATCATCTGTATCGCCTTCAGGGAAGATCCACCGGCCTGGAAGAACGAGGTTTCCCGGGTGATGTCGTTTGTTTTCAGCAAGGTCTTCCATACCTCACCGATGGCAATCTCCGTTTCATCAGTCAACGGCTCACCTCCTTTTACCGGCAGGGGGGCAATGGCCGCAAGTGCAGTTTTATCGACCTTGCCATTCGGTGTTGTGGGAAACTGCTCCAGGAGCAGGTACTGTGCGGGATGCATATAGGCGGGCAGACAAGTGGCAAAATGCTGTTGCAGTGCAGCAACCGTTACCGGCTGGTGCATCGTCACATAAAGCGCCAGTTGCTCTTCACCGGCGGCATCCCTGCGCAAAAGGGCAATAGCCTCCCGAACAGCGGGATGGAGCAGGGCCGTTTTCTGTAATTCGGCGAGCTCAATACGGTTACCGTTAAACTTAACCATGTCATCCATGCGGCCGGCAAAATGAATATTGTTATGCTCATCATAATAACCCAGATCGCCCGTGCGGAACACCAGGTCTGCAAAATCGTTGTGCAGTGGATTTTGTATAAACTTTTCCCCGTTGAGGGCAGCATTGTTGTAATAGCCTTTGGTCATAAAAGGCGTCTTGATCATGATCTCTCCCGCCTCGCGTACCGGACAAAGCATTTGTTCTTTAACCACCAATGCCACGGTATTGGATAAGGGCTGACCAAGCGGCACAATATCGCCATCGGCAAACTGCCCGCCATTAAGCGTATAAAATAATTTGGCCAGTGTGGTTTCGGAGGGGCCGTATAAGTTGACAAGCACCGGAGCCGGGCCAACCAATGCTTTCCAGGCATTTACATCTTTGCCATACAGGGGCTCGCCTGCAACAAGGATATGGCGCAGTGTCTGCAGACAATTGCACAAGGCAGGCGTATCCTGTAATGCAGCCATCAGCAACCGCAGGAATGAGGGTACACAATGCATCAGTGTAACCCCTTCCTGCTGCAACCATTGCAGAAAGTGTGCGGGTTCCTGCTTTTCCTTTTCGCCGGGTATGCAGATGGTACCTCCGGCCGCAAGTGGCACAAAGATGTCGCGCAGACTTACGTCAAAAGTGATGGGTGCCAGGAGACTGATCTTCGTTGATCCCCCAAGCCCGAACTGCTTCATCTCCCAGTGTACAAAGTGACTGAGACTTTTATGGCGCCCTTCTATGCCCTTGGGCTGCCCGGTTGAGCCGGAGGTAAACAGCAGGTAATTGCTGTTATCCCCGTCAAGCACAACACCCGGGTCTGTATCAGGCAAAGCCATGTCCGGCAAGTGACGCCCCGGTTCCCTGATGGCAAATGTACCGGCAGTGCAGGAAAGCACGAGCACCAACGGTGCAGGTGCTTCTCCGCAGCAGTTGACACAGGCATCGTACCAGCGGTCAAGTGTAAGCATAAACCGCGGTTGTGCTTCGGCAATAAAACTACCCAGCCTTACAGGCGGATACGCTGCATCAAGCGGCAGGAATATACCGCCGGCTTTCATAATAGCCGTAATGGCTACGATATAAGGCGTACAGGCAGTCATATAAACCCCTACCCTGTCTCCGGTTTGTAATCCACCGCGGAGGAGGGCATGGGCAAGCTGGTTGGCATAGCCGTCCAGTTGAGCATACGTAAGCTGCTGGTTGCCTTCTGCAACAGCAACCGATGTACCATGGGTTTCGGCCTGTAACTGTGTAATGTGGTGCAACAAATGTTTGTTCATGATGATGATTATGGCAGAGCAATGAGTGAAATAAAACGATTTTCCTGTGCGGTGGGTATAATTTTCCGGAAGCCGGCTTCCTGCAGCATACGCAGGGTATCGCTCAGCAGGGATTCCTGATCGCCTTCGCGGGCTTTTTCACGCCGGTCGTTACTGATGATACTGGCCAGCTTCAATTCCTCTATCTCAACATCAAGGTCATCAAGTCCCATCATCGCTTTCAGTTTGCGTTGTATATCCCTGCAGGCAATATGCTCGAGTAGTGCATTGGTATAATCGTCTTCCGTACGAAAGAGATCAAAAAGAATAAACATACCCCCGGGTTGAAGATGCCGGTGTATGTTCCTGTAAAGTATGGCCTTATCTGCATCCTTAAGGTGGTGTATGGCCAGGCAGGAAAATACGAGGTCAACCTGTGCAGCCAGTTTGCTGAAATCAATCTCTTCAAAGCGGGAAAGCAACCATTCTGTTTTCCGTTGTCCATCCTCCAGCTTTGCTTTTGCCCGGTCGAGCATTTCGGGTGCACCATCAATCAACTGTCCGCTGATACCCGGGAAACAACGGTAAATGGTTTCCGTAAAAAACCCGGTTCCACAGCCCAGTTCAATAAAGCGTGCGGGTATAAAATCTAAAAAATGCAGAATGTCTTCCAGCCAATGCCGGTGCAGCAAACGATTGCCCTTTTCAAAGGCGGCGTTATCATCGTAGTTACTGGCTTTATCGCCACTGTATATCAAATGTGTATCCATATCAATAAGTAAGTATTGTTGCAGGTGAATAATAAAATCGGGATATGGTGCTGTTTACTCCATCGCCACCAGTATCTTCCGCTCGCCGGTATAAGGCATACGGCCATGGCTCACCAGGATATTATCCACGAGCAGCAGATCCGATTGCTGCCAGGGTGTAAGCACACGCTTACTGTCGGCAAGCGCCCTTATTTCCCGGATATCGTTCTCATCAATCGGGCTGCCGTCGCCAAAGCAGCCATACATCGGCAGGCTGTTTACATCATTATTGTGCATCATCATCAGCATATCATATATGTCTTCGGGCAGGTGGCTCGGGTGAAACTGGTCAACCTGGTTAAACCATACTTCCTCTCCGGTTACAGGATGTTTAATCGTAGCGGGCCGGTCCTGTATCAGTTGCAGCATATCATCTTCTTTCCAGGCAAACCGGATATTATTGTTGCGGCAGAACGTTTCCACCACCTCGCGGCTGTCCGTTTCATACGTTTCCTGCCAGGATGGCCCGGCTCCCTGCCCGCCATGTACATTGCGGATATAACGGACACCTTTCTTACGGAAAGTATCCAGCAAATCCGGACGCATAGCCCGGAGGATATTGCGGCAATCGGCAATGGGTGTTTCTCCACCACCACCCGGGGGAATAATACAGCAGAAAAAAAGCTTATCCGGCCAATTGGCAGAATAGGACAACTCATTGTGCAGGGTGATGTAATAATCCGCATCATATTCGGTGGACGTGTAGATATTGGATTGCAGTTTGGAGCGCGGTGAAAACCCATCGGTATAAGATTTGAGCTTATGAGTAACCCCATCCAGTACATAATTGAACTGGTCAATATCCCTGATACCGGTATGGCGGAAAAGCACAGCGCCATGTACCCGCAGCCGCTCGTCGATCATTACCGTATTTGCCTGGTACCATGCGGTAAAGGACTCAACGGATACAGCGGGATCAAAGACATACTGGTACGGCGTTCCCGGCGTTTCAGTAAAAAAAAGGTTTGTTGTTGCAGTCATATGTTTTGTTGTTCTTTTAAAAATCGTCGTCAACCACCTGCGTGGCAGCGTGCAGCCTTTGCTGGTGCTGGTCACCGGCACCGGCCGTGTTTGCGATAAGGTATTCCCCTGCCGGCAGTGCAGGGTCCGCAGCAGCAAGCGTCGTGGCGAGCCGGCAAAAATCCTCTGCCAATTGCCGGATGGCTGCGGCATCATATACCGCAGTGGCAAAATGAATATCCATTGTCACCTGCTCACCATCATCGGTAAAATACCACCAGAGCGGATCTTTTACCCTTTGCACGGGTGCAGGTACGGGTGTTGCCCGCAGCGGCAGTACCGGTTCATTATCCGGTTCTGTATAACGGCTTCGCTGATATGTCATACCCGTTTCATGCAGGGTACGTTCCTGTAACAGCCGTTTGGCTTCACCCAGAAAACCCAGCACTTCATCAAAAGGATAGCGCTGGTGCTGCAGTGCCCCGATCACCATTTTCTTCACCTGCTGACAATAGCCGGAAATGGTTGCATTGCCGTCAAATACGATCCGCAGGTAATAGGTATTCAGAAAATAGCCCATCATCTGCTCCAGGTCCTGGTGTACCCGGCCGGCAGATACGCCGGCCAGCAACAAATCCGGCTGCCGTCCGTAACGGTATTTGAGCAGGAACATTACCGCAACGAGGTAGGCATACATACTCATCCGTTGCTGCTCCAGGAAGAGCGTTATGTGTTCATCCCGGCACAGTTGAAACACAAGATTCGTGCCTGCGGGATCCGTAAATGTTTCTGTCAAACGCAGGCCTGCAAAAGCTTGCTGGGGATATACACCCGATAATTGGTTGCGCCAGTAACCGGCAGCGGCAGTAAACTCGGGTCCCTTACACCATTCATGCATCCAGCAGGCATAATCGCGGTATTGCCTTTGCAGTGGCTGTAATGCGGGGGTATTGCCCGTTTGCAACCGCGCGTATTGCTTCACCAGCTCTCCGATGAACAGTTCGAGTGTCCATCCATCGCTGATGAGGTGGTGCATCGAGATAAAGAAAGTATATACGCCTGTACCCGTTTTACAAAGATTGATACTGAAAAGCGGCCATTGTCCCGGATCAAAGCCGTCATCCGCATACCGGTCACCGGTATGCAGGGAAAAGCGGGTTTTCGTTGCGGACAGTACCACCTGCCGGGGAACGCCATCCACCACCCGGAACAGGGTACGCAGTATGTCGTGACGGTCAACCATTGCCTGTACGGCTGTCTCCAGTAATGCGGGATCAGGTTCCCCGTGCAGTTCCGCCAGGGCCGATATGGTATCGGCCTCCCTGCCGTTGCCGTGCTGTATCTTCAGCCAGAAGCTGAGCTGCGCAGGCGAAAGGGGATCGCTTGCGGTTGCCGGCTGTACGGGTATCCGCTCATAAAGGGCATAAGGTGCTGCATCTATAAAGGCGGCCATATCCAGCAGTACCGGGTGCCCGAAAATGTCTTCTATGGTCATGGCACAGTTGAACTGCTCACGGATGCGGTTGAGCAATACCGTAGCCGTAAGCGAGTGCCCGCCGGCGGTAAAGAAATCAGTTGCCGGTGCCGTAATGGGGTGGTTGAGCAGGTCAGACCAGACAGCTTGCAGACCGGGCAAAGAAACGGGCATCACCATTTCCCCTGTATCGGGCAGTGCTGTCTCAGTCAGCAGCATAACCTGCGCCCTGTCGATTTTGCCATTTTTATTCAACGGAAGTACCTCCACCGGTGTATAGACAACAGGCACCATAAATACCGGCAGGAACTGTTTACACCAGTTGCTCAGGGCAATGGGTGCAATGGCTGTATGTACGGTATACACTGCATGGAGCGCATAACCTGCAGCAGCGGTTTTAATAGCGAGCACAATCACTTCCCGGATGGCAGCGTGCCGTGCAAGCACCTGTTCAATCTCCCCCGGCTCCACCCGGTTGCCATTAATTTTTACCTGCTGGTCCTTCCTGCCCATATACTGCAGCACACCTTCGGCGGTATAGCGTACCTGGTCGCCCGTACAAAAAAGTTCCTGACCGTCTGCAACGGCAATACGGGTTGTTTTATGCAATGGAATGGCCGGATCAATATACCGGTTGAATAAGTTGGCTCCGCTGATGCAGAGCATACCTGTAGCGCCAGGCGGCACTTCCTGAAAGTCTTCGTCAAGCACCCAGGCCTGGTTGTTGGCAATGGGCAAACCGATGGGCTGCCAGGTTCCGGGCAGCCCCTGCCTGCCATTGCAGGTATGGGCGGTCACCACATGCGTTTCCGTTGGTCCATAATGGTTATGCAGTTGAACCTCTGGATTTGCAGCGAGGTAAGCGGCGAGTTCGGGTGGCATCACCAGTTGTTCGCCATACGTGATGATGTGCTGCAGCCTTAATGCCTCCAGTTTCAGCGAACCTGTTGCCGCCACAAAGGCACGCAATACGGCAAAGGGGAGCGACAATATGGTGATGCGTTCTGCAAGGATAAAATCGTACAATGCAGCGATGTCTTTACGGATATGTGGTGGCGGAATGCAGAGCGTCAACCCCGAAGCCAGGGCAAAAGCGATGTCCTGTACAGATACATCAAAAGAGATGGCCGCAAACTGCAGGTAACGGCTCCCGGGCAGGGCAGTGATTGTTTCCCTTTCCCAGCCAATAAGGTTGGCGATTGTGCGGTAGGTTTGCAGGATGCCTTTCGGTGTTCCCGTTGTACCCGAGGTATAAAGCGCAAAGGCATCGGTTTCCGGTGCGGTATGTTCCTGAACAACCCCGTTGCTTATCCCGCTGAGCAATTCGTTGATATTGACGGTTACAGCACCCTGTACACCATCGGTTTCATCATCGGTAATGATATACCGCGGGGCAGCTTCTGCAATGATAAAATCGCGGCGTTGCGCGGGAAGCTGCGGATCAATGGGCAGGTAACAGGCACCCATCCTGAATATGGCCACCTGCATCAGCACATAATCTTCCGTACGGTTACAATAAACACCGATCCGGTCGTTCGCGGTACAACCATACGTCTGCTGCAGACGGCAGGCAATGCTGACGGCAGCCTCGTGCAATTCCGCAAGCGTAAACCTGCGTGTATCACTGCGGAGTGCGGGTACATCCGGCCATTGCGCAAGGGCCTGCTGCCATTGACTGGTTATGGGTACGATGGGTGTAGCAGCCAGAGCCCTGCCGGGGAAGACATGACCAGCCGGAAGGGGGATGCCTGTTGCACGGATGAGCTGATCTGGTGTGGACAGTACGACTGCTGTGAGCGCAACAAACTGGTCAAGCAACCGCTTCGTCAAGGCTTCTCCAAAAAGATCGGTATTGTACGAAAGACTCAGGGCAATATCCACCGGTCCTTCAGCCACATTAAGCATAAGGTCAAACTTGCTCACCGGCGGATGAAACGCCAGTGGTGTAATGGTGATTCCGCTGTCTGTAATACTTTCAGGTGCCAGTATGGCCAGCAACTGGTGCGTAAACATCACGTCAAACAAAGGCGTACGGCTGAGGTCGCGGGGCAGGGCCAATGCCTCCACCAGTTCATCAAAAGGGAAAAGCTGGTGGTCAAACCCATCAATCACGGTATGGTGTACCTGCCGGATCAACTGCCCGAGGCTGTCGTCCCTGTTGAGCATAATCCTGATGGGCAGCGTATGCTGGTAAAGCCCCGCCTGGTGATGGAGATCGGGATGATCACGGTCGGATACGGGAATGCCGATCACCATATCCTGCTGACCCGTATAACGGTACAAAAGCAGGCTGAAGCAGCCCAGCAATAAAGACGGCAACGTAACATCCCGGTCGCGGGCACATTGCCGGATGGCCGCTGCTGCATCCCCGGTGATCTCATGCAACAGGGTGTGTCCATGATAAGTTTTGTGTCTGGGGCGTGATCCGTTGACCGGCAGTTCGAGCGGCGGGCAAGGAAGGCTGAACTGTTTCAGCCAATACTGTTTTGCGGTTTCGTAAGCCGGTGTATGCCGCAGCCCGGTTTTCCAGTGTGCATATTCCTTATACTGTATGCGGAGTGCGGGTAAGCTGCCGGCACGACCCGCATAACAGGTCATGAGCTCATGGATGAGCAGCCGGGCCGACCAGTCATCAATAATAATATGGTGAAACAATAACAGCAGAACCGCTTCCTGCTCACCTGTGTACAAGAGTACAGCTTTGAACAGGGGGCCGTTTTCAAGATCAAAGGGGGTGGACATTTTTTCGCGGATGATGCCCTGTACATCTGCCGCGGGCGGCAGTACCAGCGGCTCAAACCACCCTGCCGCAGGTTGCTCCCGGATCACCTGGCAGAGTCCGTCGGTCTGGATAAAATGGGTGCGTAATATTTCATGACGCTGTATCAATTGTTCCAGTGCAGACCGGAGCTTTTCGCTGTCAACCTCACCCCGGAGCTGAACCGAAATATCTACCAGGTAGGCCGTCTTGCTGAACTGTTCAAGGAACCAGAGCCTTTGCTGGGCAAAAGAGGCTTTGTAATACCGCTGCTCAGGCAGCAGGGGTATGGCCTGTACTTCACCCGCAGACAGCACTGTTTCCTCATCAATCGCTGCTGCAAGGTCGCGAAGGATGGGGTGTATAAAGATCATGGAGATTTTACAGGCAATCTGCCAATGGGATTTGATCTGCAACTGCAACTGCACTGCGGTAAGGCTATGTCCGCCCAGGTGGAAGAAATGATCATCCCGGTAAACCGTTGTCTTTTGCAGCAATGCCGCCCAGCAACGGGCCAGTACTTTTTCGGTATTCGTTACCGGCAGCTCACCCGTCTTTCCGGCGGGCAGCACCTGCATATCCAGCAACGCCTGTTTATCCGTTTTTCCATTGGCAGTGAGGGGTAGTTCCGGTAACATGATGAATCGGGCAGGTACCATGTACGCCGGCAACCGGCTTCCGAGGAACTGGCGGATGGCCGCAATATCCGTCAGGGCCGGGGCTGCCAGGTATGCCCGGAGTTCAGTTGCTTTGCCGGGCTGTTGATACGGGAGTACAATGGCCTGGCGCACACCAGCATAACCTTCCAGTACTTTGGCTATTTCTCCGGGCTCAATCCGGTAGCCCCTGATCTTAACCTGGTCATCGGTGCGGCCGGCATACACCATCTCACCATTATCCAGCAACCTGGCCTTATCCCCCGAGCGGTACAACCGTTGTCCGGGTCTGAACGGATCGCTGATAAACCTGGCTGTGGTAAGCTCGGGTTGGTTTAGATAACCACGGGCAACACCTTCCCCACCCACACAGAGTTCGCCGGTGATGCCTGCAGGCAGCAATTGCAGGTAGCGGTCAAGAATACAGGTATACAAAGTGGGGATGGGCTTACCAATATTGCTTACGCCACTGGTGATCTCTGCTGCGGTAATGCGCTTGAATGTAACGTGTACGGTTGTTTCGGTGATCCCGTACATATTGACCAGTGCCGTATCCGGATAGCGCTGGTGCCAGGCAGACAGGTTGGCCGGCGCCAGTGCTTCCCCGCCAAAAATTACATACCGCAACGGCAGGTCCATACCGGCGGCACAAGCCACTGCGGCGAGGGTATAGAAAGCAGAAGGGGTCTGGTTGAGTACGGTAATCCTTTCGGTTTGCATGAGGCTGAGTAAGGCTTCGGGATCCGTGGCCACCTGCCGGTTCAAAACCACAAGTTTTCCGCCAAAGAGCAGGGCGCCATACATTTCCCATACAGAGAAGTCGAAGCAAAAGGAATGAAACAGCAGCCAGCCATCCGTATCGCCAAAATCAAAAAGCGAAGGCTGGGTTTTAAACAGCCGGGTAAGGTTGCGGTGTTCCACCAGTGTTCCCTTGGGTACACCGGTTGACCCGGAGGTGTAAATGATATAGGCAAGGTCGCCGGGTACATTGCAACCGGGAGGATTGGAAACGGCGTATTGGTGCTGCTGTGTCCTGAACCGGTCAAGCAAATCATTGTCAATAACGATACGGCATTGACTATCGTGCAGCATAAAGCGGATACGGTCTTCAGGGTACGCCGGATCAACCGGTACATAACCTGCCCCTGTTTTCAACACGGCCAGCAGCGCGACAACCATCCACTCACTCTTTTCGAGCAGTACTGCAATACCCTCATTCCGCTTCACCGCATCAATCTCCATAAGGTGATAAGCCAGTTGATTGACTACCGCATTAAGCTCCGCATAACTCAGCCGGTTCGGGCCATATACCACAGCAGTATGGCCGGGTGTACGGATCACCTGCTCCTCAAAAAGCTGTACCAGGGTTTTGTCATTTGGCCAGACTGTATCGGGTACGGCCCCGGCCATGAGCAATGCCGTACGTTCACCATCGGTAAGGTAGTGCAGTGTGCTTACGGGTGTCGATGGTGCATCGAGTACCGCACCGACCAATGTCTCCAGGTGCCCCAGCAACCGCCGGATGCGGGCAGGCGTGTAATACAACCGGTTATTCGTCAGGTAAAAACAGAAACCGCCACGCTCCTCCTTTACGAGCAGGTTGAGGTCGTACTTACCCAGTCCATGGTTCAGCTCAACAACAGCAGCGCCACCGGGCGTTATCCATTCTTGTTCATACTGAAACAACACATCAAACAGCGCGGTGCGGCTCATGTCATTTTCAGGACGTACGGCCAGTACTACCGTCTCAAAAGGGATGGCACTGAAATCAAGGGACTGCCGCATTTCATCATTGACCTGTTGCAATACTGCCGCCCAGCTATCGGCTCCGCTGATCCTGTTCTTCAGGGCAACGAGGTTGCTGACGGGACCAACTCCGGGGTAGCCATTTTCTGCATAGCGGGGATCCACCATCCACCCGGTAACGATATCCTCCAAACCTGTGTAGCGGTGAAGCAGTACCGAAAAAATGGCCTGGAAGAAAACGGCAGGCGCCATGTTTGCTGCCGCACAGTATTGCCGGACGGCGATTGCCTGCGGGCCGGTAAGCGCCAGGGATTCCATCGCATATTCGTACAGGTGTATCGCTGCACGGGGCTCGTCCGTATCCAGATACAGTACCTGAAGCTGCCGTAGTTTCTTTGACCAGTATAGTGTAAAAGGTTCCCAATCTGTATCCGTAACGGTATTTTGCCATTCGGCAAAACGGGCAAAATCGTTTACCTCTCCTTGTGTACCGGTATTACCACCGGCTATATGCCCGGCAATACTCTCCCACAAATATTGCAAGGAAGCCCGGTCTGCAACAAGGTGGTGGGCGGTGATCAATAAGTAAGTATTTCCGGCTATGGTACACAGGTGATCCCACCGCAGGAGCGGATCATGTGCAAGGTCGAATGGCCGGGCAAGCTGCGCCACACAAAAAGCGGGTATACCCTCAGTACTACAGGAAAGGCTATGCCTTACCAGTAATGGTGCATCCGCTCCTGTCAGGCACTGTACCGGTAAACCATCTTTATCCCGGACAACCGTGCTGAGTACAGGGTATTGGCTTAAGGTTTGCCGGATGGCGCTTTCCAGCAGATCAGGGTCTGTACCGGCCGGCAATTGCACCAGTAATGGCAGGTTATGGTAAACAGGCGAACCTTTGTAAAGATTATCTTTTTCAAACCGGTCGATAAACCATAACCTTTCCTGGTGCCGGGTACAGGGCCATTGTGCCGGGTACTGTATGCGGGGAGCCGGCTTACCGTTTGCCGGCGGTAGTGGCGGAAGCCGGGGGCGACCAGTCCAGCCCAATTGGCCGGTAATCGCTGCAGGGTCAGCCAGCAGAGCCGTCAGCACAACCGCAAAACGCCGGGCAAAACTCTCCACGGCCGGGGCAGCATAACGTGCAGACTGGTACTCCAGCAAAACAGACAATTGTGTTCCCTGCTGGTACACAAAAAGACAAAGCGGAAACTTGCTTTTGGTATAACCGGTATCGTAAGGGGTTAGCGCCAGTACAGCATGCTCTCCACCAGCATCGGGGGTACCGGTATCCGTTACCATATTGATTACAGTATCCAGCAGGGAAGGCTGTTGTCCACCCGCTGCAAGTTCATTCAGTACCCGTTCAAAAGGATACAGGGTATGACTGAATGCTGCGTTACAGCATTGCTGAATACCAGCAAGCCATTCCGCAACGGGTTGCCGGGGGTGGATGGTCAGGCGCAGTGCCAGCATATTGAGGTACAGCCCCAGTTGCCCGTCAAGATCAGGATGGGTTTTACCGGATACGGGTGTGCCGATCACCATATCCGTATCGCCGGTATAATGGTGCAGCGTAAGGCCAAGGGCGGCCAGCATTACCGCAAACGGGCTGCACTGCGCAGCGCTGGTCATCCGCAGCAATCGGGCTGCAGTGTCTGCAGGCAGTACCACGGGGTATTGTGTACCGCTATAATCATGATCCGGTGGCAACGGATGGTCGAAAGGCAAATGCGTATGGGGCAGGGGGTGATGCAGGTTGGTTTTCCAGAAAAGCCTTTCTTCTTCCGCTATCCCCGCCAGGGCGGTATTTGCCCAAACCGCATAATCACGGTACTGGATCGCCAGCGGGGGCAGGCGGTGTTGCTGACCGGCGGCGAGCGCGGTATAGATATGCACCAGCTCCTGCCGGAAAACCTTATCGGAAGAAAAATCGCTGATGATATGGTGCACCACCACCGAAAGCCATTGTGCGCCATGATGGCCATGGATGAGCAGTATGCGCAACAGGGGACCATTCACCAGGTCAAAAGGCTTGTGGGTTTCGGCAGCGATGATGGGTTTAACGGTCGCTTCATCAAGCTGCTCATCCTGTAGTATGCTGAATACGGGTGGCAGCAGATGGGGAGGTAGTATATACTGGTAAGGCAGTCCCTCCGCATCCACGCGAAAAACGGTTCGCAGGATCTCGTGTCTTTCCAGCAACCCGTTAATTGCCTTTGCCAGTACAGCACCGTCAACCGGTTGGCGGATCGTAAAAGCCTGGGGCATATGGTGTGCAAGCGCATTATCGGCAAACTGGCTGGCGAGCCATACGCGCTGCTGTGCGGGCGAGAGCGGATAGTGTGCTGCTTGGGGCGCAGGCGGTATGGGCGCAAAGGATTGCTGCGCCCCGGTCTGTATAAGGTCAACCAAACCTTCCAGCGTTGGATGGGCAAAAAATGTTCCGATACTGATGCGTGTGCCTGTGGCCTGGTAAACACGCGCCAGCAGGTTTATGGCGCGAAGGCTGTGTCCGCCGGCAACAAAGAAATTATCCTGGAGGTACACCTCTTCTACGCCCAATACCGATTTCCATATCTCCGACAATTGTACCGCCGGTTCGCCCGATGGTTTGGTTTTAGCGGTGTACAAACCGGGGGCGGGCAGGCGTTGTTCATCCACCTTACCCGCGGCTGTTTCCGGCAGCCGGTCCACCACCACCACCACCGGCACCATATAATGCGGTAACTTATCCGCCAGCGCTTCCCGCAGGAGGGTGCCCGTAGTATCCTTCGCAGCCACCCAACTGACGAGGGCTTTGTTGAACAGCCGGGTATAAGCCTGTGTCACACCGGCAATGCTGCAAAGCGCGGCATTGATGTCTTCGGGCTCAATACGGTAACCATTGTATTTTAACTGCCGGTCTGCACGACCATGAAAAATGAGCGTACCATCCGCAGCCCATTGTACCAGGTCGCCCGTTTTGTAGAGGCGTTCGCCGGTAAAATGCACCCCGATGAATTGTGCCGCCGTGAGCGCAGGGCGGTTCCAGTATCCCTGTGCAAGTGCCGGTCCGCCGAGCAGCAGTTCGCCTGTGGCGCCGGGGGGCAGCAGTTGGCAACATTCGTCCACCACAAATGCTGTTGTATCACCCATGGGGCGGCCAATACAATTCTGTTGTACAGTCCTTACATCCCGGTAAACCACCGCATCAATGGTTGCCTCTGTAGGCCCGTAGTGATTATTAACCTGTACATCGGGCAGTACGTCTTTTATGCGTTGCAGCAATGCGGCCTGCAGGCTTTCGCCGCCGATACAAAGCAATTGCAGGGCAGACGACCGGATGCCCGGCAGGGGCTGTGCAAAAAAATGGGCAAAGAAAGTAGGGGTACCCTGCAGTACTGTCACCCCGTTATCACAGATACCCGCAGCCATTGCTTCCACCTCCTGCAATACTTCCGGCCGGGGCAGTACCACACTACCCCCCATCGTGAGTGGCAGTACCCATTCTAAAAAAGAAACGTCAAAAGCGGTGCTGGTAAGCGCAAATGTTACGATCGCACTGCCCTGGTTGACCAGCAGGGCTTCTTCGGCCATTTTCTGTGCCAGCGACTGGTGCGTAACGGCCACTGCTTTAGGCGTACCTGTGGTACCCGAAGTGTATAACAAGTAGGCCACTGCACCGGGCGCGGCCCCGGCAAAGACCGTTGCCTCCATACCTTCCGCAACCGCCCGCAGTTCGGCCAGCATGGCTTCATCAACCACAAGTGCGGGGTTGCAATCCCCAACCACCTGTTCCCGGCGTTGCGCAGGCAAACCGGTATCTACCGGTACATATACAAACCCGCCTGCCATAATGGCCCAGCCCAGCAGGGTTTGCAAAGCCGATGGCGGCAATTGCACCAGCACGGGATCGCCGGGCTGCAACCCCCTTTGCTGCAAAGCCCCGACCCATTGCCGCAGCAATACCGCAACATCGCCATAAGAAATTATTGTATCAGCAGCCCGAAGCGCCACCCGCTCCGGATGTGCTGCCACCTGTTGTTCAAGCGCATGGAGGATGGTGGGGAATGCACGCGTGCTTTGGCCGGGGGGTCGTGAGAACCCGGCGATCAGTGCATCGGCAGCGGCGCGGGGCAACAGGTGCAATGCACGCAGGGACGGTGCCTCTTGTGCGGCGAGCTGATCCAGTAGCGTAACCATTGCCGCCGTTAGTTGCTGCGCGCAGGTGTGGCTGTATTTCGCAGCCGCATACTCCATCACCAGTGTAATATCGTTTTCGGTTTCCACAACGGTACAGGTAAGGTCGTACAGGCTGTAATTGCGGTGGAGCGTAACCGTGGTCTCTTCTTTTTTACCAAAACTATTGTTCGGAAAAGAGAGCATGGCGCTGAAGAGTGGGAAGCGACCCGGCTGGTGCGGGTAATCAATATCATCCAGTATATAATCAAAAGGGTACAACTGGTGGTCGAGCACCGCATAATACCGCTCCTGCAGGTCTTTGATAAAGGCTTGCGGTGACTGTTGATGATCGATGCGGATGCGCAGCGGCAGGGTATTGACGAGGTTGCCCACCAGGGTCTGTAACTGCGGGTGGTTGCGGCTGGCTGCAGGTATGCCGATGGCGAAATCGCTGCAACGGGCAATGCGCCCCAGCAGGATACCGTAGGCTGCCGTAAAAAATGCGGGCAAATGCACCTGCAGCCCGCTGAGGCAACTGCTGATCCGCTGCCGCAATGCAGTTGGTAATACCATTGTACAAGCTTGTCCCCCATTTGCTGTATCTGCCAGACCGGCGGGCAGGTCAAATGTATCGTCAAACCCTTTGAACTGCTGTTGCCAGAATATTTTTGAGGCGGCAAATTGTTCCCGGTTATTGATCCAGTGTACATAATCACGGAACCTTGTCTGCTCCGCAGCAGGTAGCGTTTCCTGCCGCTGCTGCGCTTCATAATTGGCCAACACCGCCTTCATCATGATGTTGAGCGATTCGCCATCGGCAATCAGGTGATGGATGCGGAAGAAGAAATGGTATTGGTGACCGGCAGCCGCAAAAACGGTGAGGTGCCAGGGGGGGCGCTGGCTGAGCGATAAGGGGGTGGCCATGCGTGCTGTTACAGCCGTTTGCAGAAAGGCTGCATCTGCTGCGGGTATGGGTATATATTCGAGGTGCTTGTGCAGTGTAAGGCCGGGCAATACTTCCTGCATGGGCCGGCCGTCAACCATGGTGATGATGGTTCGCAATGCCTCATGCCTGTCGGACAATTGTGCTATAGCCGCTGAGAATAGCACCCGGTCAAAATCGCGGATATGGTAGCTGTACAGTGCGGGTATGGTATAAGCCGTTGCAGCGGCTCCCATTGTTTCGTGTACCCATATCCGCTGCTGACCCGGGGCAAGCGGAAAACAATTACCCCCGTCCGTGTGTACAGGTATGGTCTGCCGGGCAGCCTGTTGCGCGCGCAGGAGGGCGATCAGTTCAGGTTTATGGTGAACGAGCCATTCCCGTTCTGCAGGCGTCAGCGCCCCGATGTTTCCTTTCAGGCTGAGGTTTTCACGTTGTGTATCGAGCGACACAGCAATACCCTTATGCCTGAAAAGGGATAATATGTGCTTTATTCCGGTCATTTGTTCAGGTGGTGGTGGCCGGCCATAAGGCTTAGCAGGTATTGCAATAACCCTACTGCCGGATTGCCGCAAAGATAATGGCACTGACGGGAGTGCGACAGAAAAAAAACAGATTTAACAACGGGTTAGCATGCTGCTTATGGCAGGGGAAGACCGGCAGGCCGGCAATTACTGGCGGATACGTTTATACTCACTATCATTCACCGTTTTATTCCGGTAGGTACTGTTTTTCAGTTTGCCAAACTTGTAAGTTACCGTAAGCCGTGCCAGGTGGGTATTCATCCGGCTGTCGTTGTTGGTGGTAATCAGCCCAAGGGTGTTCTGCCCCACCAGCCGGAAACTCCTTAAAATGTCTTCGCCTACGAGCCGCAACTGCAACTGGTTGTTGTAAAATGATTTTGCCATACCGATAGAAAGCGTGTAAAATGCATTGTTTTTCCGTAAGCCATTGCTCTTGAAGGAGTAATACTGGCCGCTCAGGTCAAGATCAACCCAGCGGGGGATGCTCCACTGGTTGAATGTATAGAAATAGAGCTGCGGGCGGAACTGTCCCTGTACATAATTTGGCCGGTTGTCTAATATCTTTTCGAGGCTGACGCTGACGGTATTGTAGGAAGAAAAGTTTTTATACGTAAAGGGGATGTCCACTGCAGCATTGTACAGTTCCTGGTGACCGAGGTTTTCGCTGGTATAGACAATACTGTTGACCCCGCTCTGCCCTACCAGCGGGATGCCGCGGATGGGATTGTTGGAGCGGGAGAACCCGATACGCAGACTGTAGCTTTTCCAGTTGATACTGCCCTCCAGCGAATGTACCAGTTCGGGAATCAGGCGGGGGTTGCCCTGTACCGTTGTCAGCGAATCGAGGTACCAGAGAAAAGGATCAATGCTCTGGTAAACCGGCCGGTTGATGCGCGAGGAATAAGAGAGCGCGTAAGACCAATCCTCCGACGCCGTATAACCGATGCGGGCATTGGGGAAGAGATTGACATAAGTGGTATCAATCACTTTCCGGTTGAGTGCACGGGAGAACCCATCTACATCGGACATTTCTGTGCGTACCCCGGCACGATAGCTCCATTTGTTTTTCGTAATGCCATATTGCAGGTAAAAGGCCGGCACCACTTCGGTATAAATAAAGTTATTGGCAAACTGCGGAAAGTCGGTCCATTTGTCCGTCGTATCCACACGCGATTTGAAAGCGATGCGGCCTTCGTTGGTAATGCGGGCAATACGGGCACCTGCTTCAAGTTTTCCCCCTTTGCGGAACATTTTGGTGAGGTCGGCCTGGAAGGTATAGAGGCTGATCAGGTTGTTGCCATCATTTACCCGCAGCGCCTGGGGCTGTGCCACCCCGTTATTGGTGATCGACTCGCGGATCTGGTCATAGAGCTTTGTTTTAAAATTGCTGTACTGCAATCCTGCAAAAAAAGTACTGCCCAGCGTGTCGATGGCATAGTTGTAATTGAGGTTAACGGAATTGTTGATGTTGCGCGTGAGCCCATTGTTGAAAGTGGTGAGTTTGGTGAGTACATTGGAGGGCGTGCGGGCATCATTGCGGATGTCTACCCCGAGATCGAAACGGTTGTAAAGTCCGTCATACTGGACGGAAATATCACTTTTGGGTGTCAGTTGATACGCCACACCAAAGCGGTAGTTGTTGGTTAGTGTAAGCCTTGTATTTTCCTCCTGCCGGGTATTGGCCACATATTTACCGGAGGGGTAACTGAATGTTTTTACAAAATCAGCCACGGTCCAGTCCGTACCCTGGTCGAGTACATAATCGCCCGTAACAGACAGTTTCTTTTTGCGGTAGTTGAAATTAAAAGAAGCCGAGTTCATGTAATGCCTGGCGGCCGTAAAGTTTTGCGTAAGGATGCCCTGGAAACCCTCAAGGCTGCTGAGTTTTTTGGTAATGATGTTGATTACGGCACGGCCGCGGGCCTCATATTTGGCAGAAGGGTTGGTAATGATCTCAACCGACCTGATCTGTTGTACGGGTATGGAGGCCATGATTTCGAAGGTAATGGGTTTGCCATTGAGGTAGATGAGTGCATCGCCTTTGCCAAAAACCGTAACGGTACCCTTACCCACGGTAATACCCGGCGATTTCGACAGCACATCGGCGGCTGAGGTACTGGCGCTGAGCATCGTGTTTTCCACGTTTACCTTTGTGCCTTCGCCCGTCTTCTTAAACAGGGGCATTCTCGCCGTTACCACTACCCCACCCAATTGCCTGACCGCAGCCAGTACAACCGTACCAAAATCATAGGTATCGCCAGTGGCTGTAACGGTAAAACTGGTATCGCCAAGACCAAAGGCGCTGATCTTTACCATAAAGTTCGCCACCGGGATACCCGGCACAACGACTTCCCCATTTTCAAAAAAGCCCGTTTTGAGCAGGGCGGCGTCTTTAACAGCCGTAATCAGGATTTCGCCCCCAACGGGCTGCTGCGTACTGTTGGTCACCCTTCCTTTCAGTAATATGCCCTGTGCAAAACCGGTATGCAGGCAAGCAACCAGTACCAAGGAAAGCAGTATTTTAGCCGTGTTCATGTGTCATAAAGCTGATGTATGGTAAAATTAGCAGTATCGCCCGAGACAAAGAAAAGAAATTAGGGCCGGACATATCGGGACAGGGGGAGACTTAGTACTGAGTACCTTGCCTCGGGTACGCTTGTGTTTATTAAAGGGCGGTATATATAACTGGCGGTAACAACTCAATGGTAGTAAAAAGTATAGACCATCTTAATATCCACGGAATCGGCTTTATAACGATCGTAAGACATTTTAATTAAGTACAGGACTGTTATAAAACTCCATTGGCTTACGCGTAATGTATATGTTACCTGGAGGACGCTTACCTCCACCCAGTAAGATGGTGTCGTTACAATAACCAGTTGTGGTAAGGCTGAATTTGTACACCGTTTTCGGTATGGGTTTTACTTCCTCGTTTATTGGCTTTGCAGCAGACGTAATATGTACTTCCACCGTTGATGTTTTTCCCTGTATACAGCCCGTACACCATTGCAGCAGCAGATAGATAATTGTATGCAGTATCATTTTTTTCATGTTTTATAAGTTAAAATGGTTTAAATGGTTATATTACTAAGGTATGATGCCGATTGATGCTTTCCGGAGGGGTTAAACTGTGGGCGGTCGGCATTTCCGGATTAAAAGTACGATTTTTCGTTGATAAAGGAGACAATCAGTACTTACTGCCGTACCTAGTAGCCAGTCGGAGGGGTCAACCTAAACTTTTGATAGGTCGACCTATACCTACCCATAGGAGGACCTAAACTTTTGATAGGTCGTCCTATACCTACCTATAGGAGGACCTAAACTTTTGATAGGTCGACCTATACCTCCCTATAGGAGGACCTAAACTTTTGATAGGTTGACCTATACCCACCTATAGGAGGACCTAAACTTTTGATAGGTCGTCCTATACCTACCCATAGGAGGACCTAAACTTTTGATAGGTCGACCTATACCTACCCATAGGCCGACCTAAACTTTTGATAGGTCGACCTATACCCACCTATAGGAGGACCTAAACTTTTGATAGGTCGTCCTATACCTACCCATAGGAGGACCTAAACTTTTGATAGGTCGTCCTCCCTCCCCGCAGGGTTTTGACCGGTTTACTCCGGGCAATACATCAAAAAAGCAGGATACCGGTCAATTTTTCCGGAAAACCCTCTCACTGCTAAGTACTAAGTACCGGGTACCGGGTACCCGGTACTTAGCAGCAGGATAAGAAGACGCTGGTATCAGGAGGGGTTCCGGGTACTTAGCCGGGGGCTGTCTTGATACTTGGTACTGAGTACTCAGTACTTGGTACGGAAAAAGACGGGCTTAGACGGGGATCCCTCGGCTTTACTACGGGGTTACCACGGGGCTACCCCGGGGTAATATTTGTTTTTCTCCGGAAGCTGCTGTATTTTTAACCGGTTACCGACACGTCCGCCTTATGCCGCATGGTGTTTTCAGGATAAAATAAACGCATGGTGGCATAATGCCGATAGACATTCCGTTTTTTTGAGAAAAAGCGGCTTCCTGTATGTCTCATCGGTATCACCAGCAGTCTACCGGTAACCTTTAGACCAATATTTATGATTTACCCATAATCATTATTCTACTTATTCAATACTGCGGTGTATTTATTGCCTGTGCTGCGCCCGTATCCGGGGAAAAAGGGTGTTTTTCCGGGTTGCGGGCATGGGGGTATGGGGTAAATTGCAGAATGGTGATATCCTTCGCTTTCACTACGGAGCGGCATACAAGAGGGGTAGCCATCGCATCGGGAGGATAAGGGCGTAACGGGGGCGGCGCTGAAGGGCAAAACCTGGAAGCAGAGAAAGGGGCTGCGCTATATATTGCTTCGGGTGGCGCGGGTGGCGGCAGGATTGGACACAGGGATTGATGTACCGTATATGGAGTTGCGGCGGGGGAGTAAGGAGAAGATTAAGGGGGAGTTAATGGCTATTGTTAGTCCGCCGGATGCGTTTTAATGATCAAAGATCAATTGGTGAAAGTGATGGCACCAATAATAACCTGCCTTTGCTGGCAGGCATACATGTATAACAATTAAATTGTTGATAATCAAGTACGTAGAATTTATAGACTGCGTATAATAACATTAATATAAACATACCACCGTATATGAAGTCGTTACTCTTTACAACTTTGGGACTCTTGCTGACACTTACTTCAATTGCTCAACCTTCTTTTGACGCATGGGAAGCGGAATCAAAAACAAACAAGCGACTATTACCTCGTTATGGACTTCTTCCTAAAACGCTGGAGGAAATACAATCAGACTCCGACTATGTCAAGCAAATGATGGCAGTACCTCAATTCAAATCCCGTAGAGAAGCATCAAGCCATATGATTAACTTAGGTTTTCAATACTACTATCGAGCTGACTTTAAGACTGCAATGTATCGCTTCAATCAAGCATATTTATTAGACTCAACTAATACCGACATATTCTGGGGTTATGGTGCTGTTTATATGGCATTTGGACGCTTTGATTTAGCCAAAGTCCAATACAACGATGGCTTATCCATTGACTCTGCAAACACACATTTATTGACAGACCAGGCAACATATTACATGGGACAATACTACCTGACTATTCAGATGCCTAAAGACGACATAATCAAAGACCCAAAAGCACAGGCAAGCCAATTCATGGACTCGGCAATAAAATATTTAAACAAATCATACAATTTAAATCCTAAGGACGTCAATACTGTTTACAAACTTTCAATTTGCTTTTGGAATATAGACAATTGCAACAATGCCTGGAAATATTATGATGAAGCTGTTGAACTTGGCGGGAAACCGATAACAGAAGATTACACTAAAGATTTAAGGAACCGATGTAAACGAAAATAGAAAAGTGGCATATAACAGGGTGGAAATGAAGGGCTGGCGGGAGGTGAGGAAATAGAAGGAATGGCAACACCACCCAAAATCGAACAACCATCTTATACTACATCAAACTATCAAAGTGCTTTACCGACAAAGAAAAAACCATTCGCAATTCCATTGATAGTTGTTGGCGCATCAGTTGTCATTGGGCTTGCAAGTTGGTTTGTTTACAAAAATCCCCAAAACTCTGACACTATTAATTCACTACAAGACCAAGTCTCAACACAAGAGCAGTCCATAAAGACACAGCAAAATACTGACGCTGAAAAAGAGACAGAAAGACAAAGAGTCAATGCTGCAACCACAGCTAAAAATATGAACTTTAGAAACAACTTGCAGTAAAAAAATTTATCCTGTCAGCGGGGTATATTATGCAGCAGGAAGGGATTACAGCAAAACACTGTTGATACAAGCCGACAGTACATTTGTATTGACACAATCTTACTTTGAAACAACTTCACAATGCAAGGGCAGATTTACTTCAATAGCAAAAGATACATTACTGTTGGTGTGCGCTGATGAGGACTTCCCGGCACAAATTTCGCGTGGGTATATGACTGAAAGGACAAAAAAGGTAGTTGTCCTGAAAGGCAACCGATTAAAAATTGATAAGACCGTTTTAGCACATAAAAATTAACCCTATACACGACAGCACAGTTATAATACCAATGAGTGAATATGAAACGGAACAGCGGAGCAACATGCTTCGGAATATATACGTCGAAATCTACTTCTTTGCAAAGTTGCGATACGTTGTATACAATGCCAATAGATTCGCTGATACGGCTGGGGCACCCAAAAAACAGCAACAACCAACAGTAATATGGACGACTTAAAAGATGGCATGGTGGTTGAGCGGGTGCAAGATTTTTGAGGATCAACAAAAAATTCTTCGATTTACCTGTATGGCATCATTGACCAGCTATAATACTTTTAAGAGTTTGAAACAGCGTTCCCCTGCTAAGGTTAAGAAAGCTGCTTATAAAGCAAAGGCAGAAACAGCGATGGAAGCCTTTCTCCGGTTGTGAAGTAAGATAAAGGTAAGAAAAGCTTAAAGGTAAATAGAGAAGAACTTAACCGACAAATACAATCAGCTACCTGATAACATTGGCTCTACGTTTCAAAAAGCAAGAGAAAATGCTATTAAAGCAATCAACCCCGGGTGAATGAAAGCTAATTGGAAAATTGGCAGACATATTGTTGAATTTGAACAACATGGAAAAGAGAAAGCCGATTACGTAAGTGCATTACTAATCAGTCTTGCCAAAGACTTAAAAACTGAATAAAATAAGGGCTTCAGTAAAAGCAATATCTATTTGTACAGGTTATTTTATACCCAATACCAAAAACTCCGGACAGTATTTGGAAAATTGAGCTGGAGTCATTACGCAGAATTATTGACGGCAGGTAATATCGTTTGGACGCAATAGGCGAAGTCTCTCATAACCAATACCACAGGTCAGGCATCCCGCCTTTTTTCGGTACCAGGCACACAAAAGTCAATCCAGAAAACGCGCTGACAAAACAACCTGCCTTCTTCCTGTGCTTTGGGGGACACACTCTGCCACGGTGGACACAGTATGCAATTGAACAGTAAAGCGAGCAACTAATCTCACGGTTCAGGCAAAATACTTAAATTTGACAATGGATACTAAAAAGAAAAAGTATACGCTCCCTGATGGTTATTCCTTATTTCAAACGACCCTGAAATCAAACGATTTTTTAAACAACCCGATAAAGTTTATTTCAAAAAGCATGGACGCCTTTGGAGGCACTTATTCAGCAGCATTGGGCATTAATAGAAAACTCATCCTGACTCAAAATCCGGACTTCATCAATTACATATTAAAAGAAAACCACAAAAACTATAACAAATCAGCATTAGCTACTGAACGTGCAGTTCAATTCTTCGGAAAAGGACTGCTTTTTTCTAATGGCGACTATTGGTTAAGACAAAGACGATTAATACAACCAGCATTTCACCGGGAAAAACTACAGGGCTTGTATGACATCATCATCAGGTCAATCGATGAATTTCTCCTGCAATTTCCAATTGGTGAAAGCATTAACATCTATCCATCAGTTCATCAGCTTTCTTTCAGCATTTTAATAAAATCATTATTCGACATAAAGTTGTCTTCTCAAATCATGGAAGAACTTGGCCTGATCTTTACAGAACTACAGGACTTTCTAATCAAAGATATAAACCAACCATTACGAAAGCTGTTTTATCCATTTACAGGAACAGAAAATATTCAACGGAAAAAAGCAAAAAAGTTAAGAGAAATTTTCATTGGAATAGTTAATGAACGAAAAGCGGATGATAATAACTATTCTGATTTGTTGGATATGCTTTTAAAAAGTAAATATGAAGATACTGGCGAAGCAATGACTAACGAGCAGATTGCAGATGAATTGCTGATTCTTATTTTTGCAGGACACGACACTACAGCAAATACCCTTTCATGGTTGCTGTATTTACTTTCAACAAATAATGACACCGCTCAAAAATTGACAGATTCATTTGACGGCAGCACCATATATGAATGTTTGAATAATGAATATCTAAAAGCGACAATAAACGAAGCCATGCGTTTGTACCCTGCTGCATGGATGACAGAACGGGTTGCTATAGAAGACGATGAATTTGAAGATTTTTCATTTCCCGGAAACACAATTATTATACCTTTCTTTTTTGGGTTACACAGAGACAAAACCCTTTGGAATGAAGCACTTAAATTTTACCCTGAAAGGTTTATAGGTGACACAAAAACTGCAAAATCAAAAAATTATTTCCCATTTGGGGCAGGCCCAAGAATGTGTATCGGCAATAATTTTGCAATGGCAGAAATGTCGTTTTTCATCTTTTTATTTTTAAAAAAATTCCAAATCAAACCAACAGGCCAGCTACCAGACATGAGACCTTTGATTACGTTGAAACCAGACAGAGTTCTTTTAGACATTCAACACATTAGCGGTTGAAAGGACAAGCACGAACACACAATATTTAGTGGCATAGCCGGAAAGCCCCGCAAAAAATCATTATCTTCAAATAAAAATATTGCTGCGGGCAGTCCACCCGGCACTTCCCGCAGCAATACAAACGCCGGCAGCAAGTATCACCAAAAAACAATAGCAAATGACGTTCAGGTACGCAAGACATACAACTGACTTAGGTACAATTGAAAAGTTTTACACCGAAATCGTTGGGCTGGAAAAAACAGGTGGCTTTGAAAACCACAACCATTATGACGGTATTTTTTTAGGTCTCAAAAATGCTGACTGGCATCTGGAATTTACCCGCTCTGCAGATCAACCACAGCACAAATCTGACGAGGATGACGCCCTGGTGTTTTACCTGGACGCCCCGATCGAATTAGAGCAAATCAGGAAAAAAATCAGTGTACGCAACATCAATACCGAAGTTCCTAAAAATCCGTACTGGGCAGAACATGGCATCATGATTGCCGACCCGGACGGTTTTAAGGTCATTTTTTCAGTACGGCAACCCAGCTTCACCGCCAAAGACGATTTGACAAATTTAGTCCGCAGCAAAGGCATCACCCATTGGGGGGAATTGATTGAGTTTACAAGAAACTTACCTTACGGAAGAAACTCAAACCGGGAGGACTTTTCACTTGTTATTCAGGAAAACAAAGGCACCTGCAGCGCTAAGCATGCTTTTTTAAAGAAGATTGCCGACTTAAACAATTTCAATAACGTACAACTGGTGGTAGGAATGTACCGGATGCATAAGGTGAATACACCCAAAATAGGCAATACCCTTGCAGAAAATGGTTTGGCTTATATTCCGGAGGCACATTGCTATTTACGATTAAACAACCAACGCATAGACGTAACGACTCCTGATGCCGACATTGAACATTTAACGGGCGATATCTTTCAGGAGTTTGAAATAGCACCCGAACAGGTCAATACTTTTAAAGTTGACTTTCATAAAAACTACCTGAAAAACTGGATAAAGGAAAACGGAATCACCCTCGGTTTTGACCGCATTTGGGAAATCAGGGAACAATGCATCAAAAAACTTGAGGCCTGATGGCTGTAGCGGGTATCGGTTTGGTAATATGACGGCTGATTGGCTCCGATGAAATTGCTCATGTATGGGTCAACCCTTACGCCGCGCACATCCGGAACAGGAGCAGGATAAGAAGAGTCAGCTAACATGGGAAGTGTATTGAATCTCAAGTCTTGCGGCTCACTTCCTGCAGCCCGGTGCCAGGCACTCATATACGGATTAATCCATGCGCTCGCAGCGTATCCAGCGTCAGTACCTCCCCGTCATTCAGGTTTTTATATGCCACCACATCGCAAACGAATAATTCATGGTCACCGCCCGGCACAATGGTCACCATCTTCAATTCCATCACCGCCAGGGCATCCCGCAATATGGCAAATCCATTCCAGTCCGTTACCAATCCACGCTTGTTAAGCCTGCCCAGTTTATCAATGGTATGGCCGCTCTTTTTACCCAGCAGGTCCACCAGCCGGTATTGTTCCGCCGCCAGCAACTGCAATACAAAGTGTGGCTGCCGCCGCACCAGCTCCAGCGTTTGGGTACCGGCATATACCGCCACCATCATCCTTTTGGGCTGCATACTCACCGCCGATACATAGGTACAGATATTCATATTCCGCCGGCTGCCTCCGGCACTACTGATGCTGTACACCGGAAGATTGACCCGGTTCCATGGTTTTTGTCTCGTCATAATGATTGATGTATAATGCGTATCGGGAAGCTGGTGATGACCTTGCAAAGGTACCGGTACCTGTTGTAAACATAGCGGGCATTGCTGACACCGGAAAAAAATACCACTGCTGACGCCATTACGTATTTCTATAAAACAAATGCCTGCTACTTTTGTTTTACTGTACAAATACATCATCATGGAAACCTTAAAAGGCAAAAATGTTTTACTCACCGGCGCAACGGGTGGCATCGGCAGCCATACAGCCAGGCTGCTGGCCGGCAGTGGCGCTACTGTATTCCTCACCGGCAGGAATACAGAAAAGTTGCGGACGGTCGCCGCTGAATCCGGCACCCCCGAAGCAAGAACCCTTGCACTGGATATCGCGCAGCCCGAAGCTGTACAAGCGCTCAAAGCACAATACTTCAGCCAGCTTCCCACCATTGATATCCTGGTAAATGCAGCGGGTATCGGCATCATCAAAACCATGGACACGCTTGATGATGCAGACTTCCTCCGCTCTCTTCAGTACAACCTCTATGCGCCCTTCCTGCTCCTCAAATCTTTTTTACCCGCCATGAAAGAGGCCAAAAAAGGACTCATCATCAATATACCCGGTGTACTCGGCAAAACACCCATGGCAGGTGCAGCGGCCTATAGTGCCAGCAAGTACGGCCTCACAGGCATGATGCAGAGCATACGCGAAGAACTCAAACGTACCGATATCCGCATCACCAATCTCTTCCTCGGTGGCGTGGACTCCCCCTTTTGGGACACGATCGACCTGCGGGTACAACGCGACAAAATGATACAGGCCGAAGAAGCGGCCAAAGCCATCTGGTTTCTTTGCCAGCAACCCGCAAGCGGGGTCGTGAGCGAAATGGTGCTTCAGCCCTTCAACCACCAGGTGATATAAAACAAAGGGGGCGATACACTCCCCCCGGGATATGCTTTCCGCGTATAAATACCTGTTTTCAAAAACAGGCGTATTCCCGTTCAAAAAGGACATTTTGTCCCGATAGCTTTGACCCATCAAAATCTTAAACAAATGGGAAAAGCATTTGACCGGATCATCATCGTTATGCTGGAGAACGCCACCGTTCAGGACGTACTTGGCAACACATACCTCAACAACCTGCGAAAAAAAGGCGTATTCCTCAGCAACAGCTATGGCGTAACACATTCCTCGCAGCCCAATTATATTCTCTCCGTAGCGGGCGACAATATGGGCTTTGCAAACGATACGCCCGGTTATGCGCAATGGGTGTACGACAACAGTGGCACACCCGTAACCACCATTGCCGACCTGCTGGAAGCCAAAAACCTCACCTGGAAAAATTATGCAGAAGACTTGCCACCCGGCTATGTAGCGGCTGCCATGAATGGGTTTCCTGATACATTTCCACCGGAAACATATCCCTTTGCCCGGAAGCACGTACCCTTCTTATCCTTTCCCGATATCATCACCAACCCCGATCGCAATAAAAACATTACAGATGCCGGTGAATTGGCAGCAGACCTGGCAAGCGGCCGTTTGCCCAATTACAGTTGGTATTCACCCAACCTGCACAACGATGGACACGACCTGAAGCCTGGTCAGCCCGAAACACCAACGCGGATTTATGAGATGGCAAACATCGAAGCCTTTCTGAGGGGCTTTTTAAGCGATGACCCCATTGCAAAATTCCCGCCCCGCACCCTCATTGTCATCACTTTTGATGAAGCATATCCCTATTATGATCCTTACAAGGTGTACACCCTGCTCATCGGTGATATGCTCGGTGGTTGCGAAGGCACTACCCGAACGGAACCATACAACCATTACAGTCTGTTACGTTCGGTACAGGAAAACTTCGCACTCGGGCATTTCTGCCGGAACGATGCCACCGCCAATCCTTATTGGTTTTTATAGTACACTACCTTGCCTTAACATAAAGCGTACCATATGTCAATACGGATCATCATCCCTGCACGATACTTCCTCCTGCTGCTTCTGCTTGCAGCAATGGCTTGTTCAACCCGTAAGCCGGCCGGCACCGCAGACAATACCAACCATAACCATACCCCTCTCCTGCCCGGCAACTGGACGAGGGTAGACAGCGCACCGGGTATGCTGCTCGCCAGCAAATCTTTCAACAGGGGCAGTACCATCACCGACTTCATCATCATCGCTGATCTTGCTGCCGGCGCCACCCTGCGGCCATTAGACAGCATCAAAAAGCCCGACCCCGCTGCACCCGTATTCTATACCTACCCGGTTACGCCCTCCAATGGTACGCAGGCATCCTTCTGGTCGCTCTTTCACGACAACAACTCTTTTGCCATGGCCAACCTTGCGTTCTTTGCTTTCACCGGCAACCAGCAGCCGTCTGCACAAGTCTGTTATCCACTCGCGTATGCGGGCAAAACGATCAGTTGTGGCTGCCGGACCGGTACATGTGCCGGAGACGCCTTTTTCAACAAAAGGGGTTTTATGATTCAGGGAACGACCATCACTGTTACCGATTTTTGTGCCGACAGCAATGATTGCCAGGGCATTAACCCGCCACCGGGGGGAAGCATTTTTGTGGGCAATCAACCCTATTTATCCTGTTGCGGATCGAACCCACCCAGGGCAGGCTGCGAACGTGTAGCCAGAACCTACCTCGCCAGGAAAGGAACAATTGTTATGCTTTATACCACCTCCTCCGCAAGCCCGGTTGATATTGTTGACATCCTGCAGCAGGAATTTGGGGTAAGCTATGCCGATATGGTTATGTTTGATGGCGGCGGTTCTACACAAATGGTTTGTAAGGGTCGGACGTATGTACCTTCTTCAGACAGCAGATGGGTACCCAGTGCTATTGAAATACGCGCTGCTGCAACGCAGTAAACACCTGCCGTATCAATACCACATATCCGCTTTTTACTTACCACACAGGGAAATAAGCTGCTGAACAGGGATAGGGGCCAGTTGAAATAACGGCCATACAATTCCACCACATACAAACGACTGCCTCAATAACAGGAGACAGCCGTTTGTTTTTGATTGACACGTATATTAAACCAACGATGACAACACTCATATACCCAGTTATCCTTAACGCGACACCACCATCCGCTTGCTCATCACTTCCTGTCCCTCAACCACAAGTGCATATACATAAATGCCGGGCTGCAGTGCATTGCCATTGATCGTAATCTGCGAGCCGCCATTCAGCCGGTCAAAACGCAGCAATTGCGAACCCTGCAGGTTGTATATCCCGATAAAAGCATTACTCACGTTGTTGGGCAAGGTATAACGGATCACCGTGCTGCCGCTGAACGGGTTGGGGACATTCTGCTCCATTTTAAAATCCGCCGCGGTAAACGTTCCGGCAGCAGTACTGATACGCTGTCCGGCAACGGGTTCCTCAGTGGCTGCAACACCACCTGTATTGTTAGCAGCAGCAACCAGCGTACCGGCGTTTGCTGCCGTAACGGGTGGAAGTCCCAGGCGCTGCCGCAATTCGTTGATCTGTGTCTGCTGTTCCTGGATACCCCGGTAAAGCGTAGAGATAAGACCGATATAATTCAGCGAAAGACCAACATTACTGAGGGTTTCATTACCCTCTTCATCCTGCACTGAAAGTCTTGCCGTCTGCACGGCCTCAGGGAATACGGTTTGTATTTCCTGGGCAATAAACCCATGCTGGCGCCTGCTGCTGAAATTGAAATCCCGGAACTGTACCGTATCAAAATTATAGGCCACAGGTCTTACCGCCAGTATCTTGCTGAGTGCATTCGTTTCGGTGACCACATTTATTTTGTACTTCGCATCAGACCCGTACTGCGAACTGGTTATATAGACATCTCCCTGGAAAAAGCCTGCATAAGAAGTATTCGTGGTACCAAAACCCGCAGTACCGGAAACGGGTGCCCGGCCATAAATACCATAAATAGGACGGGTATTGGCAGCCGTACCCGAAACAATACCTGCTACGGCATAGATCGACCCCCCGGTAAAGGCGCCACCATTTACAGAGGCAAGTACACCCCGGAGAGAGACATTGTTTGCATTAGATACTGAACGGAAATAGCCAGCCGTATTGTTGGTGGTACTGCAGGAGAAACTGCGCTGGTTGGCAGTTGCAACCCCCAGTCTTGCCACCGTACCGGATGGTGGATTAATACCAAAATACGAGTTACCGCTTGTCTGCATGGTAAGGATGCGGGTGAATCCGGTGGGCAATGTGGGGTTGGTGATATGCCTGAACTGCATCTCGCTATTCACCTGACTGGCAACACCTCCACCCCATTCCAGGATGGCATCCTTGGTTACATCTGTTGCAGACCGCTGGCGCAATGCTTTCGCAAAAGCCTGCTCATTCCATTGCGTCCGTTCGCCATACAGAAGATTGCCCGGCGTTACCGGGGCACCAATGCCAATCCATTTAGCCGTAGCCCCGAAAGTACCTACAAATGAACCCGCACCTGTGACCACATTAACCGGGTTGCCATCATGCGCAATTAAGCCATTCTGTACCCGGAAAATATCGGGCGCCACCACCAATGTATTTTGTGAAAAAGTGCGGTTAATCACCTGTGCCTGTAAAGTAAGTATGCCGGTTGAAAGGATAAATACCAACATTGAATTTTTTAATAACGTAAGTTTCATGATTTTTAATTTTAGCAATGATGTAATAGGTTATTGTTACAGCTCCTGATAAAACTGTACCCAACAAGAAAAAATGGTAAGGGAAGATCAGGTGTAAAGGGCTTGCAAGACAGAGAACATTTTGGTATAGCAGGTTCTCACAAAATTAAAACAGGCATCCGGGTCAAACAGTTCACCGGCAGAAGATAAAAGTTATTAACAGCAAACGGTGCAATGCCGGGCGGCAGAAACTATACCACCGGGGTTGTTGTACTGAATGTCCCTGAAGATATCATGACCATCCGCCGCCCCTTATTCCTGTAAAATACCCTTGAGCGGGTATCTAAACATCCTCCTGAAACATCACCTTTACTGTATAAATAAAAAACATGTGTACTAAACCATTCTACTGCCTGATGGCATCCCTTTGCATCCTGTTTTGTATAAGCTGCAAGACGGAGTATAAAATTCCACCGGTAATCAGCAGTGCAGCCGAAGCAAAAAAAATCATTACCGGCAAAACATGGAAACTAACAGATGCGGCTACGGTTGCAGGAAGCAGGAAATCGGTGTTTGATGAAAACAAGGAAGAAAAAATAACCCCTCCTTCCCCGGCTTCATTAAACTGGTTCAGTACAATGAAAAGCATTGACACGGCTTCAGATTTTATCGGAAAGTTTTATAAGAAAACCTTTGACGAATTTAAGAAGATATCTATCCGGCTCACCGGCGATACATTGGCTGCCACTACCGGCCTGATGGACGATTATCAGAAATACACCTTAACTGAAGCCGCAGAAGACGACAAATCCAAAGGGATAAAGATTAGGCTGATGAAGGGGAGCGGCGACTCCTATACCATTGCTACGTATTATGTACTGGGTGGTGATGACCAGTCGCTTTACCTGCTGTCGCCCAATACGATCAACGACCTCAGCGTAGTCTTTTTGCTGGAAGCCCGGTAAAATATACCAGGCGGCAAAAGTTTGCATGGTCATGATGTACCAATATGGCATATACTTCAGAACTGAGGAAACAGGCACACTCCGTTATGCCGGCAAAGGCCATATAACTGAGTGGCTGCGGGTAAGGTATACCTTACCCGTAAAAACAAGGGAGTCGAATTGTTGATAGTGCACGTGACCAGGCCATATTATCCCCGGTATGTCATTAAAAAAGGTGGCTGCCTTACAGGACAACCACCTTTCTGGTAAAACCACCTATTTTCTGAGCCGTACCAGGTACTGCGTGCTGCTAATTATTCACTTTAATTTCTACGCGGCGGTTCTGCGCACGACCAGCGGCAGTCTTATTGCTGACTACTTCTACCTCCTGGCCAAAACCCCGGGCGCTCAGGCGGTTGTCGGCAATGCCACGCGCTTTAAGATAAGCCACCACGGCCTGTGCCCTGGCCTCTGAAAGCGTTTTATTCCTTTCCGGATCGCCCGTATTATCCGTATGCCCCTCAATGGTGGCCTGGTAAGACGGGTTTTCTGTCAACACTTTTGCGATGCTGTTGAGTGCTGCGAAAGATTTAGCCTGTATTTTGGCACTGCCGGTCGAGAACAAGATGTTTTTCGCCGCAATATTGATTTGGTCCACCACGTCTTTTTTAACCTCCGGACAACCCGCGTTGATCAATACACCCACTTCGGTGGGGCATTTATCCTCGTCGTCATTGATGCCATCTCCATCAGTATCCGGTACAGGGCAACCCTGGTAACGTGCTGATCCCGGCGTTGCGGGGCATTTGTCGCTTTCATCGTTTACGCCATCACCATCGGTATCCGGTACGGGACAGCCACTGTACCTGGCAGTGCCGGCCACATCCGGGCATTTATCGTCTTTATCTGCAATGCCATCCTTGTCTTTATCCGGACAACCATTCAATGCCGCACTGCCTGCCGCATCCGGACAGGCATCCTTATCATCGTCGATACCATCGTTATCCCTGTCTTTTTTTACAGGCAATGGCGGTGCCACTACCACGGGAGGAGCTTTTGGTTCGGTAATATTTTCTGCAAAACCAATGGAATAGAACAGGTTGCTGCCGGGTGCCTTGCTGGTAATGGTAGCATGGTACTGGCTCTGGATAAAGAGATAAGTAACACTGTTGAAATTGAACTGCACACCCATACCGAGGGGAGCATAGAGGCCAATATTGCCGGTATAGATACCCGCGCCCAATCCCGCTGTGAGGAAGGGGTTCACCAAATGATTGTCGCTGAAGGGGCGGACACTCACACTTGGCTCAAGCTCAAAGCCCACTTCTGTACGGCCGGGTACATTATAAATAATCGAACTGTAATCATAAAAAGAGAGGTTACCCTTCATGGTAAAATCGATCTTACTGGTAATGCCCTTCCAGTAAGCCGCGGAAAAGCCATAACCGTAGTTGGACAGGCGTTTCCAACTGTCGCCCTTAAGTGCATTGTTGAGGGAAGTTGCTTTGATGACTTTCGGGGTGGTAAAGTCGATCATATTAAAGTGCAGCCCGATCAGGCTTCCTTTTTTGGGTGAGGCAAAGCGGTCAGCCGGTTTTTGTGCGGATACTGCTGCTGCAAATATCAAAAGCAGTGCCGCCATCAGAGATTTACGTATCATATTTATTGTTTAAATGAAGAATGTTTAACCAAGATGCAAAAACTGCGATTTTGGTTGTAGGGTCGCAAAATTGCAAAAAATATTCCAGAAACGGTGCATTATCCCGGGCAAACGCATTAAAAATCAGTATGTATTCATAAAATACCCCCTACGCTATTGCTGTGTTGCAAGCATTACCTTCAAGATAATGCCCAAGCCCGTCTTCGCCGTGTTACTGCTGTTCATCCGGTACAGTTTGTCGCTGTTGCCGGTTTGTTTGATGGCGCTGGTATTGCTGCAATGGGGGTTGTTGTTCACCGGGGGATTGCCATTGTGGTTGGGATAGTTGGGTAAGCCGCTGATGCTGCTGCGGGGTACCACCTGGCTGGGGTTGATGCTGTAGTAGCCCCGCTCAAGGATCCCCAGATGGTTCTTTAAAAAATAGTCAAAGGTAAATCCGGTCAATACATCTGTAACAGTGCTGTCCGCCGTTTTACAATATCCTTTATTTCAATGAACTTTATCTTGTGTGATAAGCCGGTACAAAAATCAACTATTTTGATACACCTGTATTAAAAACCTGCATCAGCGGGGCTTCTGTTGTAACAAAGCGATTGCTTTTGATGCTTTACAAACTGTTCGGATTGCTGAAACAGCAATAAAAAAGCTCCGGCAGCCTGTCAGCGAACTCCGACGTTGAATAAAAAAGCTTCGGCAGCCTGTCAGCGAACTCCGGCGTCGAATAAAAAAGCTCCGGCAGCCTGTCAGCGAACTCCGGCGTCGAATAAAAAAGCTTCGGCAGCCTGTCAGCGAGCTCCGGCGTCGAATAAAAAAGCTCCGGCAGCCTGTCAGCGAACTCCGGCGACGAATAAAAAAGCTTCGGCAGCCTGTCAGCGAACTCCGGCGTCGAATAAAAAAGCTCCGGCAGCCTGTCAGCGAACTCCGGCATCGAATAAAAAAGCTTCGGCAGCCTGTCAGCGAACTCCGGCGTCGAATAAAAAAACTTCGGCCCCGTGTCAGCGAACTCCGGCATCGAATAAAAAAGCTTCGGCAGCCTGTCAATAAGTTACGGCCGCTATCAACAGTAGTTTGCCATTGACTTTCCCGGAGATGAGCCACCCTGTAGTGCGGTATCTAAAAAGCAGGATGGATTAAATAAAAAAGCCACCGCCTGGAGGCAGTGGCTGACCGGGGAAATACCATCAGGATTTGTCCGGTTTTTTCCGGGTACTGCCCGGATACCGTTTGCCAAGATCCTCGGCAATCGGTTTGGCCGACTCATCGCCCTGACGGGCGGCATATTTTACACTGTTGTAATAATAGCGTGCAGCCAGATAGGCTTCACTACCGGTTACCGTCATGCTATCGCTTACATCACTCTGCATGGTAACCAGCAGGTTAGCAATGAGCCTGAGCGAACGGGTAGCCGCTGCATTTTTTTCAAATGCGGCCACATCAAGAATCGCCGGCGAAAAAGCGGGGTGACTAATGGTGAAGTTTTCTGTTTTATCCACGAAGGCAACAGTTTTATCACTCATCTTGGGTAACCTCCTGCGCTCATCTGCACTAAGTCCGTTCATGTAGGGGTTCAGCAGGTTAGCTGCTTCTGTAAGCAACTTCTGCACAGCCATCGCTACATCCACGGGAATCGGGTTCGGGTTTTTAGTTTTTAAAGACATGTTTTATCATTTACTGGTTATTAAAATTACATACCTGTTCTTACCAGCCATCTTAACAATGGCCGATACCAGCAAACCGGGCGGCGCCCTGCCACCGGTAAAAATCATCACATAGCGGTACCCGTGGGTGTCCGCTCGCTGGCCACCGGACAATATATTGCCAGGCAAGCCAAAAAGGCACATCTGCTCCATCGAGTCAACTTTTAATGGTTATTTGTAATGACCAGGTTCTGTCGAAGCACACCAGGTGTCGGGAGGAATCGTTCCTTTCAGCAAGTATCCCGATACTTGTGCGGAACGGTTGGTGGCGGTTGGCAAAGAACCATGGATTTGTTCTTATGAAAATAAAAATAAGGGTTTAGGAGATACAAAAATCAACAAGGGGTATATTTTTTAAAAAAAGCCATTTTTTTTGATTTAAGTCAAAAAAAAGACTTTCCCGGCTGCAGTTTTCGGGTGGCTTACAGTCATGCGAGGGATCGGAGACCGGAGATGAAAAACCCGCCTGGTAACTGAATACCCAGTACTGCCAGGGAACAAATAAGGCTGACAAAACAGGTTTCCCTTTTGTAAAGCAGCTAAAAAAACGCATCTTAGCGGGATTATCAACCAACCCTATTGTATATAATATGGAAACAACAGAAAAGATTGCACCCGTTATTCCGGAAGCACCCGAAACGGAAAGTACACGTAATAGCATGCTCATCACCATCGGGCTGATCGTCATCAATGTACTCATCTTTATTGCCATGGCCATTGCCGGTGCGGGGATCTTTGAAAGTGATGTACAAAAAGTAATCGACTGGGGCGCCAGTTTTGCCCCATTGATTGTCCAGGGGGAATGGTGGCGCATTTTCACCTGTATTTTTCTGCATTTTGGCATTTTTCACCTCGCCATGAATATGTATGCCCTATTTATGGCAGGTGTATATTTAGAACCCATGCTTGGAAGGGTGCGCTTTATCGTTGCCTATACCTGTACGGGGTTATTGTCGGGCATTGTCAGCCTCTGGTGGCACCGGGTACAGGGTGAATCCGCAACCACAGCCGGGGCGGGTGCATCGGGAGCCATATTCGGATTGTATGGCGTTTTCCTCGCCCTGCTGCTCACCAACCTCATCCCCAAACAGTTGCGGCAGACCCTCCTGCAAAGCATTGGTATCTTTATTGTTTATAATCTTTTTTATGGACTGAAGGGCGGGGTAGACAATGCCGCCCATATCGGCGGGTTACTCAGCGGTATCATCATCGGGTTTGTTTTTTATCTTGTCCTTAAAAGCGGGGATGCACGCCGCAGCAACTGGATGGTTGTCGGTACCGCAGCCGTCACCCTCCTGGCCTGCTGGCTTTACCTTGCCGGGAGCAAGCAGGACCAGAATATAAAACTGGCCAATACCATCGAGGCATTTATCAAACTGGAGGAAAAAGCACAGGCAGCCATTCAGCCAGGCGAACCCATCACAGCGGCTACACGCGACTCCATTAAAATGATCAGCATACCCGCTTATACAGAAGGCATCGAGCTGCTCAATGCCGTACGTAACGAGGAATTATCTGCTGCCGGTAAAACCAGGAAGGCACTGCTGACTGAATATGCCCGGCTCCGCAAAGACCAGATGAATTATTATCTTTCAGACGCTCCTGCAGATACGGCCTACATAACTAATACTGAAAAAAGGGCTACTGAGATCATTGAGAAGCTCAAAGTACTCAATCAGTAAGACCGGAATGAGAGAAGCAGGGAACAAGACGGAAGACATGCCGCAAATTTTTACTGCCACTCCTGTCCTGTTACCTGCGTACTTGTTACTTACAGCCCGCTATTAAAAGGTTACCGGAAAAACCAGTCCGCCTGTTTCCAGCGTACCGGGATTCTCACAGGCACCATTACCAAAGTCGGCAATGCCGGTTACACCTGGCAGCAGATGTATTGAACGTAGGGGCTGTTTTCCTGAACAAAAGCAATGGGTAATGCCCATGCCCGCCAAACAGAAAAAGGCCACCCCGAAGGATGGCCAGTATGATTACCCCTGTAAGTCTCTGTGTAAATGATGTCAGTAGCGGAACTTAGTTGCCACCAAATCCACCGCCACCACTCTTGATACGCTTGCTTTCATCTTCATTACCACGATTGCGCTGGCGGGCAGCTTTTACCTGCTTGTTGCCAAAGCGGTAGCTGAAGTTGATGCGCAACTGCCGGCTTTCCCAGCCGCCATTGGCATTGATGTACGATCCGCCAAAATCACTGATCCCCCTCCAGCGCATGGTGCGAAGGATATCGGTAACGGCGAGTTTAATGGTACCCTGGTTCTTGAGTACCTGTTGCTGAACACCTACATCAATACCACCCATCGCCGCACTTTTAAAGGTACCGCCCCAGATGGTGGGTGCGCTGTACCAGCCGGAAACCTCGGCAGTCAACCCTTGTTTGATGGTAAAACTCTGCTGGCCATAAAGGCTCATGGAGTTTACCGAGAGATTGATCCGCTTACCGTCATCAAAACGGGCTTTGTATGCACTATGAAAGGCGTTTACGTTCACGAACAGGCTCCACCATTTGGTAAACTGAAAAGGCAGGGCAAAGTTGATGCTGTAGATATCCTGGCTGGCCAGGTTCTTCTGTGTAATAAATGCCCTTGTACCATCGGCAGTATCAATAATCTGTGAAGAGAAATCTTTGATACGGCTGTACCCGATGGTAGTATTAAAGCGGTACAGGAACGTATGCGTCAGTTCGATGCTGTTTGTATATTGCGGCTTCAGGAAGGCATTGCCCTTCTGGTAAGTCAGCTCATCCAGCTTATTTTCAAAAGGGTTCAGGTCCTGGTAACCCGGACGATCAATCCGGCGGCTGTACGTCAGGTTGAAGGCATGCTTCTGACTGGCGTTGAAAGTAATGGCCGCACTGGGAAAAGGATCAGTATAGCTGCGCTTTACATTCTTATCATTCTGGTTGGTTGCACTTTCGAGCACCCCTTCACTTTGGGTATTTTCCACCCGCAACCCTGCCTGTATGCCCCAACGTTGGTTAAGCTGGCGGTTATAGTTCACATAAGCTGCATTTACATTCTCTGTGTACTTGAACTTGTTGCTGCGTGTGGTGTTTTTATAACTCACCCCACCTATCACATCGAAGAAATCAAAAGTATTGTCGGTTGCAACATTGGAGTATTTGGCTCCAAAACCGATTTTTCCCTTCAGCCATGGTTGCTCATAATCAAACTTTGCGGTATAAATCCTGATATCCGTAGGGGTATTGTTCCGGTAAATCCTTTCAAACAAGAGGGTGCCTGTATTGGGTTGGCGGTAGTAGTTGGGTTGGTAACTGCTAATCCGTCCATTGTAAGTGCCATAATCTGCATCAAAGTTAAATTCACGTCCCACACTATCTGCATAGCGGTAGTTGAAGTTGAAGTTGAGGTTAGTGGTATGCCCCGGAAGACTGTTCGTGGCAAACAATACCTGGTTGGGCACTTTTGTACCGACAGGACTGATGGGCGTACGGCTGCTGTTCTCTGCTGTATTGTTGTTGACATTACCCGTTACGATAAATCCGAGTGTACTTTTCTTACTCGCGTAGATATCAATACCCGTTTTAAAATTATGTCCCCAGCCACCATTGATGTTTGTGCCTTTCTGGTCATAAAGGCTATCTGCCTGTACGCGGTACAGGTTGATGTCGTTTTGATTATCGCCCCAGTTGTTGCTGTAGTTCCCAAAAAGGTTAATCTTCTTATTGCGGTAGTTCAGGCTAAATGAACCATTTGTTTTAGGCGTGATACCAAAACTCAATCCCGCCGCGATATTTCCGTTCAATCCGTACTTCTTATTCTTTTTGAGGCGGATATTGATGATACCGGCATTACCCGAAGCATCGTATTTGGCTGAGGGGTTGCTGATCATTTCGATGGACTCAATATCCGCAGAATTGATCCCGCGCAGGTAAGCGGCCAGGTCTTTGTTGTCGAGCTGTGTAGGGCGGCCATCTACATAGATACGCACGCCGTTCTTGCCCTTCATGGAGATATTGTCGTCCTTATCCACCACCACACCCGGGGATTTCTGCAGCAACTCCATGGCATTAGAACCTGTAGCATTGATACTGCTTTCTACATTAAAAACGGTTTTATCTGCCTTTACCTCAATCATCGGCTTTTTATAGCTTCCGGTTACGGTAACGCCCTTAAGCTGGGTTCCTCCTGCCTGTAAAGCCAGGGAAGGCAGTTTAAGGTCTTCGCCATCCTTTACACTAAAAATGGCTGAGTTTGTTTTCTGCAAACCGGCAGAACTCGCCGCTACAAAATAACTGCCTGCCGTTACCTGCTCAATGCTGAAAACACCGGCGGCATCGGTTACCTCGGCCTTTACAAAAGAAGAATCTGCGGCACGTAATAAGGTAATGGTGGCAGCAGGCACCGGTTTACCAGCGGCATCCTTTACCGCTCCGGTAATTTTGGCACGATTCTGTGCCTGGGTTTGGAATGCAGACAGCAAAAATGCTGCTGCGATAGTGAGTAATTTGTACTTCATGACTATATTTTATACTTTTTTATACTTTGAGCGCAAAGGTATTTCAGGGCAATTGTAAGGTTTAAGTAATATTTCATGAACTGTTATTTTGGACTGATGAATGGTAAAACCATTTTCCGCACCATTGATACGTGAAAGCGACGTTAATGTTACACTGCCGAAATATTTACCTGTTCACCACGGGCATTTACCATATTTTTGCAACTTGTTATGAAGACAAAAACGCTGAAAAAGGACAAGGTTAACATCATTACACTGGGTTGCAGTAAAAACCTGGTGGATAGTGAAGTGCTGAGTGGCCAACTGCTGGCCAACGAAATTGACGTTGTGCATGAGAGCACAAAAAAAGACCACAATATTGTGGTCATCAATACCTGCGGCTTTATTGAAAAAGCGAAGGAAGAAAGCATCAATACCATACTTGACCAGGTAGAACTCAAGAAAAAAGGGCGTTTGGATAAAGTATATGTTACCGGTTGCCTCAGTGAAAGGTATAAAAACAACCTTGAGGAAGAAATTCCTGAAGTGGATGCCTATTTCGGCACAATGGAGCTGCCCATGATCCTGAAACAGTTTGACGCGGATTACAAGGCAGAACTGATTGGCGAGCGCCTGTTGAGTACACCCACGCATTATGCTTATATGAAGATCAGTGAAGGGTGCAACCGTACCTGCTCTTTTTGTGCCATACCCCTTATGCGCGGGCAGCATGTGAGTCGCCCCATTGAATCGCTGGTGGACGAGGCCAAACGCCTGGTACAGTCGGGTGTAAAAGAAGTGATGCTGATTGCACAGGAACTTACGTATTATGGCCTGGACATTTATAAAAAGCGTGAACTGCCAAAGTTGCTCCATGCCCTGGCCGATGTGCAGGGACTGGAATGGATAAGGCTGCACTATGCCTACCCATCCAGATTTCCGCTGGAGATTATTGACGCCATGAAGGAAAGGGAAAACATTTGTAATTATCTTGACATGCCGCTCCAGCACGCTGCCAACAATATGCTCTTATCCATGAAAAGACAGATTACACGGGAAGAGATGGAAGACCTGGTGGGCGAAATACGGTTACGCATTCCTGATATATGCCTCCGCACCACATTGATTGCCGGCTTTCCGGGAGAAACCCGGGATGATGTGGAAGAGTTAAAAAGCTTTCTGCAGAAAATGCGCTTCGACAGGGTAGGCATTTTTACTTACAGCCACGAAGAGGGCACGAGTGCTTACGGACTGACAGATGATGTACCACAGGAAGAAAAAGAAAGCCGCGCACAGGAAATCATGGAAGTACAACAGGAGATAAGCCTGGAGAAAAATACAGAGAAAGTCGGCAAAGTTTTTAAAGTGCTGGTGGATAAACGGGAAGCCGGGCGTTATCTTGGCCGCACCGAATTTGACAGCGTGGAAGTGGATAATGAAGTGATCATACAAACAAAGAAAAGGTTAAAGCCGGGAGAATTTGTACAGGTGCGCATCACCAGGGCCTATGACTACGATATTGAAGGGGAACTGGCAGAGGATTGACAAACTGCATAGTCCCGCAACGAACAGCTTTGCCGGTACGGCTGGGAATGGTACCGGAACAGTAAATGTACAATACATGAATGCCAGCAGCACGCATCTGCCTTACGGGGCAACGGGATTTTTCTCTGCCATCAGCATTGATTATACTACCGCAGCAGCGGCATTACGCGATTTCTACAGCCACCCGCCCAATACTGCGGGCATTGAAGCAGCTATAAAAGCACGTAATGCTTTCAGTACCGACAGGCAACTCCTTGCAGACACCCTCCGTATCCAATATGCCGCGTATCCGGATGCAGAGCAAGTACAGCAGAATATCGACCGCCTGTTGCTGCCGAATACCTATACCATCTGTACCGCGCACCAACCCAATATCTTTACCGGACACCTGTACTTTATCTACAAAATAATACATGCTGTCAAACTGGCCGATACGTTGACCCGGCAAATGCCCGACAGCCATTTTGTACCCGTTTATTATATGGGCAGTGAAGATGCAGATCTTGATGAACTGGGCGAGGTAACGGTGAATGGTACCCGTTACCAGTGGAAGACACCGCAAACGGGTGCAGTAGGTCGTATGCTGGCAGATGATGATTTGCTGGCCATACTTGATGCTATTGCGGGCGAATTACTGGTACTGCCGCATGGTCCTGAACTGATTGAACTGGTTCGTAGCTGCTATACCAAAAACAACACGATTGAACAGGCTACATTCCGGCTCGTACACGCATTGTTTGCGAGGTATGGCTTGCTGGTGTTCCTGCCCGACCAGGCGGTGTATAAGCAAAAGATGATCGCCCTGTTTACCGACGATCTGCTTCACCATACCCCCGGGCGCATCGTTGAAGAAACATCTGCACGCCTTGAAGCACAGTATAAAGCACAGGCTTTTCCAAGACCCATCAACCTCTTTTACCTGAAAGACAATATACGTGAGCGGATAGAAAAAGATGGCGATGCTTATGTTGTACTGCATACCGATATCCGTTTTTCGCAGGAGGCATTACTACAGGAATTGCAGGCGCACCCCGAACGGTTCAGTCCCAATGTCATTTTACGCGGCCTCTTCCAGGAAACGTTGCTGCCCAATATTGCCTTTATCGGCGGAGGGGGTGAACTGGCCTACTGGCTGCAACTGAAAGACTTATTTGTGCATTACAATATTCCCTATCCGGTACAGGTGCTGCGCAATTCGTTCCTGCTGCTCCGGGATGCACAGGTAAAGCAATGGGCAGCGCTGAAATTTGCGGAGGCTGAATACTTCCTGCCGGCAACAGAACTGCTCAATATACTGGTGAAAAGAGAGAGCAGCAATACACTTACGTTAAATAGCGAGAAAGCTACACTGGAAGATTTCTACCATGCGCTGTGCCAAACCGGCGCTGCTGTTGACCAAACCCTGCTGCGCCATATCGAAGCACTCAAAGTAAAAGCAATACAGAAATTAGATGCGCTTGAGAAAAAGTTGCTGCGGGCAGAAAAAAGAAAATTTGAAGCGGCACAACGGCATATACACCTGCTGAAAACACAACTGTTTCCGGGTAATGGTTTGCAGGAACGGGTGGAAAACCTGCTGCCTTTTTATGCGTTGCTGGGTAAGGAACTGATGAGCATACTCTACGCACATTCACTTACACTCGAACAGGAGTTTACCCTTTTGAAACTGGCGCAGGAGCCGTAATGATGACGCCTGGTACGGGTCTGCTCCGGACGGCATTGCATAGTGTATTATATTCCGTACTTACGCTTCACATCCCTTTCGGTATCACGCTGGCGGATTGTTTCCCGTTTGTCGTACAGTTTTTTACCCTTGCCAAGACCGATCTCCATTTTAGCCAGCCCCTTTTCAGTAATGAATATCTTCAGGGGTACAATGGTATAGCCCTTTTCTTTCATTTTGTTTTCGAGCTTTTTCAACTCCTTTCTGTTGAGCAGCAGTTTGCGCTCCTGCAGGGGTTCATGGTTGTAATGGGTACCAAATGCATATTCAGAAATGTGGAGACTTTTGACAAACAGTTCGCCGCGGTGAAACTGGCAGAAGCTGTCGTTGAAACTGGCCTTACCCAGCCTGAGCGATTTGATTTCCGTACCGGCCAGCACAATACCCGCGATATATTTCGCCTCGATAAAAAATTCGTGGTATGCCTTGCGGTTCGAGATATCCATAGTTCGTTTACTTTTTACTGCACAACAGTTTTATGCGCATGGCATGGTTCCTCGTTGCGGTATACATACAAGCAGGCCTTATCAGTTTTTGAACAGCACCAGCAGGTTGCTGATTTTTTCCTTCAATGCTTTTCGGGGAATGATAAAATCAAGAAAGCCCTTTTCGAGCAGGAACTCACTTCGTTGAAAGCCCTCCGGCAAATCGCGTCTGATGGTTTCCTTGATCACACGCGGACCGGCAAAACCGATCAGTGCGCCAGGTTCGCCACAGATGATATCACCCAGCATAGCAAAGGAAGCAGTTGTACCCCCAAAAGTAGGATCGGTACACAAAGAGATATAGGGGATTTGTGCATCACTCAACTGCGACAGCTTACCCGATGTTTTGGCCAACTGCATCAGGGAGAATGCGCTTTCCATCATCCTTGCCCCACCACTCTTATTGATGATCATAAAAGGAATGCGGTGTTGCATACAATAATCGCAGGCCCTTGATATCTTTTCGCCCATAACACTGCCAAGACTCCCGCCGATAAATTCAAAGTCCATACAGGCCACTACCAGGTCGTCGCCATGCACCTTACCATGGGCTACCGTGATCGAATCGTGAATATCGGTTTTGGCATAAGTTTCCTCCAGCCGCTTGCTGTAAGGCTTCAGGTCTACAAAGCCAAGGTAATCGCTCGACCTGATGTTGCCGAACAACTCCTCATATATGTTATCATCAAAAAGGATTTCAAAATAAGCCTCACTCCCCACCCGGTGATGGTGGTCGCACTTAGGGCAGACAAATTTATTTTCCCGCAACTCGCTCACCGTACAGGTAAACTTACAACCGGGGCATTTTGTCCACAGTCCGTCGGGGGCTTCTTTCTTGTCTTTGGTAGACGTCAATATCCCTTTTTTGATCCGTTTGAACCAGCCGGATTTCGTCTCCTCGGTATCTCCGTCTTCTCCGGCAAGATTGGCGTCAAAGTCTTCTTCTTTCAACAT
>JAAFIK010000023.1 GCA_013298665.1 Chitinophagales bacterium
ATCAAACCACCGCTTTACAAAAAAAGCCGTACCATAAAAAACCAATACCGGGCAGATGCCATTGCAAAACAGGTGCAGCCAATGGAATGGCGTAAATGCCTGTTTATACCCGATCAGGATAAGGCTGTTTACCCCATACCAGGCAACCCAGATTAACAAGTGTTGTGCTATTCCGATAAGCCGGTGTTTGGTGGTGCCAGGCGCTGCTGTGCTGTTTTTCCATTTCATTACCAGGTATTGTTGGTGTAAATTGAAGATAACTAAATTTTATTTTTTATGACAACAAAAAATGCGCAACGCAAAAAAAACAAAAAACTCGTGCTGAACAAAACAACCGTTAGTAGCTTTAGTAGTATTATGATCAGTAATACCCGAACTACCGGGACTACCAAAATCTCCGACTTTTTTACCTGCCGGGTATAGAAGGATGGTTAGGTAAGGGTTTTAACGTGGGCTTGTCCCACGTTTTTTTATTGGCCACATCATCATCATCTCCCCTGCCCCGTGCCGCAGGGTGCTTTACCTGTATTCCCAACGGTGGCTGCACTGCCCAACCGTACAAAATTACAGGGGTACAGCCGGGTAAAAAATGGGGTAAAACCGGGTATTTCAAAAAGTACTTTCCCGCAAATGGCCGTAATTGCTGTAAAATACGGCACCCTATCACTATTGCCCTGTTGTCATTACCCCGCGGCCGGTAATGTCACTAAGCTAAGGATGTCCGGAACCAGGAAAGCCAGTACCCTGTAGCTTTAGCGTAGGAGGAGGTGACGCATTTGCCCGAGCCAATCGTTAACGCAATTATCAGGGTTCGCACACAGTAAGGACTACACATTCCCGTAGTAGCCCCGTGGTAACCCCGTAGTAACCCCGAGTGTTCCCCGTCTAACCCCGTGTTTTCCCATATTTAGTTCAGGCAGTACCTGCTGGGTTGCAACCCCGCGGTCGGCTACCAGGTACTGCTTCCGGCGCTTCAGGGCCAACCCGGCTATTCACCACTACTTACGATCGCTTATCTTTGCACTTCAACGAATGCACGGTATGAATTTTGAACAAACTGAATTAACACAACAAGTAGCGCAAACGGCTAAAGATTTCGCGCAGCAACACATCAAACCCCACCTGATGGAGTGGGACGAAAGCCAGGAATTTCCGCTACACATCTTCAAATCGCTCGGCCAGTTGGGGATGATGGGCGTACTGGTACCCGAAGCCTACGGGGGCTCAGGCTTAAGCTATTTTGAATACAATGCCATCATCCAGGAAATAGCCAAAGTATGCGGTGCCATCGGCCTGAGTGTGGCTGCCCACAACTCGCTTTGCACAGGGCATATCCTCACTTTTGGCAGCGAGCAGCAAAAACAGCAATACCTGCCCAAATTGGCTACGGCGGAGCATATTGGTGCCTGGGGACTTACCGAGGCCAATACCGGCAGCGATGCGGGCAATATGAAATGCACCGCGGTAAGAGACGGCAACGACTGGATCATCAATGGCAGCAAGTGCTGGATCACCCATGGCAAAACCGGGGACATTGCTGTTGTCATCTGCCGTACGGGCGAGCCACGTACCAAAAACAACTGCACCGCGTTTGTGGTTGAACGTGGTACACCAGGCTTTAGCGGGGGCAAAAAAGAAAACAAACTCGGTATGCGGGCCAGCGAAACGGCTGAAATGATTTTCGACAACTGCCGGATACCGGATGCCAACCGCCTCGGCGAAGTGGGCGACGGGTTTAAACAAAGTATGAAAATACTGGATGGCGGAAGGATATCCATCGCAGCACTTTCGCTCGGTATTGCCAGAGGTGCCTATGAAGCGGCCACACAGTACGCAAAAGAGCGGCACCAGTTCGACCAGCCCATTGCCAACTTTCAGGGTATCGCATTCAAAATTGCCGATATGGCTACCAAAATTGAAGCGGCTGAATTATTGGTACAACAAACCTGCGACCTTAAAGCTAAGGGACTGCCCATGACCAAAGAAGCGGCCATGGCCAAGTATTACGCCAGTGAAGTAGCCGTAGAAGTCAGTACCGATGCGGTACAGATTTTTGGCGGCTATGGTTATACCAAAGACTTTCCCGTAGAAAAATTCTACCGCGACAGTAAACTCTGTACCATCGGCGAGGGTACCAGCGAAATACAGAAGCTGGTGATCAGCCGTGAAGTACTCCGGTAAATACTACCGGTATGGTACGCCTGGCGGGGTATGGCCTAGATACAGCAGCAGCAAACTGCTCAGTATTGCAATAACCAACCGTTTGGCAATGGTTACTACAGCACGAGTTGCAAATAGCTTAACCCCGGATTTTGCAGTTGATTCCAAAATCCGGGTTAATTTTGTCCGCAAACCCTGTAACTGAATAAGCGCATCAAAATACTGCTCAAATGGTTTATAGCCCCCTTGCTGGCGGCATGGCTTTTCTATTCCCTTTACAACCAGGTGCAACACCAGGTCAACCTCAGCCAGGCCATTGCCCTCATCCGGCAGGCACCATTCGGGCCGCAGGCCTGGAAGTTCTGGCTCATAGTAGTACTCAGCATGGTCAACTGGGGTGTTGAAGCACGCAAATGGCAATTACTGATGCAGTTGCTGCAACCCATGTCTTTTGGCAGGGCACTACGGTCTGTCCTGAGCGGGGTTACCGTTTCCCTCAATACGCCTAACCGTATCGGTGAGTATGGCGGCCGCATTCTTTTTGTAGCGGAAGGCAACCGCATCAAAGCTGTTTCATTATCCATTGCAGGCGGTATTGCCCAGCTTATCGTAACACTGGCCATGGGTTGCGGGGGACTGCTTGTACTGCTCGGGCAGCTTGATGCCGAACATGGCAGCATTCTCGGACTGTCCGCATTCTGGGTTAAGGTATTGCTTTACCTGAGTACCTGCGCCCTTATTGTACTCCTCCTGTTCTTCTTCCGGCTGGGTTGGCTCATCCGGCTCATCGAAAAAATACCCTATGCCCAACGTTTTATCCATTACGTCAATGTCCTGGAAGCCTTTAATGCAAAAATTTTGTTAAGACTGCTCTTTTTGTCTGCCCTCAGGTACATTGTTTTCGTCATACAGTACATCTTTATGTTGCAATTGATGCAGGTAGAGCTGACGGTATGGCAGAGTTTTTGGATGGTGGCGGTCATGTTTTGGATGCTGGCGATTGTGCCTACCTTTGCCATTGCCGAATTACCCATACGTGGCAAAATCGGGCAAAGTTTGTTCAGTCTTTACAGTGGCAACACATTGGGCATCATCGCCGTTACATTCGGGATCTGGTTCATCAACCTGTTTGTACCGGCCGTAGCAGGGAGTTTATTAATTTTAGGAAATAAAATCGCAAAGGACAAATGATAATGAGATACACAAAGTTTGGTATACTGCTGATCAGTTTATGTTGCCTGAGTTTCCGTACCGCCAGTGGCGATGCCCAGTGCGGCATCCGCAATACCACGTTTCAGGATGGGGAAGTAGTGGTGATGAAAGTATTTTACAATGCACTGGGTGCCTATATCGGTGCCGGCGAAGCCACGTTCAGTACCAACCTGGAAAGGTACAATGGTAAGCCGGTGTACCACTGTGTGGGCGACGGCAAAAGCTATTCTTTCTTTGACGGCTTTTTCAAAGTGCGCGACCGCTATGAGAGCTATATCGATACGGCCAACCTGCTGCCCTATAAGTTTATCCGCAATGTGGATGAGGGGGGGTACAAAAAATACAATAACGTCACCTTCAACCAGGCCAGCAATACGGCAACCAGTACCAACGGCGTATTTAAAGTAAGCGATTGTATACAGGATGTGGTGAGTTCAGTGTATTATGCCCGCAACATCAATTTTGATAAATACAACCCCGGCGACAAGATCCCCTTCGATATGTTTCTCGACGATGAAGTGTACCATCTCTACATCCGGTATATGGGCAAGGAAAAGATCAAGACCCGCTATGGCAAATTCAACGCCATCAAGTTCAAACCACTGCTCATCAAAGGAACCATTTTTGAAGGAGGTGAAAAAATGACAGCATGGGTTGGTGATGATCCCAATCACCTGCTGATCCGTGTAGAGAGCCCGATTGCAGTGGGCAGTATCAAGGTAGATATGATGGGGTACCGCAACCTGCGCTACCCGCTCACCTCACTGATCAGTGTACGGTAACCGTACTCAGATTTCTTTGAGCATAAAATTCTCATGCTTACGAACACCCTGATCGGTTAACTGAAGTGTGCAACATTCAATGGTGGGGTCATGTTCAAAAAACAGGATATAATCATGCTGCTGCGCTTCGGTAAGGAAGGCCGCCTTTTCTTCGAGGGTCTTCATCGGAAACATATCATAAGCCATTACATAAGGCAGCGGCAGATGTGCTGCAGAAGGTAAAAGATCGGCCATAAATACCACCGTTTTCCCTTTGTACTGAACCATCGGCAGCATCATTGCATCAGTATGTCCGTAGGCATAGTAAAAATCCAGCCCGGGCAATATTGCCGATGCCCGCTTACCCGTTTCCTGGAAGCGTAACTGGCCGCTTTCCTGTATGGGTAAAATATTCTCCTTCAGAAAAGAGGCTTTCTCGCGCACATTGGGTTGTGTAGCCCATGCCCAATGCTGTTCATTACTCCAGTATAAGGCATTTTTAAAAGCTGGCAGCAGTTGTTCGCCTGAACGGACAATACTTCCGCCACAGTGATCGAAATGCAGGTGCGTCAGCACCACATCAGTAATATCATCTTTTGAAAAACCATGTGCCGCAAGCGACCGGTCGAGCGTATCATCACCATGCAAAAAATACCGGCTGAAAAACTTCTCTTCCTGCTTGTTGCCGATACCATTATCAACCAGTACCAGTTTGTTTCCATCTTCAATCAGCAGGCAACGCATAGCCCAGGTACACATGTTCGCTTCGTCTGCCGGGTTGAGCTTGTTCCACATCGTTTTGGGTACCACGCCAAACATGGCTCCCCCATCGAGTTTGAAATACCCGGTATTGATGGTATATAATGTCATGATTTTGCTTTTCGTTTTGTTGATCGCTTTCCGGCCGGACGGTTATTTTTGGGTGGTACCGCAGGTGCTGTTGAGATCACCTGGTCATCTTTGATCTCCTCAATCCGTTCCTCATCAGGCATCGCTTTCGGCGCATCTGCGGGCTGGTTGGTTTTTTGCTGCTGTGCCAGTATATCGCGGATCAGCAGGAGCGATACACGGTTACCGCTATGCACCGGAGAAACGGTATAACCCTTGTTGCGCAATTGCCGGATCAGGCCGTCTTTACCCACAAGGTGCCCGCAACCAATGGCAAAAAACGATGGCTCCCTTGCCGCAATGCGGGCAATAGAATCGGCCATGGTGATATTGCGGCGCGAAAAAATAATATCCCGGTAGGTGGGGTTCAACTGATCCAGCACCTTTTCAAGCGAATCCATACGCTCATTGAGGTAAACCGATTTGAGCAGGAGGTTCAGTCTTGTTTCGTCTTTCATATCCAGTGTGGTATCTGCCACCCGGGCATCAAGTATATCGTAAAGCATCCCGATCTGCAGACGCATCGTTTCAATACCTCCGATTTTTTTCCCCATGCTTTCTGCATGATTACCCAGCATAATATCCAGGGCTTTCATGCCTTGTTCCGGTGCAAACGCCTCCATCATCACCTTCTCCGAGTAGGTCATCACCTGCGCCACACTGTCGGGCGAAAAACTGGTACCATTCTGCTGATTGATTTTTGTCACCAACCGTTTCCAGGCAGGGCCCCTGGTGAGCGAATCGAGATGCGCCAGCTTATCCGTAAAAAACCTGAGGTCATCGGCACCAGCGGTGGAAGCGAAGAGGTCTTTATAATTGAGCTCACCATAGAAAGCTTCTGTTTCATTGATGGCATACAATACCGAATCGGGTACCATCATCACTACGCGCTGGGCGAGGTGTACGGTACCAAAAAGGTAAGAGGGCAGACCGCCATCCGGCGACTGTATCCGCCACAGCACCGCATTATTGTTTTGTGCCGATGCCGGTGTTGTCACAAATATACCAGCGAATACAAGCAATAAGAATCGTATCATGCAATTGGGTTGATGCCGGAATACCGGCGGTGCAATTTACAACGCGCTTTCCTTTTTCTGCTTTTGTAAGGCAATAAATAAACCGATCAGCCCCGCTACAAAAAACACCATCAGGGCCAGTACCGAGCTGCGTTGTGAGCCGGTAAGCTCAGTAATGAAGCCAAAGCTGAACATCCCGATCACGATAGCAATCTTTTCCGTCACATCAAAGAAACTGAAAAAAGAAGTGGTGTCTTCCGTCTCGGGCATCAGTTTGCTGTAGGTGCTGCGGCTGAGTGATTGAATACCCCCCATCACAAAACCCACAACCACGGCGAGCGCATAAAACTGATAAATACCGTTAACGGGGATGCTGTATCCCGCAATGCAGATACCAATCCATACCAGTACGCAGCACATCAGTGCTTTAAAATTACCAATGGCCCCCGATAACCGTGAAATGACAAAAGCACCCGGTATGGCAATCAATTGGATAAGCAGTATAGAGATGATCAGGTTCTCGGTCGGGATCTGCAGTTCGCTCTTGCCATATAATGTGGCCGCGAGCATAACCGTCTGTACACCCATATTAAAAAAGAAAAATGCCACCAGGTAGCGCTTCAGTACGGGCATCCGGGTAAGTTGTTTCCATACTTTACCCAGTTCCCGGTACCCATTGGTCAGGAAATTGCCCTCACCTGCGGCACGACCAGCCGCCAGCGGACGTGGCAGACGGCTCAGCGAAAACTGGCCAAAGCCAAACCACCAGAGACCAACCAGTAAAAAGGATAGACGGGCCGGCAGGAAATCGTCGGTGATCCCAAACCAGTCGGGTTTCATAACAAAAAGAAAGCAAACCACCTGCAGGATGACGCTGCCGATATACCCCATCACAAAACCCTTGGCACTCACCCGGTCGCGGTCTGCAGGTGCCGCAATTTCGGGGAGGAAAGAGTTGTAAAAGACAAGACTGCTCCAGTAGCCGATACAAGCCAGCACCATACAAAGAATGCCAAGGCTGAGATAACCCTTCTGGAAGAAAAACAGTGCGGAGCAGGCGAGGCTGCCAAGGATAAGAAAGAAATTCATAAACCCTTTCTTACTCCCCTTTACATCGGCAATAGACGACAGCAGGGGCGACATAACTGCTACCACAAAGAAAGCAAATGCGAGTGCATAATTGTACAAAGAGGTATTGACAAAATCGCGGCCAAGAAAACGGACATAGGCTATACCAGCAGCATCCACATGGTCTTTGGCCACAGCCTCATAGTAAGCAGGAAAGATCGTGGACGTGATGACGAGGTTATAAACCGAGTTGGCCCAGTCGTACATAGCCCAACCATTTATGACTCTTTTAGAAGCTGTTTGCATGCTGTTGTATTGAATGGGTAAGGTAGAAATTATCCGCTGAAATGGGAAATCTTGTTTGAAAAACTAAGGTTAAGCAATTGATAAGACCACTGCAACGATGGTCGCATCGGCCGGTAAACGCCTGTATGGATAAGCATTGCTGCAATACAGCAAACCGGCCTGCCCGCACCTCCGGTTATGCCACCACACCCTTTGCAAGCAGGATCAGCATAACGATGCCAATAATAATGCGGTAAACACCCCAGATGCGGAAGCCGAATTTTTTGACAAACCCGATAAACAGGCGGATGGCGAGCAGGGCTACCACGAAGGAAATACCGCTACCCAGCAGCAGATCGAGCATATTGTCTTTTGCCAATACCTCCGGATGCTCCTTATACACATCGTAAAAGCTTTTCACCGAGGCCGCCAGCATGGTGGGTACAGCGAGGAAAAAAGAAAATTCAGCGGCAAGGCTACGCGTCAGCTTTTGTGTCATACCGCCGATAATGGTGGCCGCGCTCCTGCTCAGCCCGGGCAGCAGTACCGACAATACCTGGAAGCAGCCGATCATAAAAGCCGATTTGTTGGTGATCTTCTCCTCTTTATCAATACCATTTTTGGCGAAAAAACGGTCGATAAACAGCAGTACAACACCCCCTCCAATCATGATACACGCAATTGCGGTAAGGTTGCCAAGCGCGCTGTCAATATATTTTTTCAGCAATACACCGGCAACAAGCGCAGGAACTACTGCCACTGCCAGCCTGGTGTAAAAACCGATACTGCGGAAATTGACAAACTTTTTCCAGTACAATGCCACCACCGCCAGTATAGCCGCCAGTTGAATCACCACTTCAAACAACCGGGTAAAGGGGGCTTCCCCGTCAACACCAACCAGGGGATTGGCAAACCGCATATGTGCCGTGGAAGAAATGGGCAGGAACTCGGTGAGCCCTTCTACTATACTGATGATGATATTTTGTGTAGTTGTCATATTGATTGATGGGATTGGTTGCCGGCAATAAAAAACCGGTCATGGCCACACAATGGCCTTAACCGGAAAGCTGTTCAGTTTAGTAATTGATATGCACTTACGCCTGTTTCTTAGGCTTACGCATGATGGCGAAAATCTCGATCACAAAACCTGTAATGATCAATATGGGGGCAATGGTGATGCGTGTGGTACTGTAGATGGAATTGTCGTCAAAATGGGTAATATCGCTGCTTTTGCCGCCTGCCATCAGGAAAAACCCTAAGGCCAGCACCACCAGGCCGATCAGCATCCATACATAATTGTCTTTACCAAAAAGGCTGTTAGAAGGCGTGGGGTCTTTTTTTATGATACTCATGTACTGAAAATTGAGGATGCAATATACTTATTTTTTATTCCCGGAGTACCGGCATACCCGGTCAATACAAATCATCCAGTGTCATTTTAAGGTATTTCACCACCGACCGGTAGGTACTCACCACACTGATTAAAATGCCCAGCAATATAACGGCAACAGAGATCAGGATGAGGTTTTTATTGTCGCGTAAGGAGTTAAGATAAGGTACAAACTGCTCAGCCAGCCAGATGACACCAAAAAGAATGACAATCGCTACAACACCGGCCAGCAGACCATTGATGACGGCCCGAACGGTTATCGGCTTGGCAATAAAGCCGCGTGTGGCACCTACCATTTGCATGGTTTTGATGATAAACCTGTTGCTGTACATGGCCAGGCGGATGGTATTGTCGATAGAAATGATCACAATTACACAAAGTATGATGGCCACCAATAGCACCACCAGCATAAAATTGCGGATAAAGTTGCTGACATAAGTAACCGTTTGCAATGGATATTGAAATTCTGTGATGATGGTTCCAAACCTTTCCTTTAAAAGTGTTTCCAATTGCTGCAGGCTGTCTTTCTGCATATAGCCGGCCTTTACATAGAAATCTACACTCGCGGGTAAAGGGTTGAAATCAAGCATTTTTTTCCAGGAAGTATCGTTCTCTGCGCTGTATTTTTCTGCAGCCATCTCCTTGCTGGTATATTCGGGCTGGATGGCATAAGGCAAGGCAGCTACAAAGTCTTTGAGGCTGTCCACCTGCTTTTTGGCCGCTCCGGGAGCAATATAAGCGTGCAACTGGATGTTTTCCTTCATACGATCGCCCTGTTTACGTATACCCAGAAAAATCCAGGCTACGAAACCAAACAGAAAAAGTACCAATGCCACGCCGATAATGGCATAAGCATATGTGGGTTTACCGCGTTTTGAAGAAGACTTGCCAAATTGCGCCATAAAAAAATACCCCGTTTAATCGGGTGGGGCAAAAATAACGCATTTGCCTTTGTAAAACGTATTTTTTAGTTACGACTTTAACGTAACCCTAACATAAGCCTGTAATGCTTATTTTTGCTGCGCTTTGAACGACTGCTCTGCCGTAGAAACAGGGTAAGGGCTTTTATGTTTACACCATGGCAGCCCTTGCGGGATTTGTTGTTGCAGGACTTTTTTACAGCAAATTCCTTGCGGAATTTGGCCGTAAGCAGTGAAAAACGCAATACAATGGCATAGCGATCATTATTCAAACTGTTGACTAAAAAATATTATGGACTATCAATTCAGAACGATTGAACAGAAATGGCAGCAATACTGGAAAGACCACGCGAGTTATCAGGTAAGCAACCAGTGTGAAAAACCCAAATTTTATGTACTGGATATGTTTCCTTACCCGAGCGGGGCCGGATTGCATGTAGGGCATCCGCTTGGGTATATAGCCAGTGATATTTATGCACGGTACAAAAGGCTCAAAGGGTATAACGTACTGCACCCCATGGGTTTCGACAGTTTTGGCCTGCCTGCCGAGCAGTACGCCATTGAAACGGGGCAGCACCCGGCTACTACAACCGCCAACAACATTACCACTTTCCGGAACCAGTTGGATAAAATCGGCTTCTGCTACGACTGGAGCCGTGAGGTCAGAACCAGCGATCCGGGTTATTATAAATGGACACAGTGGCTTTTTCTTCATTTATTCAACAGTTGGTACAACCGCCGGGCAGGCAAAGCCGAACCATTGACTACCCTTACTGACGCCTTTGCAAGCGCGGGCAGCGATGGTGCGGGTTACCTGCAGCCCGGTATCCCTCCTTTTACAGCTACCGACTGGCAGCAGTACGACCATAAAACCCAACAAGATATCCTGATGGCCTACAGGCTCGCCTTTAGTACTTACGGCGAAGTCAACTGGTGCGAAGCACTTGGCACCGTACTCGCCAACGATGAGGTGGTTAATGGCCTGAGTGAAAGAGGAGGCCATCCCGTTGTCAGGAAGAAAATGCGCCAATGGTACCTCCGCATTACCGAATACGCCGATCGGCTGCTTGAAGGGCTGGAGACGGTGCAGTTCAGCGAACCGATGAAGGAAATGCAGCGCAACTGGATCGGTAAAAGCCAGGGTGCAGAGATGAGCTTTGCCGTTGCCGGTCAGCCGGAGGGAACAACCATAAAAGTATATACCACCCGCCCGGATACCATTTTCGGGGTAGACTTTATGGTACTGGCACCCGAACATGAACTTGTAGCACAACTCACCACAGCCGGGCAGCGGGCAGCGATTGACGAATACCTCGGATATGTTGAAAGCCGCAGCGAGCGCGAGCGCATGAGCGAGGTAAAACAGGTAACCGGTTGCTTCACCGGCGCCTATGCCATTAATCCTCTCAGCGGTCGGCAGATACCCATCTGGATCGCCGAATATGTACTCGCAGGTTATGGTACAGGAGCCATTATGGCTGTACCCTGTGGCGACCAGCGCGACCATAGTTTTGCTGAACATTTTGCGATTCCCATCACCAATATCATCGGCAGCCACTACAACGGTCATGAAGCCAATCCCACCAAAGATGCCATACTGGAAAAATCGGGTTTTCTCAATGGGATGCTGATGAAAGACGCCATCGGGTTTGCCATCGACCGGCTGGAAGCGGATGGTATCGGGCAACGTAAAGTGAATTACCGGATGCGCGACGCGGGCTTCAGCCGCCAGCGCTATTGGGGCGAGCCCTTTCCCATTACCTGGCAGGATGGTGTAGCCGTTGCCATGGATGCATCCGCGCTGCCGCTTGAGTTGCCATTTGTGAAAAACTATGGACCGGGGCCGGAGGGAGAAGGGCCACTGGCCAATATTACTGAATGGACAACACAGGGTAGCCACAGGCGTGAAACCTCAACAATGCCGGGTTATGCAGGGTCGTCCTGGTATTTTCTCCGGTATATGGATCCGCACAATACCAACAGCTTTTGCGACCGGGCGGTGAGTGATTACTGGGGACAGGTAGATGTATATATCGGCGGTACCGAACACGCCGTAGGACACCTGCTTTACAGCCGTATGTGGACCAAAGTCTGCTTTGACCTCGGCCTTATCGGTTTTGACGAGCCCTTCCGGAAATTGGTCAACCAGGGCATGATACAGGGGTCTTCACGCTTTGTTTACCGGGTGCGCGAAACCAGGCAGTTTGTTTCCGCTGGCCTGAAAGACCAGTATGAAACAGACCGCATACACGCAGATGTAAATATTGTTGATGGTGTTGAACTGGACACCGCTGCTTTCCGGCAATGGAAACCCGAATATGCAGATGCCACATTTATTCTGGAAGACGGGAAGTATATCTGTGGCGTGGAAACAGAAAAAATGTCCAAATCCAAATACAATACGGTTAATCCTGATGTATTGGTGGAAAAATATGGTGCCGATACCTTCCGTATGTACGAGATGTTTCTCGGGCCGGTAGAGATGAGTAAACCATGGGATACCAAAGGTATTGAAGGCGTACACCGTTTTCTGCGCAAACTCTGGCGCCTCTTTTTTGATGAAACAAAAGGGAGGGTATGGGTAGATGTGCCTGCCACGGATGCCGAACAGAAAATCCTGCACAAAACCATCCGGAAGATAGAAGGGGATACAGAAAACTTCTCTTTCAATACAGCCGTGAGTGCTTTTATGGTTTGTGTAAATGAACTGGCAGAAGCCAATTGTCATAAAAAAGATATCCTTGGGCCATTACTGGTATTGCTTACGCCCTACGCGCCGCACATCAGCGAAGAACTCTGGCAGGTGCTGGGCAATACGGGCAGCATACTTGATGCCGCCTACCCGGTACTGGATGAGCAATACCTGGCAGAAACGGAGAAAGAATACCCCATCTCTGTGAATGGTAAGGTGCGTACCAATATCCGGATCGCCACCGACCTGAAACAAGCCGATGTGGAGCAGGTTGTGCTGAACAATGAAGTGGTGCAGAAATGGCTGGAAGGCAAGCCGCCCAAAAGGATTGTATTTGTACCCAACCGTATGGTGAATATTGTAATTTAAAATACGGCTGGGGCGCAAAGCCTGCGCTTCAGCATGCCATCATTATGTATACAACAAACCGGTTCCCCCACTGGCTTATTGCCGGGCAGGCTTTCCTGCTCTCCCTGCTGATCACCTGGTGGTTTATCCGGGAGGCAACGCTGTATACCAATACTGCACAACAGTTGCTCTCCTGCACAATTGCCGGCGCCAAATGGATGGTGCACATTGCGGCCGCCCTGCTCCTGCTGGGGGACAAAGCAGGTTTTTTTATCCGGCAGATCGCCAATACCTGTCTTACCGGTTCATTGTTCCTGTTGCCTTACTGTCTGCTGTCCTGGTTGGCCGGCATCCGCAACAATACTTTTTTCCTTGCGTCGCTCATCGGTGCAGTTGCGGTGATGATTGTGGTTTATGCCATCGGGGTAAAACGGGCAGCACTCCCCTTGCGCTGGTGGCTGGCCTGGCTGTGTACACTGCTCATAGCCATACTTTCCCAACTGCATTTTGTATTTCATGTATGGTAAGCCGGGGGCTTTACTTCAACTCGAATTTTGCAGCCCACTGCAAAATCAGGGTTCAACAAAATAACCGGAATTGTATAATCTTTCGCATCTTTAAACCTGAATTTTGCAAACGCAAAATTCACCTCCGGTGCTTTCAGTACCGATTTTTTAGTTATCCGGTCTCATTATGCTTTTTGAATTTAATGTACGCAGCGGTGTATTACTGCTCTTCTTTATCATCGGCCTTGTTTACACCTTGTTACTCTGGCGGCGGGGTCTGCGAACGCAATCCATGGCAGACCGGTGGCTGGGCACCTTCATGGGTTTATGCGTACTCTATATGTTACCCTGGATGGTTGGTTTTGCCGGTTGGTACAATACCCAATATCCCTTTTACCGCGACCTGCTTTTTTACACCCCCTTCCAGCACCAGCTCTTTTTTGGCCCCGTCATTTACTTTTACGTCAAAACCCTCCTCAATGCCGGGTTTCGTTTCCAGCGGGCAGATTACCGCCATTTTATACCCGGTACTGTATACCTGCTCTGGTGTATAGTGGTGGTGGTGGTGGATAAACTGGTACTGCACCGGTATATGCTTATGAACGGAGAAAACGACCCCGATTTTGATACCTGGTACCAGGTGCTCGGTCTCGTCAGCATGATGGTTTACTTGTTTGCAGCACTGCGTTACTATTACCAGTACCGTCGGTATACCTACCAGGTATTGTCTTATGCAGACGCGGTAGGGTTTACCTGGGTGCGCAATTTCCTGTTCGCTTTCAGCAGTTTCCTGTTGATCACCATCCTGCTGCAGGTACTCAACGGGCTCAGCAGCGTGGGGCTTATACCCACTATTGAATATTGGGACACCTGGTGGTATTTCCTGCTTTTTGCTTTTATTTACTATTATATTGGTGTATCGGGCTACAACAATGCCATAGAATCCAGCATTGGCCGCCGCCTGATGAAGCGGCAGGCCGGTCACGAACAAAGACCCGCACTTGGTTATAGCAGTACAGGCAGGGAAAAAAGTTTTTTTACCGGTTTTGCCGAAGACCTTGAATTTACCGAAGTCGCGGAAAACCCGGAACCGGATATGCTGTGGCTTTTGCCCGGGAAAGAAAAAGGCGAAGATCCCGAAACAGGGGCATGGAAAGAAAAGGTTGCCCGGGCGATGACGGAGGAAGCGCTGTATAAAAAACCAGACCTCAGCCTTGGAGAGTTGGCCCGTCACCTGCAAACCAATACCTCTACCCTTTCACGCATCATCAATACGGGTTTTGGTAAAAACTTCAACGACTTTGTCAATACCTACCGGGTAAGCGCAGTGGAAGAGATGCTCAAAGCAGATGCGTGGCAGCATTTTACCATCATGTCTATCGCCTATGAAGCCGGATTCAACTCGAAAGCCACGTTCAACAGGGCATTCAAAAAGATGACCGGCAGAAATCCCAGCACCCGTTGAGTAAATAATGTTAAAAAAGAGGTGCTGACATATCCTGTCTGACCACTGTTTTAAATAATTTGCTATATTTGTATTAATGCAACGCTTCAGCAAAACTGGGGCGTTGTATTTTTTTTCTCATCCCCAAACGCAGAAAGGGGGTAGTGTAAACATTAAAAGTGGATTTTATGAGTGGGACAAATTATGTAACACAATACACATTTGAACAAATGAAAGCGGAACTGCAGCACATGAAAGGTGTGGAAAGACCTGCTGCCAGCCGGGCCATTGCAGAAGCCCGGGAAAAAGGTGATCTCAAAGAAAATGCTGAATACGATGCGGCAAAAGAAGCCCAGGGTATGCTTGAAGCCAAAATCAAACAATTGGAGGGTATAATTGCTACCGCCAGAATTGTAGATGAAAACAATATCGATACCAGTAAGGTAAGCATACTCACCCGGGTTACCCTCACCAACCTGGGTACCAAAAAAACGGTTACCTACCAGATCGTTTCCGAAAAAGAAGCCGATCTGAAACTGGGTAAAATATCCGTCACCTCGCCCATTGGTAAAGGCTTACTGGGCAAAGCCGTGGGCGATATCAGCGAGGTACAGGCGCCTGCGGGTATACTCAGGTTCAAGGTGGAGAAAATTGAAATCTGATTGGCCGGAAAAGCGGGTCAGATCCGGGCGCAACATTAACCGATAAAACATGAAAAGATGACCATTTTTTCAAAAATCATTGCCGGACAGATTCCGGCTTACAAAATAGCCGAAGACGACCATTTCTTTGCATTTCTGGATATTTTTCCGCTGGTGAGGGGACATGTACTCGTAGTGCCCAAAAACGAGACCGATCAGTTTTTCGACCTGCCCGACGTCTATCTGGGCAATATCCTCCTTTTTGCCCAACCGATTGCCAAAGCTATTGAAAAGGCTTTCCCCTGCAACCGTTGCGGTATCAGTGTTGTAGGCCTGGAAGTGCCACATGCCCATCTGCACCTGCTCCCCATCAACAATGCCGATGACCTGAATTTTACCCGGCACAAACTAAAACTATCCCCGGAAGCCTTACAGGATGTACAGACCAGGTTACTAAGCGCTTTACAGGAACAATAAATCCGGCAACGGTAACAGGGTATTTCTGCCAGTTATCAGCAGACATACACGCTGATCGCCATTATCAACACAGTTACACAATAATAATTGGCTGAAATGCAGTGACATCCTACCTTTGCACTGATATCTTAAACACTTTAAAAAAGAAAAATGAAAAAAATGTTACGTACGGCTGCTTGTGCAGCCATTGCCGCACTTGCACTGGGTGCCTGCAAAAAATCAAGTTCAAAATCTAAAACAGAACTGCTCACCCAGGCCAACTGGAAAATAGTTGCCCAGCAGGAAAAGTCTTCTGCTACAGCCGCCTGGGGCGCCAATATTTATCTTGCTGCACCGGCCTGCGAAAAAGATAATTTCGTTACATTCAAAACGCCCAATGTATTTGAACTTAACGAAGGTGCTACCAAATGCTTTGCTGCTGATCCGCAAATCGAAACCGGTGTATGGGCATTTGCAGAAAACGAAACCAAACTGAACGTGGATGGCGATATCGCCACTATTGTACAATTAGACGAAGGTACACTCGTACTTCAATCACAGGATACTTTTGGTGGTGTTACCACGTATTCATTAACTACCTTATCGCATTAATACCATTGCGGTCATCATATTAAAAAAGCGGCTCAGGTGAGCCGCTTTTTTAATATATCCTTTTCTGTTGCATCAGAAAAATCTTGTCCCCTTGCGGATTTGCCGGTAGGGTTGCGTAAAAAAATCATCCACTACCTGGTTAAACATCCCCGCATATACAACGGGCGTGCTATGACCCGAGTTGGGCAGTATCCAGAGATAGGCACTGGACAGCCCCTTAAAGATTTCCATGGTATGTTCTTCCCGGATGATCTCATGATCACCACCGATAACCAACGCGGGTATCCTGATATTGCGCAGGCTGGCCAGAGGAATATTTGGTTGTTCGCAAAGCAGGCGCAGCAGTTTGAGCGCCTCCTTTTCTGCTGCTTTTAATGTTGGTTTTGCCTTCAGCTTTTGCAGCGTAGGGCAAACCATATTTAGTACCTCTGGATAAACAGCCGTTGAATCTGGCCGGAGGTTGGTGCCCGTAATGGCTATTTTACGCACTTTCTCCGGATGCCGCAGAGCCAGCAGCAAGGCATTGATCCCCCCATCGCTCCAGCCCATCACCAGGGCAGAGTCGATACTCATTACCGTGAGCAGGGCAGCGTAATCGTCGGCCATCATTTCGTAAGTAAGTGAATCGCCTTTGTCGGCTGACTTGCCATGCGCCCTGCTGTCGGCAACAATAACCTTATACTTTTGGGCAAAAAAGGGTATCTGCTCAGCAAAGTTGTTGATAGATCCCCCGTTTCCATGAATGATGAGCAGGGGCTGCCCCTTGCCATACACTTCGCAGTACATGCTGAACCCGCGGATGGCATAAAACTTTCCGGCTGCCGAATCCCTGCCATAAGTGGTTTTGTCGAGCAGGCTGTCGAAAGCTTCCCTTTTCCTGGCAAATACATCCTGGGCGGAGGCTGTTGCTGTCATGCAGATCAGTAGCCAAACAATCGTTATTCTTTTCATATTGCACTTTTACATTTTTGATCACTGCCTGAACGATGGCCATTTTGCACGGGTCAATATCATGGCACCCTTTCCGATCACTACTTTACAACGGTTGGGGTAAAGAACCGATCCTGTTATTTCACCAGCAGGCCTGTTCACCGCGGTCATAGGCTGGTCAGCGCAGACGGTCGCTCTCGCGGATGATCTTTGCGTCTTTGCTGATGCCCCTTGCTGCCAGGAAAAACCCCGGCAGGATACCCGCATGCAGTATCGATGTAAGGCTGTATGTACCTGCACTGTAGTCCTGTATTTCCCGGTAATACAGGAAAATAACCAGTACCTCCAGCAGTATGCCGGCAATACAGAGCCGCAATTGCAACTTCCGGTTTTTAAACAGGAAGATCGTAAACAGGGCGAGTGCCGAGAGAATAATGGTGGTGGTAGCCAGTACAAAACCATCCATGCCGGTAAGCAGGTGGGTGGTATTGTCTTTGATATAATTGCCGCTGTAAAAGGGGAAATTGAGCGTTAGTGCTGCGCAGACTGCTGCCAGCAGCAGCCAAAGGCTTTGTACTCTTTGTATCATACCGGTTGTTTTCTTTTGTACGAAAGTAGTTTTTTGAAGGGAATAAAAAAAGCGGGGAGTACCCCGCTCGTACATCAAGACTAAAATATGTTTGCGCCTTTGTGCTTATTGCTTTACAAAAGGATATGTACTTACCTGGTTCCCGTACACCACGCGCAGGAGATAAGCACCTGCTGCCAACGGGGTCGTATTGAGGTCAACGTTGGTGGATGCAGGTATGCTGCTGCTGATGGTTCGTCCGGTTCCGTCGTACAGCACTAACCGGGCCTGCCCCCTGTAACTGGCGGGCAACCGGATATGCAGTACTGTGGTAACGGGATTCGGGAAGACGCGTATATCGGGTCTGTCGGCACCGAAATAAACTTTCCGGATGGGCGCGTAAGTAACCTTAGCCGCTCTATCAGTAATACGCAGCCGGTAATAGTTCCAGCCCCTGGCAGGCGTATTGTGGTGATGGGTGTATAACCATGCTGCCCGCTGCAGGGAACCGATCGTTCCGATGCCGGTAAAATGGCTGCCATCCGTGCCATGCTCAATGGTATAGCTGTCTGCATCCTGCTCCTGCTCCACGTACCAGTTGAGCCTCACCTGATCACCATCACCCACCGCCGTCCAGTACACGAGTTGTACCGGCAGGGCATTGTACTGGCTGAAAGTACCCAGGGTAAATTGTCTTTCCGCAGCAAGAAAACTGCCGATGGTACTGCTGCTGGCCACATACCCAAACAGGCTGTCGGCACCGGAGGCATTGCCCGTTACCCAGCCACCGGGTACTTCCCAGCGAAAGGGAGGAACATTCACATACTGTGCCACCAGCAGGCTGTCGCGTACAAGTGCATGGCTGCTTACGCGGCTGTAACCGCGCCAGGAGAGGTAAACCTTTGCATCATCATCGGGGCCGGAGGCAATATTGCTGCTGATCGTCCAGTACTCCACATCGCTGATATGATCGATTGGGGGCGTCATCACATTTGTCCGGTCTGCAGGCTGGTCAGGAAAATATTCAGCCTCATAAATGGCCGCACTGGTATTGACCTTGGCCAGTTTGACAGGTGCATAAAGACTATCGCCATTTTTGAGCTTGCCCACGGGAAACAGGTACTGTGCCGGTGTAGCGATATTGGCCGTGCGCTGCAGGCGGCCATGCACCCAACTGCTGGTAAAATTATTGGCAGACTGTATGCTGCTGATGGCCGGGTTACTGATAAACACTTTGGTGGTTGCACCGGTAAACAAAAGCCCCTTATCTAAGCTCAAATGGTTGCGCACTTCCGCGTTACTGTTCAGGCAGAGACCGCTATCTCCGGCTACGCGCAGGTTGCAGAATTTTGTATTGCCATAAAAATATTGCAGGCTATCGCTGGTGAAATGTACTTTGCCATTGCTCGCAGCATCATATACCCCGGTGGTGGTGGAGTCTGTCCAGTTTTCGCGACCGGCACCGGTATGGCGGGCAATAAACACCTCACCACTGTCCTTCCAGTTGCTGGTACCCGTAAACGTAATGCCCCCGTTGATGACCACTTTGGTACCCGGTGTGGTAACAATTTTACAATCTGCTGCTTTGACCAGTTGCTGGGCAAAACCTGCGAGGGGTAATATTCCGCATACTAAAAACCCGATTTTTCTGAACAACATGATCAATTGTTTTACATGACAAATGGTTGTTTATGGGCAGCCATTGGTTGTTTGCATGGAGGTTATACAATTTTGCCATCAGTCAATTTTACCCACTGTCCAGTTGGCACCATCACTGATGCAGATGATGGTTTTGACGCTTGATGTTGGATTTAGTGTATACGTGTTCCCACCCGCAACGTTGTTGCTGCTTCCCGGAAAGATATTACCTGCGGCAGTAACGATATTTGCAAAAAAGCTGCTGCTGTTGTTGCGGATATAGTAAACCCTGCCCGGCACCGTTGAGGGGTCGGGCAACTGGTAAAAATTATTGGTATTGTCTGCCGGGCTGCAGCCGATATATGATTTTTCATTGGCCAGCGACAAGGGGGTGGCGATGGTTCCGCCAGCCAGCCCCATGCTGACCCCAATGGCAATAGTGCCATTTACCTGCAGCGTACTGGCAGGACTGGTTGTGCCAATACCGATTTTGCCATCATTTTTAATGGTCAGCCGCTGGCTGTAGTTACCTGTTGTGCTCATGGTGCTGAACTCGAACCTGCCGGGTACAATGGTACCGGTAACGGCACCGTCTACAAACATATCGATGGCGTGTGAACCGATATAACTGCTGCCGCTGTAATTGGCGGAAATGATTGCACTGACATAATCGCCGCTGGTAACGGCCAGTGGTGTGGCAAGTGTACCCCTGGCGTGCTGGAAAATCAGCCCCGGAGCATATCCGCCGCTGTTGGCTGCATTTCTTAACAATAAATCAGTGGGGGCACCTGCACCTTCCGCGGCTATTTCTACCTTGGCAAAGCCATAGCTGCTGTTGGGTGTGGCAGTACCAATACCCAAAACACCATTAGCGGCCATACGCATCACTTCAGCATTCTGGGTGCGGAACACGAGCGGGTTGTTATCGGTGGTACCAATAAAATTGCCGGCGGGATTGGTACCGCTATTGCCGGTAAGCTGCCAGGCATTGGCCGTAGAGCTGATCCATATCCACAGGCTGCCATTGTAATAATGAAAGCCGGTACTGTCGGGGCCGGTTTGATAGATGAGCAACCCATTGGCCGGGCCGGGTATATTCTTCTTTTCTGTTTTGGTCATACGGGGTATCAGCATTCCTTTTGTATTACTCCTGATATCGAGCAGGGCGCTGGCATCGGGTGCGCTGCCATCGTTATTGAGGGCCATGTTTTGCGCCTGCATGGCGCCATACAAGCATAGTAAAAAGCCCAAAAGCAAGTAAGGTTTCATGTAACAAAGATTTGACGACTATAAATATACGGCAAAATCTATCTTATCACGGTAAGGAAATAGTTAATGGCACCTGTGGTAATATTGGTGCCGGTGGTATTGGTAAAAGTCACCTCCACCGTACCCGCCACCGACACCCGGGCATAGGCAATGATGAGCCCGTTGGCCAGGGTGGTTGCAGGAGAGAGATATACCGTACTGTTGAGCGCCGCATTGGCCACCGCAAAGGTTTCCTGCGAAGAACTGTTGGCATTTACGGTACCGATATTTTTATTGACCGTAGCCCTGATCACTTCTGTGAGCACGGTACCATTGTTGCCCAGTTTAAAATCGGCATCCACATCCAGGCGGGCCGTGGGGGTAGCAGTACCAATACCCACATTAGTATTCGCCGCAGCGCCATTTATCCCGTTGATGGCACCCAGTACCAGGGCATTGCTCTGGCCCACCGTAGCATTAGCACCGATGGCTGTGGCATTGGTGAGATTACCCAGGGTTACCTCTGCCTTATAGCCCAGCGCAGTATTGTTGCTGCCGCTGGTATTGACGATCATGGCTTCACTACCCACCGCCGTATTGTTGCTGCCCGCGTTGTTGCCGGAAAGGGCACCACTGCCCAGGGCAGCATTCCGGGCCCCGGTTTGCGTAACCGCCAAAGCCCGGTAGCCCACGGCGGCATTGCTATCGGCCGTATTTACGCGGTGCAGGGCTTCAAAGCCCAGGACGGTATTGTAGCTGCTGGTATTGTTGGCAAAAATAAAATTGGCATTGGAAAGCGCCCGGTTGCCCAGGGCCGTATTAAAACTGCCCCGGTCGATATTTACGCCACTCTGTGCTCCTACAAAAGTATTGGCAGTACCGTCTTTATTGGCTTGCAGGCTAAAATAACCAACGGCCGTATTGGCATAAGGGCCTCCGCTTAAAAAGGGCTGGGTAGTGGTAGTATCGCTGCCCAGGGCAAAACTGCCAATGGCTACATGCCCGTCGCCTTTGCGGTTCACATACAAGGCGTTGTTACCAATGGCTACGTTTCGTCCGCCGCTGCCCATATTAAACATAGCCGAATAACCCAGCGCTACATTTTCACTGCCCGTGCTGTCGTTGGTGCCAGCCAGGTAACCGGCAAATACGTTATTATCGGCAGAGCGCAGAAACTGCCCGGCAAAAGCGCCAAGGGTAGCATTACCATTGGCCCCCGTAGCCCCCAGCAGGTTATTGCCTCCCGATCTTCCAACCAGGGTATTGTTGTCGCCAAAAACCATTTGTGCACCCGTACCCTGGCCCACAAATACATTACTGGTACCGGTAGCCATGATCCCTGCATTACTCCCGATATAGGTATTAAAGGATGCTGTGGTATTACTGTTACCCGCCGCAAAACCCAGAAAAGTATTTTGTTGTCCGCTGCTGTTGAGGCTGCCGCTTTGAAAGCCGGTGAACAGGTTGAAAGAGCCATTGTTCAGTTTGCCCGCTTCATAGCCCAGGTAGGTGCTGTTGGCACCAGTGGTATTGCCGGCACCCGCGTTGTACCCGATAGCAGTATTACCCCTGCCGCTGGTGGTATTGCTGAGGCTGCTGGTACCAACAGCCGTATTGGGAAAGCCCCCGGTACTGGTATCGGCATAAAGACTGTAAGCCCCTACCGCCACCTTGCTGCCTGATGATCTGTTGCTGAACAGGGCTGCGTAACCAACGGCGGTATTCTGAAAGGCATTACGCAGGTTATTGGCTGCATAGGAGCCTATTGCTGTATTGTAAAAGCTGGTGGTATCGTTTTGTAAGGCATAGCTGCCCAGGGCGGTATTGTTAAAACCGCCCTTTTCCTGGCTCATGGCATTTCTGCCGATCCCTACATTGTCTGCACCAAAACTAATGAGCTGCCCTGCCTGTACACCAATAAAATAATTACCGGTATTGTTGTCCCACTGCCCCAGCCAATTGTTGTTTTGTTTAAACCGCAGGGGCATATTGGTGGTGGTACCGATAAAATTTACCGCCGTATCCGTACCGGCATTCCCTGTTGTATGCCAACTGCTGATGGTATTGGCCGTAGCCAGCCAGAGCCAGGCACTGCCATTGTAATAGTAAAAACCGGTACTGTCCGGTCCGGATTGGTACAGGAGCAGTCCGTTAGCCGGGCTGGTGATGGCCATTTTTTCGGCTTTTGTCATCCGGGGAACCAGCACTCCTTTGGCATTGCTTTTTACATCGAGCAAAGCGCTGGGGTGGGCATTGCTGCCATCGGTGTTGATGGCGAAGTTTTGTGCCACAGCGGGCATGGTCAGCAGTGATAAAAGGAGTACTGCAAGCCTGTTCATACCTGTATTTTTAATGAAGGATAAAGGTAGTGTGGTGGCTGATGCTGCATATCCCCTAAAGTAGGTACTAAATACTTGGTACTTGGTCGTTAGTCTGGTTTGTCCTGAACCGCGGGGTTGAGCACCGGGGTACACATCGGGGAAAGACGGGGCTACTACGAGAGCGATCTTCTGTAACTCTTCTATAGGTCGCCGGTATTCCAGTATTCAGTAGCAGGATAACAAGACGTAAGTATCAGGACGGGGTTCTGTCGGAATACTTATGTCTTGTCTCCCGGATCTGGAAACCCGGGTTTCCCAAGCTTATGCGGTGCAGCATACGCGCAGGCTGGCGGCACACGGGTGTTACCGGTGGCCAGTGCCATTTACCGGCAGTACCAGCACCCGGCAGAGGCCGGGGTGCCCGGGGCGATGACCCGGTACAACGGGCTGAGGAGCCGGTTTGCGGGGAATGGAGGGGGCAGACCGAAAGATGAGGCCACTGCATAACCCGGATATTCAATTGCGGGATCACCTGCGACTGTGCTACGGTCGCAGGTTTCTTTTATTCAGATTTCGGGAGTGATTATCCATTTTGGTAGTAATAATTATCCATTTCGGTAGTAATGATTATCCATTTTAATAGTAATAATTATCCATTTTGGTAGTAATGATTATCCATTTTGGTAGTAATAATTATCCATTTCGGTAGTAATGATTATCCATTTTGGTAGTAATGATTATCCATTTTGGTAGTAATAATTATCCATTTTGATAGTAATAATTATCCATTTTGATAGCAATAATTATCTATAATGGTAGTAATGATTACCCGTTGAATAAACATCTTTTATACACCATGAATAAAATTACAGCACCGCATATCGGAAAATTGTTGCATGCACACACCCAAAAGCGGAAAATATCGCATAGTAGCTAGCAACAGTTGTCGGGCAAACATTATGCGATGATCATTAAATAGGTCTGAATAAATTGCATAACTTCAGCGACCAAAAATCATAGATAAATATGGCTATTCGCATAATGTGTATATTTGGAGGCGGCGTTTTTTTCCATAAACTAATGTTAGTGGTAAGGCAATAACGGCCCAAGACCAGACAATATCAATAAATGACAGATATGCATCCAGCGACTTTCCCGATTTTGACAACTGAGCGATTAACGCTCAGGCAATTATCAATTGACGACGAGCAGGCTATTTTTGCTTTGCGTTCTGACCCGAAAATCAATACGTTCCTCAACAGGCCACTATGCACGACAGCCGAAGATGCCATAAACTTTATCAACAGGGTTAATGACAACATTGAAAAAGGCAATACTTATTACTGGGCGATTACCCTTACAGATACAAAAACTCTTGCAGGGACAATTTGCCTGTTTGACTTTTCAAACGAGAATAACCATTGCGAAATGGGGTATGAATTAATGACTGCATTTCAAGGACAAGGAATAATGAAAGAAGCAGCTCAGGTAGTCATTGACTTCGTGTTTCAGACGTTAAAGTTCAGGAAAATACTTGCCACCACACATTACGGGAATCAGCATTCAACGAATCTTCTGTTAAAATTCAATTTTGTAAAATCTTTAGAACCGGACAAAGAAAATCCTGACTTAAATATTTTCACTTTAACGCAATAATATTGACAACAGGAAGCCAGAATGTATAAACAGTAAAAGCCCGGATCGCTAAGATGCAGTGGCATAGCCGGGAAGTGCTGCAATACATCATTATCGTTCAGGTAAAATAGCGGGTCCGGACGGTTGCGCCCGCTCCGGGAACAGTAACGATGGGGGCAATTGTCATTCGGGTATGCACATATACCGTATTTTTGTTAAAGACAGTGGTTGTACAAAACAGCCATTGCACATTACAAAAAAACAACCCAATGCTCCGGAACCTCATTTTCCTGCTGGCGCTTATCATTTCGGTGTCTTGCGGACAGGACAAGCGGGAACAGCATAAACAGGCCATTGCCGATCTTAAGCAGACCGATACTATGGCCGTTTTGAACGACCCCAACAATAACCTCAATGTTCAGGCGAATGGTTTTTCTGAAATTGACAGTTCGGGCATCCTGATGTTTCCGCTTGCCATAGGTACATCCGAAAAAGAGACAGGCAGTATGCGCTACCAATCAACGCCTGCACTTTATTCCTGGAACATCATTTTTTTGAATACCCGCACCAATGAATACCATTTGCTGAGCGACAGAAAAATGCTCATCAGGCATTTTAATTTTACCAGCAACGGGAGCGGTAATGCGGGAGCGGTAAACACCGGTAAGTACATATTCTATACCGTCACCACTGAGGATTATAATAAAGATGCAAAGCTGACGGACGAAGACCCGGAATACCTGTTTGTTACAGACAAAGCAGGAAAGGGTTTCAGGCAGGTCTCCCCTGCTTCTTATCACCTGCAAAACTGGCAGTTTATACCATCGGCCAATAAAATTGTACTGACAGCCAAAAAGGACAGCGACAATAATAAAAAATTTGATGACAAGGACGAGACCACAACTTTTGCAATTGACGCAGACACTGATGCCACCCCCGGCGAAGTATTCCCGGCAGATTTTAAAAACAAGCTGAAAATATTGTATGACAAGGATTGGAAACGACAGCAGCAACAGTAAACCCGGGGCACAGGAGTCGGACACAGGCCGGCAATACGAACAGGAAATGTTTAACCAGTCACTGGCCGGAATGGGTGCTTTTTCTGCGGAGGCATTACAGTCAATATATACACAATGCAAAACGCGCCAGCTATGTAAACAGGAAACCTTACTTGAAGCAGGACAAATTTGTCAGTCGGCTTACTTTATTGTATCGGGGGCATTTTATCAATTCAGGATGAGAGACATTGATGAAAACATCATTGAATTGCATATTGAAAATGAGTGGTTTTTAAACCAGGCCAGTTTTATTGCCCAAAAGCCCTCCATCGATACCATCAAAGCCTATGCAGACAGTAAAATCCTGGAATTAACGGTGTCCTCAATCCACCAGTTGATCGAAAGCTCACCGGTTTTTTTCCAATTGGGCAAACTTTTACACCCCACCACCCAGCGGACACAGTTTTTTGATGAAGCCATGACGCCTGCTGAAAAATACAATTATCTTTTAACCCACCGGCCACTATTGTTCCAGCGGTTCCCGCTAAAGTATATTGCTGCCTACCTGAAGACCACACCGGAAACATTAAGCAGGATAAGAAGTACATATTGAGCTCATTTCTTGATTGCAATCAAGTGATCGTTTGCGCCAAATACATGAGTTTTGCCATTCATCATCAACCCATCAATATATGGAACCTGCTTTTAAAAAAAACTCCGGCGTCAGCCTTATCACAGGCTCAGTACTGATCGTTGCAACGATGGTACTTCACCCGCCTGGTGGAAATATTGAGCATATACTCAGGATAAAAAACATGATCATGGTGTCGCACGGGCTGGCCATTTTAAGTTTGCCCTTTATCGCTTTTGGTTTTTGGGGATTATCTACTGCTCTGCTCACCAAAGGCAAAACAGCAATGCTTGCATTTTTCATATCCTGTTTTGGCCTTCTGGCCGCAATGATCGCCGCCACCATCAATGGGCTTACCCTGCCATTATTCCTGTTGCAGGCTACCGCGCGTAATATCGATACCAACCTGATTTCACCGGCAATCATTTACGGGCGTAATATCAATATCCCGATGGATTATATTTTACTGTCATCTTTTGTCCTATCCATCAGTATCTGGTCGGTACTCATTATACGGGCTAAACAATTCTCCCAATGGACAGGTTATTACGGGCTGTCGCTTATTTTTATCGGCGGCGTGGCTGTTTTTAACCGGTATAACGTGATCGGGCTGGCCGGTTTCCGCATTGTCGTCTTTGGAATCGTTAGCTGGATCATCATTGCCGCAGCCAAAATACTGTTGTCCCGCCCAAAGCAGCCGTAAGCGCCAGACTGTGAAATGTTTTGCTGGCAAGATGGCTGTGCTTCAGAACTTATGCTAACTTTATATCCATTGCAACAAAGTACAGTCCGGTAATGGTATCATCAACACAACCATATATTTATGCAGCCATTAAATAAGAAGAATTTCAACTTTTATAATACTATCGGGATCGATACTTTTCAGACAATGGCTGTGCAGGGTGGTTTTAATACCTATGCCGATCTGGAAATGGCAGCACCGTATATTCAGCCCGATGATACGGTACTTGAAATTGGCGCTGGCTATGGCAGGTGTATCGACTTCTTACTGCAACGGAACCATCGGGGGGCTGTAACGGCGATTGAGCAAAGTGCTGTGCTCTGCGCCCATCTGCGACAGTACTTCACGGGTTTGTGTACCGTTATTGAGGGCGATATCGGATTAACGGATATGGCAACAGGCTTTGACCTGGTGTTGTGGATGTGGTCGGGTATCCTCGACTTTTCGAAAACTGAACAGGCGGCTGTGGTGAGGAAGCTGGGAGCCATCACCCATCCGGGGGGGCGGGTACTGATCGACGTCCCCAGGATGGGAGTACAAACCATTGCCAACCATACCGACCAGCAGCATATTAAACTGACCACCGCTTTCGGGGAAGTGGAATGCTATATCCCCACCGCGGTGGAGGTAAGGGCTTATGCTGAAGCGGCCGGGTTTCCGCAGGTGCTGGAAACAGATTATGAAACGGCTACCGGTAAACAGCGAACGATGTATGTTTTACTGAAAACCCTGCAATAAGCGCGACTTAGGTGTATTAAAAAACCCCATCCGAAGACAGGGTTCTGAAACAAGTGCGGAAGAGGAGATTCGAACTCCCACGCCCTTTCAGGCGCTACCACCTCAAAGTAGTGCGTCTACCAATTTCGCCACCTCCGCATTTGAGGACGGCAAAGGTAAAATTTTGATTTGATATTTGAGCAGGGACATGGAAAAAATACACTGATCCTGAAAGAAACCCGCTATTTCTTCAATACGATACGGAAAGTAGTACCCTTGCCCGGTTCGGATTGCCTGACAAACAACTCGCCTTTGTGGTACTGTGCGATAATCCGCTGGCTGAGCGACAATCCCAATCCCCAGCCTCTTTTTTTGGTTGTAAACCCAGGCTTGAATACTTTGCTGATGTTTTGCTTGCTGATGCCCTTACCCGTGTCGGCAATATCGATAAGAACGGCCGCTGACTCATTGCTGATCTGCACACGGATTGTCCCTTTCCCTTCCATGGCATCAAGGGCATTTTTGAGGAGGTTTTCAATCACCCAGTCAAACAATGGTGCATTAATCATGGCCGGTATCTCCTTTTCTCCACGGGTATCTATTGAAAAACTTACTTTATCCGTAGCCCTTCTGCGGATATAAGCGACCATTGTTTCCACCTGGGCAACAATATCTTTCTCTTCCAACTGCGGCGTACTGCCGATCTTACCAAACCTGTCGCTGACGAGTTTGAGGCGGTCTACATCTTTGACCATTTCGTCCGCAATAGATTCGCTGCCGGGGGTTTCTTTCAGCAGTTCCACCCAACCCTGCAGGGAGGATAAGGGCGTCCCCAACTGGTGAGCCGTTTCCTTGGCCATACCCGCCCAAACCTTATTCTGGTTCGATTTGTTGCGGGTGGAGATGGCAATTAAGGTAATGATGATGAACAGGGCAACAATCAGGAGCTGGATAATGGGGTAATACCTCACTTCGCGCAACAGGCTTGAATCGCCATAATAATACTTGTTGAAAACCGGAGGGTCTTTAGACAACTCAACCACGATGGCGTCATGGCTGCTCTTAAACTCCGCAACGAGTTTTTTAAGGTAGTTGCTGTCCTTTGCTACTGCCAGTGAATCAACATTCTTGGTAAATCCCGAAGGCCGGTCATTCTCATCCGTTTCAATGATGGGGATATCGGTATTTTCGGCAGCGATGGCATTGGTAAAATTGATAATCGCCTCGTCCTCAGTAGCCAGCTTTGCTTTCAGCGACTCTGCCCACACATTTACCTTGGTACGTTCATCGGCAGCAATCTTCCGCGCCAGGTATCGGGAATAGAATATGGTACCCGTTACAATAGCAATGGCAATGATGGCCAACCCTGTACGCCAATTGAAGATTTGCGGAAACATGGCTGTAAATGTACTCCTAAATTGTGTATGGTAAAACTGAAATCGTTTATGTTTGCGTTCTCAAAACAATCAACATTGCCCACTCAACCTTCAGTAGCCATTGTGATCCTGAACTGGAATGGCCGGCATTTTCTGGAACGGTTTCTGCCATCGGTAGTGGCTTCGCTTTGGGGTAATAAACGGATTATTGTGGCTGACAACGCCTCCACCGATGATAGCCTGGCCTTTTTACAGGCAGATTATCCGGCTGTTGAACTATTGCGGAATACGACCAATGAGGGTTTTGCAGGTGGCTACAATACGGCATTGAAACAGGTGGAGAGCGACTACTATGTACTGCTGAACAGCGATGTGGAGGTGACACCAGACTGGATTGGCCCCATCATAGGCCTGATGGAGCAGGACGCCACCATTGGGGCTTGTCAGCCCAAACTGATGAGCCATGCGGAGCCGTCTGTGTTTGAATATGCCGGGGCCTGCGGTGGATGGATTGATATACTGGGCTATCCATTCAGCAGGGGCAGGGTATTTGATACCTGCGAAACGGATACGGGGCAATACGACAACCCGGTTCCCTGTTTTTGGGCAACGGGTGCGGCACTGTTTGTGCGGGCAAAGCTGTATCACGAGTTGGGGGGCCTGGATGCTGTATTTTTTGCCCACCAGGAAGAAATTGACCTGTGCTGGCGTATGCAATCTGCCGGATATAAGGTTTATGCGCAGCCCGCTTCCGTTGTGTACCATGTAGGTGGGGGTACGCTTCCCAAAGGCAACAGCCGCAAAGTAATGCTCAACTACAGAAATAACCTGATCATGATGGCCAAAAACCTCCCATTTCCTGAATTGTTCTGGAAATTATGGTTTCGCCTTCTGCTTGATGGCATCGCTGCCTGGAAATCGTTGTTGGGTGGGGATGGGGGCTATTTTGTTGCCGTCATAAGGGCACACCTGCAGTTTATACGATGGGTATTGGTACAGCGCAGGCAGTCGGTCTATCCCAAAAAAAGAAAATCACCCGTGACGGGATTATACCCGGGATCGGTTGTTTGGGCATACTTTATACGTAAACAGCGGCAGTTTTCGAAAATTATGGGGAGCAAATAATTTTTTTTAACCTGCATACGCTATTTTTGCAACGTTAAAATTTACAGTATGGAACAGCAACAATACACAGAGATCATCGACGACAGCCACAAGGACTTTGGCCACAACTGGGTTTCTTCATCACGTTTCCTGTTTCTGTGCCAGGTATTTTTGTTCCTTGCTCTTGTTGGCGGATGCAGTTACGGCTTGTTTACCCATCGCTGGAAGGGGAAACCCGAAGTAGAAGTGCCTGCCAACACGACTTACAATCCACAATACAAATAATTTTTGTAGTATAAACACAACCCTTTATTTTTGCAGTCCAAAAAAAAAGGGATAGTTCTTAAAAGATTTGCGGAAGTAGCTCATTTGGTAGAGCACGACCTTGCCAAGGTCGGGGTGGCCGGTTCGAGCCCGGTCTTCCGCTCATGCAGTAAAGCAGATAGCTTGTGTTATCTGCTTTTTTTTTCTCCATAGGAGTATACAATAGTGTCACCCGGGTGGTGGAACTGGTAGACACGCAGGACTTAAAATCCTGTTCGCAGCAATGCGAGTGTGGGTTCAACTCCCATCCCGGGTACTTTCAGCCGATCAGCATGATCGGTTTTTTTGTGCCCGCCCTTTTATCCTTACATTAGCATTCCAAAAAAAACATTATGGCCATTTCCAAGTTGATCGCGGGTACCATGAAATGGGGTGCCTGGGGTGCCCGGTTTGATGTACAACAGTATATTGCGATGATTGAATACTGCCTGGAAGCGGGCATCACCACTTTTGATCATGCTGACATCTATGGCCATTATACAACGGAAGCCGATTTCGGACAGGCACTGGCTGCTGTACCCTCGCTTCGAAAGCGCATGCAACTCATCACCAAATGTGGTATCCGGATGCTGAGCCCCAACCGGCCGCACCACACTATAAAATCTTACGATACCAGCAGGGCACATATTCTTCACTCGGTAGATAACTCCCTGCAGGCGCTGCGTACCGACCATATCGACATCCTGCTGCTGCACAGACCAGACCCGCTGATGGATCCGGATGAAGTGGCAGAAGCTTTTACCGTACTGCACCAGTCCGGAAAAGTATTGGCCTTCGGGGTATCGAATTTCACACCAGCGCAGACGGATCTTTTACAGTCCCGTTATCCCATCGCATATAATCAGGTGGAAGCATCCATTCTTCACCTCAACCCGTTTACCGATGGCACCCTTGACCATTGCCTTACCCACCACATACAACCTATGGCCTGGAGCCCCCTCGGCGGTGGTAATCTTTTTACCGGCGATGAAGATCGGCAATTGCGCATACGGGCTGTGGCCGAACTGCTGGGCAAACAGTACCATTGTGGTGCTGATCAATTGTTGCTGGCATGGCTCATGCAACATCCCTCAGGTATACTGCCCGTATTAGGTACCGCCAGACCGGCACGCATCACTGCTGCTGCTGCGGCCACAGCTATCCGGCTCACCCGGGAAGAATGGTTTATGGTCTGGCGGGCATCAACAGGAACTGAAGTAGCTTAATGACAACCGGTGTAGCCGATGCGACATGGGCAATCTATAGCTCACATGTAAACGATTTCGCACCCAGCCAGGTTAAATAATTATCATGACTGTGTTGCGCTGAAGCCTCATCAAACCATTGCTCAATCAAGGGCTTCGTGGTATTCACCGGGAAAATCTGACCAGCAGTATTTAATACAATGGTACGATTACCCTGGTTTACAATACTGTACACAGAGCCGTTGGCGATCTCACTCACGGCAACCGCAACACCAATCCCGTCAAATGCTTCGGCCAATGTTACCTTTACGCCGTCAACTACAGTAAATATTCCGTCTGCTGCCAGTGGCGCGGGATACAGTGCAGCCAACCCTTCCACATCGCAGGCAGAAAAAGGAACAATATCAATACTGTTGATGTAACGCCAACTGTTGGTAAAGGCCAAGTTGAACTGATCAGCAAAAGCGGCATTCCAGGCCGTGGGAGCTGCAAAAGTAAGCACTGAAAAAATAGCTGGTATATTTTTGCCCGCCTGCTTGATCTGGTACAATAACCAGGGGGCGAAAACCGTAGCCAGATTGCCCCCAAGGCTATGCCCCGTTACGCAAAGAAATTTGCCTCCGGGAATGGCATGGTTCATAAGATAGCTGAGGATGGTATCACCCTTTGCATCCGTTAAAGCCATCAGGTTATTCAACCCGTCGGAAGCGCCTGTTGAAATCATGGGCTTGGTTGTACTGTTCGCGGGAAAGGTCCAGGCTACCTGTGTAAAAATGTTAAAATCTTCTTCAAACCAGTTCTGAAAGGAGCCTATGGAGAAATCCAGTATAGAGCCCCGGATGGCTACTACATACTGTACCCCATTAAACGCGATAAAAGCATAATTACCCCCTATGGCTTTAACGGGTTCCCATACTACATCCCAGCCAGGTATATTTTTCTTTACCGTTTTCTTTACATTTCCCCCGATGGAACAATATGTAGCAGCAGCCAGTTGCATAGCCGTGCCATCGCCTATGGCACGATTGCCAGTAGCTGCAGGTTCACCAATAATCATTTTTGTTGTCATGATGGTTATTTTAAAAATTGATCAATAAACATTGCAGCCAATAGCTGCTGATGAACAACAAAGGAAACGTATGTATTTTGTATTAAAACACGCAGATATACGAGTAAACAAAACAGGTATTACTACCTTATCCGGTGCTGTCTGCATGGCCATAAAGGAGATATTCATACGCTGGACAGGAACAAAAAGCGACCAGTTGTGTTCCCGGCCATAACATCATTCAATACCTTGATACCTGCCCAAACCCATCCGGCAATGCCTGAAGGATTTGCCGGATGGGTTTGATGTGTAAAAACACTCTCCCGCAGTGTTAAACATTCATTTTGTACAGATCAATCCGGTAAACAGGATCAACGCTCCCCTCCGCCCAGCTCTTTTTCCTCCACGCTCCACTGCCCCAGTGCTGCCCCTCTGATACCGGTAAATACCACTTTCAGCACCCGTTCGCCACGCTTACCGCTGACGGATATACGGGCAAAATTCTGTGCTTCCACCAATGTGCCGGGTACACGTGCCGGGTTATCCGCCTCTTTATCTCTTGCCTTGCCTATACCCGAGGTATATGGAGATGCCGTGATATCGTAAAGCGGGTAAGTACCCGGTCTTTCCTGCCTGATGATTTCGCTGTGGTGCCTGTCACCTGTCAGGAAAAGTACACCTTTGATCTTGTTGCGTGCCAGCATTTCCATAAGATAACTGTAATCCGCGGGGAAATGCTGTACACAATCAAAAGGACTCATCGGGTTAAGTACCTGGCTACCCGTGGCAATAATTTTAAATGTGGCATGACTCGTAGTTAGTGCATTCTCCAGCCAGTGCATCTGCATACCGCCATACATCTGTTTGCTCAGATTCGGTTGTCCGTCAATGGAATCGGGCATATCATCCGCACTGCGGAAAAACCGATCGTCAAGCATAAATACATCTACATCGCTGTAGCTGACCTTCGTATAGATCCCCTTCCCGTCCTCGCCACTGCTGGGGTTGCACCAGTAATTGTCGAAAACCTTTTTGCTTTCGTCTTTCAGGATATAACTGCTGTTGGCATCGTTGGGGCCAAAATCATGATCATCCCAGATGGCATATTGCGGCATACTGCCGAGAAAGCGTTGCAGAATGGGCAGGCTTCTGTCGCGGCTGGCCCGGTAATTCAACCCCCAGGCCGTAAAATAATCCACTTCACGGGTGTACCAGTTATCTCCAAGCCAGAGATGAAAAGCTGCCGGCGTATTAGCCATGGTTTCAAAAATACTGCTGTCGCCACCATAGGGTTTACCCGGACGATCATACACCGGTTCATTGAAGTACGCACAACTGCCTGCCAGAAAACTGAAGTCTGGTGCAGGCGTCCTGAACTGCCAGAGGTCTTTGGTGGTAAATTTTGTCGGGTAAGGCAGTACAACCGGTTTGCCATCCATCAGCAATCCATACCGATAAGTGGTATTCATGTTCAGCCCGTTCAGTTCAAAGCGGATCGGGTTAAAGGCCTTACCCAATTCGCCCTTATACACCTGCGTTTGCACCTCAGTCATACCACCCTCGGCATAGTACCGTATCTCTACCTTCTTTACAGACGGTGCTACTTCAAGCCAGATCTTTGCATTACGCAATTCTATATTACCCAGCATCGGGCCACTGATCAGGCCATTTCTGGATTGGGCAAATACGAGATTGCTGCTGATCAGTAAAAGCAACAAAAAATATTTTCTAACCGGCATAAAAGTTTGTTTGTAATTTACCCGCAAAATAACCATTTCGCATGGTTGCCCCGAATGAGTTTTATAAAATATTTTTTTGGTAATACGACTGCCCGCGTATGTACAACATTACTGTTGACATTCCTGCTGGCCTGCCATACCCGGCAACAACGCACACCGCGTACCGTGGAAAGAGCCATGTATTACTGGAAATCCACCTATCATACAGTACCTGTAGAACAAAGCAAGATGGATTCGCTGAAGATCAGCACCACGTATATCCGTTTTTTTGATGTGGACTGGGATGAACTCACCTTCGAAGTGGCGCCTAAAGGTGTTATCCGTTTTGCCGAACGGCCACATACACCCATCATCCCGGTTGTATTTATCACCAACGAAAGCCTCCAGCATATTGATTCTGCAAAAACGGGCTGGCTGGCTGGTAAAATTGCCGGCCTGGTCAGGGATATCCTTATGCGGGACAGCCTGCCTGCACCGGTTGAACTGCAAATTGATTGCGATTGGTCGGCCAGTACCCGCGGCCGCTACTTTTCAGTATTGCAGCAACTCAAAAAAGCCTTCCCGGGAATCACCCTTTCGGCTACCATTCGCCTCTACCAGACCAGGTATAAAAATAAAGCCGGCATACCGCCGGCAGACAGGGGATTACTCATGTGTTACAATATGGGCAACCTGAAAAATCCGCAATCTGTCAACTCGATCATTGAAGTGGCTGAACTGAAAAAATACATTGGCAACCTGCAGGATTATCCGCTTCCCTTAGACCTGGGGTTGCCGGTCTTTGGCTGGAAAGTCTGGTTTCGGGATAGTCAATACCGGGGTATCACCACCGAACTGCCCGACAGTTGTCTGTACACCTCCGCTTTTGCACAATACCGCAACCAGTTTACAGCGCTGCGCGACACGGTACTCGCCGGCTATAGTCTGCTTAAGGGAGATGTATTGCGCCTCGAAAACAGTGAAGCACCGGCAGTACTCGAAGCAGCAAAACTCATCGGTACAAAACTGCAAAATACCCGGTGCCGGGTATCCCTCTATCACTTAGATTCTTTACTTTTAACCAAATATGCTGTACATGAACTGGAAAGTTGGTTTAATAGCCTTTATTAGCGTGGGGCTGGTCGCATTTCCGCAGAACATTATTGGCTGCGCAGATGGTGAAGACCCATACAATTACTACACGACTTTTTTTCACAACAACACACCCGAAGCCAGGGGCTACCGGCCTTTCTACTATATAGGGTATAATTTTCTCTACGACGAACAGGAACCGGTTAACCTGGCTGAAAACCTTGCCCGGGAATGGTCTGGCTACTGTGGTACGCCCGTAACGGATAAAGATGCCTTGCAGTTTGTCAACAAGTTTGCCTGGAAAGACCTCAATAACCTGTATTACAATGCCGAAAAAAATCAACCCCTCAAAATTCCCGATTCGGTAAAACAGAACAGCATGACCGGCTATTTTATGCGGAGCAAAGACCTTGAGGCTCTCGGGTATATCATGTTTGCCAAAAAAGCCGAGCCCTTTGTTACGGGTGATGTATGGGAACCCCTCAATCGCGACAGCCTGAAAATGGACAAACTGTTAAAAGGCGGGCAACAATTGTATACTGTGGCAAAGAAAGACTTTTTTAAACTCAAGTATGCCTACCAGGTACTACGCCTGGCACATTACAGTGGCAGGTATAAAGACGTGATCCGTTTGTACGACGAATACAGCCCGGCCATCAACAGCACAAAAGGCGTACTGCAACCGCTATGCCTGGCACTGAAAGCAGGCGCATTATTCCGCAGTGGCCAGAACAAAGAGGCTGCATACCTCTTCAGCAAAGTCTTCAGCACTACACCTGCAAAGCGCATCAGCAACTTTCTCGGCTTTAGCTGGAGCGTCAGCAGAATGGCAAACCGGGAGGAGTACCTCTCTCTTTGTAAAGACAATACCGAGCGGGCAGCCATGCTGGCCCTGTTTTCTCTCGGCGATGCGGGCAATGAACTGGGTACGCTCAGCGAAATTTATACATTGACGCCTTCCGCTGAAGTACTGGAAGTACTGGCCGTAAGAGAAATCAATAAACTGGAAGAGAAATACCTCACCCCCTCATTGAAGAAGCAGGCCGGCGGCAAAAGCAGCTATGGCTACTGGTTGAATGAAGACAGCGACAGCACAGCACTGAATGCTGTAAAGGAAGGCCAGGAATTGCACGGACTTTTTCACCGCATGGCGGCCGAAGGGAAAACGGCAAACAGTGGCCTCTTCGAAACAGGTGCCGCTTACACCGCATACATTGTGCGGGATTTTGTTTCGGCCAGGCGCTACATTAATGCAGCAAAAAAGCTCACCCTGACTACAAAGGTTAAAGACCAACTGATGCTCACCGACCTGCTGGTGACCATCAGCGAAAAAGGTTCACTTGATGCCGCCGCTGAAACCCAGCTCCTCCCGTCACTACAGTGGCTGTACCAAAAAGCAAAGGAAGAAAAGCCTGTATCCATAGGCTGGCATGAAGAAACATTGTGGCGCAATTTTTACAGTAACCTGATGAGCGAGGTACTGGCCAAACGTTATCACCAGCAAAACAACCTGCCGAAGGAAATCCTTTGTGTAGGGGCAGCAGAAAGAATCAAACCCGTGGGGTATGATGGTGCGGTAAGTTTTATGCGCGACAAACTGACCAGCAGCGAGCTGGAAAAATTGTTTGCCCTGATGGAGAGCAAGCAAAACAATGCCTTCGAACAATTTCTGCTCAGCAACAATGTCATCACCAAAGGAGCCGTGGTTGATTTTGCGGGAACAGCATACCTGCGCGACAATCAATACGATAAGGCCATCGCCTGGTTTGGTAAAACAACGGATAAGAAATCGCAGTTGATCAGGACCAACCCCTTCATCGAATTACTGTACGATAGGGAGGAAGCCCTGCCTGCCGAGCAAAAGTTTACCACCACCAAAATGGCCTTTGCCCGGGAAATGCAAAAACTCCTGCAGTTGGCCAATACCGACAAGGCAAACACGGCTAAACATTATTACAAGTACGCACTCGGGTTGTACAATATGACATACTATGGTCATGCCTGGCAACTGGTACAGTACTACCGCAGCGGCAGCGACGGCTATGTGATACCTAAAGATGGCAGTGCATTTATGAAGGAATACTACGGCTGCTTTTCTGCGCAGGAATATTTTAAAAAGGCCATGGAGGCCAGTGCAGATAAAAATTTTAAAGCACGCTGTCTCTTTATGATGGCGAAATGCAGCCAGAAACAAGTGAAGCGTCCGCAGTACGGAGACTTCACCGGCGACAAAAGTTATGAATTGTATGAAGCGGCAGACAAAGCTTACTTTCCCAGGTTCAAAAACAATGTTTATTTTACTGAGTTTGTACAGCAATACAAAACCACCCCCTTCTATAAAGAAGCATTCAACAGTTGCAGTTACCTGCGCGATTTTATACGCAGGTAAGCGGCATCATCTATACTACTTTACACAACAGCGGCATCAATTGATGCCGCTGTTTATTTTGAATGATTGGTAATTTACTTTAGCCGTTTACTGTCCCTGTGCCAGTGAATACCCCTGTTTACCATCTATCAGCAGCAGCATTTCCACCGAACAGATGCGCGCAACCGTTTCAACTGTTTTGCACCAATCGAAAATGGCTGTGGCCGTAATGGTGGCCGTTGCTGCTTTTTCTACCCGCACCCGGTACTGGTTCACGCAGTTGGTCAGTAGTGATCCTGTTGGCCATACCTGTGTACCACGGTTGCTGATGGTGGTAAGCTGCCAGTCTGCAGGCAGCAGGGCCGACAGCGATTCGGCAAGCGCATTTGGTTGTCCGTTGTATTCAACAAAAAGGTCTGCGCCATTCAGCAACTGTGTTTTATGTACACCGCTCTGCAGCAATACCTGCTCTTTAGGCCGGTCTGCTGAAAAAGACACCATTGGGGCAGGAATAGGTATTACCGGTTTACTGTGAACCGGCATTTCGCCAAAGCGGGCAATGATGGCTTCTGCAAAAGCGGTGGTAGAAGAAGATGCTGTACCGGCATTCCCAAAATCTGCTGTATGTATCCCATCTTCAAGTGTACGCAGCAGTGCATTCTCAATGAGCGCCGCTTCCTCCATCAGACCCGTATGCCGCAGGAGCATCAGGCCACTCAGCAATAGAGCGGTTGGGTTGGCAATACCCTGACCGGTGATATCCGGTGCCGTACCATGCACAGCTTCAAAGATGCACACGCTGTCGCCAATATTAGCTGAAGGCGCAAAGCCCAGTCCGCCAACAAGCCCGGCACAAAGATCACTCACAATATCACCCTGGAGATTAGGTAGTACCACCACATCAAATTCATTGGGGCGCGTTACCAATTTCATACAAAGGTCATCTACAATCACATCATCAGCCCGCATACCCGGATAATCCTTTGCTACTTCATAAAATGTTTCGAGAAAGAGCCCATCGGTCAGTTTCATGATATTGGCCTTGTGTCCGCAGGTGATGCGGCGTGCCCCTTTTTTCTTCGCCATTTCAAAAGCATAACGGTGCACCTGCAGCGATCCCGGGCGTGTAATAAACCGCCGGCAAAGGGCTACGTCCTGTGTAAGCTGGTGCTCGATACCACCATAGGTATCTTCAATATTTTCGCGCACCACGGTAATATCGATGGGAATACCCGCTCGTGAGAATACGGTGTCCACCCCGCTTAATGTTTTGAATACACGTTTGTTGGCATACGTGTTCCATACTTTCCGCGCGGTAACATTAATACTCTTTACCCCCTTCCCCTTGGGAGTTTCCATAGGGCCTTTGAATAATATACCATAGGTCTCAACGGCTTTCCGGGCATCAGGTGTCATTCCCGTAGAATGCCCGGCTTCATAGATGGATTTTCCCATGTCAATGTACTCATACCAAAGCGGTACTTTTGCCCGGTCGAAAATATGAATAACGGCATCCATAATCTCGGCGCCGATGCCATCGCCCTTTGCTACGGCAATAAAAGGTTGTTCATTCTGCATATCATCATTTATTAAGTGTCGTATTAACTAAGGGAGTAAAACTCCGCAGTAATCTGTTCTGCCGGTATTGTCCTTGAAAAAAGACTACCTGTGGATACAGATAGTCTTTACGCTTAATGAATCAACAACCATGAAAACATGAGAACTGTTTCAGGTGCAAAGATGATGCACTGTACTCCAGTAATACCGGAGTTAAGCTATTTCTTCCTTTTTTCTTACAAATGAAATGTTAAAATACCCGTCCTCCTCATAATAATACCGGAGGTGCTGACGATCGTATTGTATCGGTGCCCCCAGTTCCTTCATTACCGCGATGAACTCAAAAAGGGTACTCTCAGAAATATCCAGTTTGGCGGCCAGTTGCGATGGTGTTCCTGAAGACTTATTGGCAATGATCTGGTCAATCCGCTTAAACCGTTCAATAAATTTACGGGGCATACTATGGTATTAGTTGCCAAAAATACACAATATTGTTACAGTATATGACTTCCCCTGCCCGGAGACGCCTGTAATACAGTTCAGCAGGAGGTATTGCTGTAAAGGCCATATCCCGGGAACCGGATCAAAAAAGCCACCAGCTTTTACACTGATGGCTTATGCCTGAGTAACTAATTAATGTATTAACTGCAACCCATACTGTTACCGCAATTCAAACATTTGTAGCAGGTACCGCTGCGTACGGTAATATGTCCGCAGGTATTACAGGCCGGAGCATCGCTTTGCATGCTCTTGGCAGCAGCATTTACCGCGTCAAGACCTGTAGCCTGTACTTTTTTTACAGATACTGCCCGGTGAGCAGGTACATGTTTGGCTACCGGTGCGGCACTGCCGATCACCCGTACATCGCTGAGTTCCGGTACGCGGTTGCCGATGGTGGGTGTTTCTGCATCCCACTCCTCATTACCGAGATTCGCCACTTCAGGCTTGTCCAGTACATGAACGAGGTCATTGCGCCCCAGGTATTCGTAAGCCAGTGAACGGAAAATAAAGTCGATGATAGATGTCGTTGTCTTGATATTCGGATGATCAACCATACCGCTGGGTTCAAAGCGGGTAAACACAAATTTCTCTACAAACTCTTCTAATGGTACACCATATTGCAAACCGATGGAAATAGAAATGGCAAAACAGTTGAGCATACTGCGCATGGTAGCACCTTCCTTGGCCATATCAATAAAGATTTCACCCAGGGTACCGTCTCCATACTCGCCCGTGCGCAGGAACAATGCCTGTCCGTTGATTTTGGCTTTCTGGGTAAACCCACGGCGTTTGGCCGGCATACTCCTGCGTTCAACGATCATGGCCAACTGCCGCTTCAGCGAGGTGTCCTTGCTGCTTTGTACCCTTTTATTAACTTCATCAAGCAGTTCTTCCACCGTCAGTTTGCTCATGTCCACAATCATCGGGTTATTGGCAACCGGTGCTTCTTCAACCGCTTCTTCTTTTGTTTCTTCCTTCTTCTTTTTATCTGATTTGTTGCTCAGTGGCTGGCTCAGCTTGCTGCCGTCGCGGTAAAGCGCGCAGGCTTTAAGACCAAGTTCCCAGCTCATGCGGTATGCTTCTGCAATATCTTCAAGTGTACCTTCGTTGGGCAGATTGATGGTTTTGGAAATCGCGCCGCTGAGGAAGGGCTGGCAGGCCGCCATCATGCGGATATGACCACTGTGATGGATATACCGCTCCCCTTTCTGTCCGCACTTGTTGGCACAATCAAATACCGCGTATTGTTCTTCTTTCAGGTAAGGCGCACCTTCAATCGTCATGGTACCACAGATGTATTCATTCGCCGCGTCAATCTCTTCATCGCTGAAACCAAGGGCTTCAAGGAGGTTGAAATTCCAGTCATTGTACTGATCGGGCAGGAAGCCGAGCCTTTCCAGACAGGCATCCCCGAGCGTATATTTATTAAAGACAAATCCTATTTCAAAAGCAGCAGCCATTGCCGCATCCAGTTTGGCAATCTCCTCAGTCATCAATCCTTTTGCAGCCAGGCTTTCCGTGTTGATGTGCGGCGCTCCTTTCAGCGTGGCATGACCTTTTGCATAATTAACAATACTGTCAATCTGATTTTCGGTGTACCCAAGGTTTCTAAGTGCAGCGGGTACAGACTGGTTGATGATCTTGAAATAACCACCACCACTCAGTTTTTTAAACTTCACCAGTGCAAAGTCCGGCTCTACCCCGGTGGTATCGCAATCCATCACCAGACCGATGGTACCCGTTGGGGCAATCACCGTTGTTTGTGCATTACGGTAACCATATTGCTCACCAAGCTGTACGGCCTCATCCCATGCTTTTGTAGCCGCTTTCAGCAGATAGTCGGGACAATATTTGGCCTGGATACCCTGTGGTTTGATTTCAATACCTTCATAAGCATCGGCAGCATCGTAAGCCGCAGCGCGGTGGTTACGCATTACGCGGAGCATATGGTTTTTATTCGCTTCATACTTTGTAAATGCACCAAGATGAGAAGCCAGTTCCGCTGATGTTTTGTAAGATACCCCCGTCATGATAGCCGTGATGGCGCCGGCAATACCGCGTGCCTCATCACTGTCGTAAGGGATACCACTTACCATCAGGATCGTGCCCAGGTTGGCAAAGCCAAGCCCCAGTGTACGATAGTCGTAGCTGAGTTGCGCAACTTCTTTACTCGGGAACTGTGCCATCAATACAGAAATTTCCAGTACCGTGGTCCACAACCGTACGGTATATTCGAATCCGGCTACGTCAAAAGTATTGTTGCTCGTGTCGAAATATTTGACAAGGTTTACCGATGCAAGGTTGCAGGCCGTATTGTCTAAGAACATATACTCGCTGCAGGGGTTGCTCGCACGGATCGGGCCACCCTCAGGGCAGGTATGCCATTCGTTGATCGTAGTATCGTACTGTGTACCCGGATCGGCACAACGCCAGGCTGCGTAATTGATTTTTTCCCAGAGTGCTTTGGCAGGTACCGACTTCATGGTACGGCCATCGCTGCGCGCCTTCAGTTCCCAATCTTTACCCCCATCCAATGCGTGGAAGAAACTGTTGGGAATGCGCACAGAATTGTTGCTGTTCTGTCCGCTCACTGTGCGGTAGGCTTCCCCTTCGTAATCGCTGGCATAACCCGCTGCAATCAGCGCCGCTACTTTCTGCTCTTCTTCTACCTTCCAGTCGATAAACAATTCAATCTCCGGGTGATCCAGGTCAAGACAAACCATTTTAGCCGCACGGCGTGTAGTACCGCCACTCTTGATGGCGCCCGCAGCACGGTCACCAATTTTCAGAAAACTCATCAGTCCGCTTGACGTACCGCCACCACTCAGTTTTTCACCCTCACCGCGGATGCTGCTGAAGTTCGTACCTACACCACTACCGTATTTGAATATGCGTGCTTCACGAACCCAGAGATCCATGATACCGCCGTCATTTACCAGATCATCATCCACACTGAGGATAAAGCAGGCATGTGGTTGCGGACGTTCGTACGCCGAAGTTGATTTCTTGAGTATGCCATCAACCGCATCTACAAAATAATGCCCCTGTGGTTTACCCTTGATGCCATAAGCTTCAAAGAGACCGGTATTGAACCATTGCGGACTGTTGGGTACACAGGCCTGGTTAAGAATACTGTAAGCCAGCTCATCGTAAAACACTTCTGCATCCTGCGCAGTGGCGAAATAGCCATTACGCTCACCCCATACCCGCCAGCAATGTGCCATACGGTGTGCCACCTGTTTCACACTTGTTTCACGGCCCGTTGTGCCATCAGGCAGAGGTATCCCTGCTTTCCGGAAATATTTCTGTGCCAGGATATCTGTAGCAATCTGGCTCCACTGTTTGGGAACCTCAACATTGTCCATTTGAAAAACCACTTCACCACTCGGGTTCTTGATCACAGATGTACGGTAATCGTACTCAAACATGTCGTAAGGACTCATTCCATCCCGGGTAAAGTGCCTCGAAAACTGCATTCCCTTCGCAGATTGCTTTTTAGCTGGCATAAATTATGTAAGTTGAATTGTAAAAAAAAATATTGTTGACCCCCAAGCGGAGAACGAAAATATTTTTTACCACCGACATTGCAAGTGTTTAAATATCAACAGACTGTGGAAAAACAATGTGCATAATTCCATAACATACCAGCAGCCCGAATTTGGCAGGTTTTCCACGTTTGTGGATAGATTTATTATGTGGAAAACGATACCCGCTTTATCCCCAAAAAGGAGCAAAATCCACCCCAAAAACAGCATCGCCCGTTTAACCGGGACTGCGCAACTGAAAAATTGACTGCGCAACCGGGGCTAAATCTGTTGCCCGGCAGTATCTTTAACCCCATGAGAGCAGTGATACAACGCGTAAGACATGCCGCTGTACATATTGGCGGAGCAGAAAGGGCGGCCATCCATGAGGGCTTACTCGTATTTCTTGGCATTGAAGAGCCCGATACCGAAGCCGATACAGCCTGGCTCAGCAGCAAAATCGTACACCTGCGCATATTTGATGACGCGGCAGGGGTACCCAATGTCTCGGTAAAAGAAACCGGTGGTAATATTCTCCTCATCAGCCAGTTTACTTTGTTTGCTGCTACAAAAAAAGGTAACCGTCCGGGTTATAGCCGTGCAGCGAGGCCAGACATTGCCGAACCCCTGTACGAAAAAATGATTGCACAACTGGAAACCGACCTCGGCAAGCCGGTTTTCACCGGTGTCTTTGGGGCAGACATGCAGGTAAGCCTGCTCAACAATGGCCCCGTAACGATATGGATGGATACCCGCAATAAAGAATAAGCTGCAGTTGAACACCACCTTTATCACCATTAAAAGCATACCACACACATGACCATCGCACAAGCCCAGCAACAAATCGACCAGTGGATCACAACCACAGGCGTCAGGTATTTTTCCGAACTCACCAACCTCGGTATCCTCATGGAAGAAGTGGGCGAACTGAGCCGCCTCATGGTAAGAACATACGGCGAGCAATCTTTTAAAGAAACGGACAAAGGCCGGGACATCGGCGATGAAATGGCTGATGTATTGTGGGTGCTGCTCTGCCTCGCCAACCAAACCGGGGTGGACCTCACCACAGCCCTTCAGAAAAACTTTGAAAAGAAAAACATCAGGGATGCACAGCGGCACCGGGACAATGAGAAATTACAATAGCCCTGCGTTGCCCCAACCATCCCCTCCATTATCCTTTATCCATTACCTTTGCACCCATTATGGCAAAAGAAACAAATCAACCCGCCCCGCAGGCAGGTTTCCAGGCGCTTATATCGCATTGCAAGGAGTACGGGTATATTTTCCAAAGCAGTGAAATTTACGACGGCTTACAGGCCGTGTACGACTATGGCCAGTATGGCGCACAACTGAAAAAAAACATACGCGACTACTGGTGGAAAAGCATGACCCAACTGCACGACAATATTGTGGGTATTGATGCAGCCATCTTTATGCACCCCACTACCTGGAAGGCAAGCGGCCATGTGGACAATTTCAGCGACCCGATGATCGATAATAAGGACAGCAACAAACGCTACCGTGTCGATCACCTCATTGAAGCACATGCAGAAACGCTTCAGGAACCTGCAGCCGGTACCTTAATCGCCGAAATGGAAGCCCTTATTGCCAGGGATGATTACGCCGGGCTCAAAAACCTTATCGACAGCAACAATATCAAATGCGCCGTAAGCGGTACCTGCAACTGGACAGACGTACGTCAGTTCAACCTCATGTTCAGTACCGAATTTGGTGCCGTAGCCACTGAAGGAGAAGAAGACAATAAAGTTTATCTCCGCCCCGAAACAGCACAGGGCATCTTCGTCAATTTTCTCAACGTGCAGAAAACCGGCCGTATGAAAATACCCTTCGGTATTGCACAAACGGGTAAGGCCTTCCGCAACGAAATCGTGGCCCGCCAGTTCATCTTCCGCATGCGCGAATTTGAACAGATGGAGATGCAGTTTTTTGTACGCCCCGGCACACAGATGGAATGGTACCGGTACTGGAAAGAACAACGCCGGGCATGGCACGAAAGCCTGGGCGTACCTGCGGAAAAACTGCGCTTTCACGACCACGTAAAACTGGCACACTACGCAGATGCCGCACTCGATATAGAATTTGAATTTCCCTTTGGCTGGAAAGAACTCGAAGGCATCCACTCACGTACCGACTTCGACCTTAAGAATCACCAGGAATACAGCAAAAAGAAAATGCAGTATTTCGACAACGACCTTAATGAAGAAGATAAGCCTTATGGCAATTATATTCCCTATGTGGTGGAGACCTCCGTTGGTCTCGACCGCCTCGTGCTGACGATCCTCAGTTTGGCCTATGCCGAAGAAAAATGGAACAGGGAAGACGGCAGTGAAGACAGTCGTGTGGTACTCCGCATCCCGCCCCGCATCGCCCCGCTGAAATTAGCCGTACTACCGTTAACCAAAAAAGACGGGTTGCCCGAAATTGCCGATGCGCTCATCAAAGAATGTAAAGGCGACTTTCATTGCTTTTACGAAGAGAAAGACAGCATCGGTAAACGCTATCGCCGCATGGATGCCATCGGTACCCCCTTCTGTGTCACCATCGATCACCAGACCAAAGAAGACAATACCGTTACCATCCGCTACCGCGATACCATGGTGCAGGAACGCATTCCCATGGCCGATGTTCGCCGCCTGATTAATGAAAAAATCGGATAATCCCCATCGCTGCGATAAAGTAAAAAGGGAGTCTGACCGACTCCCTTTTTTTATGCAATAACTGCACGTGCAGTTCAGCAGCATTACAACCTTCCGGCTTTGATCTCCTCCACTACCGCAGGATCAAGCAGCGTTGTGGTATCCCCCAGGTTATCCATCTCCCCTTCCGCAATTTTGCGCAGGATACGCCGCATGATCTTACCACTACGCGTTTTTGGCAGTCCCTTTACAAATTGTATCTTGTCCGGCTTGGCTATCGGGCCAATGATACGCGTTACCGTTTGCAAAATATCCTGCCGCATCTGGTCGTCATTGCCATGCGTACTGCTCAGCATAATATATGCATAAATGCCCTGGCCCTTTACCTCGTGCGGATAGCCCACCACAGCGCTCTCCACCACACCAGCGTGCATATTGATCGCATTCTCCACTTCAGCCGTACCAATACGGTGTCCGCTTACATTCAGCACATCATCCACCCTGCCCGTAATCCGGTAATCCCCATCGGTATCACGCAGGCAACCATCGCCGGTAAAATAGAGATTTTCGTACGTGGAAAAGTAAGTCGTGCGACAGCGTTCATGATCGCCGTAAGTGGTACGCAGCATCCCCGGCCAGGGAAACTTGATACAGAGATTGCCTTTTACCACCCCCCTCGGTGCAGCTTCGGGCAGATAGGCAGACAGTGCCACATCCGGCAGCGGTTTCAGGGCAGCCTCAATACGATCCATCGCCGCGGGCATTGCTGTCATGAGTTCGCTCTTCGTCAACTGTACCACGGTAAATCCCTCGCTGCGGAACCAGTCTAATCGTTCTTCATCAGAAGCCGTATTATCCGCTAACTGGTGCGGAATATCGTCAATGTCGATAATAAATTTTTTCGACAGGCAGATAAAATCCACCACATATACACCCGCAATAAACTGTCGGCGGAACTTATAGGCATCAAACCGGAAATTCCAGAACTGCTCCCACAGCAGTTTTTCCGCTTCAGCCGGGTTGGTACGCCGTTGCTTCACCAACTCCACCAACCTTTCTTTTATGCCTGCATCTCCGGCAGCAAACAGGTCGTTGATGATGGGCTCTGTACTGCCCGGGGCAAAGATCACCGGTGGTTTCAGGGCTTCAGCCGCCGCATCGCTGCCCGGTATCACCTGCCCGTTTTCATCCACCAGTACCGGTTGTATACCCGGCATCGGCAGGGTGGCAAAAGTTGGTTTTGCCGGCGTAATGCCTGCCAGGTTAGCAATCAGTACGCCACCCGTTTCCGTCTGCCACCAGGTATCCACAATCGGGCAGCGCCTTTTACCAATCTGCTCATCATACCAGTGCCAGGCCTCTTCATTGATCGGCTCTCCCACCGTACCCAATACCTTCAGCGAAGACAGGTTTTTGCCCTTCACCGGATCGTCGCCAAAAGCCATCAGGCTCCGGATGGCCGTGGGAGCCGTATAAAGGATGTTTACCTTGTGTTTGTCCACCATATCCCAGAAACGGCCGGCATCCGGCCAGGTGGGGATGCCCTCAAACATCAGCGAGGTAGCCCCGGCACTAAGCGGGCCATATACAATATAGGAGTGGCCCGTTATCCAGCCGATATCCGCCGTACAGCAGTGCACATCCCCCCGCAGGTATTGAAATACGTTTACAAATGTATAGTTCGTCCACACCATATACCCCGCCGTACTGTGTACCACCCCCTTGGGCTTGCCCGTAGAGCCTGAGGTATAAAGGATAAACAGCGGATCCTCCGAGGCCATCACTTCGGGCGGACAGTCCGGGTTGCCCATCGTTTCTACCTTTTTTATTTCATCCTCCCACCACAGGTCCCGCCCCTTGATCATGCTCACGGGCGTACGCGTGCGGGTGCAAACAATTACTTTTTTAACAAAAGGGCAGCCGATCAGGGCATCATCAATCACACTTTTCAGCGGAATGTCTTTATTGCCCCTGTACGCCCCATCGCAGGTAACGATGTATTCCGCGTGCGCATCCGTGAGCCGGTCGGCAATGCTTTGCGCACTGAAGCCACCAAATACCACCGAATGGATGGCGCCGATACGTGCGCAGGCCAGAAGCGCAATGGCCAGCTCGGGTATCATACCCATATAGATGCATACACGGTCGCCCTTTACCACACCATTGTTTTTCAGCACATTGGCAAACTGGCAAACCTTAAAATGGAGTTCTTTGTACGTCAATACACGGTGGTGTTCATCCTTATCGTTTGGCTCCCAGATGATGGCCGGCGTGTTGCCGTTTTTTTCCAGGTGCCGGTCGAGACAGTTGGTGGTAATATTGAGCAACCCACCCTTAAACCATGCTATGTTGGGTTCGGTAAAATTCCAGTCCAGAACGGTGTCCCAGGCTTTGATCCATTCAAAATGCCCCGCAATATCTGCCCAAAAGGCTTCGGGATCTTCAATGCTTCTTTTGTATGCGTCTTTGTAGTGCTCAACAGATGTAATCTGATAAGGGAATGCCATAAGTAGATTATTTTTTGTGGCATAAATATAGAGAAAAGATGCCTGAGTTGGGGAGTTTATCCGGAAATATTGGCTGGCAGACACTCCGTATAAAATGGTTGGCGCCAAACGATGGGCTTATCCGCCGGAGCCACTCCGGGAGATTGCCGGCTGGTTGCAGACAAAAAAGCAGCGGTCATTTCAAATGCGCCATTTCCGCCTGCACAAAAACTTACCAATACCTGGCGACCCGGCAGCACATATCTCCGGAATTTGTGACAAATTCTTTTTCTTTTTTTATTTTGTCACAGGTTTGTGACAATTTTTTTGTGACAATTTAAATTGTCACAGATTTTTTGTCACAACATATTCTAAAGTAAATCTGCACGATCAATTTTATTGGTATCCGTGCACACAATTTCACAACAAAAAAAAATAACATGGAGGAACAAAACAACCAACCGGTAAACCCCGCTTCAGCAAACGACACAATTCCTAAAGTAACGGGTATTGGTGGTATTTTCTTTTTTGCCGAAAACCCCACAGAAACAAGAGAATGGTATAACCGGCACCTGGGTCTCGAAACCAATGAATATGGATCGAGTTTTGAATTCAGGAATGCCCACAGGCCTGAGGAAATCAATTATCTGCAATGGAGCCCTTTTAAAAGCGGGAGTACCTATTTCGCTCCTTCAAAAAAGGAATTCATGATTAACTACAGGGTACAAAACATTGAGGGACTCGTCAATCAGCTAAAAGGCAATGGGGTAACCGTTCTGGATGATATTGAAGCCTTTGATTATGGGAAATTTGTACACATCATGGATCCGGAAGGCAACAAAATAGAACTCTGGGAACCCGTTGACCATGTATTTACGGCAATGGGCGGAAAGACCACCAAATAACAGCGAACGGCACAGGTTGCAAATGCAGCGAGATACACGAGCGCTGCTGGCAGGGGATTGCCCGTTCAGGGGGTCTGTCTGCTGTTAAATTTAACCGTTAGATACCAGCCAGTATATGCCGGTTTTTAACAACCCGGCAATAACGCGTTCCGCAAAAGTATTGCCCTGATTCATTTACGTACATATGATGTATATTTGATAAAATGGCCTTCGTCATACGCTATTCAGACGGCACGCTTATGTTAGCGCATATTAATGACATAACATTACTATCGTCAAACCGGACTATCGACTTGTCAGAACCGACTGATTTGTATTTTAAAGCAGCAAGTGAATTACGATCAACAAAAAGACATCATTGTATTTCGAGGGGTGATTTTATTCTTGCACAGCTAAGCGGTAAAGACGGCAGGGAAATATTTGATGCACATCGTGAAGAATGGGGTATAGGGCTATTTGAAGAAAATATACTGATTGCTGACGATTTTAAAAGAGGTTTTTTATGGTGTTTCAGGGATCATACCACTTCCTGGAATGACAATCAAAAAGCTAAAAATTGGTTCCTTACTTCTCCGGAAAGTACTTTTGTCAGGCGTTACGCGTTCCGGACTTGCGACAGAGGATTTGATGAATGTGTTGAAATTCGGGAAGGAAGCTGTAAAGAAATCCCTATCGCTCTTTTAACAGACGGCGACTATGACGTTCTACGCAGTCCGGCTTTTTCAAAAACTGAGTTGACCAATTTTATTGAAACGTATCAGCCCCGGAATGGCCATTACGAAATTGGTGAAATAATTGAGGGCTATAGCTCAGCAAATCCGAATTACGGTGCCTCGTAAGCATACAACATCCGCCCTGATAACGGAAGCCCTTCAAAGCCTCCCACTATTCAATCAAACAAAGCAATGAACAGTTTAATACAGTTATTCGAATCCGTTTTACCCCTTACTGCTGCAGACAAAGCGCTGATCAGTGAACACACCAGTACCGAAACATTAAAAAAAGGCGAAAAATATTGCGAACAGGGAAAAATATGCAGAAAAATGGGTCTGGTTACCGGGGGCGTGTGTAAAGTGGTTCGTACCGATACCGGGGGCAACGATTTCATCCAATACTTTACCAGCGAGGGCCATTTTGCCGTTAGCCTCGACAGTTTCTCCAACCAGACACCCTCCGAAGAATATATAACCGCATTAACACCATGCACCTTCGTTACCCTCACCCGTACCGATTTTGGCATCCTCGAAAAATCTGTTGAGCATTTTTCAAAAATCATCAGCCACTTAAAAGAAAAAGCCCTGCTCGAAAAATACATCATCAAAAGCGAAATGTTTGTGGATGACGCCCGGACCCGCTACAAAAAATTGGTACAGCGGCAACCCTCCATCATCCGCCGCATTCCCCAAAGTCAGATCGCCTCATTTCTCGGCATCACCCAATACACGTTAAGCCGCATAAGGGCTAAACAATAATTTTTTGCCCTAAGGCAAATATTCCCGGTTGCCACCCGGCTAATTTTGCGGAAAATCATACGATGAACAAGGTACAAGACAAAGTAACAATCGTTACCGGAGCCTCAAAAGGCATCGGGGCAGCCATCGCCAAAGCCATGGCAAAAGACGGAGCAAAAGTAGTGGTCAACTATGCAGCGGATAAAACAGGTGCGGAAGCCGTTGTTGCAGACATTACGGCCAACGGAGGCAGCGCCATCGCCATACAGGCCGATGTAATCAAAGCCGCCGATGTAAAAAGATTATTTGCAGCAGCAGACGGGTGGGGAAAAATCAATACCCTGGTAAATAATGCAGGCGTGTATAAATTTGAGCCCATAGAAATGATTACGGAAGCAGAATTTCACCGCCAGTTCAACAGTAATGTGCTGGGCACCCTCTTATGCATCCAGGAAGCCCTGAAACATTTTAATGACACCGGTGGCAGCATCATCAACATCAGTTCAGTAGCCACAGTTAAGGCCACGCCGATGTCGTTGGTCTATACAGCCAGCAAAAGCGCCGTTGACGGTATTACCCGCGTCCTCTCAAAAGAACTTGCCGCAAAAAATATCCGGGTAAATGCCATTTTACCCGGCCCCACACAAACCGAAGGCAACCCGGTAGCCGGTACCGAAATAGAAACGTATATTGCCGGCCAAACCCCTTTGGGCAGGATCGGACAACCCGGCGATATTGCTGCATTGGCCGTATTCCTGGCATCCGATGACGCGGCCTGGATTACCGGACAGAAAATAAGCGTGTCGGGTGGATTTGATTAAGCAAGTACAATATACCATACAACAAACAATGCAAATACAAACATTCATCGTTGACGCATTTACCAACGAACCCTTCAAAGGAAACCAGGCGGGCGTTTGTGTATTAGCCGGTGACATCGAAGACGGTTTAATGCTCGCCATTGCCAAAGAACTTGGGCTCTCTGAAACCGCATTTGTAAGAAAAACTGCTGAACATCATTTTTCCATCCGGTATTTTTCACCCAAAATGGAAATTATGCTTTGCGGACATGCCACCCTCGCGTCAGCCAAAGTATTGTTTGCCCGCAACACTACAGCAAACCAGATCGTTTTTACAACCATCCGGAATATCCCCCTGACCGTTACCCGATCCAACGATGAGATCATCATGCAGTTTCCGGTATACGAAACCGAACCCGCAACCGTTCCCACTGCATTACTGGACGCACTCGGGCTCGAAACCATCAGCAACTGTGCATACAATAAAGAACTCAGTATCCTGCTCCTCGAAATAGCAGACAGCAGAGTACTGCGCCGCCTGGCACCAGATTTTGAGGCCCTGCTCAAATCGCACCACGGCATTAATGGCGTATTGGTCACCAGTGTTTCGGGTGAGACAGGCTTCGACTTTGAATCGCGCTATTTCTGGCCCTGGAGCGGCACCAATGAAGACCCTGTAACGGGTGGCACGCATACCTTCTTAGCCGGGTATTGGGGCAAAAAAATGGGTAAAACAAAAATGAACGCATTTCAATGTTCGGAAAGGAGCGGTTATATGGCAGTTGAGCTGATCAACGAAAAAACCCTCACCATCACCAGTCATGCCCGGATTGTGCTTACCGGCATGATGGAAGTATAATACACGTCCTGATGCTTCTTATCCTGCTACTGAGTACTAAGTACTACCCTCTGCTCAGCCAGTGTTCACCGATAGATATCCCACTTCTCTTTACAGTGGGATATCCTACCCTTTGCCTACCCTTTGGGGAGCCGGTACTGCCCCCCTCCTGCTGCTACTCCAGACGCAAGATTCAGTACCAACCCAGGCTAACGACTCAGTACTGAGTACTAAGTACTGTTTTACACCACCGCCCCAAAATACGGCTCCTCGTCATCATTAACAGCCGTTTGCTGCTGCCAGTAAGCCAGGCTCACCACCTTCCCGTCCCGGGTGCGCAACAGGCGGCCAAAAATGGCATTCGTAGCATTAAAAGTTACATCCGTAACACCAATGGTAAAGGTCTCCGGTGGCGCAGCAACAACTTCCCCTTCAGCCGCAACCACAGCACCCTTCGCAGGCGGTGAAGGCACCACCACTACGGTATAGCCATTCTGCTCCAGCAGGGGTTGTACAAACGCAACCCGTTCCGGCGATGCCAGCCTTTGCACAACGGCACATTTAATACCGTCCAACTCCTCAAACTCATGATTTTTATTGATGGCCATATTCCTGATAATAATACATCATTAATACTGGTGACAATTCCGCTGATGCGCCGCTCCATTACAGAGGCGCCTGTGCCGTAACCAACCGGTAAATATACTCGTACGCCCCGCTCAATAACCCAGTTACCAGCATACCCGCCACACAAATCACCAGCGCCAGACCCGGTGCCGGGCCAATCCTGATCCGGGCAATGGGCGCAGCATTGTCTTCCATAAACATGGCCCTTACAATGCGCAGGTAATAATACAAAGCCACCACCATATTCAAAGCGGCCACAATCACCAGCGTATAATTGCCCTTGCCCGCAGCGGCAAGCAACAGGAAAAACTTACCAAAAAAACCGGCCAGCGGCGGGATACCGGCCAGCGAAAATAAAGACAGCGCAAGCACCCAGCTCAATGCAGGATTGGTTCGGTAAAACCCTTTGTAATCATCCACAGCTTCTTTGCCACTGCAGGCACTCACCAGCGCCACCACACCAAAAGCCCCCAGGTTCGAAAACAGGTACACCAGCACAAAATAAATCACCGCCGTACCACCCGTATCCGCCTGACCCGAAAGACCGGCAAGGATAAAACCCACCTGTGCAATGGAGGAAAAAGCAAGAAAGCGCTTGATGTTTTGTTGCCGCAGCGCAAAAAGATTACCAATAATCATCGTAGCCACCGCCAGGATAAAAACCGCATGGCCGGCCGGTATGGCCAGCACAGCAAACACTTTATACAACACAGGCACCAGCACAAAAAGTACCGCGCCCTTTGAAAGCACAGAAAGATAAGCCGTTACGGCCACCGGTGCACCCTCATACACATCGGCCGTCCACAAATGAAAAGGCACGGCCGATATTTTAAACCCGAAACCCGCCATTACCAGTACAAAGCCAAAGAGTACCAGCGGCGTTATATGCAGCAATTGCGAAAGTTCACCATACTGCAGCGTACCCGTTGCCCCATACAGCAGCGAAATACCAAACAGCAGCAACCCCGAAGAAAAAGCGGAAGAAATAATCATCTTCATCGCCGCTTCACCCGAAGTCTTTCGGTCAAGGTCAAAATTGGCCAGCGCAGCCAGAGGTATGGTAAACATTTCCAGCCCGAGGTAAAACATCAGCAGGTTATGGCTGCTCAGCATAAAGAACATACCAAGCGTGGCCGACAGCAGCAGCAGGTAAAACTCGGTTACATGCTTATGCCGCAGCAGCCAGGGCCAGGCCATCATCGATACCACCAGCAGGCCGAGGTTGAGGATGTTTTTTTCGAGTACGATCAACGCATCCGTAACAAACATGCCGCCAAACAAACTGCCCGTTGCAGGCATGATAAAACCCGCCGCCAGGTTCACCAGCAGCAATACCTGCACCAGCGTAAGGGTGCTGGTATTGCTCCGTTCCTTACTGCCCAGTTTAATCATCAGCAGCAGGAAGAGGATTACCGCCAGTACAAGTTCCTGTTTCAACAATATAAAAAATACATTCATCATGTTCAATACTAATGAGGGGTTAGGACATCACCCGTTTGTTGCAGCAGATGGCCAGCCGAGGGCTCCGTCAGCCCCACCAGCCAGCCCGGCGCAAAACCGATGGCGATAATACCCGCCAGCAACAATATCGCCGCCAGCCGCTCGTTCCAACTGGCATCCTTCAGCGACAAATGCTCTCCCGCTGCCACCGGACCCATGATCACTTTACCCACCGCCCGCAGGATATACACCGCCGTCACCACAATCGAAGCCGCCGCCGCCAGTGTAGCGAGGTGATAACCCATGCCCTGCCGTTGCCAGGCACCCATAAACACCGTCATCTCAGCTACAAAGCCGCTCAGTCCCGGAAGTCCGAGCGAACAGAGTCCCGCCACCACAAATACGATGGACATAAAAGGCATGATCCGCAGCAGCCCGCCCAACCGGCTCACCAACCGGGTATGCGTACGATCGTACACCATACCGATAGCCGCAAAGAAAAGTGCCGTCATCAATCCGTGCGATACCATTTGCAGGATAGCACCCGTAACAGCCGTTTTGGTGAGCATCCCGATACCGAGCAATACAAAACCGCAATGACTTACCGAAGAGTAGGCATTAATATACTTCAGGTCCGTCTGCATCATGGTCGCAAAAGCACCATACAGAATGGCAATGGTAGCCAGCAGCACAATCACCCACGAATATTCCTGCGCCGCCGCGGGCATCAGCCAGATGGCGGCCCGCAAACAGCCATAACCACCCAGTTTCATCGATATGCCCGCCAGGAACATTGAGGCAGCCGTGGGGGCAGAGGAATGCCCGTCGGGTACCCAGGTGTGAAAGGGAAACAAAGCCGTAAAAATGCCAAAACCCGCAAACAAAAAAGGAAAAAAGAAACGCTGGGTGGCCGCAGATACGGGATGCGCCGCCAGCACCGTCATATCAAACCCCGGTGTGGCCGCATTAAAGTACAAACCCGTCAGGCCAACAAAAATTAACGCAGAGCCACCCATCAGCAGTAAAGCCAGCTTCATGGCACTGTAATTCTTTTGGCCACTGCCCCAGATGCCAATGAGTAAAAATTTTGGAATCACCGCAAGTTCCAGGAAGAAAAATAAGGTAAAAAGGTCGAGCGAAATAAAGAACCCGTAAGCGCCCACGCTCAGGAACATCAGCAGGAAGAAAAACTCTCTTCCCAGTACGGTTTGGCGCCAGGATACAAGAACCCCCGCCAGCACCACCACTGCCGTCAGCAGGATCATGGCTACCGACATCCCATCCACACCAATATGATAACGGATCTGCAACGCTGCATACCAGCTATGGTTTTCCTCAAACAGGAATGCCGCTGTATTGCCTGCCGCCCTTTCTGCCTGGTAGCTGTACAGCAGTACTGCGCAGAGCAGCAGTTGACAAACAGCACCCATCAGCGCCAGCACACGGGTTTGCCGTACCGTCTTTGCAGCCAGCATCACCAGTACCGTTAGTAAAGGCCATACCAATAAAAGGTTCAGACTCATATATGCTTATCCTGTTTTAACGCCATACATACAACAATACAATTGCCAGGGTAATGATGCCCCCGAAAAAGTACAGCGCATAATCCTGTACCCTGCCCGATTGCAAGCCCCTGATGCGGGCAGACAGCCCCGCAGTTGCCGAGGCAATGCCATTCATCAGCCCATCCACAATATGCTTGTCGATCCAGGCGGCCGGGCGGCCAATACCCTTGAATATTATTTTTTTGGTGATAAACATATACACCTCGTCAATATAAAACCGCTGTGCCGCTGCCCGGTACAACCCACCCAGTTGCTGCGCCAGCTTTACCGGTTGTGCGGAAGCCTTTTTGAACAGCCAGGCTGCAATACCGATGCCGCACAAAGCCAGTAGCACCGGTGCTATGGAAAACAACAGGTGCAGGTGTTCTGTGCGTCCCCGCCCATCGGGCGTTACATAATGCGCAAAGGGAATAAACCCTGCTCCGGTACTCAATGCCGCAAGCAGCACAAGGGGCAGCTTCATCGTCCACGTACCTTCGCTATGCGTATGACCACCATCCGCTGGTTTGCGCCAGAAAATACTGAAATACAACCGGAACATGTAAAAAGCCGTCAGCCCCGATGTAAGCAGGGCAATATAATAGACCACCCGGTTGTTTTCCCAGGCCGCCAGCAGTATCCCCTCCTTACTGAAGAAGCCTGCAAACGGGGGGATACCGGCAATCGCCAGGCAGGCAATCAGAAAACAGATATGGGTAAGCGGCATCAGTTTACGCAGGCCACCCATATCCTTCATGTCGTTGCTGTGTACCCAGTGGATAACCGCACCTGCCCCGAGAAACAACAATGATTTAAAAAAAGCATGGGTAAACAGGTGAAAAAGCGAAGCGGTATAGCCATGGCCATCAGCCGCAGCAATACCGAGCGCAAACATCATATATCCGATCTGCGACATCGTAGAATAAGCCAGTACCCGTTTGATATCGGTTTGTGTACACGCAATCACCGCCGCAAAAACGGCCGAGAGTACCCCGATCCAGGTGATCAGCTCCAGCACCACGGCATTCAGGGCAAACAACGGAAACAGGCGGGCAATAAGATACACCCCTGCCACCACCATCGTAGCCGCATGAATCAGTGCCGATACCGGCGTTGGGCCTTCCATGGCATCGGGCAGCCAGATGTGCAGCGGAAACATGGCCGACTTTCCGGCCCCACCCGCAAATACCAGCGCCAGTGCCCAGGTAAGCAGCGAAACACCCAGGAACGAACCGGTGGTAATGGCCATAAACCGGGCCGACTGTGTATCCGTCAGCCGTTGGATCAGGGTGTCAAAGTTGAGCGTCTGTCCCTGTATCCCCAAAATCAGTATCCCCACCAGAAAACCCAGGTCTGCAAAACGCGTAACAATAAATGCTTTTTTAGCAGCCGCCACCGCAGCAGGTTTCTGGTAATAAAACCCGATCAGCAGGTATGAGGAAACCCCCACCAGTTCCCAGAACATATAAATCTGAAAAATATTAACCGCCACCACCAGCCCCAGCATCGAAAATGTAAACAGTCCGAGGAATGCATAATACGTGCTGTACCTGTCTTCCCCCTTCATATACCCCAGGCTGAAGCAATGCACCATCAGCGATACCACACTTACCACCACCAGCATCATTACCGAAATGGGATCAAGCACAATACCCATATCAATACCCACCCCCGGCGAAAACTCCAGCCAGCTTACCTGCACCGCCGTAATTTTTTGGTACACCCCGTTCCATTGTCCGTCTGCCATAAAATAACGCCAGGCCGTATACAACGACAACAGGGTAACCACCAGCATAATACCCGTGCACAAGGTGCCCGAAAAGGAACGCAGGTACTTTTTTCCCAACCCGCCCGCCAGGATAAACCCGACTAAAGGCAGGAGCGGAATAAGCGGTATGTAAACGGCATAGTTCATGCTTTCAATACTTCATGGTGGCCGCATCCTCCACATCGATGGACTGGTGGCTGCGGTACAAATTAATAACAATGGCAATACCCACTGCAGCTTCAGCCGCTGCAACGGTGATGATAAATATGGTAAAAAACACCCCATCCATTTTACCCGGATAGAGGTACTTGTTAAACGCTACAAAATTGATATTTACACTGTTGAGGATCAGCTCAACCGACATCAGCAGGCTGATAAGGTTGCGCCGGGTAAACAGGCCATACATACCGATGAAAAACAGTGCCGTACTTACAAACAGGATATGCGTGATGGGTATGCCGTTCATATAGCAGCCGGTTTGGTTTTCATGGCAATAACGATACAGCCGATCATCGCTGCCAGTAATAATATACTCACGGCCTCAAAGGGCAGGGCAAAACCACCCGCGCCCGTTTCAAGCATCTGCATGCCAATACGCTCCGGCCCCGCATCAAAATCAGCATCAGCCGGTGTAAAGGAATGTCTGTTCAGCAACAGTGCCGACAGCGTCAATCCTGATACCGCCGCCAGCACGGCAGCAACCTTTCGCAGCAGCGGAGGCGCAGGCATCTCCTGCCCCGATTGCTGCGTAAGAAAAATAGAGAAAATGATCAGCACCACGATACCGCCCACATATACAATGATCTGTACCGCAGCAATAAACGCCACATCCATCCAGAAATACAGTCCTGCAATACCCACCAGGGTAAACAGCAACCAGATGGCGGCCCGGAAAATCTTGCGCGTGGTTACCGACAACACCGCCAGGCCGAGGATGGCGGCCGATAATACATAAAATATGATTTGCGATCCGGTCATGATGATACAATATTCAATACTTCACTGCAGTAATCAATACTGTAGCTTTTTATATGATTTATTTTTCCCTTATTCCACCCCTTCCCTGATCTTCGACCCCGGCCGGTTGAGCTTTTTAATCAGCTTGCTGCGGTCGGTCACGCTGTGTTCGAAGGTGGGCGCCATCTTAATCGCGCTGGTCGGACAAGCCTCCACACAAAGGTTACACATCGTACACAGTTCCAGGTGATACACAAATGTGTCGATCGCCTTTTTCTTTTTGCCCTCCGGTGTAACATCAAATCTGGTAACGATCTTGATCGTGGCATTGGGACAGGCCAGTTCACAAGCCGTACAGCCCGTACAGGCGTGCTCATTGTTTTCATCGTGCGGCATCACCACCTCACCCCTGAAACGTTCCGCAAGTACCAGCGTATCCCGGTTGTCGGGGTACTCCTGTGTAATGATCTCTTTGTGGTGGGTAAAATAATAACCCGTACGCCGCATACCCCTGAGCAGCGATTTTACCCCCTGGTAAACATCCGATATGTATTGTTTTAAAAACATAGTCTTTTAAAAATGCCAGCCCGCAATGGCAATAACCGTTACCAGCAGCAGGTTAATCATACTGATGGGTAAAAGATATTTCCATTCTAAATTCAGCAACTGGTCGATCCTGAGCCTTGGAAATGTCCACCTGAACCACATGATCACAAATATCAGGAAAAACGTTTTGCCTAAAAACCATACCGACGAGGGTATATAATCCATCACATGGTTAAATCCCTGCCAATGCCCGATATGCAGAGGCATCCATCCCCCCAGAAAAAGCGTGGCACCAATGGCACATACAATAAATACATTTACATACTCTGCCAGGAAAAACAAGGCAAATTTCATCCCCGAATATTCCGTATGAAACCCCGCCGTCAGCTCAGATTCAGCTTCGGCAAGGTCGAAGGGTGCGCGGTTTGTTTCCGCCGTTACCGCGATCAGAAAAATCACAAATGCAATAATCACCGGTATATGCCCCTTAAACAGCCACCAGCCGTTTTCCTGCGCAGCAATGATATCTGTTATCCGCAAACTTCCCGTAAGTACTACAATACAGAGGATAGACAAGCCTGCCGAGAGTTCATAGCTCACAATCTGTGCACCGCTGCGCATGGCGCCCAGCAAAGAATATTTGTTGTTGCTCGCCCAGCCCGCCATCAGGATGCCAATCACCGAAACCGAGGAAACCGCCGTTACAAACAATACCCCGATATTGACATCCCATATCTGGAAGCCCTTTGCAAAAGCAATCGGTGCCAGTATCACCATCGCCACCACCATCACCACAAAAGGCGCGAGGTTAAACAGAAATTTATCTGCCCCATCGGGTGTAAGCCCTTCCTTTACAATCAGTTTAAGTGTGTCTGCCACCGTTTGCAGCATACCCTTTTTACCCACGCGGTTGGGCCCTATACGTACCTGCATATAAGCCGATACTTTCCGCTCCATCATAATCAGCACAAGCCCCAGGATCGAAAACAGGCTGATGGCCAGCACCCCGATAATGACAAATTCGGCAAACAGCGCCCAGCCCTCACTGAGGTTACCGTAGAGCCATTGGTGTACGGCGTTGGTGATATGTTCGAGACTTAACAATGGTTTCTTTTATACTATTGGTTAAATACTGATCCCTGTTTATTTAATGCCCCATTTCCGCTTTACCGGTCAATATCCGGTATCACCAGGTCGAGCGTACCCATAATCGCCACCAGGTCGCCAATCTTCTGCCCCTTTGCCATATGGTTGAGCGCGCTCAGGTTACTGAAGCCCGGCGAGCGGAACTTGATGCGGTAGGGCGTGGTGCCACCCTCGCTCACAATATACACCCCAAAATCGCCACGCGCCGTTTCTATACGGCTGTAAAATTCACCCTTGGGCAACTTCAGTACGGCCTTGGTCTTTGCCTGAAATTCGCCTTCCGGAATATGATCAATCAACTGCTCTATAATGGAAAGGCTTTGCGCCATCTCTTTCATCCGCACCATATAGCGGGCAAAACAATCGCCTTCCGTTTCCATCACTTCGGTAAACTGTACCTGCGGATAGACTTCATACGGATACCATTTACGGATATCGCAGGACACTCCGCTTGCCCGTGCCACAGGCCCGGAGCAGCCGTAAGACAACGCATCTTCTTTTGAAAGATAGCCTACCCCCTTCATCCGGTTCTGGAAAATGATATTGCCCGTTACCAGTTCATCGTACTCTGCAAACCGGCCTTTGAAATGGGTGATAAACGCTTTTACCTGTTTCTGGAAGTTGGGATGCAGATCAAACATAACGCCACCCGGCACCATATAATTCATGGTAAGCCTTGCCCCGCAGGTTTCCTCCATAATATCATTGATCATCTCCCGCTCCCGGAAAGCGTGAAAGAAAGGCGTCAGCGCGCCTACATCCATAGCCAGCGCACCCCACCAGAGCTGGTGCGAGGCTAAGCGCGTCAGCTCGTCCATCAGCACCCTTATCACCTGTGCACGCGCAGGCACTTCAATCTGCATGGCTTTTTCCACGCATAAGGCACAGCCATGATTATTGATGTGCGAAGACAAATAATCCATCCGGCTCGTAACATAGATAAACTGCCGGTAACTCAGGCTCTCACACATTTTTTCAATAGACCGGTGGATATAGCCAAGGTGCGGTTCAACGTTTTTAATCGTTTCGCCATTGAGGGTGATCAACAGGTGCAGTACCCCGTGTGTGGAGGGGTGCTGCGGTCCTACGTTGATGACCATATCGCCCTGTGCTGTTGTTGCCAACTCTTCTATCATCTGCTGCATTCTGGTTATGTCGCTTAATACCTGTTTTTAACATCCATTATTGTACGCCCTGCAAAAGACCGCATAGCAAGTACCTGGTGCTAACTACCTGCTATCCGGCATATTTCAAATCTTCGCCTGCCTTCTCACTAATCCTCGCCTCGCTGTAGTATTACCGAGGCTGAAGATACACTTGCCGAGCAGAACGCACGGGTAGTACCAGAGCCATAGCAGCGCTGTTCCGATTCCGATAGCTATCGGAAGGCGGTAATGGGTTTCGGGCCTCCTTCTTGTTTCTTTTGGGAGGCGCAAAAAAAAAGAACATATGCTGGGAATGATCATAATAACCAGCAATAAATAATACCGACAGCGAAAACTTGCAATACATCCTTATAACCTGATCATATTGACAGCATCTTCAAAATCTTTCCGCAAAGGGTTTTTACCCTCCCAGCCATCAGGCAGAATCAGCAACCGCAGGTCAGGGTGATTGCTGAAGCGTACGCCAAACAACTCGTACACTTCCCGCTCATGAAATTCTGCCGTACGCCAGGTATCAGCCACCGATGCAATTATGGGATCAGCCCTGTCTAACCGCACTTTTACAACAAGGATATGCCGGTGAACGGTTGACTCCAGGTGATAAACCATCCCCAGGTGGGTCTTCCAATCCACACAGGTCAGGCAGAACAGGTAATCAAACTGTAACGCCGGGGCATACCGCAGGTGCTGTGCCAATGCCGGCCAATCGGCTGCATCAGCCTGTACATTGAGCCATTCACCGCCCTCCTCCACTACCGCCGCAGGGAGCCAGGCCGTAATGGTTGTTTGCAAAATATCCCTGGTCATCATAATATAAGTATCAAATCATCTGTTCTTTGTCCGGGGCTGTACCAGATGGTAAGCTGCTGCCAGCCAGGCGGTCAACCGCCTGGCTGTTCCGGCTTGGGCGTTCTGATCTGCTCCCTTGTCAATCCGCTCCTGATCTGTTGCTGGAGCGTAATCATCGCGTGCAGCAACGCCTCAGGTCTTGGCGGACAACCGGCAATATACACATCCACCGGTATGATATGATCGGCACCTTTTACAACAGAATAGGTATTGTAAAAAAAAGGACCGCCACTCGTTGCGCAGGCACCCATGGCAATGACATACTTGGGGTCTGCCATCTGGTCATACAGCCTTTTCAGCACCGGCGCCATCTTATTTACAATCGTACCCGCAATGATGATCACATCCGCCTGTCTTGGCGTGGCGCGTGCCACTTCAAATCCAAAACGGCTCCAGTCGTATTTGGCTGCCGCTGTACTCATCATCTCAATGGCGCAGCAACTGGTACCAAATACCAATGGCCACAACGAATTGCTCCGCGCCCAGTTGATCACTTCATCCAGCTTGCTGAGGAGTATACCGCCACCCGGTGCAGGATGTACCTCACCCGGGAAAGCCGTTCCCGCTGCTGCTGCTACCGTTACATTGTATCCTGTTACAGGTTCCATATATGATCACATAAAGGCTTGCTGCCTCATATCCATTTGAGCGCACCCTTACGGTGTGCATAGAGAAAGCCCATGAATAATATAAAAAAGAAAATAATGATTTCAATAAGCGCCGGCCAGCCGATCTTCTTTACCACAACAGCCCAGGGAAAAAGAAAAACAAGCTCCACATCAAAAATCAGGAAGATCAGGGCAAAGAGATAATACCCAACGTTAAACTGTATCCAGTTGGATCCCTGTGCGGGAATACCACACTCATAGGCTTCCCCTTTACGGGGATTGGTGCTGGCCTTTAATACAACGCGGGAAATAAGCAGGGCGATACCCGAAAAAGCAATGGCGGCAATGGTGAGAACGAGTATTGATACTGCACCCATATAGCGTCGTTAATTTTCACGAATATACCGATAACTTTTTCAAAACCAAGCAGCCGCATTTATTTTTTACCAATAATCCCATGCGGTGGATGGATCCTTCCCGTCATAGCGGTTATCCGTACAACTCAAAATGGATGGCCTTCTTATCGTACCCCATTGCCGCAATACGTTGACGTGCTTCATCAATCATACCCCGCCAGCCACAGATAAAGAAATGAGCCGGTTGTTTGGCGGCACATAATTCTTCATACACGGGATGCACATATCCACTCCGGCCATCCCAGGTTTCGCGGGACAGTACGGGTATATAATGAAAATCCGGCAATGCTGTTTGCAGGTGCTGCATATCGGCATAATAGAGCAGGTCTTCTTTTTTCCGGCAGCCGAAAATGAGGTGTATGGCCTTGTGCGGCGTACCATGTGCCTGTATGTGCCGGAGCATACTGTTGAAAGGAGCAATACCCGTACCCGTACAGATGAGGAAAAGCGCTTCTTCCAGCGCAGGCAGGGTAAACAAGCCCAGCGGGCCCCTTACCGGAAATGTAGTACCTACGGTGGCCTGTTCAAACAGGTAGGCCGTACCCGCACCATCTGCAGAACGTACAATGATCAGTTCAATAATATTGGTATGATCTGGCCGGCTGGCGATAGAGTAACTGCGCCAGCGTTTGTTGGGCCGCTCATGAATGGGGAGATCAAGCGTGACAAACTGTCCGGGAACAAAATCAAAGCGATCGATACCCTCGATCTCAATCCAGAACTGTTTGGTGTTGTAGGTGTGGTCTTCTATCCGAATAACCTTTCCTGTCTGCCAGGGCAATAGTGCCATTGTGTTTTGTTTTATTAAGGAAAGATACGACATAAAACTATTTCCGGTTGCCGGAACTGCATCGGGGAGGGGTAAGCCACCGTCTAACCCATCTTATTGCTATGCGCTGCAGGATTTATTTTTGTGCATAAAATAATTGATGTCTGCGTACAGTCAGGAGAAGTTTTTTGGTGCTGTTGTTCGTTGGCAGCAGAGTGGTTTATCACAGAAGACATGGTGTGAACAGCATACTATTGCCTAACCTATTGTGCTGTTGAAATGATGATCAAAAAAATCAATACTGTATATTAAATTACCAGAGCTGGTATGGATTGCCCGGCGGCTTACGTATTGCCTAAACCTGTTCGCCGGAGGAGGAGCCCCGTACAGTCAAAGTCCGGGGCTTCTTTATTTTATTCAGAATCCATTCGGTTGGCGGGGCTTATCGGCTATGCGGCTAAATGTTTGGCTGCTGTATTTATATTTTCTTTGGCTCATTTACAACTTCCATTCCGTGTCTGTCCCACAATGTTTTTAAAGCAGCTTCTTTTTTTGCCGGGTCTTTTTCACTTTCAAGATTTACTCTTTCAATAAAGAAGTCTTCCATTTTTCCTGCTGGTTGAAACATAATCATCATTTGTCCAACCCCTTCACTTGTTTTTGCAAAAGTGTGTGGGACTTTTCTCGGTGCAAAGGCTGAATCTCCTTCTTTCAGGATTAATACTTCATCGCCAACTTGTACTTTAAACTCTCCTTTGATTACATAAAACCACTCGTCCTGTTTATGATGAAGATGTAAAGGCGGACTTGTTTGTCCTTCTCTTATTGTGTCAAAAATGCAAAGTTGTCCGTTGGTGTCTTTGCCCGACACTTTGCAGTCAAAGGTGCTGCCGAGAACTTTCATTTGTTCAACGTTTCTGCCTTTACCTTTTTCAACTTTAAAACCTTTTTTGGATCTGTCATGGGTTGATTGTTGTGCGTCGGTTAGTAAGGCAGACGCAACAAGTGGAATTGTCAAAAAGGTTCGTCTTTTCATTTTCAAATTGGTTTATTGACAAATAATTGAGGCGTGTCTGGCAATTTGTTGCCATTTGTCTTTTTTCTTCATCCAAATATTTGTAAATCTTCTTTTGTAAGTTTGCCCGGCTTTTGCCTCCGGTATGTCTCTACGAGAAACAAATACTTCATAACCCATTGTTATTACTATATTTTTCTGAATTTGAATACGCTCTATTATTCTTTCAAAGGTGCTATAATCAATCATCCCTGCTTTTTGACTAATCAGTACGGAGTCCCTGTTACCTGTAATTTTATTTCTTGGATTGTTGACTAAAAATTCAGGTGCCCAAACTTTTTTAAGTGTGTTTGTGTCAGCGTTTAAGATTGCTGTCACCACAGTTTGCTCCAAAAGTCTGATTTGTACTTCTGTCTTAGATACTGTTTGAGCTGTACCTTTTACAAGTGTCGCTAAAAAAATAATAGCGGTTAAAAAATATTTCATTCGCGCTGTAAGTTTTTGGGTCGTCAATATATGCAACCAACGGCCAGGTATTTGCGAAGACCGGGAAATAGTCTTCCATCCGCCTGGCTGACTGAACCCAAATTTATAACTAAAAGTTGAGAATTTATACGCAGCTCATTATTTAAGGTTCTGCCCGATATGAAGCCAAATTGAAATACAAAAGATGAAACACGGCTTGCGTCCACCCAGCTTTAGCAAATACCCTTGTTGGGCGCATGACTTTATTCACCTGCCCTTTTTAAAATTAATAATTCAAGCTGTTCCGAAATTCTAAAATTTGTTGCTTTAATTTTTGTAAGAATTGGCTTAACAGAGGGAATAATACCAGCTGATTTTGCATCAACAATAACTCGAATATGATTTTGGTATAATGCCAATAGACATTCAACAGTAACCCTTGGGGGTATTATTGTAATGAATATCTCATCGGTATTAATAGATATGTTTTTGTCCTGTAGTCAGCCATATTGCTGTGCTAAAAATAGCCCTTTTATTTTTACGAACCGCCTTTGCGAATATTTTTTTGGTCAGCGGGCTTCGCATTGACTGTACGGGAATGGCTTTTTGAAAACAGTACCCTGACAATCGGTTGCAACCACCAACTTGCAAAACGACAACTCCATAATACAACAACACACTAAGCATTTGCCGGTTGCGTTCAACCCCGATTGCTATCGCGGCTTCATTGTCGGCGCTGCGCACCCAACGAAGCTTTAGATGTTATGTGCAGTACTTCTTTGCTCTCACAATATTTCTATTTCGGATTCATGAAACCAATCATAATGTTTAACATTCTCCTTTACTAAAACTGGGTTGTCTGTGTAAGCCACGATTGCAAGACTTTCTTTTGCTCTACTACAAGCAACATAAAAAAGCCGTTTCGTCCTGTCTATTCCTGTTTCTTTTCCTTCTTCAACTTTCTTCTTATCATCTGCTGTAAGCTCTTTTGAGCCGAATAATTTGTCATAGCTAAACATAAAACCTCTTGCCTCTACATCGTCAATTATGACCATTACTCTTGGATATTCTAATCCTTTTACGCCCTGATGTGTGGCAAAAGCTGATTTTTCAGAAAGATAAATACTATAGTTTTCGATTTGAGAAAATGTGGTTTGAAGCACAATGTCTAATGCTTCTATGGAATCATCTGATTCCTCATCTTCCTCGTCATCATTGACTTGAAGTTTAAAATTTTCCTTTTCTTCTTTCGTTCTAGAAGTTATTATGTTCAATAGATTATGTAGCGGAAAAAGCGAATTATCTTTTATTACTTCCAATATTTCAATCAATTTTGGGTCTTTATTATCTTCCCAAAGTGCCAAAAGTTTATTTATACTTTCGTTTGCTAGCTTTATATTATCAAGTTGATTTTTTTCTTTTTCTAAAATCTTTTTATCTAACAACATTGAATGTTGCTTTACAATACGTGCAACTGAAAATTTATCATTTTTTTTATGAGCTTCCACTAGTGGAAGAACTATTTTTGTAAATACAGTTAAAAATGAAAGAGAACCATCAAGGATGCTTGTTTTAAATTTTTCAACCTTATATAAAGGCTCGAAAAGTTCAAAAAAATTCATTCTTCTAGCTGCCATGTGATGTTCTAAAATGAGAGTCATAACCTCCTCACTTTTTGAACCCCATTTAGAATCTTTAGTTAGTACTAACATTTTTTCTGCAACAGTTTCTTCAACTTTTGTTTTGTTTGATGTTCTATCGACAATAAAAAGTCTCACAAATCCCTCCGTTTTTTCAGTTCTATGAATCTGTTCTTGCCCGTCTACATCCTTTCTGATTTCATTTATCAATTTAATAATTCGTTTGTTGGAACGATGATTCATTTGTTTTGCAGGCCTCAACCAATCTAATGGTAAATTGTTTCCTAAATCCTCCTTGCCATCTGAATAAATCCTTTGCATCGTATCTCCAAACAATCCTAAAGAGAAACTGTCTTTTTTGTTTTGCTGTAGAGTAAATAATGCATCAACTAACTCCTTTTTTGTATCTTGACTTTCGTCTACAAGTATGATTGGAAATTTTGAAACAATGACATTTTGCATTAAAGTTTTCGTCTGGATAAAGTATGCCGTTATACTTATGACTTCTGTATGGTTTAAAGAGTCTTTCGAAATATTATCTCCGTTAGGATTATATACAAATTTTGTGATTTGATTAAGACTCGTTAGTCGTTTTTGTTTAGATTCTATTTTCCTTGCTCTATCAATAGAAGTTTTATTTTTAAGGTCTCTACTTTTTGATTGCGCTTCTTCTAATTCAGCGATAGATTTATTTAAATCTAATTCAAGCCATTTCTTTATATCCGTTGTTAACGATTTAATTAATTCCCAGGCAAAACTATGTATAGTACTTACATAGAATATTGAATCAAATTCTAACCGATGCTTAATTTCATTAGCTGCAGCATTTGTATAAGTAATTATTGCAATTTTCTGATTGTATAATTTATATGAGTTTCCGAACTCATTCTTAAATTTCGATAAAACATTTACTATAGACCGAGTCTTGCCTGACCCTGCTCCTGCAAAAAGAAAGAAGCTTTTAGGATTAGCAGGATTAAAGCATTGATAAATTTGGTCATCAACATTATCATCAAGTGTATTATCTAAAACTGGTTTACTCATGATTTTTCGATTACTTTATTTGTAAGCCAGCTTTTTGTACAATCAACTTTGATTCAAGCCAGTCTAAGCCTTCTTTGATATAAGCAGGTGTTTTTAATTTGTTCGGTTCCTCAAAATAGAAAAGCTCTAATGCAAACTCAGCTTTTTTTGCTCCGGTTGCTGTAATGCAATCGTACATTGATTGTGCTGACTTTTCAATATCCGTTTCCTTTGCTGCTTCAATCATTTTTTTCAAAAGTCCTGTTCCTTGAGTTAATGCTTGAAATATCACCCTATTTTCCATTACAAGTGAGTCTTCAAATGTATATGGGTTTACCGTTACATTTTTATAGCCATCATTTAAAGATATGGGTATCTGAAAAGCTATTTTTATTGGAAATGTTTTATCTTCTTTATCAGTATTCTGCAATTGCAATAGTTTATCCAAGTCTGGCTCTTTTGGAATCCATGATTTTAAAGTGTCATTTCCTGAATTATACCCTTTGTTCTTTTCGGGTTTTACTTTTTTGCCATTATCATTTGGATTTACAGAATCGATATCGGTAATAACCAAAGTTATGACCCCTAAATTCTCAATTAATGGTTTTAATCTATGAGCATGACTTCCTCCAATTTCCAATATTGAAATATAGCAATTGTTGAGTTTTGTATGATGCTTTATGAAATATGGCATCAACATTCTTTCAGCCGGACCTTCAACCATTATTACTGCATCAGCAAAAAACAAATCACTATGTGTAGTTTTCAGATAACGGATTGCAAACTTTGTAGTTTCATCATCCTTTCCAAATGTTTTGGAAAGGTTTACAACTGTTGATGTATTAATATTGCCTCCAGTACCTATTTCTCTTTTAAAGTAGCGTAAACTGGTAAAAGCTATTTCATGTGCAACATGATTAGAATGAGTACTAATTACAAGTTGAGTAGAAAACACTTTCTTGTCTCCTAATTCATTGTGATTTCTTAATACTTTATGTGCTTCCTTGATAAAAACCTGTTGAACTTGTGCATGTAGATGTGCTTCTGGTTCTTCAACTAAAACAAGATGTAGCGGTTCGAAAATTATTTCTGTATCGGTAGGATTTAAACTTTTTCCAATCTTCATCCATTCGTCTCTGAATCGGATTAGTTTAAATATCATTGAAATTAAATTCTGATAGCCTAAGCCATTATATTTTTCAGGTAGCGAAAGTCCTGAGTTTCCATCGTCCAGTATATATTGAACCGATGAATCATGTTGCAGACTGTCGACAGTGTTTATCTGACTTGATAAATTAATTTTCGGATTCCCAAACCCCGGATAGTTTAATAACTCTAATTCACCAAGAGCAGTTTTAAAACTCTCTTTGAGATTTTTGTCAAATGTTTCCTTGGCATCATGAATTAATTGTAATGCAGCAATGTCTTCTGCTGTTGGGTTTATTGTTGGATTTAAATGCTTGTCGTAGTAACTTCTTAATTGCGATGAAAGATTCTTTGAATTGTTTCCATCAAGTATATCAGTATTGGCATCAGCAAATCCACGTTGAGCATTTATAATGTCAACTCTAATTAGTTTATTTAATGTTTCTCCTTCAATAGGAATGTCAAACTCTGTGAGGGGTTGTGGAGAATCTTTGAGCAAAGGGTTTAATAAATAAGTTTTAACTGAGAAATGAGTATTCAGTTTTTCTTTTTCTAAAAAATCCCACATATTTTTTGGCCACAGATTAAAAGTCGAGTTACTTTTTTTCTTGGAATTAGTATCAATTATTTCTCTTGAGTTTTTAGATGTTGTTGTAAACTCTTTATAAAGGTCTTCGATTTTTGATGGTTCATATCGAAGTCTTACACCTAATAAGCCGCCAGTCCAATCTAGAGTCGGAATTAGATTACTTACATGATGTAATTCATGATTTTCAACCTTAAGCCAAATGTCTAAAACAGGAAGATGAGCTTCCCAATCTTTTATGGTTAAATCAATTTTTAATGGGTCTTTTTCTTCTAACCATTTATCTCCAATTCCGTTCAAGATACTCCAATTAGATAAAGTGAAATCCTTAGTGTTTAATTTATTTCTCGATTTGAAAAATAGTATCAATGCATCCATTGCTGAAGTCTTACCGCTATTATTTGCCCCAACGAATAGGGTTTCTTTTTCAAAAAAATCAATTCTACAGTTTTTTAGTTTTCGGAAGTTTTGGATATGAATAAAATCGATTAGCATATAGTTATAATATTATTGTAGGTTTCTATGAGTCAGTAGGGTCTTTGGTATTGCACATAACGTTAGGGCTTGGCGATGGCAGGGCATTTTATGACTGTCCGCCCGTAACCGCTGCCAAATTGAAAAACTGATGATAAAGATAACAACTAAAAGCCAAATTGAAAAACGTCGAGCTGGAACAAAAGCTGATAAATAGCTGCAGATGAAGTTTCTCTATCAAGCCCTGCTATTGCCAAACCCAATGTAAGCCGCCGTTATTTTTGTTTCAAGTTGGTTTTATAAAATTCAATAACATATTCTGTGTCTGTTTCTGCAATTTGATAATCAGTTATAATTTTCATTTTCTCCATTATCGGAATATGTTTAAATAAAAACTCGATATGTGGTTTTGACTCCTTAATATCTTTTGTTTTTTTTATTGTCAACTCAATGGTTTCATAGTTAAGTCTTGTCACTTCAAGTAAAACACTAAAGTTTAAGTACTTTAAGTCGGTAACTGAAATTTTATAGGATTGTCTTTCAATTTCATACTCGTTAATTTTCATAAAGTCAGGCGATAATAAATTTACAAAATCTCTAACAGCATAAACATATTTGAATAGGTCTTTTGTTGTAACAAATTCAAAAATATTTTTATAGTAGGTTTTTGTCGCACTACTGTCGGATTTCAAATGAACAATTTCGTCCCTAATTTTCGAAAGTTCAATTATTTTCTCTCTTAGTGGTTTTACTTTTTCCTTATCTGTAGTTATGTGTTTCAAGGTAAAAACTACGTCATCAATTTTCTCTTTAAAAGTCAACCATCTTTCTATTTGTGCTTTGTTATAAGTTGTTGTAGTTTGAAGAAATCTGTCGTTCTTTGATTTTTCTACTTTTTCATAAATGTGGTCGTCTGGAATGAGATGATTTAAAAAAGCCTCAACTGTTAGATGTAAGAAAACTATTCCGCTAAGTCGGTACTGAATAAATCTTGTAAATACATTATCGTCTGCTATTTTAACTGATTCAAATTTATTATTTGCAGTTTGTAGCAAAGTTTCCTTATATCGCTCTGTCCATTGTATATGCTCAAAAGCTAAGTCAAAATAAGCTTGTACTAAATTGGGTGCAAGTCCTGCAATTGTATGGTCTTTATAAAAAAAAGGAACGCATTGAAATGATGTTCCGTCTTCATTTGACACAAACATTGCTGCTTCTTTTGCTTTAAGTTCTTTTGTCCATTCTGATAATGGCTTTTCTTTTAATCCATTCTTAATTGTTTCACTATACTTTTCTGAATTGATAAACTCAGGTGGTATCTTAAAAATTTCAAGAGGCTGTATGTCTACTTTTTTAATTTTCAAAGTCGTGAGGTGTCTTTATAATGGCGGCTTACATTAGTATTGTAGGACATACCCTTCCGGAAGCCCATTTCCTAACTTGTTGATGATTAATTGTTTTATATGTCGTTTTTTGTATTGTTTGCAATTTTCCGGTGTCGCAAATACAGATTATGTAGGCTCCCCTTATTTTAGTGCCGCTGTCAGTTAGAGTTTTCTAAATTAATCATCTTTTTGTTTTCGGCCGCTTTATCCACAAACGGCTCCCTTCAATTTGTAAAGGATTTCCGGTCGCCGTTTGTGGATAAAGCTCCGGTTCACTTTTTCTTTCGTTTGCCCATTTAGCTGTATAGCTTAATGGAGAAAGATATCCCAGTGATTTATGCGGCCTTTCCTCATTGTAATCGATTCTCCATTCTTCGCTTAGGCATCTTACTTCTGCAAGGCTGTTGAA
>JAAFIK010000024.1 GCA_013298665.1 Chitinophagales bacterium
TTGATGTAATCGATAAAGAGTTTACCCTCAATATGATCGTACTCGTGCAGGATGATACGGGCAGTAAGGCCGTTGAACGTTCGTACCCGGGGTTGCAGCGCTTCATCAAGGTATTCCAGCGTAACGGTGTCCTGCCGGTACACGTCTTCCCTTATCTTGGGTATGCTCAGGCAGCCTTCATTGTAGGCCCATTCTTTACCTGTCAGCTCTACAATATGCGCATTGATAAAAACGCCTTTGTAGCCGGGTTCATCCGGATACAGCCCCTTTTCATCTTCCTCCTGGTTGGCAAAAATCTGTTCGCTATCCACCGTAAACAAACGGATATCGCGGTTGATCTGGGGTGCAGCCAGACCTACCCCATTACTGTTGTACATGGTTTCCCACATGTCGGCCAGGAGTTTATCCAGATCCGGGTAAGTATCGGGATCAATGTCTGTTGCTATTTTTCGCAATACGGGGGCACCATATGCGACTATCGGTAAAATCATACTGCCTGTTTTGTACATTGCATGGATAGTTGCCTGCGGCAATCTTCCGTAAAAGCGCAAATATATTACATTTTACCCTGCAGGTACTCCTGGAGCATCATCGTCGCAGCAATTTCATCGACTAATTTTTTATTGCGGCGCTCTTTCTTTTTCAGTCCCATTTCGAGCATAGCCTGTTTGGCCATACGCGAGGTATTGCGTTCATCGATGGTTTGCAGGGGAATATTGGGGAAATGTTTGGCCAGGTCAGCAATCGCCTTCCGCACCAGGGGCGTGGCATGGGTATCCGATTCATCCCAGTTTTTAGGTTCTCCGATGAGGATCAGTTCAACCGGTTCCTTACTGAAATAGTCTTTCAGAAAAGGGATAAAGGTTTTGGTATCAATCGTGGTCAATCCCGTTGCAATAATCTGCAGCGGGTCTGTAACAGCAATACCGGTACGCTTTAATCCATAATCAATACAAATGATGCGGGCCATAATGGGATAAAAGTAAACAAAACCGGCCAGCTACCCCCGGTTCAGGAAAAGATCGAGTAATACAAATACGGCAAATACAACGGCCGCAACACCATTGGTGGTAAAAAAAGCGAGGTTGACCCTGCGCAGGTCGTTGGGTTTGACGAGCAGGTGCTGGTACACGAGTAACCCGGCAAAAAAAAGCATACCCGCCCAGAACCACAGGCCAAACCCCGCAAAATACCCGGCAAAGATCAGTACGGTTACCGCGAGTACATGCAGGACTTCAGATACGCGCAGAGCCCTGTGGCGCCCCAGCCATACAGGAATGGAATGCAACCGGCGGCTCTGGTCAAAAGCATCGTCCTGCAGTGCATAGATGATATCGAACCCGCTTACCCAGCAAAGTACAGTAATGGAAAACAGTACGGGCAGCACACTGAAATAACCCGTTACAGCGAGGTAGGCGCCTATCGGCGCCAGCGATAATCCCAAACCGAGTACAAGGTGACACAATGCAGTAAACCGCTTGGTATAGCTGTAAAACAGGATGACAAAAAGAGCAATGGGCGACAGGTAGAAACAGATACGGTTGATAAAAAAAGTACATACCATAAACAATACACAGCAAATCACCACAAACCAGAGGGCCTGGTTACTCTTGATGAGTCCTGCCGGAATTTCGCGGATGGCGGTACGGGGGTTAGCGGCATCAAACTCCCTGTCTAAGTAACGGTTGAAGGCCATCGCCGCACTACGGGCAAAAATCATACAGCCAACCACCAGCATAAAAAGCAGGGCAATCTGTTTGCCGTCAAAGGAGAATACCATCCAGGCGGGTGCTGTAAAATGCGCACCCCCTGCCCCGGCGGTTGTACGGCTGGCCAGGGTATCCATCCATACCGCGCGTACCCCCAGGCAGAAACCGATCAGGGCAAAGGGCATGGCAAAAATGGTATGCGAAAACTTGATGAGGGATAAATAATTCCTGACTACTGACATGGTGCAAAGGTACAACGCCTCAGCCAAGATCGGAACGGATAAGTGTATGGCGTACAATTTCCCACAGCACAACACCGGCCGCAGTAGCAATATTGAGCGAGTGCTTTACCCCCATCTGCGGAATTTCGATACAACCATCGCATGCGGCAATAGTCGACTGTTCTACCCCGGTAACCTCATTACCAAAGATGACGGCGATTTTATGACCGGCATCACCCATAAATTTTTCAAGGGAGATACTCTGTTCCACCTGTTCTGCGGCATACACCGCATAGCCCTCTGCTTTGAGCTGTACAATGGCATCGGCGGTTTTGGGAAAATATTGCCAGGCGACGGTATCTTCTGCGCCAAGTGCTGTCTTTTTGATTTCTTTATGCGGGGGATGGGCGGTATAGCCGGTGATGTAAACCGCTTCAAGCAGAAAAGCATCGGCCGTACGGAATACACTGCCCACATTATACGCACTGCGTACATTCTCCAGAACCGCAATGATGGGGTGTTTGGAAGCAGCTTTAAAGGCATCAACCGATTTCCGGTTCAGTTCATCCATGGACAGTTTGCGCATAACTCGTCAGATCATTTCGCTTTGCAGCAGAGGGTTCTTAACCGCATCACGCTTTTCGGCAAAAGCTTTTGCTGCTTTGACAAAGTGCACAAAGATGGGCTGTGGATTTTCAACTGTACTCTTCAGCTCCGGATGAAACTGTACGCCAAAGAAGAAGGGATGACCCGGCAACTCAAGCATTTCAACCAGACCCGTTGCCGGATTTTTACCGCTGGCTACCATTCCTGATTTTTCAAAGTCTGCCAGGTACTCATTGTTAAACTCCCAACGGTGACGGTGTCTTTCGCTGATACTGGTTGTACCGTAAATGGTATGGGCAAGTGTACCCGGAACGATCTCACAGGGATATGCCCCCAGGCGCATGGTGCCGCCCTTGGTGGTTACTTCTTTCTGTTCTTCCATCAGGTCTATTACGGCATGGGTCGTATTCCTGGTCATCTCCGTAGAGTTGGCATCGGGCCAGCCCAGTACATTACGCGCAAATTCAATAGCGGCCATCTGCATACCGAGACAAATACCAAAGAAAGGCAGGTTATTTTCGCGGGCATATTTTACCGCGGTCACTTTACCCTCCACGCCGCGATGACCAAAGCCGGGTGCCACCAGTAATCCGTCAAGCTTGCTCAGTTTTTCAGCCACGTTGTCTTCAGTAATGGTTTCACTATGCACATCCAGCACATGCACCTTACATTCATTCGGCGCCCCTGCATGCACAAAGGCTTCAAGAATAGATTTGTACGCATCCTGGAGTTCAATATATTTCCCGATCAGTCCAATGGTCACTTTTGTTTTGGGGTATTTCAATTTGTCAAGAAACTCACGCCAGCGGCCGAGGTCAGGAGCAGCATAGCCGTTGATCTGTAATTTTTTTAATACAATCACGTCAAGACCTTCCTGGAGCATTTTCAGCGGCACTTCATAAATACTGCTGGCATCAATGGCTTCAATGACCGCATTGGGCTTCACATTACAGAAAAGGGCGATCTTTTTCTTGAGTTCATTATTCAGGGGCTCTTCTGTACGGCACACAATCACATCGGGGTGTACACCTTCACTGGCCAGCAATTTTACGCTGTGCTGGGTAGGCTTGGTTTTAAGTTCCTTCGCCGCACGCAGGTAAGGTATCAGCGTAAGGTGTACCACCATACAATCTTCTTCGGGCATTTCCCATTGCAACTGCCGTACGGCTTCCACAAAAGGCAGACTTTCAATATCACCAACGGTACCACCGATCTCTGTAATCACAATATCATATTTACCCTCCTTGCCCAGCAGGAGCATACGGCGCTTGATTTCGTCTGTAATATGCGGAATCACCTGAACGGTTTTACCCAGGTAAGCACCCTCACGTTCTTTATTGATCACGGTCTGGTAGATACGACCGGTAGTGACATTATTGGCCTGTGAAGTAGGGATGTTGAGAAAGCGTTCGTAGTGTCCGAGATCGAGATCTGTTTCAGCACCATCGTCGGTTACATAACATTCTCCATGCTCGTATGGATTCAGGGTGCCCGGATCAACATTGATATAAGGGTCGAATTTCTGGATGGTCACTTTCAAGCCCCTGCTCTGGAGCAATTTGGCCAGTGAAGCCGCAATAATACCTTTACCTAAAGATGATGTTACACCACCAGTTACAAAAATATACTTACTCATACCCTAACCCAACGGGAATTTATGTTAAAAAAATAGTATGCCTGAAACAGTTATTATGACCGCGGAAGAGGTTGGAATAAATCCGGGAGGTCGTACAAATGTACAGCGAATTTTCCGGTTGTCGAAATCAGGTCGGGAAACTGTGGAAAAAATATGCAGAACAGTTGAGGAGGACAGGGTTTCCGGGGCTGCAATACTGCATTCCCGGTCAACAGCAGCCGTTTACACCGGGGGTGGTTATACAGGGGTCATTTAACCACATATACCCGTCCTTCAAAAGGGCGCAGCAACAATGAAGTGGTGAGTACGGGTAAGGGGCCTTCCGGATAATTACAGGCCAGCAGCGGCATATTTACAAAATCGTAGGTTCCCTTGAATGCCCGGTTATCCTCATTCATATTCAGGATGGTGAGCAGTTCCCTGCCATCAGCAGCAGATGTGTACGCCAGTATATGCGGATTGCTGGTATCAACGAGTTGGTATTCACCCCTCACCAATGCGGGATAGTCGTGCTTGAGGCGAAGTACCGACTTAAAAAAATGATAGGCCTCACTATCGGGTTTGTCCTTCATCCCAGCTTCGAGCGCCTGCATCCTTTCCGCATCGGTGGACAGGAAGACCGCATCTCCGGAAAACGTTTGCTTATGCAGGTAATGCAGTTGCTGCATAACCTCCGTATAACCGGTAAGTGCAGTGCTGTCGCCACTCAGCATTGCAGCAGACAGCCGGGCATATTTTTTCTTTACCTCGTTGAAGCCGACTGACCGGTCGACCGACTGGCACCGGATAAACAATACTGAAATGAGTAATACAATGATGAGACGCATCACACAATATATGGATTTAGCAGGATTCCAGGTAAATAAATATATCGCTGAAACTTCCGTTCCCGGCAAAAAATACATAGCCCTTACGCCACAGGCCTATCACACATAGCCGAAAAATTAATCCCGGGCAATCTTCTGATAGCTTGTCGCAATACCCTTGATCAGCGAGGAACTGAAGCCCTGGTGTTCCATTTCGTTAAGTCCGGCAATGGTACAACCCTTAGGTGTGGTTACTTTATCAATTTCATGCTCGGGGTGTGTGCCTTTCTGCAAAAGCAGTTCAGCCGCACCTTTTACCGTTTGCGCGGCAATGAGGCTGGCGGTTACGGCATCAAACCCGATTTCGATACCGCCCTGTATATTGGCGCGTATATAACGCATGGCATAAGCAGTACCGCAGGCACCCAATACCGTAGCCGCATTCATCAGCTTTTCATCAATGATGGCTACCCGCCCGAGTACGGCAAAAAGGTCGTGTACGCACTTAACTTCAGCTTCTTTTGCATCCGCGTGACTGATACAGGTCATGCTTTCCTGTATCGCAATGGCGGTATTGGGCATGGCACGGAATACGGGCAAACGCTTCCTGATCACCTCCTGTATTTCGGCCACATACACCCCTGTTACCACCGATACAAGAATATGCTTTGCGTTCAGATCCTTTCGGATACCCGCCAATACTTCTTTTACCTGGAAAGGCTTTACCGCAAGAATGACGATATTGCTGCTGCGTACGGCCTTATTGTTATCGGCACTAACCACTACGCCACTTTCCTGCAGTCCCTTGAGCGTTGCCGTATTACGTTTGGTGATGGTAATGGCTGAAGGCCTGGCAAATCCGCTCTTAATCAATCCCTCTGCAATAGCGGTACCAAGATTGCCGCCGCCGATGATGGCGATGTTGTTGCTCATATTTAATAATATTTATGGGGTACGAGATATTGGCGAACATAGTCCTGCACACCTGCCTCAAGCGGGTAAAAAGGAGACTGGTAGCCTGCTGCGCGAAGTTTGGTCATATTCGCTTCTGTAAAATACTGGTATTTATCCCGCAAATCGGCAGGCATATCAATGTATTCGATTTGTTCCGGTAATGCCATGCCGGCAAAAGTAGCCCTGACCAGGTCGTTGAAACTGCGGGCCTGCCCGGTACCAAGGTTGTAGAGGGCTGAAGCCGGACGTTGCTGCATCAGCCAGTAGCAAACGGCTATAACATCTTTGACATAGATAAAATCACGCAATTGTTCTCCGTCATTAAATCCCTCCTTGTGCGAACGGAAGAGTTTTACACGGCCGGTCTCCTTTACCTGGTTGAATGTATGAAAAATGACACTGGCCATACGCCCCTTATGGTATTCATTAGGACCATATACATTAAAGAATTTCAGGCCAGCCCAAAACGGTGGTTGTGCTGCCTGTTGCAGTATCCACTTATCCACCTCATTTTTGGAAATACCATATGGATTAAGGGGTTGCAATTTTTCCACAACAGCATGACCATCGTCATACCCCCATTCGCCACTACCATAAGTCGCTGCTGAAGAGGCGTACACGAGGGGTACCTGCCGGGCCACACAATACGCCCATATTTTTTGGGTAAACACCACATTGAGGTGTTCGTGAACAGTATAGTCAAATTCAGTGGTATCCGTACGGGCGCCCAGGTGAAAAACAAAGTCAATAACCGGTTTTTCTGCAGCCAGCCAGTCAAACAACTGCTCACGATCCACTTTATGCGCAAATGCTTTGCCTGCGAGATTGGGTATTTTATCTTCCCGGTCAAATGCATCTACCAGGATAAGGTTGGTCAATCCCTGTGCAGTAAGGTACTGCACCATACAACTGCCGATAAAACCGGCAGCCCCTGTAACCATTATCGCTGGTGCTGTACTGTTGTTCATATTTTAATGATGCTGCACTTTTGGTGAGGTATATCATCAGGCCATGTCACTTCCGGCCGTATTAAATCATTGGCAACGCAGGCTGTCTGCCGCCAAACATCTATTTCGTCAGTAAGCGGCTGATGGCTTCATCATAATTGGTTTTCCAACCGGCAATACTACCCCAGTCCTCGCCATCCACAACTATTTCGCCACCGGTAACCGCACCCAGACATTCGAAAGCAATGCCCCGCTCCGCCAGTAATGCTTCCGCTTTCGACGCCTGTTCCTGCTGTACAGATACCACCACGCGGCTTTGGGCTTCACCAAACCAGAATGCATCGCGGCGCAGGGTTTTACCACCTGCGGCACTAAAGCCAAGGTTACGCACAAACGCACTTTCGAGCAGGGTAATGAAGAGCCCGCCCTCGCTGATGTCGTGTGCGGATGCTATCAGGTGCGCACGGATCAATGCGGTAATCCCACCGTGCAATGCCAGTTCTGTATCAATATCAAATACCGGTGCAGGGCTGTGCTCTACGCCATGTATTTTATGCAGGTACTCAGAGGAATTGATGTCGTTGTGACTCGCGCCAACAAGATAGATAAGATCACCGGCTTGTTTAAAGTCAAGTGTCATTTTATCGGCTATAGTGTCCAGCAATCCCACCATGCCGATGGTAGGGGTGGGATAGACTGCACCGCCGGGGTGCTGGTTGTAAAAACTTACATTCCCCCCGGTTACAGGCGTATTAAAACGGCGACAGGCTTCACCCATACCTTTAATGGCCTGTACAAACTGGTAATATACTTCGGGATCGTAAGGATTGCCAAAATTCAGACAGTTGGTTACCCCCAACGGATCGCCACCGCTGCATACAATATTACGCGCCGCCTCGGCAACGGCAATCATTGCGCCGGTATAGGGATCGGCATATACATAGCGGCTGTTGCAGTCTGTGGTAACCGCGAGGGCTTTACCTGTTGGTTTGGCCAATACCACGGCGGCATCGCTTGGGTTGTTGGCAGACGTATTACCCGCCCCAACCATGCTGTCGTATTGTACATATACCCAGCGCTTACTCGCAATATTGGGCAATTGCACCAGTTGTTCCGCTATGGCTTTCAGTTCTGCCGGTTGCGGAATGGTATCCGGGTTAAACGCACGAACCTCAGCAAGGTAGGCCGGTTCGGCAAAGGGCCTGTCGTATTGCGGTGCGCCACCACCGAGTACCAGTTCATTGGCGGGTATTTCGGCTTCCAGTTGGCCGTGCATATAGAAACGCAGCAGTCCATCACCGGTCACTTCTCCGATATTGCTGCAGGGAAGATCCCATTTATCAAATACATCAATGATCAGTTGTTCCTTACCCTTCTCTGCCACCAGCAGCATCCTCTCCTGGCTTTCGCTGAGCAGCAGCTCCCAGGTCTTCATCGCTGTACCGCCGTTTGCAGGGTCAGTATGCCGGGTAGGTACTTTATCAAGATCGATGCGCATACCCGTGCCCCCCTTGGCACTCATTTCAGCCGTGCTGCAGATAATGCCTGCGGCGCCCATATCCTGCATGCCCACCACCGCACCGGTCTGAATCACTTCAAGACAGGCTTCCAGCAATTTTTTCTCCTGAAAAGGATCGCCTACCTGAACAGCAGGGAGTTCCTGTACACTGTCGCTCGTAATGTCGGCAGAGGCAAAGGATGCACCACCGATGCCATCTTTTCCTGTAGCCGATCCGACAAAGAAAACAGGATTGCCGGGGCCTTCAGCCGTAGCAGAAACCGTTTCCGTATTTTTAATCACCCCCACACTCATGGCATTTACCAGCGGGTTGGTATGATAGCAGCTTTCAAAATAGATCTCACCCCCCACGGTAGGCACGCCGAAACAGTTGCCATAATGCCCGATACCGTGCACCACACCAGCCATAAGGTGCTGGGTTTTGTCTTCGGTAAGCTGACCAAAGCGAAGGGAATTGAGTGCCGCAATCGGCCTGGCACCCATGGTAAAGATGTCGCGGTGTATACCCCCAACACCTGTAGCCGCGCCCTGGAAAGGCTCAATCGCTGAAGGGTGGTTGTGGCTTTCTATTTTAAATACCACACCATAACCATCACCGATATCCATCAGGCCGGCATTTTCTTCTCCTGCCTTCACCAGCATTTTCCCGCCTTCCCTCGGGAGCGTCTTCAACCACTTGATTGAGTTCTTATAACTGCAATGCTCACTCCACATACCACTAAAGGCACAGAGCTCATTGAAGTTGGGGGTACGCCCCAGTTTTTGTTTGATGAGTTCAAACTCTTCAGCAGTAAGCCGGAGTTGTTCTGCAGTTTTGACTGTTACTTCCATGTGTTTTGGGGAAAACGCAAAGGTAAAGCGCCGCAGTTGTAATTGATGCCCTTGTACAGCAAATATTTTAACTATCTTCCCACATCAAAACTGACGGCACTTGAATATTGCATTACTCGTGATTTACCTGGTGGTGCTGACCTGGCTGATGACAAGGGTTCCCTTTGCCCGTAAATCTGGTCTGCCACCCAATGTACTCATCGTTCTTTTCCTGTTCAAGATACTGGCCGGTTTTATCATCGGCTGGGTGTCGTTCAATTTCAGCGATTCGGATTACTGGCAGTGGAATATGTATGGCTGGCAGGAGTACCAGTTGCTCATCCACAAGCCCTATGTGTATTTTACCAATCTTTTTCACTCCCCTTATCCACAAGGGTACAATGGCTTTTTAGATTCGGTACAATCCTTCTGGAACGACCTGAAATCAAATCTCGTCATCAAGCTTATCTCTATTTTCAACATCTTCAGCCGGGGCAACTATTATATAAACAGCCTTTTTTTCAACTTTATCGGGTTCTTTGGCCACCTCGCCCTGTACCGCATATTCATCAGTATCTACCCCCGCCGCTACACAGCCGTTATCATCGGCAGTTTTCTCCTGCCTTCATTACTGTATTTCTCATCGGCCGTTCACAAAGACTGTATCCTGCTCACCGCTACCGGTATGGCCTGTTTCTGTTTTTTCCAGGCCATGCAAACGGGTCGTTTTACAGGCAAGAGGCTTTTCTACCTCGCCATCTCGCTGCTTACTTTACTACTCCTCCGCAGTTTTGTATTCATCGCCATGCTACCGGCATTTCTTGCCTGGTACCTTTCCGTCAAAACCCGTTTTCACCCGGTGGCCTGTTTTGCAACAGTGTACCTTGCCGGCGGGATCCTGCTGGCCAGCCTGTCTTATCTCTCCCCTTCTTTCAACCTCACCGCAACAATTGCTGAAAAGCAGGGGTTCTTTCTCCTCGTCAACGATGCACATACCGCCATCCCTATCACCCCATTACAGCCAGGCCTCTCCGGTTTACTCCGCAACACCCCGGAAGCACTTGACCATACCCTGTTCCGCCCTTATATTTATGAACACCCGATCATATTTATGATACCGGTGGCAGCAGAAGTACTGGTTTACCAGTTGCTGTTCCTCATCATGCTCTTTTTCCCCCTGCACCGCCCGGGCCGGGTGCACCCCTTCATCCTCTTTGGATTATTTTTTACCCTGCTGATCCTGCTCAATATTGGCTATATCGTAAACAATCTGGGGGCAATTGTGCGTTACCGGAGCATTTACCTGCCCTTCCTCATCACCCCCGTACTCGCCTGTATTGATTGGAAGAGGGTAAAAGCAATCCTATCAATTAATAAAAATAATAATATTTAGATTTTTTCCACAAATACACACAAAAAGAAGTTCATCAAGCAAAAAAGTTTGTTTTACTGGTCATTAAGATGTTTTTTTGCATCTTAAACTGACAAAAAATGCAATCTCTTCGTTCTACAGCATTAAACAATCTTTCTAATGCTTCCGATTTTAAGGTGGACGGATCACCAAAAATCACAGCCATTTTTAATGAAAATGTGTTCACGCTGAAAGTAGCACGCCAGTTCCTGAGCGACGAGGCGTATAAGAGCCTTGCGGCTTCTATCAAGAGTGGTAAAAAAATTGACCGCTCAATGGGCAGTCATATTGCCAATGGTGTAAGGGCATGGGCCGAAAGTAAAGGAGTAACGCATTTTACCCACTGGTTTCAGCCTTTAACCGGCCTCTCTGCCGAAAAACACGATTCGTTCTTTACCTTAAAAGGCGATGGTACCCCTATCGAAGAATTTGACGGCGGCGCCCTTATCCAGCAGGAACCCGATGCTTCTTCTTTTCCGAGTGGCGGACTGCGGGCAACTTTTGAAGCGCGCGGTTATACCGCATGGGATCCTTCCTCTCCTGCCTTTATTATGGAAATCGGCGAGGGTAAAACGCTTTGCATACCAACCATATTTGTTTCTTATACCGGCGAATCTTTAGACACCAAAACCCCGCTCCTGAAGGCTCTCGTGGCACTGGACAAAGCGGCGGTAGACGTTTGCCAGTACTTTGATAAAAATGTAACCCGCGTAACCGCCACCCTTGGCTGGGAACAGGAATATTTTGTGGTAGATGCGGGACTATCCAATGCCCGTCCCGACCTCGTACTGACCGGCCGTACCGTATTCGGACATGCGCCTGCCAAGGGACAGCAACTGGAAGATCATTATTTTGGCTCCATCCCTGAAAGGGTTTACGCATTCATGCGCGATTTTGAAAATGAATCATATAAGCTGGGTATTCCCCTCCGCACCCGTCACAACGAAGTAGCGCCTGCTCAATTTGAATGTGCGCCCATCTTTGAAGAAGTGAACCTTGCGGTGGACCACAATACACTGCTGATGGACGTAATGACCAGGGTAGCCAAACGGCACAACCTGAAAGTATTGCTGCACGAAAAACCTTTTGCGGGCATCAATGGCAGTGGTAAGCACAACAACTGGAGTATGGCCACTGATACGGGGGTAAACCTGCTCGCACCCGGCAAAACGCCCAAGACCAATCTCATGTTCCTCACCTTTTTTGTAAATACCATAAAGGCTGTACACACGTATGCAGACTTACTGCGCGCCTCTATTGCTTCAGCCGGTAACGACCACCGCCTGGGAGCCAATGAAGCGCCACCGGCCATCATTTCCATTTTCATCGGCAAGTACCTCACCGATGTGCTGAACCAGGTAGAGAGCCGTGTAGGCGGGAAGTTTGATGAACAGGATGAGGCGATGCTGAAGCTGGATATTCACAAAAGCATTCCTGAGCTTATGCTCGACAATACTGATCGGAACAGAACTTCTCCCTTTGCCTTTACGGGTAATAAGTTTGAGTTCCGTGCGGTAGGGTCAAGTGCCAACTGTGCCACCAGCATGACAGCGCTGAATACCATTGTAGCCGAAACGCTTAAGCAGTTTAAAAAAGATGTGGATGCCCTGATCGAGAAAGGCGAGAAGAAGGAAATAGCCATCATGCAGATCATCCAGAAGTATATCGTGGAAAGCAAGGCCGTGCTGTTTGAAGGTGATGGGTACAGCGAGGCATGGGCACAGGAAGCTGAAAAACGCGGTCTGCCCAATGTCAAAACCACACCGCTGGCATTGGATGCTTACCTGACAGAACAATCAAAAGCGCTGTTTGAAAGCAATGGCATCTACAACCACCTGGAGTTGGAAGCCCGTCATGAAATCATGCTGGAAGATTATATCAAAAAAGTACAGATTGAAGCCCGCGTAATGGGTGAACTGGCAACTACATATATCCTGCCCTCAGCCATTAAATACCAGAATATCCTGATTAATAACATCAAGGGGTTAAAGGATGCCGGTATGCCCGAAACGGCGTACAGCAACCAGCAGCAGATTCTTCAAAGAACCTGTGAACATATCATGGTAATGAGCGACAGCGTTGAAAAAATGATTGAAGCGCGTAAGCAAGCCAATGAAATTACTGACACCCGCGAAAGGGCGATAGCTTATTGCGACAATGTTAAAGGACCATACTTTGATACCATCCGCTACCATGTTGACAAACTGGAGTTACTCGTGGATGATGCGCACTGGCTGCTGCCAAAGTACAGGGAAATCCTTTTTCTCCGCTAAATCGCTTACCAGTATATATTTTCCAAATCCGGCGCCTCAACGCCGGATTTTTTATGCCTTTTTCAGCAGTTGTTGCAAAACGGGGAAGGGCTTCTCTTAACCCGCGATTAAACCTATGCCCCCGGCTATCGTCTATACACTGTAAAAAGTACATACACATGAAAAGAATCTTATTTTTCCTCGGATTGTCGGCACTGGTGAGCATCAATGCGCTGGCCCAGATACAACGTAAGCCTGCACCCAAACCGGCAACAGATACAACAGCGCCGGCGGGCAATCCGGTCATGGAATCCGGACAGGAGAAGAACCGGAAACAACTGTTGCGCGAACTGAAGTTGTCCAAAGCGCAAAAAGAGAAGATGAAAACAATGCGTGCGGCATCACAGAATGAAAAGGCAAAAATTGAGCAAAGCGACTCATTGAATGCTGCCGAAAAAAAAGCCCGGCTGCGGGAGTTGAAGCAACAGCAGGCGGAAAAAGTAAAAACCATGCTGACGGATGAACAGAAGGCCAAAGTAGCGGCATGGAGACAACAGGAACGCAAAAAGAAAAAAGCATCCGGAAACGAATAGGGTCTGCTGTCTGTAAGGATATACACTGCCGCCCGGAAGATGATCAATACATTTCACCTTCGTCATAAGTTGAGCAAGACGTAAAATGGCTGCCCCCGGGCGGCCTTTTACATAACCATCATACCCACCGCGACACAGCGTACGTCCCGTACACCGCCAGGCATGTTAGCTGCAGTGCTTTGGTCAGTCTGCTATGAAATTTTGAATTAACCCTTTGAGTACCTTATCTGAGATATCTTGTTAACATCAGCTTTACCATAAATAGTTATGAGGTTTTTTATTGCTGAATCCGGGTTAAAGCGCTTTCCCCTCCCGGAGCATTTCACCATAGCCCATGTTACGCGAGAGGGCGTTTACGGCCATAGCAATTCTTTTGGTAAATGTGGGGTTGGTTCTGGCACTTTCAATCCACTTACTGAAATACAACCGGTGGCTTTTGGGCAGGGTATTAAAATAATCCAATGCCCGCGGCTCATCAGCCAGGCACTCCAGTAATGCAGCATTAATCTCCGGCTCCTTTGCATCAACCGCAAGCTGTACCTTCAGCACTGCACCTTTTCGCTTTCCGATCGCTTTTCGTACAGCAGCATTCAGAACCAGGATAAAACTGCCATCGCCCATCGGCAGCAGTGCAGTACCGCTGAAAGCCCAGGCATCCAGCTTGCCTTTCACCCTGAATGCTTTTTTGTTGCCGGGCTTAAGTGCCTGCGCAATATCTGCCGGCACCTGCACATAGGTCCAGCCCGACTTTTCACCCTGTGCATCAAATTTTCTTATCGTTGCGGTGAATTGCACCATGGCTTACCGTTATCGACTGCTTATTTTATTTTTTTCAGCAGTTCTTCAATCGCCCTGTCCAGTTGGGGATCACGGCCATTGATCTTATCTTCAAATGTATTCAACACCTGTATATCCGGGCTCACCCCATTCATCTCCAGGTCTTTGCCTTCCAGCGAATAACACCCCCATGATGGCATACGTACCGAAGATCCGTCAACCAGCCCCACACCACTGGTAAAAATAATCCACCGGTAAGTACTGTTGCCAATGATGGTTCCCAGCTTCAGCGCCTTAAAGCCCTGCGCCGTCATTTCGGCGTCACTGAGCGACTGTTCGTTGATCAGCAGCACGATGGGTTTATCTGCCGGCGAAAAACACCTTGTGGCGACAATTGTCCATCACGGTATTTCCACCGGAGGTAGCTACGCCGGCTCAGGAAACCAAGCACCTCATCATGCACATTACCGCCGGTATTAAAACGCAGGTCAAGGATAAGCGCGTCTTTATTGTTGAGCTCCTGCGTCATGTCGATGATAAACTGGTCGAGTTCGCCAGAGCCCATATTCTTCATATACCCATAGGCAATACGGCCCTTACTCTTTTCATCAACACGTTGCTGGTTATTGTCCACCCATTCGTCATAAAGATTACCGAACAAACTGGTTTGCGGATGGAGTTTCACCTCTGCCGGTTTTCCATTGCGCACGAAGCCGAGTACAAGTTCTTTATCAATAGAAGGCTTGCTGAAATAAAAATTGCGGTCAACAGCAGGATTTACTTTTTCACCATTCACGCTTACCAGTATATCTCCCGGCTGTATATCAATTCCCTTTTTATCCGCGGCAGAACGGCTGATGATCCGCTTCACCTTATACGGCTCCTGCTCGTCAAAACCAATACCCGTTTCCATCGTCCGGTTACTGAGGGCAATCGTTTCATCATCGCCACTGGTACCAAATCCCTGGTGTGAGGAATTGAGTTCGCCAAGCATATCATTGAGCATGGTGCGGAGGTCGGCGCGGGTATTGAGGTAGGGGATAAACTGGCGGTAATGCTCCCTGGCTTTTGCCCAATCGATACCATGAAAATTGTCATCATAATAATTCTCTTCCATCTGCGCCCAGGCCTCGGTAAACATCTGTGCAAACTCATCCGCAAGATTTCGGCGGAAAGTAAAGCTGATGCTGATGGGGTCTGCCTTGCTGCCGTCCAGGTTCAGCTTATGGATGTTGCCGCCCGAAAGCAGGAAAACCTTATCGCCTGATTCACATACCACAAAACCGCCACCACCGTCGGTACCACCAATCTTCTCTGTTTTGGGCGCTTCAAAAGGTTCCTGCACCGTCTTCCACAAAGCGGTACGTCCCTCACCATGATTGCTGCTGTAGAGCGAAGTGATTTTTTCACCCTTCTGTCCCAGCCATACCAAAAACTGCGCACCGAGATTGGGGCTGACCTGCTCTACCCTTTCCATGACCTTTACCATATCAATGGTTATGGGAACAGTTGCCTTCTTAGCCGTATCCTTTTTTTCGTCCTTAAACAATTCGTTATACTTATCCATCCGGAAGGGCTCATCTATCTTTTCAAGCGCAATACGGCAAACTTTTGCATTGGGCATACCAAAGGGATAGGATGGTTTCAGGCGCTGTGTGGTAAAATAAATATACTTACCATCGACAGACCACAATGGATCCATTTCAGTAATTCCTGTATTGGTCAGGTTGGTTGTTTTCCCCGTTTTGATATGGTGCAAAAGGATATCCTGCTCAAAATTGCGGTATGCCGTAAAGAACACATACTCGTCATCGGGTGAAAAACCGGGGTCGCTGTTCTGGAAACCCCAGACCTCCTCTTTTACAAGGGTTTTACTCTCCAGTGTACCCAGGTCAAGCAGGCGGACTTCATTACGGCCACTCAGGTAAACGGCTTTTGTACGCTTCCTGTTCAGGACGATACTGCGGTTGTTCTGCTGATCGGTTGTGAGTACTTTGAGTCCGGCACTGCCATCTGCCGGAATGGTATTCCAGTTGGTATAGCCATTACTTGTCTGGCTGAATAGAATGGTTTTATTATCGGCCATCCATTTCGATTCGCGCACCCGTTCCCCACTACCCCTGTCGATCTGCCGGATAAATTTGCCCTCGGCATCGCAGACAAATAATTCTCCGCGTGACACAAAGACGATTTTCTTTCCGTCAGCAGATACATCAAAGGCTGTAATATTTCCCCTTACCTCAAAATCCTTTTCCTTGGGCAGGATATTATTGCGCAGGATACTGATCGCCAGCTTACCGGCATTCTTTGATGCCGCATCATACAACCACAACTGGTAATCTCTTTCAAACACCACCTTACCCCCATTGGCATTTACCGCAGGGTTTTTAATAGAGGTACTGAATTTTGTCAATGCTGTCTTCTTACCATTCGCAAGTGCATAGAGGTTATACTCGCCATTGGCTTCATCGGATATACAATAAACATTCCCGTTACGGTCAATCGTGGCACCAAAATCCTTACCTATCCAGTCGGTATATCTTTTATACTGACGTGTTTTGGGATTGTAAGACTGGATATCAGGATTAAAAGGGCCCTTGTAACGCTTACGCTGTACCTGGTTGCTGCTCTCCCAGGTGTCATTGAAAAACAACTCTCCGGTGGTGGGGTGCTCAAAGAGGTTATGGTCAAACTGGAAGAAGTGATTGCCAAATACCCGTTGCGGGGTACCTCCGCCCACCGGCACCTTATAACTGGAGATTTGTCCCATACGGTTGCTGGTGAAATAGATCGATTGTGCATCCCAGGCCCAACTGCTCACATCGTCGGTACCGCTGTGAAAAGTCAGTTGCCTGACTTCACCACCATTGACCGGCATAATATAAACATCAGGATTGCCATATTGCCGTCCGGTAAAAGCTATCCAGCGGCCATCGGGCGACACTTTTGCATTCGTTTCATTACCCTGCATCGCCGTAAGCCGGGTGGCCTGTCCATCGGTAACGGAGGCCTGCCAGATATCCCCCTCAAAACTGAATACAACCGTTTGTCCATCGGGTGTAAGCGAGGGCTGGGAAAGAAAATAGGTATTACCAGCCTGGGCAAACGCAGCAGTACCGGCAAAGAAAAACGCACATATGGCAATGGCTGATTTCATGTATAAAAATTTTGGTGCTGCAAAGTACAAAGGAATAAGGGAAGATAATATGCCACTTGTATAATTTTCATATGGCATTTACAGACAGGTATAAAAACGATGATTGATGAGCAGGCGTTAGCCGGTGCCGGTGCGATCGCCTCAAAAGGGTAAACAGAAAAAAGGGTATACCCTTATATAATATTCACTTCCCGTTCCAGCAAAACCCCGAACTTATCCGATACACTGTTTAAAATATCCTCACTCAGTTGATACACAGCAGCGCCCGTTGCCTTACCAAAGTTGACCAGTACCAATGCCTGCCGTTCATGACAGCCCGCATCGCCATTGCGGAACCCCTTCCAGCCACATTGCTCAATAAGCCAGCCCGCGGCCAGTTTAACCGTACCATCCGGCTGGGAATAGCCCGCCATACCCGGAAACCGTTCCAGGAGCCGTTCAAACTGCTCGCCCGGCACCACCGGGTTCTTGAAAAAACTGCCGGCATTACCCACCACGGCCGGATCGGGCAGCTTGCTGCGGCGGATATTGATGACGGCATTGGATACATCTGCGATACCCGGCTGTTCTATACCCATGCGTTGCAGTTCTGCTTCGATGGCACCGTACGATGTATTGAGAACGGGTGTTTTGCGCAGCCGGTAGGTAACTGCGGTAATGATAAACTCGTCTTTATACTTTCTTTTAAACACACTCTCCCGGTAACCGAATGCACAATCATCAGGAGTAAAATGCACCAGTGCTTTGTCTGCACGGTGAAGTGCCTCAAGCGATGCAAACACATCTTTGAGTTCTACTCCGTATGCCCCGATATTCTGCATGGGTGAAGCACCAACATTACCCGGAATGAGCGAAAGGTTTTCTATACCCGCCCAACCCTGCTGAATACAGTACAGTACAAACTGGTGCCAGTTTTCGCCGGCGCCTGCCTTCACATATACAAAATCATCGTCCTCTGCTGTTTGCGCAATCCCCATCAATTCGTTCCTGAGTACCAGGCCATCATAGTTGCGCGTAAACAGGATGTTACTGCCGCCGCCCAGTACCAGTACTCCCGAAGGCAAAAGTGCATCAGCCTCTTCCAGCAATGCCCGGAGCCCATCAACGGTGCCAAAGCGGGCGAAGAGCCTGGTATACACCTCCATGCCAAAAGTATGCAGGGGCTGTAACGAAATATTTTTCTGTATCATATCTTATTCCTGTGCTTTTATGCATTATGCCGGATCCACATCGGCAACAACCCATACATTTTTAAACCTTGCGTCACTATGCATAAGGGCAATATGGTTGCGGACAACGGTTTTCCAGGTGCCGCTGCTGCCCTGCTCTTTAGGCAGCTTTATCATCAGTTCTGCCAGGTACAGGTTGCGGATGCGCCCGATCACCGGTGTAGCAGGGCCCACCACATGATCGCGCAGATCCTGCCGGATCAACTGTGCCAGTGTTGCCGCCGCCCCATCCACCACAGCTTTATCCTTATGCTTCAGTGTCAGCATGACAATACGGCTGTATGGCGGATAAAAAAATTGCTGCCGCCCGATGATTTCATTTTCATAAAACTGCTTATAGTCGTGCTGCTGAACCAGCAGTAATACCGGGTGCTTGACATTTGACGCCTGGATCATTACCTTACCCTGCTGGTGCTTGCGGCCGGCGCGCCCGCTCACCTGCTCCATCAATTGAAACGCACGCTCATTAACCCTGAAGTCAGCAAAACTGAGTAAGCCATCAGCATCCAGTATACCCACTAAAGCAACATGGTCAAAGTCAAGCCCTTTTACCACCATTTGTGTACCCACCAAAATGTCAAGCCGTTGTTGTTCAAACTGCTGGATCAGCGCATCGTGTGCCGTTTTACCCCGCACACTGTCCACATCCATACGCGCAATCCGGTAACCCGGAAAAGTCTGATCCAGTTGTTCTTCAATTTTTTCTGTACCAAAGTTATTCTCCCCCCAATCTGTGCTGCCACAGGCCGGGCAACTCACCAGTTTCGGATAGGTGCTGCCGCAGTAATGGCAGTGCAGCTTATTACTGGCTTTGTGCCAGGTAAGCGATACCTCACAATGCTGGCATTTAGGGATATACCCGCAAACACGGCAGATCAGGTAGGGATTGTAGCCCCGGCGGTTTTGAAACAGGATCACCTGCTGCCCGGCATCAACCGTCTGCTCAATCGCTTCTTTCAGTTGCGGACTGATCATGACCTTTCCTTTCCGGGCCACCTGCCGGGTATTTACAAAAACGATCTCCGGCAATTCAATACCGCCAAAACGTTCAGCGAGCGTAATCAGCCCGTACTTACCCGACTGTGCATTGAAATAGCTTTCAACAGAAGGCGTGGCGCTGCCCAGCACTACTTTGGCGCCAAAGAGTGCCGCGTAATAAACAGCAGCATCGCGGGCATGGTAGCGCGGCGCCGGATCCTGTTGCTTATAGGAAGCATCGTGTTCTTCATCAACGATCACGAGGCCAAGGTCTTTAAAGGGCAGGAAAATTGCACTGCGCGCACCCAGCACAATACCCGTTTCTCCTGTCCGGATACGGTTCCAGAGCTCAACCCTTTCGTTGTCGTTGAATTTAGAATGATAAATAGCAATATTGCCCCCGAAATGTTTCTGCAGCCGGCGGATCACCTGCGCCGTCAGTGCAATCTCCGGCAGCAGGTATAATACCTGCTTACCCTTGCTGAAGTATTCCTCTATCAGGCGGATATACACCTGTGTTTTGCCGCTACCCGTAACACCGTGCAGGAGACAAACATTTTTATCCTGCAGGTGCTGCTGCACTTCCTGCAGACAGGTTTCCTGTGCCGGCGAAAGTGCAAAATCAATTTCCACTTTTTGCGGCAGGGACTTCAGCCGGTTTACCTCACGCTGTTCAATAAACAGGATATCCTTTTCGGCAAGAGCCCTGAGCTGGGCAGTGGTGGCACCCGCTTTCTTCAGCAGGGCCGTTTGGGTCACTTCTCCTGCTGTACGCTGCAAATGCAGGTAGGCCAGCAGCAGTTCAAGCTGCTTCGGTGCTTTGCTCCAGTTGTTGAGCAGTTCACCCAGCAGCGCCTCATCCTGATAACGGGGTTTCAGTTGTATGTAGTTTTCTTTCCGGGCTTTGTAACGCTCATTAAGCGACTCCCAGACAAAGCATACTTTTTTATCAATCAGTTTTTTGATCACCGGGTAAACATGCGATACATCAAGTACCTGTTGTATCTCCCCCATGCGGAGTTCTTTTTTGATCAGCAGGGCTTCTGCAACAAGAAATTCTTCATCACCCAATGCAGAGAAATCATCTCCATAAGCATCATTAAACAACAGCATAGTTTCACTGCTGAGTTTGAAATGTGCAGGCAGCGCTGCAGCCATTACTTCACCTTCGCTGCACATATAGTAGCTGCTCAGCCAGGCCCAGAGTTTTAATTGCCGGGGGTAAAGCAGGGGTTCATCATCCAGCACATGCAGGATACGCTTGGTTTGATAAGCAGGTTGCCGGGTACTCACCGACCGGATAATGCCCGCATATTTTTTTTGCTTGCCAAAAACCACTTCCACACGGCATCCCGGCAATGCGCTTGCCTTCAGTTCATCCGGAATACCATACGTGTATGTTGTTGGCAGCGCGAGCGGCAGAATCACTTCTGCAAAATGCGATGGCAGTGCTTCGGGGAATAATATATCGGAGGTTTCAGTCATGTTGCGTAATCCATGAAGCGTGATAACGGATGAGTGCGGCTTCCATTTGCTTATATACCCGATCCCTCAGACTGGCTGTATCGGCTGTGGTCAGCCCGTCCACAGTTACCAGATCGAGGTAAACCGTCCGGCAGCGTCCCGGTGTCAGCGAAAGCAACTGCCGGTAATTCATTCTGTCGTAGGTATCCAGAAAAAGAATCGGCCGTATAGGGGTTTGCGTTTCGATGGCGATGCGGAATGCCCCGTCATAAAATTCCTTGAGCGGTCGTCCCGTTTCGTTAAACGTACCTTCCGGGCAGATAAAGACCGAAATGCCTTTCCGGATAAATGCCTTGAGTTCGAGCATACTTTTGCGCCGGTTATCTGCATCCTCCCGATTGACCATTACCACTGCATTGCGGTACAAAAAACCGAAGACCGGGATTTTACTCATTTCATATTTACCCAGTATCCTGATCTGCTGGCCACGAATCGCTTTGAAGATCACCGGTATGTCAAAATAAGAAATGTGGTTGGAAACAAAGATGTATTGTTTATTTTTATCATGTGGCGATTCTTCAATATGCTGGTGCCACATCCCCCATAACACAAAGCAGGAATCTGTCCAGAACCGGCAAAGCCAGTAAATCAGGCGGCCACCCCTGATCCGCCCCATAAAAGAGGCCAGTACCACAAAGGGCATGATGAGGAAAAGGAATGCCAGAAACAGGATAAGGCAATATATATTATAGAGTAACAGGCCCGATTTGATCAAAAAACGCATATTTTCTGTTAATTTGAGCTGAGAAAGGTGTTTTACCCCCTCTCAAAGGGTAAAAATAATCCATTCACTGCACTTTTTTTAGAATTAAAACCCCTACCTTTGCCCTCCCGAAAAATTCGGACTAAAACTGGAAAGTTATGTTAGCAGTAGTAAAAATAGCGGGTCAGCAATTCAAAGTAAAAGCAGGCGACAGCCTCTATGTACCCCATCTGCCCGGTAAAACCGGCGATGCTTTGGAGTTTTCCGAAGTGCTGATGACCGACAACGATGGTACGCTTACCCTCGGCAGCGATGTAAAAGCTGTTGTGAAAGCAGAGATCGTTGCCGACCTTATTAAAGGTGATAAAGTAATCGCTTTTAAGATGAAAAGAAGGAAAGGCTTCCGTAAAAAGCATGGTCACCGTACCCACTACACGAAAATCAAAGTAACAGCAATTGCTTAACTTTCCATTACAACAATTAACGTTTTAAAAGCATAAACAATGGCACATAAAAAAGGTGAAGGTTCGGTAAAAAACGGACGCGATTCACAAAGTAAAAGATTAGGTGTTAAAATTTATGGTGGCCAGCCAGCCATTGCAGGAAACATCATTATCCGCCAGCGTGGTACAGTTTACCATCCCGGTAAAAATGTTGGTGTTGGCAGAGATTTTACCCTCTTCGCATTGAGCGATGGATTGGTAGAATTTAAAAAAGGCAGGAACAATAAAACCTATGTTTCTGTAGGTGCAGTTGAAGCTACCGCTTAAAAAAAACCATTTTTTTTTTGGTGTATTAAAAATTGTTACTACTTTTAGTACATATTTACTAACATTTAAATTCTAAAAAAAAATGGCAACTGCAAAAAAAGCTGCAAAGAAAGCTGCTCCAAAAAAAGCCGCCGCTCCAAAAAAAGCTGCTGCTGCTCCTAAAAAGGCTGCTGCTCCTAAAAAAGCTGCTGCTCCTAAAAAGGCTGCTAAGAAAGCTGCTGCTCCCAAAAAAGCTGCTGCTCCTAAAAAGGCTGCTGCTAAGAAAGCTGCTCCTAAAAAAGCTGCTAAGAAAGCTGCTAAGTAATCTTCTCTTTTTGGAAAAGCAAAAAGATAAAAAAGCCTCCCCGACCGGGAGGTTTTTTACTGCCCGTACCCTTTGCTAAAACACTTACTGGTCCTGCATTTCAGCTTACCCTGCGGCGCTCCGCAGACATCGTTCCTTACCCGCAAATCCCGCTTCGTAAAACAACAGTCATAATACATACTACCTGCCGGTTCTTTTGTATTTTTACAACATGGACAATTACCAGATTGCAGATGCATTTTCATTGTTGAGTAAGCTCATGGACATTCATGGCGAAAACAGTTTCAAAGCAAAATCTTATGCTTCCGCTGCTTTCGCAATCGAAAAATTACCCATACCCCTGAGCGAAACACCCCCGGAAAAGATTGCCGGTATTAAGGGTATCGGCGACTCCGCTGCAAAAAAAATAACTGAACTTTTGGCAACCGGTACACTCGCTGTACTCAAAGAAATTATCGAAAAGACACCCCCGGGTATCATAGAAATGCTGAATATTAAAGGCATTGGTCCAAAAAAAATTGCCACCATCTGGAAAGAGATGGAAATAGAATCCATTGGTGAATTATTATACGCCTGCAGAGAAAACCGCCTCAAATTATACAAAGGTTTTGGGGAGAAGACGCAGCAGAATGTGATGGAGACCATTGAGTTTTATCAGAAGAGCCAGGGCAGTCATTTATTCGCCGGTGTAGCACCACTTGTACCATTGATTCAGGCACAACTCGAAACGATATTTGACAACACGCAGGTGGCCATCACCGGTGCCTTTAAACGGCAGGTCGAGATCATTGATGAACTCGAGTTTGTTGTAGCGGTACCCCTTACCCAACTCAAAGAAAAAATCTCACAGGAACAAGGCTTTCAACTGGCTGGTGAAACGGATAATACATTAACCATTACAGTGACTGATGGGCTGCGTATTAAGCTATACGCCTGCAATGAACAATCCTTTGAGGAATGTTGCTTTTTAACCACCGGTACAACCGCCTTTGTTGAAGCCTTTACCACGGCATACCCCACCGTCTCTTTAGCCGGTATTTCCGGTGAGACCGGCATCTTCGATGCTGCCGGTCTGCCCTTTATCCCCGCCTGCCTGCGCGAACAGGCCTCCATCATCGAAAAAGCAGGGGCAGGATTGCTGCCACCAGCCCTTATTCAACCTGAAGACATCAAAGGCATCATCCACAGTCATAGCCAATGGAGCGATGGCAGCCATACGCTTGAAGCCATGGCGTTGGGCGCCCAGTCACTGGGACTTGAATACCTCGTCATCAGCGACCACAGCAAAAGCGCCTTTTATGCGCAGGGACTCTCAGAAGAACGCATACAGGCGCAACACCTCCAGGTGGATGAGCTCAACCGCAAACTATCGCCCTTTAAAATATTCAAGAGTATCGAGTGCGATATCCTCAACGATGGCAGCCTCGATTACACCAACAGCATCCTTTCTACCTTCGACCTCGTGATCGCATCCATACACAGCAACCTTAAAATGACCGAAGAAAAGGCGATGATGCGGCTGCTGAATGCCATCGAGAACCCTTATACCACCATTCTTGGACATATGACAGGCCGGCTGCTCCTCAGCAGGAAAGGTTATCCCGTTGACCATGAAAAAATTATTGATGCCTGCGCCGCAAATGATGTGGTGATTGAACTGAATGCGCATCCCAGCCGCCTTGATATTGACTGGCGATGGATTGCAAAAGCACTTGATAAAAACGTACGCATCTCCATCAATCCCGATGCACATGCGGTGGAAGGTTTTCACGATACCCGCTACGGGGTGTGGGTAGCACAGAAAGCCATGGTAACGCCCGCACAAAACCTGAGCAGCTACAGCCTGTCCCAACTGGAAGCGTACCTTGCAGCAAGAAGGGCAAAGAAAAACATTTGAGTACGGGGCTGATTAATCCGGATACCTGTTTTATTAAAAACCCGGCAATCAGTATGATCCGCATTGCCGGGTAATTCCTTATCCAATCATCAGGTTTACGCATTCTTTTTCCTGAAACTCAGGATAATCAGCAACAGTCCCGCTGCAGCCATCGCTACGCGGATAACGTTACCGGTACTTTCGCCCCAGTTATCTACCCAAAAGAGTAAACGGAATTGCATGTTCATGGCCCGCAGGATAAAAGAACCCACGCCAAAAAGGAGTAATAAAAAGCCAAAACCTCTCATAATTGTATAGTTTAGACGGTTTAAAAAAACATTTTCAAATGGGTATCCAGGCTATGCTTATACTATCACATGATCATCGGGTCGCCTGTAAGCGTCAATATCCTTCCGGTAATCAGCGTGAAATTTACGACAAAATAATAAGTTCCGGCAGAAATAGCATTCCCTTTATAAGTTCCATCTCACCCGTTGCGATAGTCAAGGTTCGCAAATACCTTACTGCTATAATGGCCGGATACCTGCTGTTTACTATCAAAGCGAAGACTCACTGCATTGACATTTGATCCTGCGCTGAATGGTGAAATGGGTACGCCTTACAAAGGAACCCGCCGGGTTGCAAAGGAAACGCTTGGGGTTATAAAGGAACGGGTACACATTATAAAGGAAATACTCCGGGTTATAAAGAAATGGGTACACCTTACAAAGGAACCCGCCGGGTTGTAAAGGAAACGCTTTGGGTTATAAAGGAACGGGTACTCATTACAAAGAAAATGCTCCGGGTTATAAAGAAATGGGTACACCTTACAAAGGAACCCGCCGGGTTGCAAAGGAAACGCTTGGGGTTATAAAGGAACGGGTACTCATTACAAAGAAAATGCTCCGGGTTATAAAGGAACAGGCACCCATTACAAAAAGAAGGGAATTCCCGGTCGGTTAGTACTGCGTCTCAGGTTTGGTACCTGATACTGCTGCAGAAGGTTCAGGAAGGCCGCTGCACCAGATCGGTACCGCGGATTTCTTTAAGCCGGTAAACCACCTCTTCAAGCCGGTTGCGCGGGATGCCCGCCGTAAGGCTGCAGAACAATTGCATTTCCTGGCGGATCACCGTACAATTGAACTGGCGCATCACCATCATGATGTCGTTCATTTGTGTATAGTCGAACTGGATATCGTACACCAGTTCTATCTGCTTCTGCACGACCGGGGTAACCTGCAACGCAAGCGCTGATGCCGTTTTATAAGCATTGATCAGTCCCGGTACGCCCAGCAAGGTTCCCCCCCAGTAGCGCACCACCACTACAGCTACATTGGTAAGCCCCTTACTGTCAATCTGCCCCAGAATCGGTTTCCCCGCTGTACCCGAAGGTTCGCCGTCATCACTCTGCCGGAAACTGTTGCCATCTGTACCAAGGCGGTAGGCAAAACAATGGTGGATCGCTTTCGGGTGTTCCTTTTTCAGTTGCAGGAGGTAATGCTTAAAGCCATTTACATCCGCAATGGGCGATGCACAGGCGATAAACTTACTGCCACGGTCTTTAAACTCCGCAGTAGCCGTTGCACCAATCGTATAAAAATGTTCAGTTGATATTGTCATATTTCCGCAATTGCTCCTTTGCCGCAGTGGCCGTGGCTGCAAAGATAGGTGCTGCTGCGGATATGCCTGTTCGTTTATACACTGCACGGCTCAGCCAAAGGCAATCAATGCAATGGCAGCCATGGCCAGCAATATACCCAGCCGGTTAAGGATACTGAGTTTTTCTTTAAAAAGGAAGCCCGCCGCTACTGTGCTTACCAGTACAATACCCATATTATTGATGGGAATAATCGCCGAACTGTTGCTGCTGTATTCCTTCAGCACTTTTACCAGGAACCACATCGAAAAATAATTGGGAATACCGATAAGCAGCCCGGCAAGTACCGCCCGCGGCTCCAATACCGCTTTGCCCCTCAGCAATTGCAGCAGCAGCACCACCAAACCCAGCAGAAAGGCCACCGAAAAACCAATGATGATAAAGGCATTCTTATTCCCTTCGTTCAGGAAATGAAATTCCGCATACTTGATCAGGGTGTCCAGTAAACCACTGCCCAGAAAGAGCAGCGCGGGCAACAGAAGCAGGTTAAGGTTGAATTTGCCGGATCCGGACGATGCCGTTGAAGGGCGGTAACAGGTGAGCAGCACTGCTGCCAGTGCCACAACAATACCGGCTATTTTCAGCGGCGTTGCTGCTTCATGGTACAGCCATACAGAAAACACAAACGGTATCACCAGCGACAGTTTATTGGCAACTGAAGCAACGGCAACACCCATGCGTTGTGCGGTAAACCCGATGATGTTGAACAGGATGATAAATAATACACCCATGGCCACGGCAAATCCGATCCAGTTGCTCTGCAGGTTGGCTTTTGTAAAAGGTATGGCTCCGCTCAGTACACAACCCGTGCACACACAAGCCAGGTAGTTGACAACAATAGCCTGGAAAAGGTTGACCTTATAACGCCCGCACATCTTGAATGCAAGCGTAAGGTAGGCGCTGAAAAAAATACTACCGGCAAGAAATATCATGATGCAGGGAAGGTAAGAGATTGAAAAAAATTGTATTGTGCAGTATTATAATAGTAATCGATGCTGTCCGTCTGCCAATGCTTTCGGGTATAAAGCGCTCCCCCGGTCAGCTTTGGTGCAGGTAATCCATTGGGAATGGTCATCCTGCCATTGGTAATGATCCTGGCTTCATCCCACAAACCTTCCCGGATAAAAGCATTCAACAACTGTGCACCACCTTCTACCAGCACGCTGATGAGCGAGGCCTCCGCCAGTTTGCGCATAACAGTTTGCAGGTATTGTGGTCCCTTTGTTACCATTACCCTGGCCGTTGTACCGGGTAATTCTTTGATGCTGTTGATCACTATGGTGGGTACTGTACCATCAAAAAGATGCAGGGTTTCAGGCAGCAGCAGGTTACTGTCTGCCACTATGCGCACAGGATTTTTCCCGGGCCAGTACCGTGTGGTCAACTGCGGGTTGTCGTTGATCGCCGTTTGCCGTCCCACAAAAATCGCTGCCTCCCTGCTTCTCCAGCCGTGTACCAGCCGGTTTGTGGCGGGGCTGCTGATGGCTACCGGCTTCCCACCTTCACCAGCCATCATCCCATCAGCCGATTGTGCCCATTTCAGCAGGATATAGGGGCGCTGCTGCTGGTGAAAAGTAAAAAAGCGCCTGTTGATTGCTTTACAATCTGCTTCCAGTACCCCCACAATCACGTCCACACCCCCAGCCCTTAATTGTGCAATCCCCTTTCCGTTTACTTTGGCAAAAGGGTCGCCACAACCGATCACCACTTTTTTTATCCCCTGCTGCAGAATAAGATCGGTGCAAGGCGGCGTTTTGCCATAATGTGCGCAGGGCTCAAGACTTACATAGAGGGTCGATTCAGGGATCAGCCGCTTGTGTTCAGGATCTACCCCACGGATACATTCCGCCTCAGCATGTGCACCACCATAGGGTTGTGTAAACCCCTCACCAATGATGGTTTGGTCATGCACCAGTACAGCACCTACCATCGGATTGGGTGCCGTTGTACCGGCTCCAAGCAGGGCCAATTCAAGACAGCGGTAAATATATGGCTCGTATCGCAACATAAACGGCAAAAGTACGTTCTAAATACTGTAATCAAAATAACGGAAATCTGTAAATTTGTACAATGATTGCCAGAGAAGCTCACAAGGACTTTATTGAGCAGCTTAGGCGCATATACTCCAATAATGAAGCCGCGGTAATAACAGATTGGGTTTTTGAGTGGGTAACCGGATGGAAACGTTCGGCGACCCTTTCAAATCCAGGGCTCATCCTCGAAAAACCAGTATATGACCAGTTGCAGGGCAAACTCTCCGAGTTGCTGAAAGAAAAGCCTGTACAATATGTACTGGGCGAGGCATGGTTTTACAAACTCAAACTCAAAGTTACAGAAGCGGTACTCATCCCCCGCCCCGAAACGGAAGAACTGGTGGAATGGCTGCTCCACGACATCAGGCAGGATGATATCAACAGGCATTATCTTGAAAATGAAGACCCCGCGGTTACAGCCACCCAACTCGCACACGAAAATATACTCCCGCACAACATTACCGTACTCGACATCGGTACCGGAAGTGGTTGTATCGCCATCAGCATCAAAAAAGCATTACCCCATATCAATGTCATTGCCATAGACTACAGTGAAGTAGCGCTGGATATTGCACGCCAGAATGCGGTAACACATGGTACCGCTATCGATTTTATGGCATTCGATTTTCTGGATGAAAGCAACTGGAGCCTGTTGCCAAAAGTCGATATCATTGTGAGTAACCCGCCATACATCCCCGAAGGGGATCTGGAAAAATTAGCTAATAATGTAGCGCTTTTTGAACCCCACCTGGCACTATTTGTACCCGACATTACACCATTACTCTTTTACGAAAAAATCGGGAAATTCGCAGATGGCCACCTGAGCAAAAATGGGCGCGTATACGTGGAAACACATGAAGATTATACCCGGCAGGTGGATACCCTTTACCGCACTTATTTTACCAATGCCATGACAAGAAAGGATATCTTCAACAAAAGCAGGATGGTTAAAGCCATTAATTAGGATCAACACTCAGCGAAGTACCCGCAGCACCCGCTTTGCGGGCATCACGCATGATCTCCACTATTTTATTGATCGATACAGCCGTATCTGCATTAATCACCACCATTTGTTTGTTGGCCGTATCCGTTTTACTGATCCGCCGGGTAAGTTCGGCTGTGAGGGAATCAAATTTTACCTGTTGCTGACCAATATACGTTGTTCCGTCTTTCCGGATGCTGACCACGAGGCTCTGCTTGGCCTTTGTTTCCGTTTTCGATTTGGGATTGGTCAGTTTAATGATATTGGGATTAGCCAGCGTGGATATGATCAGGAAGAAAAACATCAGGATAAACAGGATATCGTTGAGGGGACCCATATCTACCTGTTCGTGATCATCTGCCTTGTATCTTTTACGTAAACTCATAGTGATCGGGTTATTTGGTGGGTTCCTGCAGGATGTCTAAAAATTCGGCACTCGCGCCTTCCATCTTGTTTTCAATTTTGCCGATCTGCGTTTGCAGTATGCTGTACCCGAGGTACGACAGGATACCAATCAGCAAACCCGTTGCGGTAGTGATCATCTTGATGTAAATACCATCTGCAATGGTATTGGGTGTATAGGAGGTACTTCCGGCAATACCCTTAAACAGGTCGAGCATACCGATTACTGTTCCTAAAAAGCCAAACAGCGGGGCTACCCTCGATATGATGGAAAGCACATTCAGGTTTCTTTCCATTTTATACATTTCCAGTATGCCCACATTATCCATGCTCTTTTCAATCGTATCAATCGGCTTACCCATACGTTGTATCCCCTTGTCAATCATCCTTGCCACAGGATTAGCCGTATTCTTCGCCACGCTCCGTGCAGCACTGATATTGTTGGTAATGATATTATCGCGGATGATGCTCATGAAATTGTCTTCAATCTTGCCGGCCTTCCGCAGGTAAATCAGCCGCTCAATAAAAAAGAAAATAGCCGTTGCAAAAAGTATCGCCAGCGGAATCATCAGCAGACCACCCTTGGCAAGGAGACCAAATGTAGAATCAGCCTGTGAACTGAGTTTTGCTGTTGCCGTATCTGCCTGTAGTAATATGTCGAACATAATGTAGAATTACCGGGTTGGGGTGAATAAATTTCAGAATCGTATCAAATTATCATGCCAAAAATAAGACATGTTGCAAGTAAACGAAGTATTTTGTAAAATGCTGCTTAAAGAAATGTTAATGTTGCCAGATGACAGCAGACATAGTTGTTCGCTCAAATAACAAAGTGCCGTTGAAGCAGCACTTTGTTATTGGTTATCTTTTTGTATGAAGCATCAGGGTTTATGATCGCCCATTTGCTGCATAGCCATGATCTGGCGCATGGTTTTTTCCATACCCTCACTGCTGCCATCCAGGAAAATCACATTACCCTTGCCATATTCTGCAAAGTTTTTGATGGCTTCCGTCCACATACTGAACAGTATAACATTGGTATCAAGATTGGCCTGTTTCATCTGTTCTGCAGCCTGGCTCATACCCTTGGCCACTTCTTCCCGGAAGAGTGCCACACCCTGCCCGCGCAACTGTGCCGCCTGGCGTTCGGCCTCGGCTGCAATCTTGATGGCATTACCCTCGGCCTCAGCCGCCTTTGTTTTGGTAATGAGCAACGCCTGACCTTCGTTCTCAGCCGCAGCCTTGAGGTTATTCGAAGCCACTACCTTACTCATACTCGTCAGGATGGCTTCATCAAAAGTAATATCATTGATCTGCAGATCCTGGAGGTGATACCCCCATTGCTCAAGTGTATGGTCAATCTGATCCTTTACATACTCTACAATCTCATTGCGGAGCGAAAGAATTTCAGCCTGCCGTTTTGTGGCAACAAAGGCACGGATACTACCCTCCACCGTACGCACGAGCGCCTGCATCAGGTCTTTATCACTGATAAACTTGAATGCCACATTCTTAATCGCTTCCTCTTCCTGGTTCAGTACCGAGTACAGCAGCATCGATTTGAAATACACATTGGCCTGGTCGGCAGTTACCGCCTGAAACTCCAGCTCCACCGACCGGTTCTGGATACTCACCCGGCGATACACCTGGTCGAGCAGGGGGATCTTAAACTGCAGTCCCGGGCGACGTACGCCAATGTATTTGCCCAACCGCGTGATAACCGCAATTGTACCCTGGTTTACCGTAAAGAGACCACTGAAAAGGATGATACCGATCAGGAGAACCCACCAGTAATCAATTAAATAGTCCATAGCTGTTTTTTGTTTGAAGGTAATACGTTTTTGATAGTTCCATGCTACCAAAGCCAAAAAAATATGTACAGGATGACCACATCGCAATGATCGCACTGCTGAATAGTGTATTTTTACCCTGATTGTTGGTTTAATTCATAAAAAGGGAGCCTTTGAGTCATTTTAAAGAACGCAGCGAGCGCAATTGTCTCAACTGTAATGCCGTTGTGCAGGGACGGTTCTGCCACATTTGCGGACAGGAAAATATAGTTACCAAAGAAAGTGTATGGCACCTCGTGTCGCACTTTTTTCAGGACATTACCCATTTCGATGGCAAATTTTTCAGCACCCTGAGGTACCTGATCTTCAAACCGGGTTTCCTGTCGCGGGAATACATGATGGGGCGGCGCAACAGCTACCTCAATCCCATCCGGATGTATGTATTTACCTCTGCCTTTTTCTTCCTGTTCTTTTTCAAATTCGTGAGTAAGAACGATCACGGAGATGAGGCGCTTCCCCGAAGCCAGCGTGTAGAGAAACTCAAAAAAGCCATCAAAGGACTCAGGGATCAGCAGGCGCCTCCGGGGGATACAGTCATGCAACAGGCAATGGTTACCGCCATCGGCAAACTCGAAAAGCAACTCAGCATGGAGGAAACCGGGGCAAAAGATAAAGAAATTAAAGATTCCCTCCGGCAGCAGAAAAGGATCAGGGAGGTGGATTCGGCATTAGCGAACAATGAGATCGGTAAAAAAAAGGGTCTTAAAGTGGGTTTCACCGGTCAAAGGTTTACTACGGTTACCGCTTATGATACGGTGCAGGCTCTATTACCAGAAGACAAACAGGATCATGGGTTGCGCCGTTTGTTTATACGCAAAGGGATTGACATCGGAGAAAAAGCAAGTGGCGATAACGAATCTTTCGGCAATCTCCTGCTCAATAAATTTTTACATACGCTCCCGCAGTTGTTCTTTCTCTCGCTGCCGGTTTTTACTTTCCTGCTCTGGCTGCTCTACAAAAGGCACCGGCAATACTTCTATGCCAACCATGCCATCTTTTCCATTCATTTGTACTGTGCCACCTTTATCATGAGTTTTTTTTACATCCTGATCGGCAAAATCATTCCCGATTCGGCAACCATCATCGGCGGCATCATTAATATAGCTTTCACACTCACCATGTTTATCTACCAATACAAATGTATGCGCCATTTCTACCTCCAGCGGCGGGCTAAAACAATTCTCAAATTCATCATACTCAATTTTGTTTCCACCATTGTCATTGCCATACTGGCACTGATATTTCTCACCATCTCACTATGGCAAGTATAAATAATATTCACGATACCGCCGGCAATCACACCGATGCATTTAACCGCCTCATAGCGATTATGGACGATCTCCGGGAAAAATGCCCCTGGGATAAAAAGCAAACCGTACAGACCCTGCGGCAACTCACCATTGAAGAAACCTATGAACTTGCTGATGCCATTACCACCAACGACTGGAAGGGCATCCGTGAAGAACTGGGCGACCTCATGCTTCACCTCGTTTTTTATGCCCGGATCGGCCATGAGCAGCAACAGTTTACACTAACTGAGGTACTCAACGGCATATGCGAAAAACTCATTCACCGTCACCCGCATATTTACAGCAATGTACAGGTGGAAGACGCCGATGAAGTGAAGCGCAACTGGGAAAAGCTTAAACTTAAAGAAGGAAAAACCTCCGTACTGGGTGGCGTACCCCAATCCCTGCCCGCCATGGTTAAGGCCATGCGTTTGCAGGAAAAAGCAAAACAGACAGGCTTTGAATGGGAAAACAAAGACCAGGTATGGGAAAAAGTAGAGGAAGAGCAGGCCGAACTCAAAGCCGCCATTCTTGAGGGAGACCCCGATAAAATTGAAGATGAATTGGGCGATGTTTTTTTCTCGCTGGTAAATTTTGCAAGGTTTTTGCAGACAGATGCTGAGAACGCACTTGAGCGGACCAATAAAAAATTCATACATCGTTTTACCCAAATGGAACAGGAAGCCAGGAAGGATGGGCAGGATCTCGCTGGTATGACACTTGACGAGATGGACGCCATCTGGAACAGGGTAAAACGGCAGCAAAACCATTAATTTGTTTAAAGGAATATCATTACGCCCCTTCTTTATCAAAAACAGTTACCTGCTGATCATCGCGGCGTGGCTGGTTACCCTTTCGTTTATCATACATAATTACTGGGCAGGCAATTCTTCCCTAAAATCTGTGCAACGGAAAATATCAAACCGGTTGCACGAACAGGAGAGAAATTTTGAAAATACTGCAACCGATACCAACTTCCTCAACGGGCTGGCAAGCGGGAAATACGATATTGACTTTGTTGAAAAATATACCGGAAAAAGTTATTACCTCTTTGTTTATCCTGCCGGAAATCCCTCCCCCGGCAATATCCTTTTCTGGAATACGCAGGTCGTTCAGCCCGATGTATTGCTCAGCAGGAAAGACAGCCTGCAGGGGTTTGAAAAACTGGTCAATGGCGGCGAAAACAAAAGCAACGGCTATTATGCATGGCGGAAAATCATCACCGGCAACTACCTCATTGTTGGGTTAATACCCGTTAAATGGGACTACTTTGTGACCAATATTTATCTTAAGAATGATTTTGCTGCCGATGAAGACATTGACGAAGGCTACGACATTGTACACGATACAGACTCCATTCCGGCGGGTAATATTACCCCTGTTTATGCGCTGGATAATACCAAACTGTTTTCCATTTACAAAAAATCAGCAACCGGTACCAGGCACGACAACCTTATCGCTGCATGGCTCCGCATCATTTCTGCGGTACTCGTCCTGCTCTTTATTCACCTGCTGGCCATTACCCTGTCGCAGCAGAAGGGGGCTGCCTTTGCCTGTATCTTCCTGACGCTCGTTATTGTACTGTTGCGGATAACCAGCTACTTTGCTCCCATACCGCTCAATTTCAAACAATTTGAGTTGTTCAGTTCTACCATCTATGCTTCAAACAATATACTGCCCTCACTCGGCGATCTCCTCATCAATGCTATCCTGTTTACCTGGCTTATCCTCTTTGCGCGGCAGCAGTTGATCGAAAAGAAGGAATACCGCCCGCCCGCATCAAACTTTTTCAGGTGGGGCATCAGTATCACCGGCGCCTTTATACTGATCATTACCACGCTCGTGGGTGGCAGTATCATTCAAACCATGGTTATCGATTCAAAGATACCATTCGATATCCTCGAATTTTCTGCCCTCAATACTTATACCGTCATTGGCTTTTTTTCGTTGTGCTGCATCGCCATGACCTTCTTCTTCCTGACCCAGGTTGTACTCTTTTTCTTAAACCCCCTCTTCAGGGAAAAACCTGCCCTCCTTTTCCTTGTTGTAACCATCTGCAGCCTCGTTACACTCAGCACACGCCTCAGCAGAAAAGAAGGGAATTTCGAACTGTTCCTCATTGTCTGGCTGATGGTTTTTCTGTTCCTGCTTACCCGGAAACCCCTGGCCTTTTTTACGGCAAAACTCGTTTCATCAAAACTCATCTTCTGGCTTTTTTTCTTTTCATTGTCCATCACCACCGTACTCATCATCAAGATACGGGCAAAAGAAAGGGGCGAACGGAACCATTATGCCGAAACCCTTTCCAATAAAAAAGACCGCAATAATGAAAGCATCGTCAGTGGTATGCTTTCCGACTTCAGGGGTACCTATCTCGCCGATAATTTTGAACGCTTCAGGAACGACAGCACCAGCCGTGTCATCAAAGACAGTCTCCACCAGGCCAACCTCATCTCTTATACCAGCCGCTTTACCACACGCATCTATCTTTTTGATAAGGACAGGAACCGGCTGTCGGCAAAAGACACCACCAGTTTTGAAACCCTCAATGCCATACTGAATACACAGGCCCGCGAAACCAACAATACCCCCGACCTCTATTTCTTTGATGAGGAATATGACAGGTATACCTATATCAGCTATAAACAGGTAAAAGATACCGCCAACCGGCTGATGGGACATGCCTTTATCCTTGCCAGTTCCATCCGCAACAAATCGGCCACCGCAGCACCCGAGTTTTTCACCAAGGGCTACGATAAAAGCATTGAAAACTCGGCCCTTTATGCCTTTGCCGTTTACGACAATTTTCAACTGATCACCAGGCACAACGACTATAATTTCCCGACCAGGCTCTCCGAAGCCAATATCCCCCCGATCAATGAAAATGCGGCATCACGGCCGGGGCAGAATGGCTATGACGAAATCTGGTACAATCCCAGCCCCGGGAAAGTGGTCATCATTGCCCGGCAAAGCAAGCTCTTTATAGAATCCATCACCCTGTTTTCTTACCTTTTCTGTTCCTTCCTGCTGCTTACCGGTATACTCTGGCTGCTCAATTCTTTTATCCGGACAAGGTTCAGCAGGGAGAAACTCGCCGCCTACTGGCAGTTGACCATCCGTAATCAGGTATATGGCACCGTTATCTTCATCAGCGTATTATCGTTTATCGTCATCGGTGTCGCCACCATCCTCTTCTTTGTCAACCGCTACGAAAATAATAACCGTGAAAAACTGAGCAAGGCCGTACAACTCATGGAAAGGGAAATGCGTGACGGACTGGAAAAATTAACGTTCTCTGATGACGCCATCAAAGCATACGACAGTATCAACCTGCCCCGGCTCGATTCTATGATCGAACGTGTGGCCCGGATACACAATACCGATGTAAACCTTTACGATACCCTGGGCAACCTGCAAACCAGTTCCATCAAAATTCCCTATAACCTTGGCATCGTGAGCCGGAAAATAAACCCCGTTCCCTACTTCCGTCTCCACGCACTTAAATCTTCGCAGTACTTCGAGAAAGAAAAAATCGGCACCCTCGAATACCTCAGCAATTATATTCCCGTGGTGGATGAAAAAGGGCATGAATACGCATACCTCAATGTGTCTTACTTCCTCTCAGAACAGGGTTTCGATCAGGAAATATCGAACTTTATTGTAACCATCATCAACCTCAATGCCTTTATCTTTCTGATTGCGGGTATTGTAGCCCTGATTATTGCCAACAGGATTACAAGGTCTTTTTCTTTCATCAGCGACAGGATGAGTGATGTGAACCTGGGCAAAGTGAATGAAGCCATTGTATGGAACCGCAATGATGAAATCGGTCAGCTTGTTGCCGAATACAATAAAATGGTGAATAAGCTCGAAGACAGTGCTGCAGCATTGGCCAAAAGCGAGCGTGAGGATGCCTGGCGTGAAATGGCGCGGCAGGTGGCCCACGAAATCAAGAACCCGCTTACCCCCATGAAACTGAGTCTGCAGTACCTGCAGCGTGCCATTACCGGCGATGCCCCGAATGTAAAAGAATTATCCTCCAATGTGGCACAAACCCTGGTGGAGCAGATAGACCACCTCAGCCAGATCGCGGGCGAATTTGGCCAGTTTGCCAATATCGGCAGTCCCAAAAAAGAAATATTCGACAGCAATGAATCCATAAGAGTCGTTACACAATTGCACGCTACGGGCGACAACCTTCACCTGGAGTGGAAAGGCTGGCCGCAGCCCCTGCTTATCTTTGCCGACCGCACACAGATTAACCGCCTGTTTACCAACCTGCTGCAAAACGCCATACAGGCCGTACCCAAAGAGCGGAAACCCCATATCGTTGTAGAAAGCAGCCTGATCAGCAACCGGGTACTGGTGATGGTAAGCGACAATGGCGATGGCATCCCGGAAGAAATGCGCTCCAGCATCTTCACCCCCAACTTTACCACCAAGACCTCCGGTACCGGTCTTGGACTTGCCATGTGCAAGGGCATTGTAGAACAGGTACGCGGCCAGATCTGGTTTGAAACCAAAACGGGCGAAGGCACTACTTTCTATGTAGAGATTCCGCTCGCCACCAGTTAATTTTTTACATCATCAATATACATGCATCTCATCAGCAACCGTAAATCAAACAATAGTATGCACACCACTGCAACCCCATTATACCGTGTAGCCACCAGCAACGACATCCCCGGCATACAAATCGTGCGGCACCTCGTTAAAGAGAACACACTCTCCAACCCGGCACTGGTTACCGATGCAGATTGCAGCCATTACCTCAACAAACGCGGCCGCGGCTGGGTATGCACCATCAACAACCGGGTGGTAGGTTTCGCCATTGCCGACCTTGCCGATCACAATATCTGGGCACTCTTTATTGACCCGGTGTATGAAAACCAGGGCATTGGCAAGGAACTCCACCGCCTGATGCTCGATTGGTATTTCGATCAAACCACCACTACAGTATGGCTGGGAACGGCGCCCGGTACAAGGGCAGAAAAGTTTTATACCCTCCAGGGCTGGCTCAATATGGGGCTGCAGCCCAATGGCGAGCTGCGGTTTGAATTGCCGTACGCCAAATGGAAAGCGATCCATCCCGAATGATATACATACAAAAAGCCCCCGGTTTTGTCCGGGGGCTTTTGATTATTTTTTTGGTTACTGAGATTACACGGCAAAACTTTCACCACAACCACAACTCCTGCTGGCATTGGGATTGCTGAAAAAGAAGCCTTTGCCATTCAGGCCATCGCTGAAATCCAACTCAGTATTCACCAGATAAAGAAAACTCTTCAGGTCTGTCACTACTTTTATCCCGTTGTCTTCGAACACCTGATCCATTGGCTTGACCTCGTTGTCGAAGTCCAGTTTATAGCTGAGACCGCTGCAACCGCCACCCACAACACCCACGCGTAAAAAATAGGCAGGATCCTGATCAACGCCCGCATCCTGCATAAGGCGTTGTACTTTTTGTTTGGCCTTATCGCTTACATATATGCCATTATCTGTTGCTACCATAGTCTGTTCATTTATAGCGGTTTACCCCAGGGCAAAAAACCGGGTAAACAATCAATTAATGTATTGCACCTTCTTCAAACTTGATGGCCTCCATATTATTCTTAACCCTGTAGTCGTTGATCGCCGCTTTAATCGCGTCTTCCGCCAGTACAGAGCAGTGAATTTTTACAGGGGGCAGGTTCAGTTCTTCCACAATATCCATATTGTCGATCGTGAGTGCCTGGTCAACCGTTTTGCCCTTCAGCCACTCTGTTGCGAGTGAAGAAGAAGCGATCGCTGATCCGCAGCCAAAGGTTTTAAATTTAGCATCGGTAATCATGCCTGTTGTTTCATCCACTTCAATCTGGAGACGCATAACGTCGCCACACTCTGGTGCACCAACGAGGCCTGTACCCACGTTTTTACTGCCTTTATCCAATGTTCCCACATTCTTGGGGTTTTGGTAATGATCAATCACTTTGTCTGAGTATGCCATAAGTATAAGTTTTTTATTGTAATTAATGATGCGCCCATTCAATTTTATCCAGGTCAACGCCGTCTTTGAACATTTCCCAGAGCGGGCTCATTTCCCGCAACTTGGTTACTGTTTCACTGATGGCTTTAACGGTATAGTCAATCTGTTCTTCTGTGGTAAAGCGGCTGAGGCCAAAGCGCAGGGAAGAATGCGCCAGGTCATCCCCGAGACCAAGGGCTTTCAGTACATAAGAAGGCTCTAAGGAAGCTGAAGTACAGGCTGATCCTGAACTAAGTGCGATTTCCTTGTTAAAACCCATCATCAACCCCTCGCCCTCTACATATTTGAATGAGATATTGCTGACATGCGGCAGACGGTGTTCGCGGCTGCCATTCACGTACGACTCTTCCAGTTGGAGCAGGGCTGTTTCTAATTTATCACGCAGTTTGCTGATGCGCTGTGTATCGGCATCCATTTCGAGGCGGCAGAGTTCACAAGCCTTACCAAAACCAACAATACCCGGTACATTCAGGGTACCACTGCGCATACCACGCTCATGGCCACCACCGTCCATCTGTGCGGTCACTTTCACCCTTGGGTTTTTACGACGCACATACAGGGCACCCACACCTTTGGGGCCATACATTTTATGCCCGGTGAAAGCCATCAGGTCAATACCATCTTTATTGACATCTACGGGTATTTTGCCTACGGCCTGCGTACCATCGGTAAAGAATAATGCACCGTGCTTGCGGGCCAGTGCGCTGATCTCTTTTACCGGCTGCACCACCCCGATTTCATTATTCGCATACATGATCGAGATCAGTATCGTTGTGGGCTTAATCGCTGCTTCCAGTTCAGCAAGATCGATCAACCCATCTGCATTTACTTCAAGATAAGTAATTTCGGCACCCAGTTTTTCAAGGTGGCGGCAGGTATCCAGTACAGCTTTATGCTCGGTAGTAGCGGTAATGATATGGTTCCCTTTACTGGCATACATTTCAAATACACCTTTAATCGCCAGGTTATCGCCCTCAGTAGCTCCGCTGGTCAGGATGATCTCTTTAGGATCTGCGCCAATCAGGGTGGCGATCTGTTCGCGGGCATAATCCACTGCCTCCTCTGCCGTCCAGCCAAAAGAGTGGTTACGGCTGGCTGCATTACCAAAGTTTTCGGTAAAGTAGGGCAGCATCGCCTCCACAACACGCGGATCACAGGGAGTGGTGGCATTGTTGTCGAGGTATATCGGGAATTTGAGCATGTTGAATGTGATTTTTACACTGTAATTAACACAAAAATACTACAAAGGTTTCATCCTCCCTAACCTGCTGTTGGCGGAAAGGCTTATTTTACCTATTTCGTAAACCAGCCGGGGTGCGTACATCATTACCCCCTAAACCCTATTTTTACAATAAAAATGCAAAAAGTAGAGCACATCGGCATAGCGGTAAAAGACCTGGGTATTTCCATCCCCCTGTTTGAAAAACTGCTCCGGACCAACTGTTACAAGACAGAGCAGGTAGCCGGAGAGCAGGTCAACACCGCCTTTTTCCGGCAGGGCGAAACCAAAATTGAGTTACTCGAAAGCAGTACCCCTGAGGGTGTTATTGCCCGGTTTATCGAAAAAAAGGGGGAAGGTGTACACCATATTGCTTTTGCGGTGGCCGATATACAGGCTGAAATGACCCGCCTCCAGGCAGAAGGTTTTGTATTGCTGAATGAAACACCCAGGCGCGGTGCCGATAATAAATGGGTTTGCTTCCTGCACCCCAAAGGCACCAATGGGGTACTGGTTGAGCTTTGCCAGGAGGCAGAGGCGACTACCTGACCAGCAGCAAACTTCCCTTATCTGAAAGCCGGGGTTTATCCTTAAACTGGTAGGTACACATCCACACATAAGCACCGATATTCTGCGGCGCCCCTTTGTGGCGGCCATCCCATCCCCTGCGGTAGTCGGTGGTCATGAATACCCTTTCGCCATAGCGGTTAAAGATTTCCATCCGGAAATAATCAGGAACGCCATAAACGCCTGGCTTGTAGGTATCGTTTTTACCATCGCCATTGGGCGAAAAAGTATTGGGAAAATAAATGGCAATCACGCATTGTTTGTCAAATACCACAAAATCCTCGCGTGCCGTACAGCCATCTGCATTGGCTACTTCCACCCAATAGTTGCCCGGTACAGTTATCAGCACAGAATCGCGGATGGTGCCATTGCTCCACAGATAGCTGTTGTACCCTGCAGCAGCATGTACCGTCAGCGGTTCATACAGGCACATCCCGATCAACGGTGGCACAATATCTTCCGGTAGTGGTGATATGCGGAGTACTTTCATCGTATCTGCCTTTTTACAGCCATTGATGCTGGTTACCGTTACCCAATACGTACCCACACTGCTCGTGGTAAAGGTGGTGCCGGTAGAATTGTCCTGCCACAGATAGTCGCTAAAGCCATTACCCGCATTGAGCGTTACGCTGCTGCCCGCACACAATACCCTGTCCGGCCCGAGGGTAACCACGGGAAGCGGATACACATTCAGGATACGGAAGCTGTCACGATTGGTACAGCCATTGGCATTACGCACTTCCACCCAGTATAAACCTGCCGTACTTGCTGTTATTGACTGACTGGCAGCACCTGTACTCCAGGTATAGCCTGCAAAACCCGCACCCGCATTCAGCACCACGGTGCCGCCCTGGCAGAAGCTGGTATCATTGCCGAGATTGATTACAGGACGTGGATAGATGTTCAGGATGGTTAAGGAATCTCTCTTGACACAACCATTGCTGGTGGTTACCCTTACCCAGTACAGACCCGCAGCCGTGGCTGTAAACGTGGGATTGGTTGAACCATCCTGCCAGAGATAACCTGCAAAGCCAGCTCCGGGGTTGAGTACCAGGGATGCGTTCTGGCAAAGGCTGGTATCGTTGCCCAGGTTGATCACCGGGTTGGGATATACATTCAGGATACGCAATGTATCGGTGGAGATACAGCCTTGCGCTGTTGTACCCCTTACCCAGTAGGTACCCGCAGTGCTGGCCGTTATCGTTTGCCCGGTGGCACCCGTACTCCATACATAGCTGGTAAAACCTGCACCCGCATTCAGCACCACGGTGCCGCCCTGGCAGAAGCTGGTATCATTGCCGAGATTGATTACAGGACGTGGATAGATGTTCAGGATGGTTAAGGAATCTCTCTTGACACAACCATTGCTGGTGGTTACCCTTACCCAGTACAGACCCGCAGCCGTGGCTGTAAACGTGGGATTGGTTGAACCATCCTGCCAGAGATAACCTGCAAAGCCAGCTCCGGGGTTGAGTACCAGGGATGCGTTCTGGCAAAGGCTGGTATCGTTGCCCAGGTTGATCACCGGGTTGGGATATACATTCAGGATGCGCAATGTATCGGTGGAGATACAGCCTTGCGCTGTTGTACCCCTTACCCAGTAGGTACCCGCAGTGCTGGCCGTTATCGTTTGCCCGGTGGCACCCGTGCTCCATACATAGCTGGTAAAACCTGCCCCCGCATTCAGCACCACGGCTCCGCCCTGGCAGAAGCTGGTATCATTGCCCATGTTGATCGGTGGCGACTGGTACACCTTAATCCGCACTGTATCAAAAGCCAGGCAGCCTGGCGCCTTTTCGCCCACTACGGTATAGACCGTATCCATACCCGGCCATACTTTTACCACCTGGCCATTGGTCGTGTTGATATTATAATTGGGCGCCCAGGTATATTTGACAAAGCCCGGAGGCCCCGTAAGGGTGAGGGTATCATTGCTGCAGCGCTGCCGGTCGGGGCCGAGATCCATCGGCACATTGGGTGCAACGCTGATGACAACCGTATCTTTCTGTATACGCCCACAGGAATCTGCCACGGTTACATGGTAGGTTCCCGGGAAATTGGCCGTATAAATGGAGTCGGTTGCGCCATCCTGCCAGAGATAAGTCTTAAAGCCTTTACCCGCACGCAGGGTGATGACGCTGTTGCTGCACAACAGAATATCCGGCCCGAGATTAAGCGTGGGGCCGGGACGGTTGATGGTGATCTTCAGGCTGTCGGACAAGACCTTGCAGGTACCATTGATTGAAGCGTACAGGCGCACCACACCCGAACGCAGCCATTTCAGCTTCAGCAAAGAATCTGTAGCACTAATGATCTGCGCATACGCCGGATCAACCTGCCATTCTACCGGCACTTTGCAATTGGCTCCACGAACCGTTCTGTACAATAAAGTATCGGTAGGCGACAGGCATACCAGGGTATCGCCGGTCAGCTTCAGGGTGTCGCAATTGGCCGTATTGCAGAACGTATTGGCCACCGGCGTGGTAGCCGTAACCACCGTAGCCGGTGCGCCCGGAGACGTAAATGTTACTGATGCCGGGGATGGGGCGAAATTCACCAGTGCCACCAGCGGACTTGCAATAACGGCATCGGTACTGTCTACCGTACAACCCGGTGTAAGACCCGCAATATTGGTTTTCACCAGCAGGATATCGCTGGGTGCACCACTTGCGCCCGTATTGGTAATACCCGCCATAACAATGCTGCCATCGCCCGCATCCTGAAACAGGTGGTAAGCGTACTGGTTACCCGTTCTGACAAATTTCTTTTTCATGGTCAGTTGCTGCGCCCCGTTTACCTTGTAGAGATTAATATCTGCGTTCGATTCCTCACCTGCAACACTTACATAACCACCATCATTGGTATAAAAGATACGGTCGCCAACGGGTTTATTGGTTCCCGATGTGAGTTGATGCGAATAGGTAACATTACCGTTAACATCTGTACGCAGGGCAACCTGCTTTGTACCATTAATGGTAAAAGCCTGGCTGCTGCTGGCCAGTAATGAATAGCCGCCCGGCACTTTCTGTATGCGGTAAAAACCGTTATTGTCTGCGTTTACATCATAAGCCTTTATCCAGATAGTATTGCCATTTGTCTTATTCAGTTTCATCAGTACGCCGTCGTGGTAATTACCGCCCCGGTAATACCCTGCCACCACCAGCGTATCATTGTCTTCGAGCAACGACATTCCTTCATCCGTAGTACCGCTGTCAAACCTCCTGCTCCAGATAACGTTACCGGCTGCATCAAGTTTTACCACAATGATATCAGATGTACCCGGCGCGGCATCATACGAGCCAGCCACAGCAAAGCCCCCATCCGTTGTCTGGATAATGGTATGCCCGAATTCACCTGTAGCCGTTGATGCCCCCAGCGAACGGCTCCAGAGCAGGTTGCCATTGCCATCCACATTTACGATAAATATGGCACCACTGGGGTTGGCAAAAGATTTGGTTCGCCCCGTGGCCGCAAAACCACCTGTACTTGTTACTGTCATCTGGTCAAATATATCATACCCGCTGCCGCCATAGGCCTTTGCCCACAGTACATCGCCCTTCGTATTGGTACGCACCAGGTAGCCATCATAATCACCCGCACCAAAGCTGTTTGTCCAGCCCGACATGATATATCCTCCCGAAGGTACTTTCTGGACGCATACCGCCACATCATCTCCCGAACCACCATATGAGCGTTGAAAGGTTTTCAGGCAGGTATCCTTATCCACCACGCATGTATTGCCTGTACAAAGTGAGGTTGCCGGCAGCGATGCTGTAGTAACGGAAAGGTTAACCGCATTGTTCAGCGGAACCGTTACCGTACCCACTTCCGGCCATTGAAAAGCGCCCGTATTATACACGGGTGTGGTATTGGTACCATCACCCGCCTGGTTGGTACAGGTACCGCCGGTATTACCAAGCACATCGGTTTTCATCAGGAAGAAGTCGTTGCCCGCACCAGACTTTACCCCGCCTCCCACAAAACTCAGGTCGGGTGTTTGTATAAGGCCGTACAGGCGCTCAAGTCCACCCGTTGTTCCATAGCGTTTTGTCCACTCCAGCGTTGAGGTTCCCGTGTTCTTCCTGAAATGCACGTCTGCTGTGGATGTATTCTCACTCTGCGCAATCAGGTAGCCGCCGTCAGCCGTAATGGTAAACAGGTCTGCCCCGCTTTTATCCGTTGCCGAATTGGAGCGGATCATCTGTTTTACATTACCCAGGCTGTCTACCCGCATGGTGATGTATGCATACGCCGTATTACTGAAATCATCGTTGTTGTTACAGCCGATCAGGTAATCATCCCCCAGTTTCGCGATACCGGTAAACCAGTTGCTCCTGTTTTCAATATCGTACCGGGTGGCACGGATTACATTGCCGTTTGTCATATTCACCTTCATAAATACCCCGTCATAATAGGGGCCTGAGAGATAAGCACCAAATGAACTCACCATCAGTGCACCATTGTCTTCGATGATGCCAAAAGCCTGGTCTGAACTGGATCCGCTGTAATACCGGCACCATTGGGTCACCCCATTGGCATCCGTTTTACCCACCATGGCATCCGCAAGCGTAGGGGTGTATTCATGGGTACCGGCAAACGCAAAGCCTCCGTCGGATGTTTGGCAAACATCCCAGATGATGGTACCATTGGGGTTGCCATTGCTGTATTTGCGCGACCACTGGATATTGCCGCCCGCATCCGCCTTTACCATCCAGCCCTCAACATTCAGGCTGCCGAAACTGCTCGTGTACCCTGAAGCGAGGTAGCCCCCATCCCTTGTCAGAATCACCTTCTGCAGGAAATCATTGGCCGTACCTCCCACCACTTTATTCCACAGTACATCGCCCTTACTGTCTGTTTTAATGATGATGCCATCATACCCTCCTGCGCCAAAGCTATTGGTATAACCGCTGGCGATATATCCGCCATCTGCAGTATATTTTACATCCGTAATCAGGTCGTCCCCGTTACCCCCGAACACCTTCTGGAAAGTGGTACGCACACAGGTATCATTTACGATGATGTAGGCTGTTTTAGTGGCACTGCAAACGCCGTTGCCTGCTACCAGGGCTATGGCATAGTTGCCCGTTACCGATGGGGTAAAGCTGAAGTTGGTGCCTGTACCCGAAGGCAGGTTATTGATGAGCCACTGGTATGTGGTGGCACCGGTGCTGCTGTTTACAAAATTGACCGTGGTATTGATGTTGACCGTGAGTGCCAGGGGGGTGAAATTGGCCACTACCGGGCAGGTAAAGTTGACCGTATCCACAAATTCTTTGCTGCAGTTGGCACCTGCATTTCTGGCAATAAGTTTTACAATATACTGCCCGGCCACCGCATTGGTATAACTGAAATTGGTGGTGGTTGCCTGAAGGCTTCCGTTTACATACCATTCATACCCCGTAGCGCCTGTACTGGTATTGGTGAAATTGATATTCGTGCCGCAGGGAACCGTAACCGCCGATTTGGTAAAGGCGGCTGTTACCGGGCAAACGGCATTAACCACAATGGTCTTTTCCGCCGGCCCGCAGAGCAGGTTGTTCGATTTTGCCACAAGGCGGATGGTGTAGGTACCTACTGTTGCAAAACTCAGCGTAAAATTGACTGCTGTGGATTGCAGGACGCCGTTTACATACCACTCATAACTGGTGGCGTTTGCAGAACTGTTGACAAAGGTAAAGTTCGTGCCTGCGTTAACCGTTGGTCCGGGGTTGCTGTAATTGGCTACTACCGGTGCCGGGCAGGGGTCATTGCAACTCATACAACCAAGCAGACTACTGCGTACATTGGTGATATGCCAGTTCATCCGGTCGGCCTGCCCCTGTGTAAACATAGAGAAACAGGTAATATTACCATAGTCCATATAATCCCGTGCCAGATCGTTCTGGTCGGTGCTGAAACCGCTGTTTACATCGCTGCTGCAACTGTTGATGGTGCCATTACAGGGAATGGATGCCGTTGTCTGGTCGGGTGGTGTATCGCAAACCCGGTCACCATCCGTGAGGCAATTGGTGTTGCTGCACCCGCCCTGAAAGGTGTGGTACAAACCCAGGTAATGCCCCATTTCATGGATCTGCACTACAGAATTGCCTGAACTGCTGCCAAACCAGCGCGCTTCCATCACAATACCATCCACACTGCTGCCATGTGCGGAAGGCAGGTAGGCATATCCCGCCACACCACAACCACCGCTGCCGCAGATGTCTTTCACCAGCCAGATGTTGATGTAACAAAGCGGGTTCCAGCGGTTGAGGTTTTTTACGGTAATGTCATCCGTATCCATATTCATGTCCGTCAATGCCGATACATCCCTTGTAATACCGGTTGTGGCATTACCCGCGGGGTCGCGTTTGGCCAGGCAAAACTGTATCTGGCAATCCACCCCGTCTGCCGGATCGTAAGGCACCGTATTGGCAAAAGCCTGGTTCAGGTGCTGGATGCCCTGGATCACCTGTGCATCCGATATATTTTCCGCCCCATTGTTGTGTACAATATGCACCACTACCGGCAGGTTCGCCACCGTATTGACGTGCAGGTTGGCACCCCCGCCCTGCTGCCGGTAACGCAGCAGTTGTTGCTCAATCTGTTCGTGAAATTGTTTGAAAGCGGGATTTTGTAACCGGCGATTCATCAGTTCCTGGCTGCCGCATTTAACCTGGGGTGAGGTTTGTTGTGCTGTTACTGCAATAGGAAGGGATAATAAAAAACACAATACTAACCGGGAAAAGGATTTGTACAAAGGGGCCATAACGGACGATTATAACACCAAAAGTACAATTTTATAAGGAATCTTATGGTTTTTCAATAGTGCGGGATATGCAGCAGCAGGTATCAGGGGCATCCTCAAGCTCATGCCCTGCTGCTTCAGGAGGGTACGTGCAGGCTATCCCCCTTTTCCGCCGCTTTTCAGCCAGTGATCACCCAGAGATATCCCACTTCCCTTTACAGTGGGATATCAGTGGCGTATCAGTGGGATATCCTACCCTTAGCCTACCTTTTAACCATCTTTTATACTGGCTTGCCGGAGCTGTAGCAGGAAGGGAAGGTTAATACTTAGTAACCCGTTTATGCTTAGCCCGGCAGAATACCAGTTACCAGCCGGGTACTTACCCCAAAAAAGGATTCTCCTTTTTCTCATCACCAATCGTCGTCACCTGCCCATGACCGCTATAAACCTCAACATCATCGGGTAAGGCAAACAGTTTCTCCTTAATGCTCACCATCAGGTCGGCTGCATTGCTCATCTGCAGATCTGTACGGCCAATACCCCGGTAAAACAGTACATCACCACTGATGATAAAACGCTGTGCCGCGCAGTAAAAACCAATACTGCCCGGACTGTGTCCCGGTGTAAAGATCACCTCCAGTACATCATCGCCCAGCGTCACTTTTCCCCCTTCTTCCAGAAAAAGCAAATCGCCGGTATAGCCCTCAAATGGAAACTTCCACACCATCCCGCTCAGCGGCGCCTGCTGCAGTATCTTTTTCTCTTTTTCGTGCAGGTGCAGTTTCAAACCATAGGTATCTGCCACATAACGGTTACCAAAAACGTGATCTAAATGGCAATGCGTATTCAGGAGCATTACCGGTGTCAAACCGTTTGTGCTGATATAGTCCGATAACTGTTTGCGCTCTTCTTCAAAATAACAACCCGGATCGATGATGATACACTGCCCCTTTTCATCCGACAGGAGATATGTATTTTCCTGCATGGGGTTAAAAACAAAAGAATGTAACTTTAACATGTGCTTTTTATTTTATTGGTTACGATTTACCCGAAAACAACTAATTTTATAAGTCTAATAGATGGCTATGCAAAGTAAGACGAGTTTCGACATGAACGATACAAATTTCCGAAAAAATACAACAGGAGGCACTACTCTTCGCCTTCTTCCGGCAACCCCTACCACCTCCTGGAGCAGGATCAGCCATTTCACCACCAGGCAGGCAGTTTTCTTCAGGCAATGCTCACTCCTGCTCACCATCTGTCTGCTTACCCTCATGGCCACAGCACAGGTTAACGCTGTTGAGTTTGGGAAAAACCGCATCCAGTATAAAAAGTTCAAATGGCAATATTACCAGACTAAGAATTTCAACGTTTATTTTAATCAAAACGGACAGGAACTGGCCAAGTTTATTGCCCAGGTGGCCGAAAAAGAACTGCCCGGTATCGAAAACGAGGCAGAATACAGCCTGCAGCGCAGGGCCAATATTGTGGTGTACAATACCTATGCCGATATGCAGCAAAGCAATATTGGCCTGGGGCAGGACTGGCAAAACTCCAGCGGTGTCACCAAACTCGTCAACAACAAAATGGTGGTGTATTTCGACGCCGATCACCAGAAACTCCGCCACCAGGTACGCTCCGGCATTTCCCGCATCCTTGTGGACAATGACCTTTTTGGTGACGACCTCGGTGAGTTTGCGGGTAACCAGGCGCTGCTCGACCTCCCCAAGTGGATGACGGACGGTTATGTAGCCTATCTCGCAGAAAGCTGGAGTACTGAGTTAGACGACCAGATGAAGAGCGAAATCCTCAGCGGCACCTATAAAAAGTTTAACCACTTTGCCTTTGCCCGTCCCGAACTCGCCGGTCATGCCTTCTGGTACTATATCGAGGAGCGCTACAAAAAAGAAAATGTACGCCAGTTACTGTACCTCGCCAAAGTGTATAAAAACATCAACAAAGCCTGCCTGCAGGTATGTAAAAAGAAATTCAAGGAATTGCTGGGCGAGTTTATGGATTGGAACGATGATAAATATTCCAACGACATCGCCCGCCGCAGGGCTTATCCCAAAGGCAATACCATCGAGAGCTTCGACATCAACAGCCGTACCGATTACATGCGCTTTAATGTCAATCCCAATAAACGCAACAGTTCCTTTGTCGTTACCCAGTTCCGCAAAGGCATTATACGGGTACTGTACAGCGAGGATTTTGAATACAAGACCTTGCTCAAATACGGTATCCGCAGTTACCAGAACGAGATGGATCCCCGCTATCCCATGTCTGCCTGGGATCCCAAAGGCACCCGTATTGCCGTGCTCTATACGAAAGAAGGAAAGATCAATCTCTTTATCTACGACATTGTTACCCGGATCAAGCAATACAAAATCGACCTCACCGGCAAATTCGACCAGGTACAGGACATGAAGTATATGCTCGACAGCCGCACCCTGCTCCTCAGCGCGGTTAAAAACGGTCATACCGATATCTTTACTTTAGACATTGAAAGCGAAAAAGTAAAGCAGATCACCAACGATGTGTACGATGATCTTGATGCGTCTTTTGTAGCCTTTCCGGGTAAGACCGGCATCCTGTTTGCCAGCAACCGTCCGGGGTCCAATGCCAAAACAAGCGATACCGTATTGCCGAGCAACAACCGCTACAACGTTTTCCTCATCACCAATTTTGGCGACAAACCCGAACTCAACCAGGTCACCCAATTGTCGAACCTCAAGTTTGGCAATGCCCGGTTCCCCACACAATACAACGAGAACCATTTTACCTTTGTAAGCGACCTCAATGGTATCGGTAACCGCTATGCCGGGTTTTTCACCTCTAAAAAAGAAGGGTTGGATACCCTTGTCCTGATCGGCGATGATATTCTCCGCAATCCCTCTTCAAAAGAGGTGGACAGCACCCTGCGTGCCAACCGCAAAACCGATGTAGACTCTATTGCCGTGGTATCCATCTCCTCCGATTCGGCCTATACCTTCCCCCTGACCAACTACCCCAGCTCGCTGGCAGAATCTCGCATCGCCGGTGAAAACAACCAGGTGAGTGAGGTTACCCGCCAGAGTGATGAGAAGATACTTTATAAACTCAAGATCGACGATAATACCCTGCGCCGCCGCAATGTAGGTTCGCAGCCCACCACCTATATGAAAAGACTGATTGCCGCCGATCGTGTGGCGAAGGGTGAAGCCATGAGTAACCTGCCCGCTGCCGGGGGAGATTCCGCCAGAAAACAGGACGACGTTTTCCAGAATGAGTTTGCCAATGAGAAGACGGATAATGCGAATAAACTCAACGCGATCTTCAGCGCAGACGAACCCGTGAAGGAAAACGTACTCGCCAAAGCCAGGCTCTACAATTACAAGCCGCCCAAGTTTTATGTGGAAACCGGCAGTGCGGGCTTCAACAACAATATCCTCATCACCCGCTACCAGCCTTATGCGGGTGGGTCTGGCCCCATACAACTGGGTTCATCCTCACCCCTCAATGCCCTCATCAGGCTGGGTACTTCAGAACTGATGGAAGATGTGAAAATAACCGGCGGTTTCCGCCTGTCCACCAACCTCAAAGACAATGAGTGGCTGCTCAGTTACCAAAATTACCGCCGCCGGATCGACTGGGGGGGTAGTTACTACCGCAATGTATTGCAGGGGGTTGACCGCAGTGGTTCAGAACCTGGTCGTACCTATACCAACCTTTACCAGATCAATTTTTCTTATCCATTCGATGCCAGTAAGAGTATCCGTGTAAGCACCGGTATCCGTTCCGATCGTTTTGTGTATTCTTCTTTTGACCGTCCTTCGCTCCAGTTCCCGGACGATAAAACACTTTACTCGGTTACGCATGCCGAATACGTGTACGACAACAGCCTTAATGTGGGGATGAACCTCTGGAATGGTCTGCGCTACAAAGTATTCTTCGACTGGAACCGCCAGATGAACAAAGTGAAATTTGCTGATGGCCCTACCATGTTTAACTGGGGGGCAGACATCAGGTACTATTACCCCATTTACCGCAATTTTATTTGGGCCGGACGCGCTGCAGCCGATTTCAGTTGGGGCAACCAGAAAGTGGTTTACTACCTCGGTGGTGTGGATAGCTGGCTGCAATTCGGTGGTAATCAAAAGATTGACAGGAATGGTAATACTGTTGACCGATACTTCAATACTAAAAACCCGCCCGCACAGGACAATGATTACGCTTTCCAAAGCCTTGCCGTAAACATGCGTGGCTTTATACAGAACGTAGCCAGTGGCAACAATGCCATTGTGCTGAACAGTGAATTCAGGCTTCCCGTATTTGCCACCTTTCTTAACCGGCAAATCAATAACGCCTTTATCCGCAATTTCCAGATCATCCAGTTTGTGGATCTTGGTACGGCCTGGAATGGCACCTACAGTAAAATCAGGAGACCAGAGGTTACTTATGGCACTTCGCCTGTACAGGTAAAAGTAAAAGCCGGAGGGGTTGGCCCTTTTGTAGGCGGTTATGGTTTTGGCGCGCGCAGCACCATCCTTGGCTACTTCCTCAAGTTTGACGCAGGCTGGCCGATGGATGGTATCTTCAGGGGCAAACCGGTGATGTATTTAAGTATGGGGCTGGATTTTTAAGTTGCACAAAACATAAAGAAAGGTATTTCAAAAATGGCTCCTTTTACCGGGAGCCATTTTCACAGACCAGCAATATAAACACCCCATACAGTAACCCAGTCATCACAGGGTATGGTTATAAAGTCAATTACACATCTGCCATTATATTTGCGCGAAAAACACTAATTTTATATTCACGTTACAAAGAAAAGTCACCACCAGGCAGGCAATAATAACAAGCATCACAATCCACAACAGCAAAGACTTAAGGGTATTCCATTTTATCACCAAAGTTTTTGGCAGCTTTTGCACCTATAAAACTGCTGCAAGATTATGTTGACAAAAAATCAGCACATTGGCCAACGCCTGTCCCGCGATGACATGAAAAACGTTCTCGGCGGAATCCGTGAAGGAGGCCCCGGTTGCGCCGGATTAAACGGCATCTGCACAACCTCGGCAAATTGCTGCAATTCCGGTTGCCCATTACCTTCCCAGGAAATGGGTATCTATTGTGTACGCGGCAGATGCAGTAATGTTTATTGCCCCTGAGCAACAGTCAATAGCATTGCGGGATATCTTGTCCCGCAATTTTCTTTATCCGTTTCCTGCTCAGTGTTTCAACAGATCTTCAATAGCATGCCGGATCAGTTGCGGGTGACTCCAGGGTACAAAATGGTTCATGCTGTCTACCCATACAATTTTTGCAGGGGTATTGGTAAGCATCTGCTTTGCAAAAGCAGCATTCCGCGGATCAACCAGCACATCATGCCCACCCTGTATAATCGTTACCGGTTGTTTGACATTTTTCCACAGAGGCATCATCTTTTCCAGCTCCGGCTTCAGGTAAAGTATTTCCCGGTTAGACGCGCGGAAAGCATAAGGGATGAGAATCCGTACAGGCAAAAATTCCATGGGTATCCTGAACCATTTTTCATTGGGTTCCAGCGTGGGGGCAACAGATCCTGCAACAATAACCAGCCCGTCTATCAACTCCGGGTAATCCATGGCCATCCGTACAATCAATGGCCCACCGAGTGAGTGCCCCACAAGGATCATCTTTTTATGATTGGCCTTATACAAGGCCACGATCGGTTTGAGGCAGGCCGCCTGCTTTTCCAGCGACCGTTCTCCTTCACCAAAATGTGAATAGCCAAACCCCAGCCGGTCCACCGACACCATTTTTACTTGTTGCAACAGCGCCGTATCTTTCATGAAATCTATAAAAGCGCTCCAGCTTCCCGGCGATCCGTGTACAAACAGCACTGTTGGCAGACTATCATTCCCGATCTCTGCATAATTGATGGTACGTCCACCGGTACTGATCTGGTGCTGTAGTGGTTTCTGTGCAAAGCCCGTAAAATTTTTATCAATGTCTTTTGGTGAAAGCCTGAAAGAGAAGCAGGAGAGAAGAAAGCGGGATGCTACAAACAGCAAGAGATAGGTCAACAGGATACCCTTACCAATTTTTTTTGCCCATGCCCATACCATTGCAGTCATATTGTGTTTGATTGATGGATCTGCGGTTATTACCCGCTTCAAATATACGCATAATGACAATGGGGGTTGCCGGGTAGCAAGGGTTTATCTTGGGCGCAACCAGCGCATCGGATCCACGTTGCTTTTCTCGTTACTCATGATGAAATCCAGTACGCCCACGCCTTCCTCATTAGCCATTACCCTTCCCAGAACCTGACCAATCTTGACCGTTTGGCCGCGCTGCACACTTACACCGGAAAGGTTGCTGTAGGTACTGAAATAACGGCCATGCTGTAAAATCACTACCTGCATATTGTCTACGTTGACCACAGAAGAAACAAGGCCTTCAAAAACAGCTTTTACAGGTGTGCCCACATCAGTGGCAATCGTGATGCCGGGATTATCAATATCATACCCCAGGTCTGATTTACCCCGGCCAAAGCCGAGGGATATTTGTCCACGATCAACCGGCCATGGTAATCCACCCCTGTTGTTTTCAAAACTAACATTTACGGCCAGTCCTTCGTTGGGCTCGGGTATATCTCTTCTGGGTACAACCGTTGCCGTTGGCGGGCGCTTGATGGGTGTTGTGGCAGGCGTTCCTGTTCCGGGGTTGGTTTTATTCAGCGCGGCCAGGCGCTCGCGTTCCTTACGATCTTCTTCCTGCCGCTTGCGCCTGTTCTCTTCGGCCTGGGCTATCGCCTGCCGCCGTGCTTCTTCCTGTGCCCGTTTGATGGCTGCAACAATAGCCGAGTTTACTTTTTGGGCGCGCTTTTTCTGTGCCGCTAACTGGTTGGCTAATTCTTTACCCTTTGCTTTTAATGTACTCACGATCCTTGCCTTCTGTTCCTTCTGCTTCTCCATCTCTTCCAGCTCCCTGTTCTTATCTTCCAGTGCCACACTTTTCTTTTGTTTATTACCGCTCAGTTCATCTATCCGCTGACGAAGCAAGTCCTGTGTGCGCAGGATATTTTCGCCCTGCAGCTCACGGTAGCTGCGGTAGCTTTTCAGGTAAGCAATGCGTTTGATGGCATCGTTAAAACTTTTGGCCGAAAAAATAAAATTAATGAAATCATAATTACTCCTGTTTTTATAAGCATATACCATACTCTTTGCGTATTCCTGCTTAAGGGTATCGAGGATGAGTTTGAGCTTATTGATGTCACGCTGGGAATTGTAGATATTATTGTCCAGCAGGTTGATATCGCGGCCGATATTGTCAATCACACGATCCTGCAAACCCATCTTACGGTCAATAACGTTTAGCTGCACTAAACTTTCGGTGGTGGTTTTATTATTTTCCTTTACCAGCTTTTCCTGTTCCGCAATTTCTGCCTTAAGCTGCCTGAGTTGTTTCTCCAGTTCTTCCCTGCTCTGGCCTTTCTGGGGTTGTGCCAGGGCTACAGCCGCCAGCAGGATACAAATAACAACTGTGAAAATGTTTTTAACCATGTGTTCGATTTACGGGGGTCAGACAAATGTACAACTATGTATTTAGTTAACAAACCAAATACGGGTTTATTGTACGGTCATTGTTAAAAATAGTATTTACCGCCGTTTATAGCTTTTGGGAATAGTGAAGGAAATTGATAATTCTTTGTTAAAATCGTATTGCTTATAATTCATACGGATATCCAAACGTGTTTTTTCAGCAACCGTAATCTCCCGGCGTGTGGCAAACAGCGGTCCATTCCGCGTTTCAAAGTCACTGTAAGTAATGTCAGCAGTCCGGCTGCGCATCAGGTCTACATCATCTAATTTACTATGCAATACTGCTTTGTTATCGCTGGAAATTGTGAGCAGGTGTTTGAAAAAAGGCCCCACGGCAGATAACAGGTACTTGCTTTCCGTTTTACGGAAGGCCACAATATTCGAATCAAGAAAGACAGGGTTGCCTACCAGCAGATCCTGCAGGGTTTTGAAATCAAAGGGGATCTGCGTTACATCCTGCAGGTAATCCAATGAGCGGAACTGTACTTCCTTATCCAGCTTATTCACGACAAAAACACTATCCGGGCGGATCAGGATACGGAAGGCATCAATATCGAGAAACGATGCGCGGACATTGATCCAGATGAGGCTGTCTTTAAAAATGCGGACGTATGCATTTACATCCGGTTGCTTACCCTTACTGTCTTCATAATCCACCTTTATTTTTGCAGAGAAGGTTTTGAAATCAATATAATTCTTATGCAGTCCTTCCAGTACTTCATTGACTAAACGAATTGAATCAGCCGCGGTGGTATTGATCACGACCACGCTATCCTTAGTGGCAATGACCTTACTGATTTTCCTGGTGGTGCGGCAACTGCCGGCAGTAAGCAGAATAACTGCCATAACCATGAGGATGTTTGCTGTTTGTTTAATCACTGTATTTATTTTTGACCGGGTAATTTTTATAACAAACCGGTATGCCCAAAGCCGCCGGTTCCTCTCTCGGAATCATTCAATTGTTGTACCAAAACGAGCTCTGCCTGCACTACCCGCTGGATGACCATTTGTGCGATGCGGTCGCCAGGGTGTATCACCTGCGCTTCTTTACCGAGGTTTACAAGCAATATCTTTATCTCACCCCGGTAATCGCTGTCAACAGTGCCGGGCGAGTTAAGACAGGTCAGTCCCTGCTTAACCGCCAATCCGCTGCGTGGCCTTACCTGTGCCTCGTACCCCTGGGGCAATTCAATAAAGAGTCCCGTAGGTACAAGGAAACGTTCGAGTGAACCTAATGTTACCGGGGCGTTGATAAATGCCCGCAAATCCATACCCGACGAACCTGTTGTGGCATAAGCCGGAAGGGCATTGTTGGAGTGATTGATGATGGGAATTTGTACCATAGCTGGTGGCAAAGGTAATGCCCGGGCGCTATTCAAAAGCAGGTTCCGGTAAGTTTTAACGTTCAATGCCAACCTGGTCAGAACAGGTGGAGGATAGAATGGCCGATAAAGGTAAAGAGTATACTCCTGATGACAACACCGATACAGCACCAGAGCAGCAGTTTCCGCAGCGGAACATTGAAGCCTACGCCAATGGCGATACTGATGGGAGCGCCTACCGTAAGGGTGCCCAGCAAGCCAAGACCGATGGTACCGTATTTTTTCCAGATGTTATGGACAAAACCATCTTTCCCGGGCTTTGCAGGTCTGGGTTTCCGGTAGCGTGCAATGAACAATTTGATCCTCTCTCCAAGAAATGCAGAAACCAGGGCTCCTATCAGGCCACCAACACTACTGGCAAAAGCAATGGCCCAGGGAGGCATATTCATGACAAACCCCGTAGGGATAGCTGCATACACTTCAAAAGTGGCAAGACCCGCAACCGTAAGAATTTTATAAATCACGCTGATGATAAGATTAGGACAAATATAAGGAGTAATGTTATAGGGTTATGCAGGGGTGTATTCCAAATTTTCGCCTTTACTGTTGTGTATAGGTAGTCATTATCACCATCAACATCATGTATTCTTTTTCTTTTTGCTCCCCCAAAAAGAAAAAAAAGGGGCCCGAAACCCATTACAACCTTCCGATAGCTATCGGAATCGAGGGCAGCACTGATGTAGCTTTTGTACTACCCGTGCGTTCCGCTCGGCAAGTGTAGCTTCATCTCCGATAGCTGTCGGAGTAATACTACAGCCATGCGAGGACAAGCCCGATAGCTTGCGAAAAATTGAAATGCACCCGTTATGCAGACACTATATTATTACTGAAACCCACAGGCCACCTCCTTGCCCCGGGAGTCTGATAAAAATACCCATTTGACAAAATAGGCATAAGTACCTGCAAAAAAATCTGCATATGGTAGTATATTGCCGTTAAAATTACTTAAAATCACTAAAACAATTATTTATGGCAACAGGTCATCTCAACCCGGAACAGACAAGTTCAGTTTTCAAAATCGATGTAAACGAAGCGGCTAAGTATACAGATCGCTGGCGGCAAATGCATGAGGATGCCAATGAAAAAGATTACGTGAAGGCCATTACCGTTGATGCAGAGGAGTTGAAAAGCGTAATTGAAGAACTGGGTAAAAACAGTAAGGGCAAACTGAATGCAGTCCGTTTTTATCTGGGCAGAAAGCCCGCTACGAAGATGTCACCTTCGGGCTTCCAGGGGAAAGACATTACCTGCCTGATCCTGGTTGGCGTAGCCGGGTTTGAAGAGAACACCGATCTCGGCAAACCACCCTTACAAGCAGGTGTTGACCTTACCCAGTATTTTACAGAAGGTCTGCCCGGTGCAGATGGATTGGAAGAACCCGGAGAAGTGGTGAGCGGTTGTTACGATTTTACGTACCCTTGCCCGTCAACCTGTGCTGTGGGCAGTGTACTCCTTGGTGAATAGACGGCTATGACCAATCACCTTTTTACAGATAAGAATCACAAGTTGCTATGGATCAATTGAAGGATATCCTTTTCAGGTATACACCCTGGGTAATCTTGATACCCTTTGGCATCGCTGTCCGTTATTTCAGGAGATATCCCCCTGAATTAAAAGCGATCACACTTTACCTGTTACTAACAATTATCACCCAGTGGCTGTCGTACCAGTTCTGGGAGCAAAAAAAAAATAACCTTGTCATACTGCACATCTACACGGTGCCTGAATTCCTGTGTCTGTTCGCTTATTATTATGCGTTACTCAGGGGATTCCTGCACCGTGTCTTTTTTATTATACTGGCTGTGGCCTTCCCGCTTTTCAGTATTTTCAACTCTCTCTTCATTGAAAAGACAACTGCATTCAACAGTTACAGCCGTTCTGTAGAAGCCCTTATTTTTATCTTCCTGTCGGCATCCTGGTTTGTCAAATCCGTTTCACTTGTGCCCAATGAACCTGCAAAAAATTCCTCGCGGCACTTCATTACTGCCGGTCTGCTCATCTATTTCTCAGGATCAATACTCCTGTTCGCCCTTGGAGCCAATATTATACGGCTATCCCCGGCATTCAGGGTGAATGTATGGATATTAAATACTACATTAGCTGTATTGCTATATCTGCTCATAGCAGTGGGTTTATGGAAACAAAAGAAAATATAAAGTTCTATTTTGGCATCATTACCGCAGTACTCGCAATCCTCATCATTGCCGGAGGTTTTATCCTTGCATTTATCCGTTACCGGAAAAGGATGACGCTCCAGCAACAGGAACTTTTCAGGCTTGATGCACAGCATAAGAAAAACCTGCTGCTGAGCAATATTGAATCTGTTGAAAGTGAACGTATGCGTATAGCCAAAGACATACACGATGAAATCGGCAGTATATTTTCTACATTATCGCTCTCTGTCAGCCAGCTTCAACCGGGCAGCACGATCTCAGCAGAAATACTGGAAAGTAATCACCAGCTCATTACCATGGGCATTGATGGTGTCCGGCGCATTGCTCATTCCATCATTCCATTTGAGCTTGAATTGCTCGGGCTTTACCATGCGCTTGAACAGCACTTTGATAAAATTGCACGGTTATCGGCTATAGAAGTTCAATTTAACAGCAGCAGCAATATTGACAGGATAAAACCCAATGCGGCCCTTGCCATTTACCGCATTATACAGGAGCTTACTTCCAACAGCATCAAATATGCCATGGCCAAAAGCATCTGTTTCTCCATCACCCAAAAAGAAGACAGCTTAAAGCTGGTGTACACAGATGATGGTGTGGGTACCCGTATCGCCAACACCGGCTTACAAAAAGGTATTGGTCTGAAAAATATCGAAAGCCGCGTTATATTGCTGGAAGGTACCGTCCGCTTTCAATCTGAACCCGGTGGTGGATTTTCCTGTACCATTGTCATTCCCCAATCTCAAAATACCATACCATGATACCAATTGCTGTAGCAGACGACCAGTCATTGTTCCGTAAAGGACTTATCTCACTATTGAACACATTCAGCAATGTGTGTGTAGCGATTGAGGCTGAAGATGGAGAAGATTTGTTAAACCAGTTGGCCAGTGCAGATACGGTCATTCAGGTTGCCTTACTCGATATCAATATGCCCCGCCTCAACGGCATAGAAACGATGAAGCAGATCAGGTTGAAGTACCCCGGCATCAAAAACATTATCCTCACTGTACACGAAGAGGACAAATACATCAACAAACTGATAGAAGAAGGCGCCAATGCATACCTGGCTAAAAATGCACAACCGGCAGAGCTGGAGAAAGCGATCAATACTGTTATTACCCACGATTACTATTTTAATGAAAACACCATACGTGCGATGCACAATCATGTACAGGGAAAGCGATTAAAATTCAGTATCAACATTGCTGATGAACTAACGGCAAGAGAAAAGGAAATTTTGCGGCTGATCTGCCGGGAATATACCTCTCCCGAAATCGCAGCGGAACTCTTCATCAGCGAACGAACGGTAGATGGTCACCGGAATAATCTTTTACTCAAAACGGGGTGCCGTAATACCGCTGGCCTGGTATTGTTTGCCATCAAGAATGGCATTGTGGATATGCACCTGGGCTGATCAACAATAACGCCCACAGAAGTGGGCGTTATGAATAATATACAATTCAGGAAAACCGTAGTGTGCTGTTGTACAAGTGGTCATAAAGGAATAAGTGATTCGGTAACGTTCCAATCAAACCGCTGTCCGGTATTCACCTACAGTTCCTTACCATGGCATTGTTTAAACTTTTTACCACTGCCACAGGGACAAGGATCATTTCTACCCGGTACTTTCTCTGCCCGGATTGGCTCCTGCTTCACCGGCGTGGAAGGATCGTAGTAATCATTTTCCCGGGGAATGACACCCGGATCACCACCACCCGCAAAAACTTCTTTCCGCTGGCGCATCCGGCTCATATCGGTCTTTTGTTCATGTCCTTCACGTATCTGCCCGCCGCCGTCATTGATCTCTACCGGCAGGTTGGCATGACATAGGAAACTGACGATATTTTTGTTCACCTCGTCATCCATCTGTTTGAATGCGCTAAAGGCTTCAATCTTATAAATCACCAGGGGATCCTTCTGCTCATAACCCGCTGTTTGAACACTGTGGCGGAGATCATCCATTGCACGCAGGTGCTCCTTCCACGCGTCGTCGATCAATGCAAGGGTAATGCTTCTTTCAAGTGCATTAATCAGTTCCTGCCCGTTATTGGAAAGATATTTGTCGAGGTTGGCCAGTGCGTGAATCTGCTTACGCCCATCGGTAAACGGTACAGCTACGTTTTCGATATGCTGACCCTGCTCCTTGCGTATGTCTTTAATCCGAGCCTGGGTCATATTGATGATGCCCTGTGATTTCCGCTGGTACTGCTGTACGGCTTCATTATAGAGGCGCTCTGCCAGTACAGGCACATCTTCCCCGCTCAACTGTTCCGGGGTAATCCGGGTATCAATCCCAAAGGTCATTATGGTGGCCATTGTAAACCCGTCGTGGTCATTACCTTCTTTACAGGAGTTAATCAACCCTTCTGCCACAGAGTAGAAAGCATTATCAAGATCAAGTGCCAGCCGCTCACCAAACAGTGCATGGTTGCGCTTGCCATAAACCACCGTACGCTGTTTGTTCATCACATCATCGTATTCGAGCAGGCGCTTACGTGTACCAAAGTGATTCTCTTCCACTTTCTTCTGGGCGCGTTCAATACTCTTGCTGATCATACTGTGCTGAATCACTTCGCCCTCTTTATATCCCATCCTGTCCATCAGTGCGGCAATACGTTCACTGCCAAACATGCGCATCAGGTCGTCTTCAAGACTGGCGAAGAACTGCGAGCTTCCGGGATCACCCTGTCTGCCGGCACGACCACGCAACTGGCGGTCAACACGGCGGCTTTCATGGCGTTCTGTACCGAGGATGGCCAGGCCGCCGGCTTCTTTTACACCAGGACCAAGTTTGATATCGGTACCGCGGCCGGCCATATTAGTGGCAATGGTAACCGCTCCGGCCAGGCCTGCTTCGGCAACTACCTGGGCTTCCTTAGCGTGCTGCTTGGCATTGAGTACATTATGCGGAATATTTTTTTGCTTCAGCATACGGCTCAGTAACTCACTCACTTCCACACTTGTGGTTCCCACCAGGGTAGGGCGTCCGAGTGCACGCAGGCGTTCAACTTCATCAATCACAGCCTTATACTTTTCCCTTTTGGTTTTATAGACAAGATCCTGCTCGTCTTTCCGTATGACTTTGATATTTGTTGGTATCGTTACCACGTCCAGTTTATAGATGCTCCACAACTCAGCGGCCTCCGTTTCCGCAGTACCCGTCATCCCCGCAAGTTTGTGGTACATCCTGAAATAGTTTTGCAGGGTTACCGTAGCGTAGGTTTGTGTACTGGCTTCAATCTTAACATTTTCTTTTGCTTCGATTGCCTGGTGCAGCCCATCGCTGTACCGGCGACCATCAAGGATACGGCCGGTTTGTTCATCCACAATCTTCACCTGCTCGTCCAGCACCACATACTCAACATCCTTGTCAAATAAAGTGTACGCCTTCAGCAACTGTTGCACGGTATGGATACGATCTGCCTTAACCGAGTATTCATTGAGGAGATTTTCCTTGCGTTGCAGCTTCTCCTCCACACTCATGTCTGTTTTCTCAATTTCGCCCAGCCTTGTGGAGATGTCCGGCAGGATAAAGAACTCCGGATCCTCTCCTGAACGGGTTATCAGGTTAATTCCTTTATCGGTGAGATCTACCTGGTTATTTTTTTCATCAATGTGGAAATAGAGTTCTGCATCCACCTTGGGCATTTCCTTCTGCTGATCAGCGAGGTAATAGTTTTCGCTTTTCTGCAGTTTTACCCGAATACCGGGTTCACTCAGGAATTTGATCAATGCAGAGTTTTTGGGCAGACCACGATGGGCACGCATCAGGGCAAGCCCCCCCTCTTTAGGATCATCATTACCTTCTGCTATCTTTTTCTTTGCTTCTATAAGGAAGGTATTGGTGGCCTTACGTTGCGCTTCCACCAGTTTTTCAATCCTTGGCTTCAGGTCAAAAAACTGCTGCGTATTGTCATTATGCCCTACCGGCCCGCTGATGATCAATGGCGTACGTGCATCATCAATCAATACGCTATCCACTTCATCCACCATGGCAAAATGGTGTTTACGCTGCACCATTTCATCCGGGCTGTGCACCATATTATCCCTCAGGTAATCAAAGCCAAACTCATTATTGGTACCAAAAGTAATATCTGCATTGTAGGCATTGCGACGGGCATCACTGTTGGGTTCATGTTTATCAATACAATCTACCCGCAGCCCCAGCCATTCAAAGATGGGGCCATTCCATTCACTGTCCCGGCGCGCGAGGTAATCATTTACCGTTACAATATGCACCCCTTCCCCGGCAAGCGCATTGAGGTATGCCGGCAGGGTACTCACCAATGTTTTACCTTCACCCGTAGCCATCTCAGCAATTTTACCCTGGTGCAGTACATTACCACCGATCAACTGTACATCATAGTGCACCATATTCCATTTCACGAGGCCACCTGCTGCCATCCAACTGTTGCTGTATATCGCCTTATCACCGGCAATTTGTACATTATCCTTACGTGCAGCCAGATCCCGGTCAAGGTCGGTTGCCGTAGCTTCCAGCGTTTCATTTTCCTTAAACCGGCGGCTGGTTTCCTTCACCACGGCAAAGGCTTCCGGCAGAATTTCGTCAAGAACGACTTCGATTTGCTTATCGCGGTCTTTCTTGAGTGTATCCACTTCCTTGTAAATAATATCCCTGCCATTAATATCTGTAGATGGCAGGTCTTCCGCTGCCTGCTTTTTAGCGGCAATCTCGGCGTCAATGGCCTTTAAATGTTCGCGGATACGGGTTTTGAATACCTGGGTTTTATTACGCAGATCGTCGTTACTGAGCGATTGAAGTTGTGCAAAAGCCTGACCGATTTTATCCACCACCGGCATAATCAGTTTTACGTCTTTCTCACTTTTATTGCCCCCAAATAGTTTCGATATGAAGCCTAACATAAAATTCCGTGTTACAGGGTATTGTTAATGAATGATAAATATTTGATTTTTACCCTGTCAAATATGGTGCGCCGTTTCAAAGACTGGCCAAAATGGCAGGGAGGCAAAGGTACAATATATGTTGGGATGCGGGGAAGGTGATTTTGGGACTTCTGCCTGCACCAATACGCTATATTTGAGGGTCGTTGATCATCAAAAAGTATAAATCGTAATATAGCAAGCATTATGCAATACCGCAGTTTTTTCGCCGCCACCCTGTTTTGGGTCATTACAGGGGGGTGTACCAGTAACGAAATCGGCAACAGCAAAGACGTTGCGCCCGAAACCATTTACCAGCAATACAGCATCAACTATACCGAGGGCGACGAAACGGCAGAGGTTTATGCGCAATTTCGTTTTGGTGGTAAAAATGGCACCACCCTTGTACTCAATCCACCCAGCGGCGTCAGTTTTGACGGACAGAAGATAAGGGTTGACAGCGCAGGCCTGAGTGGAGCCTTTTATAAAGCAGCTAAGCCTGTAGGCAGTTTCTTTGGCAGCCATCATTGGGAATTTACAGACATCAGCAACAAAACATTCCGCAATACATTCGTATTCGACAGGATCGGCCTCCAAAGCAGGCCTGCCGAAGCTTCCACACAAAGCCCCCTCCGGCTCGTCTTTGATACTACAGGCTTAAAAACGGGTGATGAAATCAGTATCAGCAGTTCACTTACAGACTCCAGCTTCACCATTGTACACACCGTCAATTCCGCTAATCCGGATTTTAATACGGTTACTATTCCCCTGGAAGACATGAAAAAACAAAAAAGCAAGAAGATCGTACTTGACATCAGCCTGAATCGTGAAGTACCCCTTCAGCAAAATACCAAAGAGGGTGGTATCCTCAGCATAACGTACAGGCTGAAACCGGTTAAGCTGGTACTGGTACAGTAGGCCAACGGGTAGTCAACACAATTTTCCCGGTTCCTGAGGGATTAGGCTTTGGCTACCGACGATGGACAGGTATCTTTTTACTCAATATCCACCATGCAGCAAGCAGCAATGCAAAATAGGCTGCACTGATCCAATAATTACCAAACCAATGCAGTACGGTTTCTTTACGGGCAATCATATACAATGGAAATCCCGCCAGTGCCACACTGGTGCCCAAACTCAATCCGGCAGCAGTAGCCGGATATAAGGGCAGACTCCTGCTCATCAGCAATAAGGTAATGGGAACAGAACTCTGGAGGCAGGCAATGCCAAAAGCAAGTGCATAAATATTGTCCTTCCCTGATTGGAACAGGATGAATGCCAATGGCAGCGTAATATAAGTATATTTTTTCCAGCCAACCCGGTCGGCTACCAGCCCCCCGATAAGCTTACCGGCAAAAGCACTGATGCCAATGATAACCAGACCTTCTTCCCGCAACGCACCCACCTGGTTAATGACGTCGTACAAAAAGGATCGGAAACACATGACCAGTAGTAATCCAAGCATTACCCAATCGTGGGTATCCAATACGGCTTCTTTTTTTTGTGGCAGATTGTACACAGGTAAAGGTCTGCGTAAAATCAACGCCCCCAACAATACTGTACCGGCAATACTCACCAGGAGTAAAGATGTGCCCATAGTACCGGCCAGACCACCAATGGTGAGTCCGAGTACACCCGGTGCCGTAAACAGCGCAATCGGGGTATTTTCTTCTTCATGTACCCGCAGGCACACAGCACCACCCGTCACATGTATCCAGGCCGATGCAAGACCCGAAAGTACAATACCCGTGGCTGGTGAAACAAAGTAAACCAGGGAGGCCAGTAACAACAGTAGTAATGACAATTGCGCAAAGGGCTTCAGTAACCGGTAGCGGTCAATAATAAAACCAACCGGTAATTGTCCCCCAAAACCAAGTATTGCATATATAATCAGTATCAGAAAGGCAGATCGTGCATCCTGCGCATAGGCATAAGCCGAAATCATATAACCGGCTGTAAAATCATTGAGCCCATGGAGTAGACCCCAAAGCAGGGGGTGTTGATATTTCTGATGAATTGCAGTCATTTGTATAAGGAAAGATACGCGAATAATCAGCACACTGTACACGATACAATTGATCGGGTAGTCCTTTTGACTGTTTAGAAAATATAATGGTTCAGCAGTAGTCCTGTTCCATAACTGAACGCATTGACCAGGAAAGCAACACCAAAAGCCTTTTGCCAGCGGCAATGCAATAGCCAATAATACCCTGCCCCTTCTACCACAGACACGCCACATTCCAGCAGGTTGATATCAATGGCAGTATAAAAAAGCAATACATGCAGGAGGGGCCAGGTAAACAGGTTCAGCAAAAAACCGCTAAGCAATACATGTTTGCGGTCTTTTTTAAAAAAAAGCAATACTATTGGAAGTTCCAGTAGCAGCGTAAGCAGAAAGTAAGCATAGAAGGGCATCAGTGGTTATGCTTTTTCTTTCGCCGGATAAAAAGAAGCACCAGTAACACAATAGCCGTGATGGCCAGGCCTGAAAGGAGCAGGAATATTCCGGAAGTGAGTGGGCTGATACTATCCAGCAGCACTAAGAACATAGTATTGACCATTTGCTTATTAAAAGTATTTATTGCGTATCCAGAGGATCAATGCAGATATGATAAAGGCGAGCAGGTTAGTGGCCAGTGCAGCCGTAGCCGACCGTTGCCAGCTCCCTTTCAGGAATAGCCGGTAGCCCACAGCTTCAATAGCCAGTAAGAGTAATCCTGTTATCCATACATAATAACGATTATAAAAGGTTTCTTCAGCCAGTGCAAACAGTGAAAAACAAAATAATCCAAGCAAAGCTCCTGTCAGCCAAACATGCAGTTTTTCCTGACGGAAAAATTGCAATAATAATAATTTTGAGCATACCACAACAGCCATAGCAATCCAGATATCCATACTACTGATTTTGATGGCAACGCGGCTGTTTATTTTTTGTTGTCCCGCCGCCGCCTGTAAATAAAAAGTGCTGCCAGGGCAATCAAAGCAACCAGGGCAACTATAATAAAGAATGTACTCCGATGGTCGTTTACCCATGAAGTTTCAATCGGCACATCAAGTAATACCATTTCTGTCATATATCATTTATTGGGTGAACAGCAAAACTTGCCGTCAGCATCTCAACTACAATATTGTCTACTGCGTTTACAATCGTGGTGGTGAAAGATACCAAACTGCCGGTGAACCGCCATACCCACTGGCAGGTATTTATAAAATCTGTTAATTTTTTTTGATACCCCCGCCATCCATCCAGAAAATAGTCACGAGTTTACGGCAGGATACCTATTTTTACACGAAAGATTTCGTAAAACAACTGATACAATGAGAAAAATATTCTTTATTTCTTTCTGTTTACTCCTTGCGGGTATCTGTGCGGCACAGGTTAAAGGAGTTGTAACTGACTCTGCCAGCAAAAAACCTGTAGACCGTGCCGTTGTAGGACTGGTCATAAAAAGCAATCCGAAAGATACAACCTATACATTTACCAACGAAAAAGGGGAGTTTAGTTTCGCCACTGTGCCGGTATCCCCCTTTTCGGTAGTGATCAGCAATATGGGGTATCAGCCGGTGGCGAAGTATGTACCCGTTACTAAACCCGAAAAAGCAATCGCACTGGGCAATATCATCATTGCAGACAGGGCCAAATTGCTTGGCGAAGTGGTGGTGCAGGCCGCTCCCATTGTTATTAAAGAGGATACCGTGGAATATAATGCAGCCTCATTCCAGGTCAAGGAAAATGCCAGTGCTGAAGACCTGTTGAAAAAGCTGCCGGGGGTATCGGTTGACAAAGACGGTAATGTAACCGCGCATGGTAAATCAGTAACCAAAGTAAAGGTAAATGGTAAGGATTTCTTTGGCGGCGATGTAAAAACAGCTACACGCGAACTTCCGGCAAACATTATTGATAAAGTACAGGTGATTGATGATTATGGTGATCAGGCCAATATTTCAGGAATAAAAGATGGAGAGCCAAGTAAAGTCATTAACCTTCAACTGAAAAAAGATAAAAACAGGGGGTACTTTGGCCGGGCATCTGTGGGCGGCGGTACAGATGATCGTTACCTGGCATCATTTAATGGCAACTACTTTAACAACAGCACGCAGATATCATTATTCAGCAACAGCAATAATACCAATCAATCGTTGTTCAGTTTTGGCAATAATGGTGGTGGTATGAGTACCAGTCGCGGCGTGGGGTCGATGATGCGTACCGGACAGGGGATGATGAATGACCTGGGAGGAGCAAGTGGTATTACGAATGCCATGTCGAGCGGCGACCAGGGATTCATTAACAACGGGCAGAATAATAACAATGGTATTACCGCTACCAATGCGATTGGCTTTAATTATCGTGCTGAATGGAGCAAAAAGATAAATGTATATGGCAGCTACTCCTATTCGCACCGCAACAACCGGACACTGCAAAACACAGCCAGTCAGAATTTTTTTCAGAACACCAGTTTTACCAATGTACAGGATGCGGATGCCAGTACCCGGGGAGATAATCACCGTTTTTATTTCAATATGGAGTATAATATTGACTCCTTTAATTACCTCAAAATCAGTCCCGGTATCAATTATGGTGCAAGCGAAACTGATAACCGTACCCTTTTTAATTATGCCAATGGTAATGGGGTAAAGACCAGTGACGGCAGCAACATCAACCAATCGTCTTCAAAAAACCCGGTATTCAGTTCGGATATTCTTTTCAATCACAAATTCAGAAAAAGAGGACGTAATTTTTCGGCCAGTCTCACACTTGGTACATCTGAGAACAATACTGAACAGGATGTAAAAAACAATACCATCAACTATATTGGAAATCCCGGAACCATCAGCCAGTACCAGTACATCAATCAGCAAAACAATAACCATAACTACGGTGTAAGCCTTACATATTCTGAGCCGTTGAGTAAATATCGTATACTGGACATCCGTTATTCACACAATATGAATTATGCCCGAAACGACAAGAAGACTTATACGGTTGATCCATTAACCGGCGCGCAAAGTTTCCTTGATTTTCTTTCCAATGATTACGAAAATAATTTCTACAATAACAGGATTGGTGTTTCTGTAAGAACTACTCAGAAAAAATATAATTATACCCTCGGGTTAAGCCTTCAGCCGGTTGACCTCAGGGGTAACTCAATTACCAAAGACAGTGCCTATAAGTCCATCAAGCGGGTAAATGTATTCCCGATAGCGCGCTTTGTATATAACTTTTCCCGGAGTAAGAGCCTGAATATCAGTTATCGGGGAAACGCCCAGCAGCCTACTTTCAGTCAGTTGCAGGATGTACTTGACATCAGTAACCAGCAATTTGTAACCCGGGGAAATCCTAATCTTAAGCCTTCCATTAACCACACACTAAATTTTTCATTCAACAACTTTAACTTCATCAGTGGGAAGGTTTTGTTTACCAATTTTTCTGTTACCGCTACGCAAAACCAGATCGTTAACAATACTATCCGCAGGGGAAGTACGGGAGCACAACTGACCATACCGGAAAATGTTAACGGATACTATAATGCAAATGGATTTTATACTTTCAGTAAGCCCTATAAAAACAGGAAGTACGTAATTACTTTTACCGGTATTGCCAATTACAACCACAATATCAATCTCGTGGATAGCGCAAAGAATATTGGCCAGAACTGGTTGTTGAACCAGGGTTTTAATTTTGAGTACAACTATAAGGAGTGGCTGCAACTGGGTACAGGCATGAGCTATAGTCTTAATGATGTGCGCTATAAAACGCCCGGAGGTACACCCAATACTTCATTGCAAAACAGCAATACTACTGCCTGGACATTCAGTTCTAATGCAAGTGTTGATATTCCGAAAGGATGGGTTTTACGATACGATTTTGATTACACCGTTAATAAAGGATTGGCAAGTACTGTGAGCCGTAATCTTGCCATAATGAACACCTCAGTTGAAAAACAGATATTCAAGAAAAAAAATGGGATCATCCGGTTGTCGGCTTACGATCTTTTCAACCAGAATACCAATGTAAACCGAAGTGTAAATGCCAATGCCATTACCGATACCCGGAGCAACCGGCTTACGCGTTATTTTATGCTGACATTAACTTATCGGTTGCAAAAATTTCAGGGGCAGCGTCCACAAAACAATAAACGTGGCGGCGGCGGTATGATGCGGATGATGGGTGGTGGCCAGTAATAACGCACAGGTTCAATAAAAAAGGCGTATGCGTGTTGCATACGCCTTTTTTATTGTGGCATATACAAAAAATAATTGATAAAAAGATGGGAAAAATCCCATGAATTCATGAGAAAAAAACGTGTTTTAAGGTAGTAGCATTGATTAATTTGCACCAATATAAGGGAATACACGGAAGTGTGGCCGTTGCAAACCTAACATCCGATAAATCTCCTGTGAGAATCAAAGAAAAGGCCTTCGGGCCTTTCTTTTTTTGGTGACAACTTTTGTGGCATGCGCTGGTTGCAACATAGGCGGCCTGTTGCCTGGTTGCAACAATACCAACCTGAGCCATTCATTATACAAAAGACTACTGGCTAATCATAAATTTTACAATAGTAAATGGGAAGGGCTATTTGCTAATATCCGGCTACTGATGCTGTTCTGTTGCTTTTTGAATCCTGATTTTGCAGTTGGTACAATCTTGGGGGAATCCCGGCTTTGCAGTTGGGTACAAAAACTGCAACAATTCGATGATCGGCATGTATAGCCCGAAGGGTCGAAGCTTTAAACCCAAAGGGCGAAACCCGGGTTAACCTCAGATGCTTATGGTCTGTATCCGGCATTTATTGTCGGATCCTGAGGCAAAATACTGCGCATTTTGCCTCAGCCGGAGGTTTTCAAATTCCTGCCACAGCATCAGGCCAATTTTACGATTAAGAAACTTGGGTAGAACCCGAATTTTGCTGTTGTGAAATTGGTTAGGGGTATGGGCATAAAAAAAGCCCCAACGTTTACGTTGGGGCTCCAATAAATATGGCAGCTACCTACTCTCCCGCATTTTTGTGCAGTACCATGGGCCATGAGGGGCTTAACTTCTCTGTTCGGAATGGGAAGAGGTGAACACCCTCGGTAAAACCACCATAAGAATGTGCATTCAGCATTTTACGAATACCTGATGTGTATAACACATCTTTCCGTAAAATGAATGAATGATAATAATGTACATATTGGGAAAGTTGTAAATCCGAGCCTACTTCATCTTTCTTGTGGAAAGATTGAAATAAAAAATAAAGCGTACGGGCAATTAGTACTGCTCGGCTTTGATGTTACCACCTTTATACCTGCAGCCTATCAACGTCGTAGTCTCCGACAACCCTTAAAAGTAAACTCATCTTGAAGAAGGTTTCACGCTTAGATGCTTTCAGCGTTTATCCTTGCCGTTCGTAGCTACTCGGCATTGCACCTGGCGGCACAACCGATACACCAGCGGAACGTACGACCCGGTCCTCTCGTACTAAGGTCATGTCTTCTCAATTTACTAACGCCCATCACAGATAGGGACCGAACTGTCTTGCGACGTTCTGAACCCAGTTCACGTGCCACTTTAATCGGCGAACAGCCGAACCCTTGGGACCTTCTCCAGCCCCAGGATG
>JAAFIK010000025.1 GCA_013298665.1 Chitinophagales bacterium
ATGCAAGGGCCAGTGGTGCAGCGGGTAGTGTCTCAAAATAGTTGGTATTCAGCCATAGTACCAAAATAAAACGCTGTCAGGCGGTGTTTCAGCAACCCCAACAACCTGCAAAGCACCAAAACGATTGTTTTGCCGCAACAAAAGCTCCGCTGATGCAGGTTTTTATGATTAGTGTATCAAAATAGTTGGTGGTTGATGTGTACAAGTTCATTGAAATACAGGTATTGAGTAGCATGATAAGAAGAGGCAGGTATCAGGAGGAGGCTCAGTACTCGTTACCGAGTACTGCGTCGGGGTCGTCTTGAATCTTATGCCGCGGGGTAATAACCCGTGGTGGCGGGCTTTGCCCGGCCATCTTGCGTCTCATATCCGGGGCTGTAGCAGGATGAGAAGGCGCGGGTATCGGGAGAGTAATGACATACCCATTCATCCGGCAACGGGTTAAATACCATATTTTGGCAGTCCGGACACCCCTGTGTTGCCAGTTTGTCAGCCATACACCCAATGGCACTGCATTTGTAAACGCAGTACAAACAATAACCAAATATGCAAAAGGGAAATATCAGGGTACAGACGGAGAACATCTTTCCGATCATCAAGAAATTTCTGTACAGCGACCACGAAATTTTTATCCGTGAATTGGTAAGTAATGCCATCGACGCCACACAAAAACTAAAAACCCTTTCTTCTATCGGCGAAGCCAAGGGGGAGCTTGGCGAACTCAGGGTGGATATCCGTATCGACAAGGAGAAGAAAACCCTCACCATCAGCGACCGCGGGGTGGGTATGACTGCGGAAGAAGTGGACAAATACCTCAACCAGGTGGCATTCAGCGGTGCTGAAGAGTTTCTTGAAAAATACAAAGGGCAGAACGAAAACAACATTATCGGTCATTTCGGCCTGGGTTTCTACAGTTCCTTTATGGTGAGCGACAAAGTGGAAGTGGTGTCCCTGTCTTACCAGGAAAATAGTACTGCTGTACGCTGGGAATGTGACGGCAGTCCGGAATTTACCCTCGAAGAAACAACCCGTGAGAACCGTGGTACGGATATTATCCTCCACATCAATGAAGAAAGTGCAGAGTTTCTCGAAGCCAGCCGTATTGAAACCATGCTTAAAAAGTTTTGCCGTTTCCTGCCCGTGGCCATCTTTTTTGACGACAAACAGGTCAACAATACCAACCCGGCATGGATCAAAAAACCATCGGAACTGACCGACGGGGATTATACCGCTTTTTATAAGGAACTCTATCCTTTCAGTGAAACGCCTCTGTTCTGGATACACCTTAATGTAGACTATCCATTCAACCTGACGGGTATACTTTATTTTCCGAAAATCAAGCAGAGTTTTGAGATACAGAAAGACAAAATACAACTCTATTGCAACCAGGTATTTGTAACCGATGAGGTTAAAGACATTGTACCCGAGTTCCTGATGCTGCTGCATGGTGTGATTGACAGTCCGGATATCCCCCTTAACGTAAGCCGCAGCTATCTTCAGGGCGATCCGAATGTGAAAAAGATCAACAGCCACATCACAAAAAAAGTAGCCGATAAGCTGGAAGAGATTTTCAGGAACGACCGTAAGGGTTTTGAAGAGAAATGGGAAAGCCTCGGGCTTTTTGTGAAATACGGGATGATGACCGAAGACAAATTTCTTGACAAGGCCAATAAGTTCCTGATTATGGAAGCTTGTGCAACCGGCGAAGACGCGCAACGCTTCTACACACTTGATGAATATAAAATAGCCACCGAAACGCTCCAGAAAAACAAAGCAGGTAAGCAGGTCATCATCTACTCCACCAATCCTGTACAGCAGGATGCCTACATCCAGCAGGCTCAAGCCAAGGGCTATGTTGTGGTAAAGATGGAAACCATGGTGGATGCCGGTTTCCTCAACCAGATGGAAATGAAATGGGAGAATGTAAGTTTTACCCGCGTAGATGCCGATATTGCCGACAACCTGGTGGATAAACAGGAAGGTGGCGAAAGCGTATTGGGCAAAGAAGAAGAAGAAAAACTGAAAGAACTGTTCGGCAAACCCATGCCCGAGCTGAATGTAACTGTTGACATTAAAGGGTTGAGTACAGACGCGCCACCCGTGATAGCCACCCGTCCTGAATTTATGCGGCGGATGAAAGACATGGGTGCGATGCAGGGTGGTATGGGTGCATTTTATGCCAATATGCCCGATGAGGTTACCCTCACGGTTAACGGCAATCATCCCATATACCGGAATATCCTGGCAGAAAGCGAAACGGCGAAACAGGAAAAACTGGTACAAAACCTGGCTGATCTGGCGCTGCTTTCGCAGGGATTGCTGAAGGGCAATAACCTGACCAGCTTTATCAACAGGAGCGTAGAGCTTATGGGCTGATGATAAGCATACACGTTCAAAACATATATCATAAAGGGCTGTTCCTGATCCGGAACAGCCCTTTGATTTTTAGCTACGCAATAATTGTTGTGAAGTACGACTAATAGTTTGCAGCCAGCCAGCCACCAAACTGACCATCGCGGCTGTTGACATACCCACGGTTATAAGGTACCCTGAAGGTAGAGCCGGGGTTGAAATAAGCCTCGGAAGTAGTGGCCAGATATTCTGCCCTGTTGTACAATACATATTCCGAACGGGGATAAGCACTCCTGTTGTAAGCACTGATGTAATAATTGTTGACCGTGGCATTATTGAATCCGCCACTGGTAAACCTGTCGTGCATATAGTGCATACATTCGTGGAAGATAACCGGGCCACCCAGGCCGGTATAATACATAAAGGCATTCAGGTCGGTGATATAGACCTGCCCGCCCGTATAAAACAGGTTGGCCGGTACCCCTGAAATAACACCGCAATTGATCAGCACGGTTTGCATACGGCTGATGGTGGTAGCGGTTACACCTGAAGTAAAGATGAAGTCAATCTGGCTGTTCATCCTCGCTTTAACGCTTGCGCTGACCGTACCTACATAGTTGATACTGAACCCACGATAAACGGAAATGGCTTCGGTACGCGGGGTGGTACGGAAAGCTTCCACGATAGCCACACGTTCAGGTGTTAATGTGGTGTGGTCTTCCATCTCCTGGGCCGACAGTACCGGGGCTTGCTCCGGTGTTGCCACATCGGCCTTGCGGCAGGAGGTAAAGAAAAAGGTGATCGTTGCTGCCATGGCAAGGCCAAGGCGAATGGTTTGTTTTCGCATCATGTTGAAATTATAAAGGTTAAAAATTCCGGCAGCAATTACTGCCGGATGTCAATACAATATTACTTTGCAATACCCCTACCCTGTTCCCTGCCCAGTACATTTATCTGACCGGAGAGTACTTTTTTTGTCATTTAAAAGGGTACAGGTGATTAATTTGGTGATATTTTTGTAATATGCAACAGGAAGATAAAGGCTGGATGTGAAAAACCGGGATTGCTGACCGTGTGTTGTATCATTGCCGTATTTGTGCAGGTAGGCCTATCTATCTTTAGCGTTAACTACTCAGATCATAACCATACAGAACAACCACTATGCTAAACTTCTGCTATGCTTTCCACGACCTGCAGCAATACCGCAATAGCCTGCTCGGGTTTCTCAACATCGCCGATACCGGCGATACCATTTATTATCCCCCCGGTATTGCTAAAGGCTTTTCCATTTTCCGGCAACTACAGCAGGGCATCTCTTTTCAGATCGTCAACTATACTGCCACAACAGATATTTTATTTGACCGCCGGGCAGAAAGAGACGACGGGCTGCTCATTGTTTTTAAAAATATCAACGCTGTCATCAATGATGCAGTATTACCGAGCAGCAATTTACCCGGCAGCGTGCAGGTGAGTACTACAGGGCAGCCCGAGCAGATATTATTACCGGCGGGTAAATCCATCAGGGCACTAAAGGTATACATCAGTAAAAAGAATTTAAGCCTGTTCCTCCGGAACGATCACCTGTTCAGCCTTTTCTCTGATTATATCGACAGTTCAGAAAACAGGAATAACCAGCGGCGGCTTAGTGTGGAACAATGTCAATGGTTCAATGAGGTTACCGGCACAGCACCGTGTAATGCCCTGGAAGAATGGCAGGTCAATGGCCGGGTTTACCTGTTGCTGGAAAGCTTTATCAGCAGTGTGTTTACCCGGCAGCCTGGTACAACGGCGCAGGTTGATGAGCAATACCGGCTGGTACGCATCGGCGAATACCTGAAATCGCATTACCATGAAGCTTTTCCCGGGATTCAATGGCTCTGCCGGTATGCCTGCCTGTCGCGAACACGCCTGCTCAACCTGTTCAAAAAATTGTATGGCATAACCCCGGGAGAGTTTCACCAGCGAAACCGGCTGCGCATTGCTCACGACCTGCTGGCTTCGGGTGTTTATACCATATCAGAAATTGCAACATTACTGGAGTATAAGAATTTCAGCAATTTCACCAGTTCATTTAAAAAAGAGTTTGGCTACCTGCCCAGTTGCCTGATTCCCTGCAGAAAGACCGATGAATCCCTCTGACAGGTGGTATCAGGGATATGGTCTGAAAAAGAAGGTTAGGTGTACCCGGGATTGGATAACATCTATATTTCCTGTAAACGAGCATACTAAAGCAACTCATCTTCACTCACCGGTGAGCAGCCGCATCGCTGCCTTTTCGCTGCAATGCTGGTAGCGGGCATAGGCTTTGGCAGCCCGGTTGCGGATTTCTGCCGGGGTGGCATTGGAAAGATAGGCGTCAACAGCAGCATGCAGCGTGTAGGCTTCGGGGCTCATCAATCCCGTACTCCAAACGAGGGGGCGTGCCCGGGTAGAAGCGAGTAAAGGACCGAAATATTTCCGGCTGATGCAAGCCAGTATGATTGCATCGCGCTTTTTACCGTCTGTGTTGCCAAAAGTCGGAGGCAACGTAAAGTCCATCAACCCGTCATGACCCGTATAAGCCACTAACCGGGCATTACCATGAATACCAATCGTTTTGCCCTCTGCCTGCAGGGTATCTTTCAACTGCCCGGCACAACTTTTCAAAAAGTCGTTTGTACAGGCTTTGATGTATTGGCCATCATAAGCATCGGCGATCAGGTAGCTCCCGCTACGCCGGTGCCGGAACACGAGCCGTTGCAGCCTGATGCTGTCCAGCCGTTTGGTACGCAGCAATACCCAATCTGCACTGGCAGCAAAAAAAGTCCTGACGCCAAAAGCACAGCCCCAGTAAAGGTTATTGGCAGGATCCTGCCCGTTGCCAATTTTGGCCGGCACGGGTACAATGCCCTGGTAACGGTTATCGCAGAGCGCCACGAGTACATGGATGGTGCGGATGCTGCTGTCAAAAGGCAAATATGCTGCCGGTTGAACCGTTGCAGGCGCATTGACCGGGGAAGATACGGCACGAGAACGCCCCTGGCAGGAGAAGAAAAACAGAACCGGTATAATGCGGTACAGGAATGGCATATGGCAAAAGAATAGTTGTAAAAGAGAGACAAGATAAACCGGAAATCCATAAACAGCATCGCTGAGATGGGTTTTAACCCATATTTCACAGTAGCAAAATCTGGCTCAACCACTATTTTGGCGGGCAATACTCCGCAAACGTTTGCTGTTCAGCCAGTTATAAGATATCCTTATATTACAGCGGGATTATATCCACTCAACGACTGTTATATGCATCTGACAAAACCACGGCTCAGCTTTTGGTCCATCATCAATATGAATGTGGGCTTTTTTGGTATCCAGTACAGTTTTGCCCTTCAGCAAAATGCGGTGAACCCGATTTATAAATTCCTGGGGGCTGAAAACGGAGATCTGCCCATTTTACAAATTGCCGGCCCTATTACCGGATTGTTGATACAACCCATTATTGGCGCCATGAGCGACCGTACCTGGCATCCCCGTTGGGGCAGGCGAAAACCCTACTTCCTTACCGGTGCCATTCTATGCAGTCTTTGTCTTTTTCTGTTTCCCTTCAGTTCTGCGCTGTGGATGGCGGTAGGCCTGCTCTGGATTCTTGATGCGGCCAATAATACCGCTATGGAACCCTACCGGGCATTTGTAGCAGATAAATTAGACAAATCACAACAACCCACGGGTTTTCTGGCCCAAAGTTTTTTTACCGGATTCGGGCAAACCCTCGCCACACTATCGCTTTTTCTTTTCCAGTTGATTCCTTTCTTTAACCGTAGTAACAGCAATAATATTCCCTATTGGGTGTTTGCCTCTTTCTTCTTCGGTGCCTTTTGCAGCATCACCAGCATCTGGTGGAGCATGAAAACAACACCCGAAATACCACCCACCCCGGAGGAATTACAGGAACTGAAAGGTAAGCCCAACAACCTGTTTACGCCGTTTATCGAAATAGGACAGGCGCTCAGGCATATGCCTCCCAACATGTGGCGCCTTGGCCTGGTTTATCTTTTTCAATGGTTTGCACTTAAATGTTACTGGGATTATAAAGACCTAACCATCGCCAAATCAATTTTTAAAACCACCGATAACTCTGCCACAAATGCCATGTATAAGGAAGCAGTTGGCTGGGGCGGCCTCATCAGTGGCTGGACAAATATCATCACGTTTGTATTTGCATTCATATTGGTATGGTATGCCAAAAAGTACGGCGCAAAACTGGTACATGCCATCTGCCTGCTGCTTGCAGCAATGGCGCTGCTCATCTTCCCGCACATAGAAAACAAGTACCTGGTATTTATTCCCCTTATCGGATTTGGGATTGCCTGGGCCAGTATGATGGGGGTACCCTATTTACTGGTGGTCAACAGCATCCCCAAAGAACGGTATGGGGTGTATATGGGCATCATCAATATGATGATTGTAATACCCATGTTTATCTACTCCCTTACTTTCGGAAAGATTTTCAACGGCATCCTCGGTAAGGAACCTGTCAATGCCATTTACTTCGGCGCAGTATTCTTAATCATTGCAGCGCTGCTGACTTTACGCATTAAAAAAGAAGACCCGGTTGCCCTGAACGGATAAAACCTCTGCTCATGAATAAAATATTATGTATCGGCGAAGCCCTTATTGATATGATCTGTACAGATAAAGGCAGTTCATTGAGCCAGGGTAATCATTTTTTGAAGAAACCCGGTGGGGCTCCCACCAATGTGGCTGCAGCCATCGCTGCACTGGGCGGCCGTGTAGAGCTGGCCGCAAAAGTGGGCAACGACCCTTTCGGCCAGCAGTTGATTGATGTGATGAAGGGGTTTGGGGTATCTACCCGGTGGATGCTGCAGACCGATACCCATTTCACCACATTTGCCTTTGTATCGCTGATGGAAAACGGGGAAAGGGATTTTGTATTTAACCGCGGGGCGGACGGGCAACTCAGTGAAGCGGATACCAGCCCGATCAGTCTTACCGAATTTTCCATTGTCCATTTTGGTTCGGCTACAGGTTTCCTGCCCGGTCCGCTCCGGCAGGCTTACCGCACCATGCTCGACAATGCCATGCGTCACGGCCTCTTTATCAGTTTTGATCCCAACTACCGCCACCTGCTTTTCCCGGGTAATACACAAACATTTACCGAGCAAAGCTGGTTCTTCCTGCAGCATTGTCATTTCTTTAAACTCAGTGATGAAGAAGCCATGCTCATTACCGGTGCGGCTTCAGTAAACGATGCCGCGGCAATACTGCTTGACAAAACCAATGCGGTCTTCGCCATCACCATTGGCAGCGATGGCACACTGCTTGGCCATAATGGCAGTATTCTGCAGGTACAAAGCATCCCTGTAACGCCTGTGGATACCACGGGCGCAGGAGACGCATTTACAGGTGCCGTTCTCTACCAGCTCAGCGACAAAACATTGGAAGCCATACATGCCATGGATACCAAAGCCTGGGTAAGCATCATCGCCAATGGCAACAAAGCAGGTGCGCGTACTTGTGAGTATATGGGTGCCATGGAAGCTTTTGTACACCTCAACAACCAGATTTTTAATTGAGTACTATGCTGTCAGATACAGTAACATATCCAGACTTTCCGGTAAATGCACCGGATACTGCTCTGTTTACAGAGCGGTTCTCTGCTGCGGCAAACAGCATCCGCAGCCTCTATATGTCACTCTACGAAAACCATCCTGCCGGAGATACCCAGTTCAATCGCCTCAGTACTGTGCTGCACAATGCTTTTTTGAACCGTGCGCCAAGGCTGCACCAGCAGGACGCCATTAAAAAGGAAGCGGGTCACTGGCACCTTGATCATAAGATCACCGGGATGAGCCTTTATGTGGATCGCTTTTGCGGCACCCTCAACAACCTCAGGAAGAAACTGGATTACTTCGAAACACTGGGGGTAAATTTTTTGCACCTGATGCCGGTTTTTGAGAGTCCGCCCGGCGAAAGCGATGGGGGATATGCCGTATCCGATTTCCGTAAGGTGGATCCGCGCTTTGGCACACTCGATGATCTGCGTGCACTGCAGGAAGACATGAGCCGCCGGAATATGTACCTGATGCTCGACATCGTACTCAACCATACTTCACATCACCACGAATGGGCTGCTAAGGCCAGGGCAGGAGACGCACATTACCAGGAATACTTTTACCTGTATCATGACCGTGGCCTGCCGGATGCTTTTGAACGGACTATGCCCGAAATATTTCCTGAAGCTGCACCGGGCAGTTTTACATATATACCCGAATGCAACCAATGGGTGATGACGGTTTTTCACCACTACCAGTGGGACCTTAATTTCACCAATCCCACCGTATTTGTGGAGATGCTTGATGCCATCTTTTTTTACGCCAATCTCGGGGTGGATGTCCTGCGGATCGATGCCCCGGCATTTATCTGGAAGCAGATCGGCACCACCTGCCAGAACCTGCCACAGGCGCATACCCTGCTGCAACTCATTCACCAGTGTGTGCGCGTGTCTGCCCCCGGCATGGCCCTTCTTGGGGAGGCCATTGTAGCACCGAGTGAAGTGATGAACTACTTTGGCAAGGGTGCATTTGCTGCTAAAGAATGTGATGTTGCATATGGTGCTACCAATATGGCGCTGCAATGGGATGCACTCGCCACGGGCAAAGTACAGGTGATGCTGGAAGCGCAGCATGCCATCCTCACCAAGCCCATTGGCACCACCTGGATCACCTATACACGCTGTCATGATGATATTGGCCTGGGTTACGATGATTATATGATTGCCGCAGCCGGTTTCGATCCTTATGAACACCGCAAATTCCTGAAAGACTATTATTCAGGTAACTTTGAGGGATCGTCTGCCACCGGAGCCTTATTCTCGGTAAACCCCAAAACACAGGATGCCAGGATCAGCGGTACACTTGCTTCACTCTGCGGACTGGAGAGTGCCCTTCAGCAGAACGATGCCGGAGCCGTGGAGCGGGCTATTGCCAAAATACTGCTGATGCAGGCCCAGAGTTTTTTTATGGGTGGTATCCCCATGCTTTTTTACGGAGATGAATCGGGTTACACCAACGACTATTCCTATACCACCGATCCGGGCAAAAGTTATGACAACAGGTGGATGCACCGTCCGTTGATTGATTGGCTGAAAAATGACAAAATTTATATTCCCGGCAGCCCGGAGCAAAAAATATTTGACGGCACCAAACGCCTGATTGCCCTGCGCAGGAGCAACATCGCTTTCTCCGATTACAACAACCTTAGCTGGCTGAAGCCGCACAATATTCATATCGCCGGCTTTATCCGTTCATTCAACGAACAGCGTATCTTTTGCCTCTTTAATTACAGCAATGCCCCGGCCTGGCTTACCTGGTATGCCTTTAAGGAGAAATATCCGGTACCCACCCGCCTCTACGACCATTGGGAAGGGAAGTATTATGAAGTGGGTGCCGATGACACTTACTTTATAGCCGAACCATACCGCTTTTATATACTTGAACCCGTATAATGCAGCGGCAGCTATAAACTTCCCGTTTGATGGTGTATCAGCCCTCATAACCGGAAATGATTTAACTTTAAAAATAAAAATATGCAGGTCTTCAGAAACATTTTACTGACTGTTGTTACAACCGCCCTGCTGCTGCGGGTTTCAGCCCAGGCTCCTGACCCCTGGCGCATCAATGCCGGCAACATCGAGCCACAGGGCTATTACGGGGTTACCGTTGCCAACGGTATGCTGGGGGTAGTATCCGCTCCTGAGCCCTTTAAAGTAAAAGATGTGGTACTGGCCGGTGCTTACGATCTTTATGGCAGGGGACGTGTCAGTAACTTTCTCAAAAGTTTCAATCTCCTTAATATGACGCTTGACATTGACGGCCGCCGCATTGATGCCCGTAATGTTCAAAATATGAAACAGGAGCTCAACATGAAAGAAGCCAGCTTTACCACCAGCTTCAGCATGGGAGACAAAGCCACTGTTTCCTATACCTATTATGCGCTCCGTCAGTTGCCTTTTACCGTACTGATGGATGTATCGGTAACGGCACTTAAAGACATCAGCATCAACAGTGCCAGTGTAATGGAAGCACCGGATGCCCTACGTGATGTGCAGAATTATTATAACGAAATTGATCGTCCGCATGTGGTGATCAGCCTGCTGACATCAGCGGCTAAAAGCCCAACAGGCAAACTCCTGATGTGTGCGTCCAACACCTTTCTGTTTGGTGAGCCCCACGGTCAGGAACCGCGTGTGATCCATGAAATGTGGGACAACAATATGCACCTGATGAAGTTTGCACGTAAAATCAGGGCGGGTGAAACCTATCGTTTCTCGATAGCCGGTTCCTCCATTACATCGGCTCACCATGACGATCCGCTTAATGAAGCCGAGCGGCTTACCATTTTTGCAAGACTGGAAGGCCGGGATCGGCTACTGCAGTTTCACAAACAAGCCTGGCAGGAACTCTGGAAAAGCGATATACAGATCGAAGGCGATCCGCAAAGCCAGCAGGATGTACACAGTATGTTGTACCACCTGTATTCTTTCTCACGCGAAGGCACGGCTTTTTCCCCTTCGCCTATGGGGCTGAGTGGCCTCGGCTACAATGGGCATATTTTCTGGGATACTGAACTCTGGATGTTCCCCTCTGTATTGGTACTCCACCCCGAAATCGCCAAAAGTATGGTGGAATATCGCTTTCAGCGCCTGGCAGCAGCCAGAAGAAATGCTTTCAGCAAAGGGTATAAGGGTGCAATGTTTCCCTGGGAAAGTGCAGAATCCGGTGTGGAAGAAACACCGGTATGGGCATTGAGCGGTCCGTTTGAACACCATATTACGGCCTGCGTTGGCATTGCCGCCTGGAATTATTATTGTGTAACACAAGACAAAAACTGGCTCCGTGAAAAAGGCTGGCCGATTCTTTCAGCCACTGCCGATTTCTGGGCATCACGTGTAGAGCGTAACGGACCGGGACAGTACGATATCAAAAACGTAGTTGCTGCTGATGAATGGGCGGAAAACGTTGACAATAATGCGTTTACCAATGCCGCTGCCAAATCGGTACTTAAAAGTGCAACAGATGCCGCAAAAGTATTGGGTATACCGGCCAATGCAGACTGGATGCTGGTGGCCAATAATATCCCCATCCTTAAATTTCCTGACGGCACAACAAAAGAACACGCTACTTATAAAGGTGAGGGTATTAAGCAGGCGGATGTCAACCTCCTGAGTTACCCGCTCAAAGAAGTTTCCGATCCGGCAATGGTACGGAAAGACCTGGCTTATTATGAATCGCGCATCCCCAATGAGGGTACGCCGGCCATGACCCAGGCCATATTCAGTCTGCTATATGCCCGCCTCGGCGACGGAGAGAAAGCCTATCACTGGTTTCAGGATGCTTATATCCCCAACCTGAACCCTCCATTCAGGGTTATCGCCGAAACCAAGGGTGGTACCAATCCCTACTTCGCCACCGGTGCAGGAGGGATTGTGCAAAGCCTGCTCATGGGTTTTGGCGGACTCGAAATTACCCCTGATGGTATCCGCCAGATCAAATCCACCTTACCCAAAAACTGGAAAAGCCTCACAATTACCGGTGTCGGTCCGGAGAAAAAGACATTTGTTGTGCGGTAAATAAAAGGTAGCAAAATATGTTCAATGCACTTCTTTTTGACATGGATGGTACCATGATCAACAATATGGCTTACCACCTCCGGGCCTGGGAACAAATGATGGAAGAACTTGGTCATCCGATGAGGGGCGAGCAGTTGCTGCAACAGTTATATGGCAGTAATAAGGGCGTGCTTGACCGCATTTTTGGAGAAGGTTATTTTGATGCGGCCACTATCAGCCTGCTCTCCGACAGAAAAGAAGCCTTGTACCGAACCCTGTACCAGCCTCACATCAAGCTCATTGCAGGGCTGGATAGCTTTTTACGGCAACAGCATGAATGTGGTATGCTTATGGCGTTGGGAACAGCTTCCAATATGCCTAATATCAACCTCACACTCGATACGCTGCGCATACGCCATTACTTTAAAACCATCGTAAGCGCCGATGATGTACAACGCGGTAAACCCGATCCCGAAACCTACCTCAGGGCAGCCGAATGGTTAAATGTTTCCCCGGCCAACTGTCTCGTCTTTGAAGACGTTCCCAAAGGTGTGGAAGCAGCCGCTGCGGCCGGGATGCAGGTAGTGGTGGTTACCACTACACATACGCCTGAGGAGTTTTCATCCTGTAAAAATGTACTTACCTTTATTCCTGATTTTACAAACTTCAGGTTAGACAACTATTGACATGAGAAAATTCACAGGCTTCTTTATGCTGCTGGTATCCGCTTTGATGGCTTGCAGGCCAGCGGTAGCGCCGGATGCATATAAAAAAGTATTCAGCGACCCGGTACTTTATTGCAAGACAGTAAAAAAACTCAATGATGTGGTGATGCAAAACAATTTTCCACCCATCATTGCATCCCGGAACTATGCCTATGCCAATATTGCTGCATATGAGTGTATTGCAGCAGGCGACAGCAGCTTTACAAGTCTTGCCGGTCAGCTCAACCAGCTACCGGTCATGCCCAAGCCAGAAGCAGGCAAACCCATCAACTATAACCTGGCCGCACTGTTCGCCTTTACAAAAATCGGCAATGCAGTTACCTTCCCCGAAGGCAGCATGATGGGCTATTATAATGAACTCAAACAAATGGCCGATAGCCTCAATATGCCATCGGCTGAATTAAAGAACACCATTACGTTTTCCGATTCTGTTGCGGCCGCCATCATGCGCTGGAGCAAGGCAGATAACTATGCCCAAACCAGGTCTGCCGAAAAATATACAGTGATCAGTACACCCGGACGATGGGTACCTACGCCACCGGCTTATACCTCAGCACTTGAACCACACTGGAACGAAATCCGGCCGATGGTCATCGACTCGCTCGGCCGCTTTATGCCCGAACCCCCACCGGCATTTGATGTCGTGGATAAAAACAGTACCTACTATAAAGAACTGATGGCCGTAAAAAAAGCGGTGGACAGCCTGACCGATGAACAAAAGCACATTGCAGAATTTTGGGACGACCTGGCGACAAAGCTCAATACGGTTGGCCATGTACAATACGTAACAAAGAAATTTTCTCCTCCGGGCCACTGGATGAATATTACAGGCATCGCTGCTGAAAAATCGAAAGCAACATTTGCAATCACTGTATGTGCGTATGCAAAAACAGGTATTGCTATTTTTGATGCTTTTATACAATGCTGGAATGTAAAATTTAAATACAATACGGCAAGACCCGAAACCGTCATCAACAAATACATAGATGAAAACTGGCGGCCTTTTTTACAAACACCACCCTTCCCTGAATATACCTGCGGACACAGTACGGTATCCTCAGCGGCGGCAGAAGCCCTCACCAGTGTATTCGGGGATCATTTTGCCTATACAGATAGTTCAGAGCTTGAGTTTGGCATCCGGAACAGGAGTTTCACCTCTTTCCGTCAGGCCGCAGATGAAAACAACCGGGCAAGGTTTTATGGAGGTATCCATTTGCACAATTCCTGCCTCGTGAGTACACGTGAGGGACGAAAACTCGGGGCATTTATCGTGCAAAGACTGCGGATGGCAAAAAAGCCATAAAACCATACATTTACTGCATTGCCCTTACCAGTTTTTCAACACGGGCATTCTTTCGGAGCAGTTTGATCACTTCTCCAATACGCAGGTATGGTACTCCGCGTCTGTGCTGGTCGGTACTGATATCGTAAAGTATCCGCCAATGCCGGGTAATTTCTTTCCATGCATAAAAAATCGATTGCCCGGGATCATAAATATGGGTAGGTTCACTTCCCGATCCATTCAGTTCGATCACCTCAAAATTTTTTCCCTGCTCCAGGGATGCCCAATCTGTAAAGCGGATATCCATCCGGCCAAAATAAAACCCATCAAACCGTTTACAAAGCTGGTCGATCATTACCGTGAGTGCAGGCGTTATTTTACCGGAAGCATTGGTAAAAAGGGATCCCCTCGCGTGATTACCCACAGCAATAACCCGATGCTGTTCACCGGCAGGCAATACCAAGGATAAAGCTGCATCCCCAAGCGTTGTTTCAAGTGAAGGCAATTGCAGAAAGTAACGGGGTTCTTTAGTCAGCAAAGCCCGTATGGTATCTTTCCCGTTACCGGTTACAGTGATAAAGGCCTTCTGCACAATCCCGGTTATAGTACCACAAGTTGCTCCCGGGAGTTTTGCATAAAAAATACCGGCTTCCTCCGGCAGATCTACCAGCCGCTGTACGATATAGGCAATCGGACACTCCTCATGATACAGCCTGAAAGCAGCAAGGTCATGGATGATGGACACACCGCTTCCCTTTGAGCCGATGTCTGGTTTGGCAATAAACGGGAAGGTAAACTTTGCAAGGACGGTTGGCGCTATCGCTGTAAATGGCTGCTGCTGATCCACACCCAGCGTATCAGGAAAAAAACCATCGGGTGCATCCTGGTGTATTTTCCATTTTGACTCCATCAGCAATCCCCCGTTTTCAATACCCGGGTTTGCTGCTGTAAAAAAGAAACAATGCCTTGCTTTGGCACAAAGGTAAAGCAGGTAGGGCATAATCGGCAGATAAACCAACCGGCCATTCCAGTATTCCCAATGACTCAGTTTAATGCGCAGCCTGCGCCATCTTGTTTTTATCCGTTCCATAAACATTTGTGCGGGTATCGATACATTGCTCGTGGCATAATGCTGTGCCTGTTTCGAAATATGCAAAGGAAGTCGCCTCATTATTTTGTAAGAGTGTGGAAATGCTGAGTGTCTTTACCCGGCCGCGGTCCATAACAAATCCGTTCTCTGTATCGTTGTATGCAGTAAGAAATGCACGCAAAGCCGATGGTGTCAATGAAGGGTTACCCATCAGCCAATCCTTTAGCCGCTGCTCCCGGATAGCCTTTGCTTCCTGCGTGTATAATGTGGCTGAAGACCACATATGTGCCTGACCGGAATCTTTGGTACACACATGCCGTTGCAGACCGTCCCAAACCAATTCATAAAGAAAGCCGTTCTGCCATAAAACCAATGTAAATGGTTCAATATTATGCAGATCCATCTGAAGATAAGCCTGTAAAGCATCATACTGGTCAAGCAAAGCCCTGACCACCTGCCCCCTGCTGCAGCGGTAATTTTCCTGGCGTTGATGGGCAACAAATGCGCCGTTCAGCAGCACCAATATATGCCCTTGGTCATTAGCCCCAACCCATGTACCCTTACCGGCAGGATCAAGGGGATACAGCATCTCCCCAAACTTACCCTGAAAAAAAGCGGGCTTGCCAGCCGGGTCCCTGAGTGGGTGTTCATCCCTGTTGGATGACAAAAGCACCCCGCCGGGAAGGGGTATGAAAACTACTGTACACATATTTGTTGCTTGTATTGTATGGTAGCCGCTGCTACGCCAAAAGTCTCATCAACAAGGTCTAATCCCAGCTCCCGTAATGCCACCCTGATCATTGCCATATGGTGAATGGCATGTTCGCAATTATACACCAGCTCGCGGAAATAGCAGGTTTTTACCGGTGCTTCATTGCTTTGGCTTGCCAACAAGAGGGGCTTATCCTCACGAACAATTGCCTGACACAAACCCTCTATGGTATGACAGGCAAATGTGGTGTCTGTTTCAAGATTGGCGTCACGCTTACGGGCGTCGTAGTCAACCGTTCCGGTAGCATAACCCGTCATGAGGCATTGAATCAATTCGAGAATATGGCGAACATGCTGTCCGATCGTAGCATTCCCCAACATAGCAATCGGATTTATGTACGACGTATTGTTAGTCTGCCCCAACAGAGATTGGAGTTGGCAGAGTTGTCCCTGTAGCGATAAGCTGATTGTTTGTGGTAACATGATCTGTCGCAAAGTAATGTAAAGTCAACAATTATAAAAATTCGTTCATTAGCCAGGTATATTGAAAAGCCACTTCCACACTGGTAAAACAGTTGCTTTCACCATAACCACGACCTTTACAACTATCACCTGTAAATGGTTCAGTACCTGTGTTTAAAAATGAAAAGCGATCTCTGGTGATACAATAAATTTTCGGGTAAGTCCATCGGGCCGCACTTCCCTTACCACCAATGGTGTACCGGCTGTTAACCCGATATCAATCGTTTTACTGATGGCCCAACGCGCACCTGCGGTAAGGTTGAGGGTAAGTCCTCCGGAGTTTTCAATAGCCGTACGGGTATTGTTTGCGGCAAGATAACTGTCCTCACCAAGGTGGAGAATCGCCAGTAATCCTGTATTATAGCTGAACCTGGTACCCGCATGACCATTATAGGCGGCACGTATCAGGGCATCAGGCTTCCGGGTAAATGCATTGGATGGTGCATACTTGGCAGAAGCTGCGCCGGAAGGGAGAAACCCATTACTGTTGGCACCGCTCAGCGGTTGCTGCCAGCCTGCGGCAAATTGCCATCTTTGATTGGAAACTGTTATACCCGCAATAAGATCAGTTGTACCCAGGCTGCTTTGGTATTGCATCGGCAATGCACGACCACCGGATTTTAAATTTCCATTGTTCAGCGGCAATTTTGCACCGAGGGTTATTTGGGTGATCCATTCACTTTTTGCCGGTAACTGGTAAATCCCGGTCAGAAAAAAATCACCACCGCCTGAAGCATTACCAAGAGGACCATCAGCAAAATTTGCCGTCAATTTAGCCTGAATTGCCCAACGTGCAGACAGTTGATTGTCGTACTGCAGGCCAGGTGTAAATACCGTTACATTATCGTCTCCCACACCAACCGGCAACAAAACAGAAAGTTGCTGGTTTTTCTTTTTACCAGTTGCGTCATGCTCCGCATGCTGAGCTTTAAGCCCACCGATACTGCAAAATCCGGCATCGCTGCAACCTTGTGCTTTTGTAAAACCCGGTAAAGACAATAAGCCTGATAAAATGGCCAGAACTGATACTTTGTTGTGCATATCTTTTTTTTTAAGCATTTTTAAGCAGCTATTTGTTTGGTGTGCTGCTGGTTTTATGCATAACCTACGACAAAAGCGGCGCATTGGATTGAGGGAAATCAATACTGCAATACGAAAAAAAAAGGGAAAAGGCATAAAGCCGAAGCATAAAAAAACCACATCCGGAGATGTGGTAATATAAAAATATATTGTTGTACAGTTGTTAGATCCTGAAGTGCGCAAATGCCTTATTGGCATCTGCCATCCGGTGTACATCTTCTTTTTTCTTGAAAGCAGCACCTTCCCCTTTGCTGGCAGCAATGATTTCATTAGCCAGTTTTTCTGCCATGCTGCGGCCATTCCTGTCACGGCTATACCTTACCAGCCATTTGATGCTGAGCGAAATCTTACGATCCGCACGAACTTCAGCAGGAATCTGAAAAGTAGCACCACCAATACGACGGCTCCTTACTTCTACAGATGGCGTCACATTTGACAACGCCTTTTTCCAGATTTCATACCCGTTCTCTCCTGTTTGCTTGGATATCCTGTCAACCGCATCATAGAAAATGGTATAGGCACCGCTTTTCTTTCCTTCCCACATAATGTTATTCACAAAACGGGTAACTAATTTATCGTTGAACCTTGGGTCGGGTGCTAACGGAAGTTTTTTGGCTTGAGCTTTCCTCATTGGAAAATATATTTATTTACTGTTCTGATTATTTTTTTGCTTTCTCTTTCTTGGTTCCGTATTTACTGCGACTTTTTTTGCGGTCTTTTACACCAGCAGTATCAAGGCTACCCCTTACGATATGGTAGCGTACACCTGGTAAATCTTTTACCCTGCCACCACGGATCAATACGATACTGTGCTCCTGCAGGTTATGTCCTTCACCCGGAATATAAGCGATCACTTCAATTTTATTGGTCAGACGAACCTTAGCCACCTTACGCAGGGCGGAGTTCGGTTTCTTGGGCGTGGTGGTGTAAACACGGGTGCATACGCCACGACGTTGCGGACAACTGTCCAACGCCCTTGACTTACTTTTCGCCTTGATAATTTCTCTTCCTTTTCTTACTAATTGTTGAATGGTAGGCATTACAAACCTTTTATTTTTTGGACGGCAAAGGTAAGGGAACACGTTGAAATGGAAAAATTAATACACGAGAAATTTCAAAAAGCCCGGAAATATGCCCGAAAAATGTGGATATCCATCCATTTTGTCCCTCAGAATAGCCACCAGATACCCTGTAAGCCAGCGAATTATTTATTTTGCCACCGGGTAAACATTTGAGACCTTTTAAGCGTCTATATCCTGTATCTATCTTTTCGGAACAGTTTTTGGTTATCTTCAGTCACCCAAAACAAGTCCATGCGCCTCAGGCAATATTATAAAAACAGCACATATAAAATCCTCTTCATCCTGTGTACGGTGTGTTTACCGGCTATTGCTGCTATAGCGCAGCCCGTAGCCGACTTCAGCGCAACGCCATTAGCAGGCTGTGCACCGCTTGCGGTTAGTTTCAGGGACTTGTCCACCGGCAACCCAACCAGTTGGCAGTGGGATCTTGGCAATGGCACCCTTGCCACACAACAAAACCCCACCACCACTTATTTCACCCCCGGCATCTACACGATTGTTCTTACGGTAAGCAATGCCACGGGCAGCAATACCATTACCCGTACGCAATACATTGCTGTAGCGGATAAACCCACAGCCAATTTTGTGGCATCCGATTCAATCGGCTGCTTCCCCCTGCGGGTCAATTTTACCGATCTGTCCAGCCCCGGAACCGGCACAATCGCAGCACTGGAATGGGATTTTGGCGATGGTACCATCGGTACAGGACCAACCCCCTTTCATATTTATACCGCCACCGGCAACTATTCCGTAACCCTGAAGGTAACGAACAGCAGTGGCTGTGTAAAAGTTTTCAGCAAATCACAATACATCAGGGTATCAGATGGCGTAGTGGTGAACTTCAGTAATACCGCGGCTCTGGCCTGCCATCCCCCTGAAATCATCAACTTCACCAATCTCTCCACCGGCCCGGGCACGCTCAGTTACCAGTGGTTATTTGGAGATGGCGGCAACAGCAACGCCCTCAACCCCTCGCATACTTATCTCAATGGAGGCACCTATACCCTTACCCTGGTTACGCAAAGCAGTCTTGGCTGTGTGGATACCCTTACCCGCACGGCAGCCCTCACCATCCGCGATGTACAATCCAGTATAACTGCTCCGGACAGCATCTGCGCCAATAGCCCCGCCAGCCTTGTCAACGCATCTGTTCCGCAGCCTGCCAATGCAGTATGGAATTTTGGCGACCTCACCAGCTCTTCCCAGCTCAACCCGGTTAAAACCTGGAGTTTGCCCGGCACTTATACCATTCGCCTGATCAATGACTATGGTACCTGTGCAGATACCGTTACCCGGCCAATACGCGTGCTTGCACTACCTGTAGCGAATTTTACGGCTGCCAATACAGTTACCTGCAAAGCCCCCTTTACAGTTAACTTCCAGGATCAGTCTTCTCCCGGTGTACAAACCTGGGCGTGGAATTTCGGAGATGGCAATACCTCCAATCTCCGGAACCCCACGCATACCTATACCACAGAAGGACAGTTTACCGTAAGCCTGGTGGTTACCAATGCCGGTGGCTGCCGCGACAGCATCACCAGAACAAACTTTATCAGGATCATCAAACCAGCAGTCGGTTTTTTTGGCGCACCCACGGAGGGCTGTATTCCGTTTACCTTCTCACCAACACCCAATGTCAGCGCAATTGATGGGGTTGCCACCTATCTCTGGGATTTTGGCGATGGCAATACGTCCACACTACAGAACCCCAGCCATCTTTATCCCGTACAAGGTTCCTATACCATAAAACTATTCATCACTACTAACGATGGTTGTACAGACTCATCCGTTATTACTAACGGGGTAAGGGTTGGCAGCCTGCCGGTTGTTGATTTCACTGCCACACCCACCACCCAATGTGCAGGGCAAAACATTCAGTTTACCGACCTCTCCGTTCCATCCGACCGTTGGCTATGGGATTTCGGTAATGGTGCCAATGCGACTGCACAAAATCCCATATATGCTTACCCGGATACCGGCACCTATACCGTAAGCCTTACCGCCTGGAACAATGGCTGCAGCAGACGGATCACTAAAAACAATTTCATAACAGCGCTGCCACCGGTAGCCAGGTTTTCGGCTGCCTACAATTGCAACAATAAGAAACAGGTAGCCTTTACCGATCAGTCTGTACTGCCGCAAAGCTGGCAGTGGGATTTTGGCGATGGCAACACCTCCAATCTCAGGAATCCCACGCATACCTATGCCAATTTTGGCAACTATACAGTTACCCTTACTGTAACCAATGGCAGTTGCAGTAATACCACTTCCAACAGCGTCATCCTCATCAATGCCCCGGCAGATTTCAGGCTGGTACGTGATACCGTTTGTGTCAATACACAGGCCGTTGTGTATGTGGTAGGCATCAACCCTGCCGATGTATCCATCTACAACTGGGATATGGGGGACGGCAGTACTTATACGGGCAGTCCTGCGGGGCATTTTTATACAGCACCAGGATCCTATGGCATCAAGTTGCTGCTCACCGATATCAGGGGTTGCCGGGACAGCATCACCAAACCCAATATCATTAAAGTATGGGGGCCTGTAGCCAATATTACTGCCGCACCACAAACAGGGTGCCGGGGGGTAACGGTTAACTTTACCGACCTCAGCACCACCGATGGCACCCACCCCATCACCAACTGGCAATGGACCTATGGTGATGGCATTATACAAAACAGTACCGCTCCGCCATTCCGGCACAGGTATGATACCGCAGGAAACTTTACCCCTAAACTGAAAATCACCGACAGTTATGGCTGCTTCGACAGCGTATTCCTGTCCACGCCACTATTCATCACCAGCCCCAAAGCACTATTTTCATCAGCAGATACCCTCACCTGTGCGGGCAAAACCGTAAGCTTCAGCAATGCCTCTGCCGGCATCAACCTTATATACGACTGGAACCTGGGCAATGGTATCAATACTGCTGCAGCCAATCCCGTTACCACGTATGCTGCCGATGGTGATTATGCTGTACGGTTAATCGTTACTGATGTCAACGGATGCAGGGACACCCTGCTGCGCAACAACTATATACGGATACGCACAGCCGTTGCCGACTTTACCGTCAGCGACTCCATCAGTTCCTGTGCGCCATTTGAAGTAACCTTTACCAATACCGCACGGAATATAACCAACCTGAGCTGGAATTTCGGGGATGGCGGCACATCCCCTCTGCCCGATCCGGTTCATTATTTCAATACACCCGGTATCTACACCGTTACACAATACGCTACCGGCCCCGGCGGATGTGTGGACTCCGTCAAAAAAACCATACGGCTCTATCCGTCTACCGCTACCATCAGTTACAGTCCACTTGCCGGCTGCGCACCATTGCCCATCAGTTTTCAGGTTTCCACGCCCGGACCGGTAACCTATTTCTGGGATTTCAGCGATGGCAGCACCATTGCCGGCACCGATTCCAATCTTGTGTACACTTACCTGCTGCCCGGTAATTTTTTGCCAAAAGTTATTCTTGAAGACCAGACCGGCTGCCTCATTCCTGTTGCCGGTACTGATACCATACGCGTCACCCGGAGCCTTGTTAATTTTGGCGCCGGTGATACGCTTTTTTGTAACAGCGGGCTCGTCAACTTCACTGATTCCACCACCGGCACCGGTATCATCGGCGGCTATCTCTGGAGCTTTGGTGATGGCGGTACATCAGTTCTGCAAAATCCGCAACACCTGTACACCGCTCCCGGTTGGTACAGCGTGCAGCTCGTGGTCAATACCACCAATGGTTGCAGTGATACCCTCCTCAAAAACAGGTATATCAAAATAGCCACCACGCCCGTCATCGGCATTGCAGGCGATTCAGCGGCCTGCGTTCCCGCAAGCTTCCTGCTCAGCGGTATCCTTTTACAGGCCGATACCTCAAGACTGCAATGGAACTGGGATTTTGCCAATGGCAATACCGCAGCCGTGCAAAACCCGGGCACACAATCATACACAACCCCCGGTACCTACCAGGCACGATTGATTGCAACCAACAGCAGTAACTGTGCTGATACCGCCTACAAAAACCTGACTGTTTATGCCCTCCCGCTGGTGGATGCAGGACCCGACCGAACGGTGAATATCGGCTTCCCCGTAATACTCTCCACAACAGGCAGCCCTGTAACAAATTACTTATGGTCGCCCCCAACCGGACTTACCTGTACCAACTGTGCCACACCCACTGCTGCCCCCCGAAACACCACCACTTACAAGGTACGGGTAACCGATGCCAATGGTTGTGTGAATACCGATGAGGTAACCCTGATCGTAACCTGCAATGGTGCCAATGTATTCATCCCGAATACCTTCTCGCCCAATAACGATGGCAACAACGATGTCTTTTATCCAAGAGGTACCGGCCTCTTTCAGGTGCAGCGCATGTCCATCTTCAACCGATGGGGTGAAATGGTCTTTCAGCGTACCAACTTTATGCCTAATGACAACAGTGCCGGATGGAATGGCCGCGTCAATGGTAAGCCTGCCATCAGTGATGTTTACACCTACGTCATTGAGATCGTGTGCAACAACAGTGAAGTGCTGCCATTCAAAGGAAATATTTCATTAATTCAATAATATTTATGAAAAGTAAACGTTTACATATTGAGCCTGGTCACAAGAACAAAGCGCCGGAATCCAATATAATGAAAAAAGGTCTGCACAAAATACTGTGTAGCTTGTTTACCATAACATTAACTACCGTTACAGTAAACGCGTTTACCCAGGACATACATTTTTCACAGTTTTTTGAAACACCGCTGCTGCGCAATCCGGCACTGGCGGGGATATTCACCGGCGATCTCAGGCTCCAGGCTGTATACCGCACACAATGGAACAGTGTTACCGTTCCGTATCAAACCGGCTCTTTGAATGGGGAATATAAATTGCCCGTTGGCAGGGGAAACGATTTTCTTACTATTGGCGGACAAATCCTGTACGACAAGGCCGGCACTGCAGCACTTTCCGCTACACATATCCTGCCCGCGATCAACTATCATAAATCGCTGAGTGCAGACCGCAATATGTATCTTTCACTTGGGTTTATGGGTGGCTGGGTACAACGCAGGATCGACCGCAGCAAAATTACTACCAACAGTCAGTTTGACGGTATTTCATTCAACCCCGGCCTCGGCGACGGGGAAACCTTCAGCAAACCCTCGTATTCGTATTTCGATGGCAGCGTTGGCATGACCTTTAATACCCAGGTAGGTGAAAACGCAGATAACAACGTATATCTTGGATTAGCTTATCACCATTTCAACAAGGCGCCAAAAATTTCTTTTTACAGCGACCCCCGCTATGAAATGACTCCTAAATGGGTAGTCTCAACCGGCGTAAGGATGAACATGACAGAATATGCCTTTTTTACCGTGTATGGTGATTTTTCTAAACAGGGTCCTTACAGCGAAACCCTGGCCGGTGCCCTCTATTCCGTAAAGCTGGATGCGATGGATGATCCCCGTTATATCATACACGCAGGGGGCTTTATACGATGGAAAGATGCCATCATACCTGTAGCCAAACTGGAATTTAAACCCATGACCGTAAGTGTCAGTTATGATGCCAACCTCTCGCAACTCAGACAGGCCAGCAGGGGCAGGGGGGGATTTGAACTGGCATTGACCTACCAGAAATCATTTGACAGAGATAATTCGGACAGGGAATCAGTGCGATGCCCCCGCTTTTAGAGCGAATGAGTACAATTCTATAATTCGAAAGTCGTGCGCTAACATATCAAAAGCTTTTGTTTTTATGGATTGTTTGGATAAAAGGGACCCCTCATTAAGGGGTTTTCTTTTTTTATGCCAGACCCCGAGTATACATAAAAACCGCCGAACAATTTTCAACTTACCTTGTTCTCTTATCTTTACAATAAAATTATCACAACTATGGCCATTACCATTGGACAGGCAGCACCAGAATTCTCCCTGCACGACTCAGACAAAAACAAAGTAAGCCTTAGCGACTATAAGGGCAAAAATGTTGTTCTGCTATTTTTTCCACAAGCCTTTACCGGCGTTTGTACAAAAGAACTTTGTACCATTCGCGACGGACTCACCACTTACAACAATCTTCAGGCACAGGTATTCGGCATTTCAGTGGATTCAGTGTTTACCCTCGCCAAATTCAAAGAAATTGAAGGTTTTAACTTCCCCCTCCTGAGCGATTTCAACAAAACGGTCTCTGAAGCTTACGATTCTATTTACCATGATTGGATACTGGATATGAAAGGCGTATCAAAGCGTTCGGCTTTTGTGATCGATAAGGAAGGCATTGTCCGCCATGCAGAAATACTTGAAAGCGCTGGCGATCTTCCCAGTTTTGAAAAAATAGAAGAAACGTTACAGGGCATTAACTAAGCGTCTGTACATAAAAAAGACAAAAAAGGAGCAATCATGGTTGTTCCTTTTCTCTATCTGCCCTGTGACAGCCATCTGCAGGTTCATCCAATTTTTACGGCTGCAAAATCCGGGTTTATGCAATACCATTTCCCCCTGCCCGTTCTAAGCAACCTGCCATTAACAGCAATCCCTTTTCCGTGAGTCCATGCCCCAAGCAGCATTTTTGCCCGTAAAAGCTTCTTAACTATATTACGCAACAAGAATTTCGGGTATTTTGGGTTCAACACATTAATTTTATGCCAAATTTGTCACTGCATCCGGAGTTCAGATTGCTGCCGGTATTTTCAAACATCCCTGCAATGAAGTTTATTCATAAAAAACTGTTTTTACTGGTTGCCCTTCCGGGCAGCATAATGACTTCCGTGCTCGCACAGCCCTGCAGCCTCCCTGGCATGACACCCGCTACCGCCATACCCGTTTGTGGTACCCAAACTTTTACACAAAATACCGTAGTTTCCTGTACGGGGCAGAACCTTGCTTCCAGCGTTTGTGGCAACGTACCGGTAACCACCGATAATTCTTTCTGGTATAAATTCCGCTGTTATGCCAGCGGAAACCTGGGGTTCACCATTGCCCCGCTTGGCGCAAATACCGATTTCGACTGGGAACTTATTGACGTTACCAACCGGAATATTTCAGACATTTATACCGACCCGACAATGCGCGTATCCATCAACCTCAGCGGTAACATTGGCGCCACGGGCTGTAGTAATGCCGGCACAACCGATGTGAACTGCGAGGGCAATACCCCGCGTTTCAACCGCATGGCAGATATCATCCAGGGGCACGATTACCTGCTCCAGATTGCCAACTGGTCCAACTCAGGTACGGGTTATACACTTGATTTCAGTGGTGGCACCGCTGTAATTGCCGATAATACCACATCCCTTATTGCCAGCACCGAAGCGAATTGCAGCAGTCAGCAGGAAATCACCATCAGGCTTACAAAAGATATTAAATGCAGTTCACTCACCAATAATGCATCAGAATTTATCATCAATCCGGGAGGATATATCCCATCGGGTGTAATTTCCAGTTGCCAGCAAGGTACTTTCGGTACTTCGCTCCTCACCCTGCAGTTTGCCGCACCATTGCCCCCGGGCAATTATACCGTGGAAGTACGAAACGGCACTGATGGTAACACCTTACTGGATGCCTGTAACAACCCAACCCCTGTTGGTCATTCTTTTGACGTAACCATACCCGCACGCCCCGTTGCCAGTTTAAGCAGTACCGGCCCCTATTGTGCCGGTCAAACGGTTACATTTACTGACGCTTCCGTTCCCGTAGCCGGTAACATTGTTGACCGCATATTCAACCCGGGCGATGGCACACCCAATATCAACCCTGCCACCAGTTCCTTTACCTATACCTACGCCGCTGCCGGTACCTATACCGCCACACTCAGCGTAACCAATACCAGCGGCTGCAGCAGCACATTATTCAGCCTGCCCGTTACCATTGCACCGTTACCACAGCCAGGTTTTACCCATACCCCTGCCTGTTTGCCCAATGGCACTGTCAGCTTTACCAATACTTCCGCCATTGCCAATGGGGCAACACTCAGTTATGAATGGAACTTTGGCGATCCGGCCAGCGGTATTGGCAACAATACCAGTACACTCACCAACCCGGTTCACTTTTTCAATACAGCAGGTCCCTATACCGTAAAACTGAAAGTAACCAGCAGCAACAGTTGTCAGCAGGAAATCAGCCTCCCCATCAACGATGTTTATGCACAAGCCAAAGCAAACTTTACCGTAAGTCCCGAGAACTGTATCCAGGCACCAACCAATTTTACCAGCAGCAGCGACCCCCTGCCGGGTAATACCATCACCGAATGGCACTGGGATTTTGGCAATGGTGTATTGAGCAATACCCAAAACCCATCCTATACCTACCCCCTCGCCGGTACTTATACCATAAAACACTGGATCAAAACAGATAAGGGCTGCAACAGTGATACCATGACAAAAACAGTAGTGATCAATGCACTCCCTTCTGCCAGCTTTACCAATAGTGCCCCACTTTGTGAAACCCGTTCCATCAATTTCACAGATGGCTCGGCCGCCAATTCCGGCACCCTGACAGCCTGGAACTGGAGTTTTGGAGATGCGACGGGTGCTACCGATCAAAATCCGGCACACATTTACGCCGCACCAGGTACCTATACGGTTACCCTCAATGCCATCAACAGCAAAGGCTGTGTAAGCCCTCCTTCTACCCGAACCATTACCATCAATCCATTGCCCCGTCCCGGCTTTATTATACCCGAGGTATGCCTTACGGATACCTATGCACAGTTTACCGATACCTCACGCATACCCTCAGGCAATATTACCAGTTGGCTGTGGAATTTCGGTAACCCCGCCAGTGGCCCCAGCAATTCTTCAACCGCGCAGAACCCGCAACACAGTTATACTGCAACAGGCAATTATACCGTAACCCTTACAGTAACCAGTAATGCCGGCTGTGCCGCAACACTTACTGCGCCTATCACTGTGAATGGCGATATCCCGGTAGCGAATTTCAACGCACTCAATCCGGCTGCTTTCTGTGCCAACGATTCGGTTGCTATACAGGATGCCTCTTCGGTCAATTTCGGAAATATTACCAGGGTTGAAATTTACTGGGACAATACGGGCAGCCCCACAACCTTCCAGACAGATGAGTATCCCTTTACCGGCAAGATCTACCGCCATAAATACCCCGATTTCCAGAATCCGCTGTTGCGTACATTTACCATCCGTTACCGCGCTTACAGCGGGGGCGTCTGTGTCAACGACCGTATCAAAACGATAAATGTCAATGCCTCACCCAAAGTGGCATTCGCCAATATTCCCAATACCTGTCTCGATGCGGTTCCCTTTACCCTCACACAAGCCAGTGAAACCGGCGGGGTACCTGGTACAGGTGTATTCAGCGGACCGGGCATATCGGCAACCGGTCTTTTCAACCCCGCTGCGGTAGGTCCGGGCACTTATCGCATCCGTTATACCTTTACCGCTACTGCCGGAGGTTGTACAGACACCATGAGCCGGACGATCACTGTTTTGGAACCCGCAACGGCCGCTTTCAGTATCAGCAGCCCGCTCTGTGAAACACGTACGGTTACCTTCAGCGACAATTCCACCCTTCCTGCAGCAGCCGGCAGTATTGTTAGCTGGCGATGGAATTTCGGTGATGGTACCCCATTATTCATCACCAGCAATAATACCCCCGTAACACATAACTATACCGTATGGGGAAACTATACGGTACGCTTGTCGCTGGTCACCAGCAATGGCTGCACCAGTGTGGAGAAAGCCATACCCATTACTGTCAACCCTCTGGCCAGGCCTAACTTCAGTTTCCCGGCAAGTCTTTGTATCCCCAATGCCAATGTATTGTTTACCAATACCAGCAGCATTGCCGATGGCACGGAAAACAGTTTTACCTACCAATGGAATTTCGGCGATCCCGGCAGTGCATCCAACACTTCATCAGCCAAAAACCCATTACATTGGTATACAGCAACAGGCCCTTTCCCGGTTAACCTGCTGGTAACCAGTGGTGCCGGTTGTGCAAAAGATACCACCATCAGCCTCAATACCATACACCCGCAACCTAAGGCAGCTTTCGACATCAGCAAACCCGGTGTTTGTATCGGAGACGATGTCACTTTTACCGATAAAAGCGATGGGGCTGACGGTACCGTAAATGCCTGGAACTGGAATCTTGGCAATGGCAATATCCGCACAGTACCCGTTGTTACCTATACCTATGCCGCACAAGGCACTTACAGCGTAAGCCTCTACATTACCAACAGCCATGGTTGCCAGAGCGATACACTGCAGCAATCTTTTACCGTACACCCCTACCCCGTGGTAGATGCAGGGCCGGATAAACTGGTACTCGAAGGTGATCTTGCAACCATACTGCCCGTGGTATCCGGCAACGACCTTGTGTATTTGTGGACGCCCAATCAGTACTTCAACAGCAGCAATACAGTAAAAACCCCGATCGTAAAAGGCGTAGAGGATATTACTTATACCCTGACGGTAACTGGCCGGGGTGGCTGCGCCGGCAGTGATAAGGTATTTATTAAAGTATTGCGTACACCGCAGATCCCCAATACCTTTACCCCCAATAATGATGGCATCAATGATTTCTGGGCGATACGGTTTCTCGAAGATTACCCCGACAACAAGGTAGAAGTCTTTACCCGTACCGGTCAGCTTGTTTTTGAAAGCAGGCGGTATACCAGGCCATGGGATGGTACACTCAAGGGTAAACCACTCCCCTTTGATACCTATTACTATATCATTGAACCCGGCAACGGCCGTAAACCCATAACCGGCTTTGTAACCATTATCAAATAGGCATCAACCATAAATCCCTGTGCATAAGCCGGATATTCTGCTTGTGTACAGGGATACTTACTTTTACCCGCCTGTGCCAAATCCGGCACACAATTGGCAGTACTATAAAAAATTGCTCATATAAACGAAAACATATAACTTTACGGTATTGAAGAAATTATTACTCATATTTTTCGTAATTATTGGATTAACTTTTACTTCTTTCGCGCAAAATAAAACGGCTATTACAGGCGATCAGCCGGCCAAGTTGTTAAAGTTCTATCCCAATCCCGCAATTACCCCCACGGTTAGTTTCGAATTCCTGCGCGGGTATGATAAATCTTATTCTTTCCAACTCTACAATTTTATGGGCAAAAGAGTATTTGAAGTACGGAATCTTTCGCCCAAATTTGTCATTTCCCTGGCAGACTTCTTCCGTGGCGTATACATTTACCAGCTACGCGACAAAAACAGCCGTATTCTCGAATCCGGTAAAATCCAGGTTGTTAAATAAACTTCCCGCTCTGCACTTTCCATTCAGTTATCACAGGCCGCTTACCACTTTACTTTAAGCCATTGCTCATTTACAGTACCTGTACAATCATAAATTTCAGGTAATGCGTATTTTCCTGCCCGGGTATAATAGGATGATCTGCCGATTGGCTGTTGAATACCACCTGGCGGATGCGGCGTTTGGCATCCCTGGCCGCCATCTGTATAATTTCGGCAAATAAAGAAGGTTGGATCAGGTTTGTACAGGAAGAGGTAACCAGGAACCCGCCGGGTTTCACCAGTTTGAGTCCGCGCAGGTTAATCTCCTTGTAACCGGAGATTGCTTTTTGTATATTATCCCGCGTCTTCGTAAAGGAAGGCGGATCAAGCATAACCACATCCCACTTCCGGCCTTCTTTAGCCCACACCTTCAGTACATCAAACGCATTAACCGCCTCAAAACGGCAAATATCCTGCAAGCCATTCAGCAACGCATTCTTATTGCACATATCAATCGCCTTGTCGGAAATATCGAGTCCTAATACCGATTGGGCACCATAAAAGCCCGCGTGTATTTCAAAACTACCCGTATAACAGAATGCACCCAATACATCGGCTCCTTTTACAATATTTTGTATCGCCCGCCGGTTGTCCTGCTGGTCAAGAAAATAACCCGTCTTCTGGCCATTGGCCATATCCACATGAAAGCGAACCCCGTTCTCAGTAATGATGATATTCGTGTCAAAAGGCGCTGACAGAAATCCCTTTTGCTGTGCAAGTCCCTCCAATTCGCGAACCGGCACGTCATTCCGTTCATAAATGCCCTTCGGACTAAACAATTCCTCCAGCACTTCAACAATCACCGGTTTCCAGGTATCAATCCCCAATGCGAGGGTTTGTATGGCAAAATAGTCGTTAAACTTATCGATGATCAGTTGGGGTAACCCGTCTGCCTCACCAAAAATGAGGCGGCAGTTTTCGCGGTATCCCAGTTGCTGACGATAGGCCCAGGCATCGCGGATATGACGCAGAAAAAAATCCCGGTCTACCTGTTCATCCCGGTTGCGGGTAAGTAACCGTACCACAATCTGCGATTGCGGATTTACATACCCCCGGCCGATAAACTTCTTATCGTGGGTAAACACATCTGCTATCCCTCCCGCGGTCCACTCCCCTTCTACCACATTTACTTCGTTTCCAAATATCCAGGGATGCCCGCTCTCGATACGGCGGCTGATCTTTTTGCGCAGAATTACATTTGCCATGCCGCAAAAGTAACGGAAAGACAGGTTTAAAGATAATCTTGCCAATTTGACGCTTTTGCAAGAGTTGGCAAACTGTTTGACAATCGTACCTTTGCAAACAATTTTATCAGCATCATGGAAGAAAAAGAACTGAATACGCCCGAAAACGCAGAAATGGACATCAATGCAGACGCGGATATTCCCGGTAATACCCACCTGAGCAATCCGGAAGTGGAAGAAAATACCGTACAGCAGTTGCAAACCGCCCTTGAAGAACAAAAGGATAAATACCTGCGTCTTTTTGCCGAATTTGACAATTTCAGGCGGCGCAACGCCAAGGAACGGCTCGATTTACTTCAAACAGCAGGAAAGGAAGTCATCGTTTCCCTGCTTGATGTAATGGACGATTGCGACCGCGCAGAAAAGCAATTGCAGGGTACCGGTGATATTGAATCTGTCAAAGAAGGCATCAGCCTGGTATTCAGCAAGCTGCGCAGTACCCTGCAGGCAAAGGGCCTGAAAGCCATGGAAAGCATTAATACCGATTTTGACGTGGAGAAGCATGAAGCCATTACCGAAATACCCGCACCCGCAGAAGATAAAAAAGGTAAGGTACTCGACGAAGTGATTAAAGGATATTACCTCAACGATAAAATCATTCGCTTTGCCAAAGTGGTTGTGGGCAACTGATCTACCATTATTCATTCATCTTTTGCCCCGGGCACTAGAACGCAGCAGTAATTATGAAAAAAGATTTTTACGAAATACTCGGCCTCACGAAATCGGCTTCTGCTGATGAGATCAAGAAGGCATACCGTAAGGTAGCCATGCAGTTTCACCCCGACCGTAATCCTGGCGATAAAGCTGCCGAGGAAAAGTTTAAGGAAGCTGCGGAAGCTTACGAAATCCTCAGCGACCCCGACAAAAAAGCCCAATACGATCGTTTCGGACACCAGGCATTCAGCCAGGGTCGTGGGGGCGGACACGGCAGTATGAATATGGATGACATCTTCAGCCAGTTTGGTGACATTTTTGGCGATGACAGCCCGTTTGGCAGTTTCTTTGGCGGAGGCGGGCGTCGTGGCGGAGGGAGCGGGGGACGTACACGGGGTACCCGTGGCAGCAACCTGCGCATTAAACTAAAACTCAACTTTGAAGAGATTGCCAAGGGTGCAAGCAAGACCATAAAAGTCAAAAAACATGTAACCTGTAACGGATGCGGGGGAAGCGGGGCAAAAGACAAAAGTTCTATACAGACCTGCGGCACCTGTGGCGGCAGCGGGCAGGTAAGAAGGGTGCAAAATACCTTCCTTGGCCAGATGCAGACCGTTACCACCTGTCCTACCTGTAATGGAGAAGGCACCACCATTGCCAATAAATGTACCATTTGCAAGGGAGAAGGGAAAGTATATGGAGAAGAAACCGTCAATATTGATATACCGGCAGGCGTACAGGATGGCATGCAGCTCAATGCCAGTGGCAAAGGCAATGCGGGAGACAGGGGTGGCCCGAATGGCGACCTGATCATTCTCATTGAAGAAGAAGCGCACCCACAACTCCAGCGGGATGGCCTGAACGTGGTTTTTGACCTGCACATTTCTTTTCCGGATGCCGTATTCGGAACACAGATAGAAGTACCCACCATTGATGGCCGGGCCAAAATCAAGATCCCACCCGGCACACAAAGTGGTAAAATATTCAGGTTGAAAGGAAAGGGCTTTCCCTCCGTCAACAACAGCTATGACAAGGGTGATCAGCTCATCCACGTAAATGTGTGGACGCCGCAGCATGTTAGTGCCGATGAAAAGCAGATGCTGGAAAAACTCACCCAATCGCAAAATTTTCAGCCCAAACCAGATAAAAGCGACAAATCCTTTTTTGATAAAGTAAAGGAGATGTTTGGATAAAGGATAAATACTGCTGAAATGCCCCGGAATACTCATTGCAGATATGCGGGATCAGCAGCAGCGAACATAAAAAGAGCCGGTTACGCTTACGTAACCGGCTCTTTTTGCTCAATGATTGCGGAATTTTTAATTCCCGACCACCATATAGATATAATCTTCCAGTTTCTTGATTTGCTGTACGCGGTCGAGTCCGCGGAGTATATTGCCGGAAGGCGTCTTAATCGTTTGGAAATCTTTATCCTGTCTTTTCAGGTCTTCCACCAGCTTGAAAATGTTTTTCGATTTTGCGGCATATGTAACCCCGTCAGCCCCCTTATTTTTACCGGTAATAATACCGATTACTTCTCCATTACCATTGATTACCGGTCCGCCGCTGTTACCGGGATTGGCAGGTATCGTCAGTTGATACGCACTTGAGTCGCCATCCTGCCCGGATTTTGCACTCAGGTAGCCCGCACCATATACAATTTCCTTACGCGGAAAACCAAGTGTAAAGATCTGTTCACCAAGATCGCTGTTCAGCCTTTTGATGCTGTAGGGCAAAATACCGGGACTGTGAAAACCGGTATCCACAATCTTGAGGATGGCAAGGTCAGACCGCACATCTGTAGATACCGCAATTGCGGTAAAGTACTCCCCTTTTTTATTCTCCACATAGATGTGCTGCTTCATTGGGGCAATCACATGAGCATTCGTTACGATATATCCCTTTGCGTCAATCAGGAAGCCCGTAGCCATATAATCCACCGAAGGCGTTGGTTTGGCAGCAGGGTTATTGCTGCTGGCTGCATTTTTAATCTTGTCCACGTCCTTCTGGGTCTTGCTCACTTCCTGTACCAGCATTTCCAGTTTACTGTTGTTGATGTTTTTATTGAAAGCCAGGTTCAGCCCCGCAGTCGTTAATGAGATCAATCCTGCTATAGATGCTGCAACAGCTACTGTGCGCTTGTATTTATTCCAGATAAAGTACAATTTCGCCTTACCCCTCAATTGTGATTTGGTGATCAGTCCTTCCTCAGCCAGTTTATGTTCAGTTTCATGAAGCGTATGCCTGAAGGCCTTAGCCCTGGCATAAACATCCAGTTCGTTGAGAAAAAAGTTATGCTCTACCACCAACTGGTCTATATCAGGATTGTTTTTCCGGAGTTCTTCAAAAAAAACAATCTCCTGGGCCGACATTTCCCCTTTGCTGTACCGTTCCGCTGCATCCATTAATAAAATGTCATCCATCGCCTATCCTCCGTTTTTATATTGTGCAAAAAATAATTTCTTTAACCGTACCAGGCATTTGTACTTCTGTGTTTTAGCATTATCGGCATTGGTATACCCGAAATCTGCCGCAATGTCCTGCATTTGCTTCTTCTGCAAATAATATGCCTCAAGCAGGCTTTTACAGGGTTCTCCAATCTTACCCATCGCCGATTCCATATACCCAAACTGCTGGTTCTTCTGCTCGTGCAACTCTATATCCTCATCTACCGGTACCGTTTCCTGCAGGTTTTCCACCGGGGTGGAGTTGTACCGCTGCATTTGTTGCAATTTTTTAAGCCACAGCCGCCTGGCAACAGAATAAACAAAGGTCTTCAGTTGACAATTGAGCTCAAAACTTTCCAAACCCGCCTTCTCGTATAAAACGATCATAACTTCCTGGAAAATATCCCGGGCATCATCAGGACTACCCGTATTATTCAGCACAAGCGCCTGTACCATGCCATAGTTTTCACGGTAAATGGCCTCAATTGCCCCTTTTTCACTCCGGGCCAGCCCTTCCAGTAATGCTTTATCCTGTGCTATAGTACTCAATCGCAGTCATTAATACGTGAAAGCTGAATTGGTAACCCAAATCCAGCCCAAAAAAAATCTTTTCCCAACCGGGTTACCTTTTTAAAGATCCGGTATTAAATGTAAATAAATTCTAAAAATTGCAAAAAATGAAAAAAGTATTATTGGCTTTCGCAGTTGTATCTGTATTCGCAGCATGTAACGAAAACAACGGTTCTACTAACTCTGATGTTAAGAAAACTGATTCTCCTAAAGTAGAAACGCCTAAGGTTGATTCTCCTAAGGTTGATTCTCCTAAAGCAGAAATGCCTAAAGTAGATTCTCCTAAGAAAATGGATGCTCCTAAGGTAGATTCTCCTAAGAAAGCGAAATAATTTAAGCTATTTCGGATATAACCGGTACTTATTGCTTGTCATCAGCCGGTTTATATGAAGATTTTCATATGGCAAGCAATCGTTGACGTCCCTCGTATTCTTACGGGGGACATTTTTTTGCCCTTACCCCACCCATATTTGCCCACCCAACTCTCTTTCACCTGCCCTGTTGCAAAACTACAGGGAAAAGAGCAGGATCCGCCAGGGCTGCTTGCCGTCTACCCCGTATTTCGATCCATGCTACCCCTGTATTGCTCCACAGATATCCCACTCCTTTTTACAGTGGCGCATCAGTGGCGCATCAGTGACGCATCAGTGGCGCATCAGTGGCGCATCCTACCCTTAGCCTGCCTTTTGTCTGCGTCTTTCCCTCCCGCAATACCTGCCGGGCAGGAGAAATCTGTTATCCCGAAGCTTGTTGTAAAAAAAACATAAAATCCACCACCCCAAAGGTTTATCCCCAAATCCTGTTTATATTTGCCCCCTTACAAAAACCAATGTATGGACTTTAAACGTATTAACAACATTACCGGCTGGCTGATCTGTCTTATTGCCTGTACCGTCTACATCATGACAATGGAAGCGACCGGCAGTTTCTGGGATTGCGGAGAGTTCGTTTCCAGTTGTTATAAACTACAAATTCCCCACCCCCCCGGTGCCCCCCTATTCGTACTCATGGGCCGGATTTTTACCATCCCATTCGATCCCAAACACGCAGCCACAGGCGTAAACCTCATGAGTGCCCTGGCCAGTGGTTTTACCATACTGTTTCTTTTCTGGAGCATCACCCACTTCGCCCGTAAAATTGTACAAAAAGATGGTCTTGAACTGACCAACGATAAGATATTTGCCATTATGGCCGCAGGTGTTGTGGGAGCACTTGCCTATACCTTCTCCGACTCTTTCTGGTACAGCGCTGTTGAAGGGGAGGTATATGCCCTCTCCTCCTTCTTTACGGCCATCGTATTCTGGGCCATGCTCAAATGGGAGCAGGATGTGGATAGTGAACAGCAACAGGGCATCAAGGGTAATTTTACCCGTGCCGACCGCTGGATCATCCTCATTTTCTACCTCATGGGACTTTCTGTAGGTGTCCATTTGCTCAACCTGCTTACCATCCCCGCCATCGTCATCATTTATTATTTCAAACGCTATAAAGCCACCACCTGGGGTACCATCATTGCTTTTGCCATTGGCTGTCTCATCACGGGTATTGTACAAAAAGCAGTAATCGTATGGAGCATCAAAGGAGCAGGTGCCTTTGACATTTGGTTTGTCAATAGTTTCGGGCTTCCCTTCTTCAGTGGTTTTGCCTTCTTCTTCCTCTTTATCGGCACACTCATTTACTTCGGTATCCGCTTTGCCGCAAAAAAGAACTGGAATTTTCTCAAACTCGGTCTCTGGAGTATCGTTTTTATGCTCCTCGGCTATTCCACTTATTTCACTACGCTGATCCGCTCCAATGCCGACCCCGCTGTAGATATGTTCAACGTGGATAATCCGGTTAACCTCGTGGGCTACCTCAGCCGCGAACAATATGGCGACTGGCCCATCCTCTACGGCCAGGATTTTACCGCCCAGCCAACTGATCTTAAAGTAACTGAAACCTATATAAAGGGTAAAGACCGCTACGATCTCAACGGAAAGCGCACAGAGTATGTTTATGATGATGCAGATAAGCACTTCCTGCCACGTATGTGGGACCAAAGCAACGACCAGGGGCATGCCGATTATTATGCCAACTGGATGGGTATCGGAAAAGACAAACAGGGTAACTACGAACGTCCGCCCACCATGGGAGAGAACATTAAGTTCTTCATGAGCTACCAGGTAAACTGGATGTACTGGCGGTATTTTATGTGGAACTTTGCGGGTAAACAAAACGACCTGCAGGGTGTGGATATGGGCAATGTGCGCGATGGCAACTGGAAAACCGGTATCGGTTTCTACGACAAGCTCCGCCTCGGCGATTCCAATATAAAAGGCAGTGCCGACAGTAAAATACCCGACAGCATCAAAAACAATAAGGCCAACAACAGCCTGTTTATGCTGCCCTTCCTGCTCGGCATCCTTGGCCTGACCTACCACATCATGCGCGATAAAAAAGATGCCCTGATTGTAGGTCTGCTTTTCTTTTTCACCGGTCTTGCCATTGTACTCTACCTCAACCAGGCAGGTAACCAGCCCCGTGAACGTGACTATGCCTATGTAGGTTCTTTCTATGCCTTTGCGATATGGATTGGCCTGGGTGTACTATGGGTAAGGGAAATGTTTACCGGTTTTATCAAAAATAAACTGGCCGCCAATGTTGCCGCAGCAGCACTCTGTACCCTTGCAGTACCCGTGCTGATGGCCTCTCAGGAATGGGATGACCACGACCGCAGCAATAAGGTACTGGCCCGCGACCTTGCCACCGATTATCTTGAGAGTTGCGCCCCCAATGCCATCGTCATTTCCTTTGGTGATAATGATACCTACCCCCTCTGGTACGCCCAGGAAGTGGAGGGTATCCGTCGCGATATACGCGTGATCAACTCCAGCCTGCTGGGCACAGACTGGTACATCAACCAGCTCAGGTACAAAGTGAACCAGAGTGATCCTATTGACCCGCTCTGGACGGCCGACCAGATTGAAGGGGCGAAGCGCGACTATATCGTGAATGAAAAAGTACCGGGTGTGGATCCCAATGGCTATATGGATCTGTACAAACTCATGAAAGAATATGCCGGCAGTGATGACCAGAACCGTATGGTACAAATGCGCGGAGGGGATTACATCAATGCCTTCCCGACACGTTTTGTAAGCGTACCCGTTGATATTGCACAGGTGCGTAAAGACAGTGTGGTTAATCCCAACGACAGCGTAGTGAGTGAACTCCGTTTTGAGATACCCAAAAGAACCATTTACAAAAACGACGCGGCCATACTCAACATCATTGCCGCCAATAAATGGAAGCGCCCCATCTATTTCACCTCCGAATATGGTAACCTTGGCTTTGGTAAATACCTCCGCCAGGATGGGCTTACTTACCGCCTCGTACCCGTAGAGAATGACCAGGTCAACGATGACAGGGCTTACAAGGTGATGATGGAGAAATTTGTATTCGGCAATGCCGACAAACCGGGGGTATACTATGATGAAGAGAACAGGCGCCACCTCATATCCATACGCATGGTATATGCCAACGCCGCCATCAGCCTTGCCGCTAAAGGGCGCAAAGACGAAGCCAAACGCCTCCTGCACCGCTGCGATACCATGATGCTGGAAGAAAATTTCCCTTATGGTATGGTAAGCCGTGGGCAGCAGCACAACGAGATATCCAAACAGATGATCGTTGCCGCCTATATGTCTGGCGATAATGCACTTGCGGATAAGATTACCCGCAGCGTTCGTAAAGATCTGGAACAGCAGCGGAAATATTACGCCGGGCTCAATGACGCACAAGCCGAAGTACTGCGGTACGACGATGCGCAAGCCAAGCGTCTGCTGGAAATGCTGCAGGCCATTGAGGCAGAGTTTAAAAACCCAAAACCCGTGCCGCAACCCAATAAAGAAACAGGCCCCAGCATCGGTCAGCCACCAGTGGCACCACCGGTAAAAGGACCCGATAGTCCGAAAAAAGGAAAATAACAACATGATATCCCGATCCCGCCGCACGGCGGGATCGGTGTTTTACCAATTGCGCTTTGCTTAAACCCGGAATTTGCAATAGATTTTCTATTGTAAATTCCGGGTTCAACAAGACATGGTTATCGCAATTATTTCCTGTACTTTTGAAGTACAGTAGTGCTTGTCTGGCACAGCTTTTATTCAGCCATGCAATCGCTGCCCGTATTAAACATCATCCACCATGCTCGGTCATCAGTTTTCTAAGTTCGATCCCTCACAACAGGGCAAAACAACATTCGATACACTTATGCAATTGTTCCTCCAATTGCTTACGTATACCAGTGGTGATGTAAACGAATCTATGCAATGGCTCAATGAGCTGGATAAGGAATACAAACTCACCAACGACGAGTATGGCATCGGCGATTTTTACGAAGACCTGAAAAGCAAGGGGTATATTGACGACAAGAACCCCACAGGCCAGATCAAAATCACCCCAAAAACCGAACAGGGCATCCGGAAAAGCAGTTTAGACGAGATCTTCGGCAAACTCAAAAAGACAAAAAAAGGCGACCACCGCACTTTTAAACCCGGACAGGGCGATGAAATCAATCCCGAAACACGACCCTTCCAGTTTGGTGATATGCTTGAACAGATCGATTTCACCTCATCCATACGCAATGCACAGGTCAACCATGGCTTAGACAGTTTCCGGTTGCAGGAAGACGACCTCGAAATCAGGGAAACCGACTTCAAATCGCAGACGTCCACCGTTTTGATGATCGATATTTCCCATTCCATGATTCTCTATGGCGAAGACCGCATCACCCCGGCCAAAAAAGTAGCCATGGCCCTCAGCGAGCTCATCAAAACAAAATACCCCAAAGACACGCTCGATATTGTGGTATTTGGCAATGATGCCTGGCCAATTGAAGTGAAAGACCTTCCTTATCTCCAGGTTGGGCCCTACCATACCAATACCGTGGCAGGACTCGAACTGGCCATGGATATCCTGCGCCGCCGGCGCAACCCCAATAAACAGATTTTCATGATTACAGATGGTAAACCCACCTGTCTTAAGATTGGCGCACGGTACTATAAAAACAGTTGGGGCGTTGACCGTAAAATACTCAACCGCTGCCTCAACCTCGCCGCACAATGTAAAAAACTGAAAATCCCCATTACCACCTTTATGATTGCCACCGACCCCTACCTGCAACGTTTCGTGCAGGAATTTACCGAAACCAATAACGGCAAAGCCTTTTTCGCAGGCCTGGACAAACTCGGCGCATTCATTTTCCGGGACTTTGAAAGCGGAAAGCGGAAAACAGTGTTTTAAACACCCCGGACAGGCTTTTGCCGGGTGCAGACATACTGAAGAAAAACAGGCTGGTTGTTTTAGCAGTTCTTTAACAACAAAACATTAAACCAAAGCGTCTTATGGCAGAAGATTTGTTTTAAAGATCATAAGACATGTCTGTTCAAAAAACGGTAACTTTATTTTAAAACTATTAAACTACTCATTGCCATGAACGCCAAACTTTTACTCATTTTACTCGCAACTGCTTCCATAAGCAGTTGCTCAACAGCCTACAAGTCCGGCCAGACCCCGGATGATGTGTACTACTCTCCCGTTCGTAATATCGAGGAAGAGCAGCAGAAAGACGACCGGAAAAAAGAGGAGGATCAGGTGCGGAGAGATAATCCTGAAGACCGCGACATCAGGATGAGCATCCGCAACTACCGCTGGCGCACGCTCAACTACGATTACGGCTATAACTATAACCAGTACAGCCACCATTGCAATTGCTATTGCAATAATTATGGTTATGGTTACTATACCCATCCTTACTACACGCCTTCGCCCTACTATATGCCTTATCCCACTTATATCCCCAATAAGGTCAATTCCACACCCCGCATCATCAACCTGGGTGGATATGGAGGCAGTAACAATGGTGGTGCCACCGGATCTGTGGATCCCAAAACCGGACAGCCCGGTATTTTTGTACAGCCCGGAACATACAACAACAGTAATAACAGCAGTGGCAGGAGAAGTGGCAGCGGACTCGGTAATGCCATCCGCCAGATATTATCACCATCATCAAGCAGCAGCCCGAACAAAAGTTCGTCCTCCGGCAGCAACAATACCAGAACATACCAGCCCTCCTCCTCAAGCAGCGGTTCCTCTTCGTCCGGCAGTTCTTCTTCCGGCTCGTCAGGTGGTTCTGTCAGCAGACCCGCACGCGGAGGTAAATAATCATCAAACCTGCTCAGAAGTTATTTTTCCAATCGTAAGGCGGCTGCCCCGCCGCCTTACTTAAAACCTGTTGCCATGTATAAAAAAATTTTACTCATACCGGCACTATTAGGTGCCATACTTTCTGCAAAAGCGCAGATACCTGAAGACGCAGTACGCTACTCCTTCTTTCCCCAAAACGGTACCGCCCGCAACTTAGCCATCGGCGGCGCCATGACCTCACTCGGTGGCGACATCAATGCGCTCTTTGTAAACCCCGCCGGACTTGGCTTTTACAAAACCGGTGAGTTTACCATTACACCCCTGTTTGCCCTCAACAACAACAGGGCCGATTTCAGGGATACCCGTACCAAAAGTCAAAAAAACAGCTTTGGTATCGGCCCGCTCGGACTGGTATACGGTGCACCCACACGCTGGAACAATAAGAACAGCCACGCGGTAAGTATCGGTATTACCCAGACCGCTAATTTTAACAACACTACCCAATACACTGCACTCAATAATTTCAGCAGCTTTGCCGAGCAGTGGGCGGAAGAAATAGCCAAAAGTGGCCGCAGCATCAACCAGGTGCTCAACGACAGGCAGTATGCGTTTGGATCAGCGCCCGCGCTGTATACTTATCTGGTAGATACCGTAAGGGTAAATGGTGCTTTACAGGTCAAAGCCGCAACCGAGTACATCCTCGATGCCGGTCAGGCCATCCGTCAGCAGATGGTACAGAATACCCGTGGTGGCATCTATGAAGCAGCCATCGGCTACGCACACAATACCAACGACAAATGGTACTGGGGAGCATCCCTTGGGATCCCGTTTGTATTTTATGGCAGCGATACAAGGTTTACCGAATCCGATACGTCAGCACGCACCAACAACCATTTTAAAAGTTTTACTTACAACGACAACTTTAAAACCGTTGGCGTTGGTATCAACGGCAGGTTTGGCCTCATCTACCGGCCCAAAGATTATATCCGGCTGGGTATTGCCGTGCAAACCCCTACTTTTATGCGGATGGAAGACAGCCGCAATACCGATCTCGCCGTGCAACTTGAGAACCCTATCTATACTGCCAGTGTAAGCTCTAAATTTTTCAACAACAACGAAACCGGCCGCAGTAAATACACACAGATGAGTCCCTTCAAGGCTTCCATCAGCGCCTCCTATGTATTCAGGGAAGTAGAGAATACCAAGCGCCAGCGTGCCTTTATCACCGCCGACATCGAATACGTCAATCACCGCGGCAGCCGTTTTGGCAGCGATAACGAAGAGCCTACTGAAAATGAAAAAAGTTATTACCGCGCTTTAAACCGGGTGGTAAAAGGTGAGTATAAAGGCAACTTCAACTTTAAAGTGGGTGGCGAAGTCAAATTTCATACCGTTATGGGGCGCCTCGGTTTTGCCTACTATACCAGTCCGTATAAAGACAAACAACTAAAGGCCAACCGGATGCTGCTGAGTGGTGGCCTGGGTTACCGCAACAAGGGTATGTTCTTAGACCTTACCTATGTTCACGCCATCAGCAAAGATGTCAGCTTCCCTTACCGCCTTGAAGACAGGGCCAATACTTTTGCAACGACTAAAAATACAAGGGGAAATATTATAGCCACGCTGGGCTTTAAGTTTTAACCTGCCATCGTTTTACATACGCCGGTCAGTTACTGACCGGCTTTTTTTTGCGCAACACTGTTCACAACTGCTGTAAACGCCTGCTCCGGGTGCAGCCATATCATCGACGGATCCTTCCTGAACCAGGTCATTTGCCGTTTGGCATAATGCCGGGTATTTTGTGCAATCAGTTCCACCGCCCGATCCAGCGGATGTATTCCATCAAAATGCCCAAACAGTTCGCGGTAGCCTACCGTTTGCAGGGCATTCAGGTGCCGGTGCGGCCACAATGCTCTGGCCTCCGCTTCCAGACCCGCAGCCATCATCTGCCCCACCCGTTCATTGATCCGGTTGTACAATACTGCCCGCGGCAACTCAAGCCCCACCGGTAATATCGTAAAATCGCGCACTGCTTTTTGTCCGCGCCGGTAATTTGTGATGGAATGCCCCGTTTGCTCCACCACCTCAAGTGCACGCATCAGCCGCTGTGCATTGGTGGCTTCACCCGAAACACCTGCCGTTGAAAAATAAGCCGGATCCTTTTCACGCAGGGTGGTCTGCAACCAATCCAGTCCGTTAGCGGCATAACTGCTGCGGATCGATGCCCGCAACGCAGGATCAACCGGCGGTACCCGGTCCATACCCTCACAAAAGGCACGGATGTATAAACCCGTGCCACCCACCATTACCATGATATCGTGTTGCCGGAAAATTTGTTGCGCAGTACGCAAAGCATATTCCTCAAAGTCTGCGGCATTGAGGTCGTCCTGTATCGCATGAGTGTTGATGAAATAATGCGGAACCGCCTGCAATTCCTCCACGGAGGGTTTAGCCACCCCGATATTGAGTTCCCGGTAACATTGCCGGCTGTCTGCCGATAGTATTGCTGTTTGAAAATGCTGAGCCAGTGCAATGGACAGCGCCGTTTTACCCACTGCTGTGGGCCCGGCAATAAGGATACATATTTTAGAACTCATCACCACCCTCTTCAGGAGTCGTATCCTCCTCACCACCTTCAGTATCCCCGTCTTCTCCTTCCTCACCGAAGCCACCGGTTACAAGAGCTTCTGCATTAAGGTCGTACTTCTCTTCCACTTCTGCCAGGCGGCTGTCTACCAGACCCTTGGTACCATACTGCGAAGGTGCAATACCCTCGGAACGAACACAGCAGGGGTAATCTAATTTCCGGTTTTCTTCCTTATCCACATTAATCAGTTCCACCAGGAACGACCAGTTCTTGTTAAAGTCATAGATGTAGATAAATTTCTGGTTGGGATCTTTGATTTCAGCCCCAATCGCTGTCTGCTCCATCAGCAGGGGCTCAACCTTATACACTTTATCGTATTTTTCCAGTGAGATTTCACGCCCCTTCATCCACTGGTCGTTGCTGCGGTAAAAGGTCGCTTTGTGCTTATTGTCAAACTCGTAACTCTTCAGGATAACACGATGCAGGTCAAAAAAAGTTTGTGTATGCTTTATGGCAACATCACGATACGTGCTGTCGTCTTCTTCCCAATAAATCCTGAAACGAAAAATAGCCATGCCAATGCCTGAGGTTGATGATTAATGGGTTCAAAAGTATAAAAAATAAACTACGGCTGCAAATCCATTAAACCCGGATGCGCGGTAGAAATCATTACGAACATGGAAAGTGCAATAAAGATGGTGTAATGGCCATCATCACTTCGCTTCTGCCTTCACCGTCATACCCAGCGCAGCAGCATGTTGCACCATAAAGCGATAAGCAGCAGTATAATCATTCTCAATCTCACCATCCAGTATAGCCTCCCGGATGGCATTCTTGATCACCCCGATTTCGCGGCAGGGCGGTAACCCAAATACTTCCATAATCAGTTCACCACTGATCGGCGGCTGCCAGTTGCGCAAATGATCCTTGGCTTCCACTTCAGCACAACGCTGCCGCACCATTTCAAAGTTTTCGAGAAACCGCTTTACCTTTTGCTTATTCTTTGATGTGATATCTGCCGAACAGAGCGTCATCAGTGCGTCAAAGTCTTCCCCCGCATCAAACAGGAGGCGCCGTATGGCACTATCGGTGATATTCTCCTTTGTCAGGCTGATCGGCCGCAGGTGCAGCTCCACCATCTTCCGTACAAACTTCATTTGCTCGTGCTGCGGCAATTTCAGCCGCGCAAAAATTTTGGGTACCATCCTGCCCCCCACCACTTCGTGCCCGTGAAAAGTCCAGCCATGTCCTGGTTCAAACCGCTTTGTTGCCGGCTTCGCAATATCATGCAATACCGCAGCCCAGCGCAGCCAGAGGTCATCCGTATGCGGCGCAATATTATCCACCACCTGTAACGTATGGTAAAAATTATCCTTGTGACCCAGCCCGTCGATGTATTCTGCACCTGCCAGTTCCACCATCTGCGGAAAAATGATTTTCAGTAACCCCGTTTTGTAGAGCAGGTCAAAACCAATCGAAGGCCTGCCCGTCATCAGTATCTTATTCAGTTCATCCGCAATACGTTCCCCACTTACAATACTGATCCGGTGTCTGTTATCTTCAATCGCTGCGAGCGTAACCGGTTCAATCGTAAAATGCAGTTGGGCCGCAAACCGAACAGCCCGCATCATCCGCAGCGGATCATCACTAAAGGTTTGTGCAGGGGCGAGGGGTGTTTGCAGCCGTTTTTCCGCCAGGTGCCGGCGCCCGCCGAAAGGATCAATCAGTTGTCCGTAATCAGCAGCATTGAGGCTCACCGCCATAGCGTTGATGGTAAAATCGCGCCGGTTCTGGTCATCCGCCAGCGTACCGGCTTCCACTGCAGGCTTGCGGCTGTCGCGGCTGTAACTTTCTTTGCGCGCACCCACAAACTCCACTTCCACATCGCCTGTTTTCAGTTGTGCCGTTCCGAAGTTTTTGAAAAAATGCACCTGCGGTACCGGCTTCAGCCTGGCTGCTACCGCATGTGCCAGCGCGATGCCATCGCCAAGACATACAATATCAACATCCTTTGTCGGGCGTTCGAGCAGTTTATCCCGCACAAAACCACCTACAATATAACCGGGCAGTTGCAACGCTTCAGCAGCCGATGCGATTGTAGAAAAGAGCGCAAGTTCCTTATCCGTGCATACAATATCCATCGCCGCAAAGATACCCCTTCAGGTTAAAAACTGACTGAACGGCACAAAAACAGCATCCAAATAGTGTGGCATTAATATTGAACATATACGCTTCCGGTCAAAAAATACGTTTAAATGCATAGTGATTGACAAAATGACCGGAATCAGTAAAATGTATGGATAATCAATTTTTTTTACAGGGGCCTGAAGACGAAATGGAGTTTTTGCCCATGATGCCCCTGAACGACGACAACGATGGAAACCCTGACGACCAGGTAGTACCCGAAGAAATCGCTCTCTTACCCCTCAGAAATACCGTTTTATTTCCAGGCGTGGTATTGCCGATTACCGTAGGACGCGACAAAAGCATAAAAGCGGTAACCGATGCCAATAAAAATGATAAACTCATTGGTGTGGTGGCACAAAAAGACAGTTCGATTGAAGAACCTGCCATCACCGACCTTGAAGCGATCGGTACCGTAGCCAAAATCATTAAGCTGATCAAGATGCCCGATGGCGGTACCACCATCATCATCCAGGGTCGCAAACGTTTCCACATCAACAGCATCACCCAGGAAGAGCCCTATTTCAAGGCGAAGATCACCGCTATGGAAGAAGCCGATATTGACAACGATCCCGATTTTGAAGCCATGGTGGGTGGGATTAAAGACCTCGCCTCACAGATCATCAGCATGTCGCCCAACCTGCCCAATGAAGCAGGCATCATCCTTAAAAACATTGAGAATGCCTCGTTTCTGATCCACTTTGTGAGCAGCAACCTCAACAGCGACATCAAAGACAAGCAGAAACTCCTCGAAATCAGCAACCGCAAGGAAAGGGCCGAGGTATTGCTCAACCTGCTCCAGACTGAGCTTCAATACACCGAGTTGAAAAATAAGGTGACCAATAAAACCAGGGCAGAGCTCGACAAACAGCAGCGGGATTACTTTCTCCAGCAGCAACTCAAGGCCATCAAAGAAGAACTGGGTGGTGACAATGTGGCAGAAGTAAAGGAAATGCAGAAAAAAGCGGAGTCCAAAAAATGGCCGGAAGCCGCTAAGGAAATGTTCAGCAAGGGCGTGGAGAAATTAGAGCGGATGCACCCTTCCACTCCCGACTATTCGGTCATCTACAACCACCTCGACCTTATGCTCGACCTGCCCTGGCAGGAATACACGGCCGATGAATACGATCTTAAAAAGGCAAAAAAAATACTCGACAACGACCACTATGGTATGGCCAAAATCAAGGAGCGCATCCTCGAATACCTCGCTGTACTCAAGCTGAAGGGCGACATGAAAAGTCCCATTCTTTGCTTCCTTGGGCCTCCCGGTATTGGTAAAACAAGTCTTGGTAAAAGCATTGCTGCTGCCATCAACCGCAAATATGTAAGGGTAAGTCTTGGCGGTCTGCACGATGAAAGTGAAATTCGCGGGCACCGCAAAACCTATATCGGTGCCATGCCCGGACGCGTCCTGCAATCCATACGCAAGAGCAAAAGCAGCAACCCTGTCATGATCCTCGACGAGATCGACAAAGTGGGCAATGATTTCAGGGGCGATCCCTCATCAGCCCTGCTTGAAGTACTGGATCCGGAACAGAACCATGCTTTCTACGACAACTATCTTGAACTGGAATACGACCTGAGCAAGGTATTGTTTATCGCCACAGCCAACAACATCAGCAATATACAACCTGCCCTGCGCGACCGGCTCGAAATCATCGACCTCAGCGGGTACGCCGTTGAAGAAAAAATAGAAATTGCCAAACGCCACCTGATGCCGAGGCAAAAGGAAGCACACGGGCTCGACAAAAGCAATTTCAAACTCAGCGATAAAGTACTCGAAAAGGTGGTGGAAGACTATACCCGTGAAAGTGGTGTACGCGAGCTCGACCGTCAGTTGGCCGGTATCATGCGCAACCAGGCCAAGGAGCTGGCCCTCAAAGGCAAACTCAAAGCCACCATCACCGGCCACGATGTTGAACGCATCCTCGGCAAGCCCCGCTACAGCAACGACATTTATAAAACAGCCAATATGGCCGGAGTAGCCGTAGGCCTGGCCTGGACTTATGTGGGCGGAGATATCCTTTTTATTGAAACCCTTCTCAGCGAAGGTAAGGGCGAACTCAAACTCACCGGCAACCTCGGCAACGTAATGAAGGAGAGCGCCACCACTGCATTTACCTGGTTGCAGGCCAACGCCAGAAAAGTAGGCATAGATAGCGAAGTCTTTGGGAAGAAAACCGTTCACATCCATATTCCCGAAGGTGCCACCCCCAAAGACGGACCCAGCGCAGGGGTTACCATGATGACGGCTCTTGCCAGTGCTTTTACCGGCCGCAAAGTAAAACCATTCTTAGCCATGACGGGTGAGATAACCCTCCGGGGACAGGTATTGCCCGTAGGTGGCATCAAAGAAAAAATACTCGCTGCCAAACGCGCCGGACTCAGGGAAGTGGTACTTTGCTGGCAGAATGAAAAGGACATACAGGAGATCGACAGTACTTTTATCAGGGGAATGGCCTTCCATTATGTAAAAAATATGCAGCAGGTACTCGACCTCGCACTTGTATAACAAATTGATAATCAAGCAATAAAAAAGTATCGTTTTTTATTGTAAAAAAAACATAAAAAAAAGGTTCATGAGGTGAACCTTTTTTTTATACGCTTGTTATTTATATATCAGCAGAATTCATTTCATGTTGGTTGTTTTAAGGGTTAAAGAATCTCCCCCTGGTTCCCCAGGGGGACTATTTTTTTACAAAGCGTACCCTCGCCACCGGTGCCAGTGTTGCGTTGCCATTGGCCAGCACACTGCCCTTTGCCACCGTTAACAACCCAACTTTTTCCTGTGGTACAGTAGCCATATTGGTCTGGTTAAATACATCCCCTTCCTCGGTACCGGCATCCCAGGTATATACATTGATGGTAGTATCCTTAACCCAGTTGCCCCCGGCATGAAGGTCAACATCGGAGAGCCCTGTAAACCAATCCGGTGTGGGTGCCAGCATACTCATAAAACTGCAACGTGAAAAATTACTGTTGGCGTAAAAACTCGTTTGTGTCTGTCCGTTGATTTGCGGAAAGAAGAGAATAAAAGAAGCAATCGCCTGTCTGGCCGCAATCATCGAGTCAATTTCAGCCAGCAACGGAAAGGCATTCCCATCTTCAGCCTCCGCCTCCACACCCCTGGTGGCCAATACCCCCGCGCGAAACATAAAACCACTGCTGTTGTGTACCATACCCACCACCGGCGTAAAATGTGCAGATGAAGGCACAGCCAGTTCCGGGCTTTTCCAGGTGCCGGTGATGGTAAGCTGGTAAGCTGCTTCTGAATAACCGTTATCCACAACGGTCTCTTTTGTACAGGCAGTCATTCCGGCCAGCACTACCCCCAATCCGGTAATAAAGCGGTTTTTAAACATAAAAGTAATGCCGATGTTCTGGCAATACCCAGATATACGATAAGCACGTGGTAACAGATTTATAGCCAGTACTGCGTACTAAGTACCCGGTACTAATTTTCATCCTTCCTCACACTCCCCACACCCGAAACGGACGAGGTAGCCGTGGCCGCACCCCGGTAACGGATACTACCCGCCCCGCTTACATTTGCCTTCAGCTTAACACTCGCATATACTTTGATGCTGCCTACTCCACTCACATTGGCATCAGCGTCCTCCGCCAGCAGGTCGTAGGCCTTAATACTCCCCACCCCGCTTACATTTAAGTCAAGTCCCCTGCACCGGCCCAGTAACGTAATACCACCAACACCCGAGGTAGCTGCCCTGATCTCCGGTGCATCAACTTCCGCAGTGATACTGCCCACACCCGAGGTACGCAATTCTATTTTATCGGTACTTTTCAATACGCCGTTTCCTGTTACGCTGGCAACACCCGAACAGGAGATTTTCGTTAGTGAAGGTGCTGTAACAAATACCTTCATGTGTACATTGGTAAAGGAACGCATCCGGCGCATATCAATCACCAGCGTATTACCCTCCACATCCGTCTTGATATAGGGAAGCACATTATCGTCTGCTTCCACTTCTACCGCCCAATCCGGGCCGTTTTTAACTTCCACCGGTACAATCCCCTTAATACTCAATGCAGTAAAATTTGCAACCTCCCTGCTTTGTGTGATGATGTTACCGCTTCCCCTGATGTGGCGGCAGGCCGACAGGCTGATGACTGCCAGCAGGGATACAATAAATGATTTTTTGTTCATGGCTTAATATTTCAACAAAAGTGCGTAATAAAACAACAACCTGTTAGCCTTTGGTCAGAAAAAAAGACCGTTAAGCAAAAGCCATGCCCGGGCAATGCTCCCCCAACAACGCATATTTCATTGTTGCGTTCCGATCCCGGGTGTGGCTGGCCATAACCAAATTTTGAAGGGTACCCCCCAACACATCAATCAATATCTTTACCTTCGCACCACCATGACGGAAAAGATACTCATTCTCGATTTTGGCTCACAATATACCCAACTCATTGCCCGTGCGGTGAGAGAAGCCAATGTTTATTGCGAAATTGTTCCCTACTTCAAACCCATCACTCCCGAGCCCGGGCTCAAAGGCATTATCCTCTCCGGATCCCCGTTTTCAGTAAATGATGTGCAGGCACCGGATGTGGACGTACAGGCACTTGCTGCCATGCTTCCCGTATTGGGCATATGCTATGGTGCGCAACTTACTGCCAAACGCTTTGGCGGAAGGGTGGATAAGAGTGAGAAAAGAGAATATGGCCGTGCCCAGTTTTCCACCAGCACTGCCGATCCGCTTCTGGAAGGCGTATCGCCGCAATCGCAGGTATGGATGAGCCATAGCGATACCATCAAGGAACTTCCTGCAGGCTTCGATCTGCTCGGCATCACCGACAGCATACCCGTAGCCGCCTTTCGCCATACCGGGGGTACATTCCCCCTCTATGGGCTGCAGTTTCACCCCGAGGTCTTTCACTCCGCCGAAGGCAAAAACATTATCCGCAACTTTCTGATCAACAGTTGTGGTTGTGCGCAGGATTTTACCCCCGAACACTTCATCACCGATACCGTAGCTGCACTCAAAGCAAAAATCGGTAACCGGAAAGTTGTAATGGCCATGAGCGGAGGGGTTGATTCTACTGTAGCCGCCACCCTGATCCACAAAGCCATTGGCGACCGCCTTTACGGTATTTTTGTTGACAATGGGGTACTCCGCAAAAACGAATTTGAAGAAGTTATAGACATCTATGCCCAACTCGGACTCAACGTAAAAGGCGTTGATGCAAAAGCTTATTTCTACAGCCAACTGGCCGGCCTGTCTGACCCCGAGGCCAAACGCAAAGCCATCGGTAATGCTTTTATTGAAATTTTCGACCAGGAAGCCCACCGCATTGAAGGCATTGAATTATTGGGACAGGGAACCATCTATCCCGATGTGATCGAATCGATATCCGTTCATGGGCCATCGGTAACCATCAAATCTCACCATAATGTGGGCGGGTTGCCGGAAACCATGAAACTTGAACTGGTGGAACCCCTCCGCAGCCTGTTTAAAGACGAAGTGCGCCGGGTTGGACTTGAACTGGGCATTCCCGAAAAACTGCTCTTCAGACACCCCTTCCCCGGTCCCGGGCTCGCCATCCGCATCCTCGGTGAAGTAACCGAAGAAAAGGTACGGTTATTGCAGGAAGCCGATGCAGTATATACAAACGGGTTAAAAAAACACGGACTGTATGCAACTGTTTGGCAGGCAGGGACTATCTTGCTACCGGTAAAGAGTGTGGGCGTTATGGGCGACGAACGTACTTACGAGTACACCGCAGCGTTACGTGCCGTTACCTCCGTTGATGGAATGACGGCAGACTGGGCACACCTGCCCTACGATTTTCTCGCAGAAATATCCAATGAAATAATCAATAATGTGCGCGGCATCAACAGGGTTGTTTACGACATCAGCAGTAAGCCCCCCGCCACGATAGAATGGGAATAAACCGAATAAGGTCATATATGAAAAAGTGTATTGTTTTTTTTGGATTACTCTGCTGCACCCTTGCAGGTTTTGCACAAACCCCGGTACCCGGTTACAAAATCGGCATATTTGCTCCCTTGTACTTAGATTCTCTTTTCAGCAGCACCGGGTACAAATACGGTAAAGAAATACCCCGCTTTGCACAACCCGGTCTTGACTTTGTACAGGGCGCACAGGTGGCGCTCGACTCCATGAACCTGCCCGGCAATACCATCGATGCTTATATCTTCGATACAAAAGCTTATACCAGAAACCTCAGCCAGTTGGTACGCAGCCACCAGTTAGACAGTCTGCAGTTACTGATCGGCTCGGTAAGAGATGCCGAATACAAGACCCTGGCCGATTTTGCCCTCAGCAAAAACATTCCCTTTATCTCGGTTACGTACCCCAACGATGGCAATATTACCAGCAACCCTTTCACGGTAATCGTCAACAGCACCCTCAAAGCCCACTGCGAGGGCATCTACAGCTATATTCTCCAGAACCATGGTACAGACAACATTTTCCTGCTCCGCAAAAAAGGCTCACAGGAAGACAAAGTAGCCATGTATTTCAAAACCAGCAACGAGCCCGATGGTAAGCCGCTGCTCAACATCAAAACCATTACGATCGACAGTACTTTCTCCTCCGATCAGTTTAAAAATAAATTGGACAGCAACCGCCAGACCATCATCATCGGGGCCAGCCTCGACGAATCCTTTGCTGCCAGCGTGGCCAATGCCTGCAACGATCTTTTTGAAACCTATCCCCTCAAACTTATCGGCATGCCCAACTGGGATGGCTTCAAAACCTTTCTCAAAAAAGGCAACTATTCTGATCTTCCCATTTATTTTACTTCCCCTTACTACAACAACAAATGGGATGCCTACAGCAAATTGCTCATCAGCGCCTACAACAAGAAGTTCAAAACCAGACCCAGCGATATGGCTTTTAAAGGCTTTGAAGCCACCTGTATGTTTACCCGGTTGCTCACCCGCTTTCCCAACGATTTCATGAACCACCTGAACGACAAGAGCTATAAGGTGTTTTGTGACTACAACTTCCGGCCTGTAAGCGCCAAAAAAGAAGTTGCCATTCCCGATTATTTTGAAAACAAACACCTGTACTTTGTACGGATACTTGATGGCAGTCTTTCGAAGGCGTGGTAGGAGAAAAAGATATGAGATGTGAGATGTGAGATGTGAGATATGAGATGTGAGATATGAGATTTGAGATTTGAGATATGAGATGTGAGAGACTAAGAATGAACTTTTCTGATACTTGCTACTGCTTATCCTGATTCTAACTACCATTTCCCTTGACAACAGGTCACCATATCATCCACAACTGGCTGGCCAGCCGCCAACGCAAGCCCTTTGCCTTTCAGGAGCAGACCTGGGAACAGATCGTACAAAACAAAAGCGGGCTTGTAAATGCACCTACCGGTTGTGGTAAAACCTATGCTGTTTTCCTCGGCGCACTCATCCGCTTCATCAATGAATATCCCGGCACATATACCACCCGTACCGGCAATGGGTTGCAACTGCTCTGGATCACTCCCCTGCGTGCCCTCGCCAAAGATATTGCCCGCGCCATGGAAGAAGCCCTTGCTGAACTCGGTATACCCTGGCGCGTAGGTAACCGTAATGGTGATACCACCACCGCAGAACGGCAGCAACAGAAAAAAAGCATCCCCGAAATCCTGCTCATCACGCCGGAAAGCCTGCACCTGCTGCTCGCCCAAAAAGGGTACAGCCAGGTCTTCAAAACCGTTCAGGTGATTGCGGTAGACGAGTGGCACGAACTCCTCGGCAGCAAACGCGGCGTGCAGGTAGAACTCGCCCTCAGCCGCATCGTCCACAGCCTCCGCAAAGATCACCAGCGCACCTGCTGCCTATGGGGCATTTCCGCCACCATCGGCAACCTTGAAGAAGCAAAAGCTGTGCTGCTTGCCCCCCTGCAAACCCGGGGCGATACCATTACCGCCCAACACAATAAACGCATCACCATCACCGCCATCCTGCCCGATGAAATTGAAAAGTATCCCTGGGCCGGACACCTCGGTATCAAATTAGCCGATAAGGTATTGCCCGCCATCGAACCATACACCACCACCCTCATGTTCATCAATACGAGGGGCATGACGGAAGTATGGTACCAGACCCTTCTCAGAACAGCACCCCAACTCGCCGGTGCCATCGCCCTGCACCATGGCAGCATCGATCAGGAACTGCGCCTTTGGGTAGAAGAAGCCCTGCATACCGAAAAACTGAAATTGGTTGTCTGCACCGCCAGCCTCGACCTCGGCGTCGATTTCCGGCCTGTACAAAATGTCATTCAGGTCGGCTCGCCCAAAGGCGTTGCCCGCTTTTTGCAACGCGCCGGACGCAGCGGCCATCAACCCGATGCTACCAGTCATATTTTCTTCCTGCCCACGCATTCCCTCGAACTCATGGAAGCAGCAGCCTTAAAAGCGGCCATTGCTGAGGGTACTATTGAAGACCGCACCCCCATGCTCCTCTGTTTTGACGTATTGCTCCAGTACCTGTCTACCATTGCCATATCCGATGGTTTTGACCCCGATGAAACCTTCGCAGAAGTAACCACCACCCATTGTTTCAGCGAGCTCACTACAGCCGAGTGGCGGGAACTGCTGCAATTCCTGGTCAATGGCGGTAATGCCCTTCAGCAATACGACGACTATAAAAAGATCGAAATCATTGATGGCCGCTACAGGATCACCAGCCGCCGCATTGCCATGCGTCACCGGATGCACATTGGTACCATCGTCAGCGATGCTATGCTGAAAGTCAAATTTCTTTCCGGGGGATATATCGGTGTGATTGAAGAGTATTTCATCAGCCGTCTCCAGCCCGGCGATATTTTCACCCTCGCCGGACGCAACCTCGAATTTGTCATGATCAAAGACATGACCGTACTGGCCCGCAAAACAAAGGCACAAAAAGGAGCGGTGCCCAGTTGGCAGGGAGGACGCATGCCCCTCACGGCTAACCTCGGCACCTGGCTCAGGGCACAACTGAACGGAGCCCTCACCAGCACCCAACCCGAACTCCTGGCCCTACGCCCATTGTTCGAACTACAGCAACAACTCTCTCACCTCCCCGCAGCCAGCGAGCTCCTCATCGAACACATCGAAACCAAAGACGGCTATCACCTCTTTGTCTATCCCTTCGAAGGCCGCCTCGTACACGAAGCCATGGCCGCCCTGCTCGCCTACCGCATCAGCCGTATCACGCCCATCACCTTTTCGTTTGTGATGAACGATTATGGCTTCGAACTCCTCAGCGACCAACCCATACCCCTCGACGATTCCAACGCCTATGAACTCTTCAGCGCCGACAACCTTTTTGAAGACATTACCCGAAGCGTCAACAGTACCGAAATGGCCAAACGCAAATTCAGGGATATTGCCGTTATTGGCGGGCTGGTTTTTCAGGGCTATCCCGGCGAAAAGAAAAAACAACGACACCTCCAGGCCTCTTCCTCCCTGCTCTTCCGGGTCTTCTCCGAATATGATCCCAGCAACCTGCTGCTGCGGCAGGCTTACAACGAAGTCATGGAGCAGCAAATGGAAGAAGCACGCCTCCGCAATATGCTCAACCGCATCAAAGAAAGCCAGATCATCATCCGCTTTCCCCGGCAACTTACCCCATTCTGCTTCCCCATTATGGTGGACAGTCTCCGCGAAAACCTCAGCTCCGAAAAACTCGAAGACCGCGTAAAGCGCATGGTGCTGCAGTTGAAATAGTACCCCCTCCCCACTTTCGGGGATATAGCCTCTCACTATTTATTGTACTTTTATACCCGGGGGCAACCCTTTCACACCTGTATACGATCATCATTAAAATTTGGGCATTGCTGTCAGCAGACGAATTGAGCATACACATCAGGGGCTGTTCCCTCAACAGGCGGGAGAGTCAGGAAAAGATTTACCGGGCTTTTTATGCGTATGCCATGTCCATCTGTATCCGTTATACCAATAACTCCGACGATGCCACTGAAATCATGAATGATGGTTTTTTAAAAATATTCAGGGAAGTCCACCATTACAAACCGGCCTATGCTGATGAGGCCGGGTCATTTCGTGGCTGGCTGCGCAAAATCATGGTGTATACCGCCATCGACCATTACCGCAAACACAACAAACACAAAGTGGTGGGTGAACTTGATGATACACTGCTCCACCTGCCCGCCACCGGTGAAACCGCACCCGACAAACTTGCCTATGACGAAATCATCCGGTTGATCCAGCAACTCACCCCGGGCTACCGTACCGTACTCAACCTGTTTATTGTGGACGGACTCAGCCACGAAGAAATTGCCCAACAACTCGGCATCAGTATCGGCACCAGTAAATCAAACTTAGCCAAGGCCCGTAAGCAGTTGCAGAAAATAGTGCATCACCATAATAAAACCGCCCCGATCAAATATGCAGGATGAGTTGATGGACGATATGATACGCGACGCAGCAGCACAATACCAGCCCGGCTTTGACGAAGCCGCCTGGAAAAAAATGCAGCAACAGCTCGACCTGCACCTTCCGCAAAAGAAAGGCCGGAAACGGTATGGTTTATTACTACTAGCCCTGCTCCTCATTACCGGTGGCGCCATCAGCTATGCCATATGGTGGCGTCCGGCAGTCAGGCAGAATGATTCCGGTACAGCCCGGCAACAAACCACCACCCCCGGTACAAATGCACCGGCAACCACTGCAGCAGACAATACCGCAGCCATACCGGTTTCCCCTGGCAACACCACCCCGGCAGACATAAAGCGACAGGATCCTGCCGGCAATACGGCCATGGCTAATGCCAACACTACAGTATCCACCACAGCAACGGCTCCTGCAACAGTTTTGGCAACTGATGACCCAACGGCCAGCCCTGCAAATCCCGGGACGAAATATACCCGACGCCGCACGGGGCATACTGCAAAACGGCGCGTGACTACGAGTAAGGCGGGTATTGCCGTCATCCCCGCCGAAACCGGCACCGCCAGCGACTCAACGACCAACAACATCAGCACGCCTACCGATAGCAATGCCGAATCCATCGCCATGCCTCCTGCAACCGTTCCCGTTGCAGCAAAGGACAGTGTCGGCGCAAGCCCCCGGTCTGCCATAGCAGCAACCGTCAAACCAGCCGATAGCACCGCAACAACCCCATTACCAAAAAATACCAGCAGCCCAACAACCCGCAATCGTAAAAAGCCCAAAGGTTTTGGTAATCATTTTCTCCTTACCGCTACCATCGGAGCCGATCTCAGCTATGTACGCCCCAGCCAGCCGGGAGGTGGTGCCTTGGTTTATGGTGCCGGCATCGGTTATACCATCGGCAAACATTGGCGCATTGGTGCCGGACTCTATGTAGCCGATAAAATTTATCCTGCTCAGCCGGGCGACTACCATCCACCCGCCAGTTTCTGGACTTTTTACGCCGACCTTGATCGCATCGCTGCTGTTTGCCGCGTACACGAAATACCCGTTACCGCTGCCTACCACTTTGGCATCAGACCCAAACACAATTGGTTTGCCGCAGTTGGCCTGTCTTCTGTATTCATGAAAACAGAAGACTATACCTATTATTATAAATTACCCAACGGACAGAGCCGTGCCAAGAAATGGTATTACGAAAACGAGCACAAGCATTTCCTGTCTACCCTGACCCTCTCCGGTGGCTACCAATATACCCTCAGCAAACACCTCTCCTTCCTCGCCGAACCCTACCTGAAAGTTCCGCTCAAGGGCATTGGTTACGGCCGTATCCGCCTCAATAGTACAGGATTCGTTTTAACCGCGGCTATAAGACCATTTGCAAAGTGATGTAACCAATAGAAGGGATAAATCAATAAGCAGTTTTGGGGCCAGGCCATATGTATCACCCTATCCGGCAGATAATATACCCAATATTGGTGATATGCTTGATATTGCCAGATATATTAAATAGTTTTGTAGCTGTACAGTTACATCAACAACCAACCAAAGCTACAACAACTTGAAAATCAGCACTATACAAACTTGTTTGATATCCAGTGTAAATGAATTACCACTAAATAAATGTTAATGATTTCTATTCTGAACAAGGTTAAACCCCTTCTGTATTGCACACTTTCACCTAAACATAAAATAATATGAAAAGGCTACTTTTACTCTTTTTTCTCATCCTCACCGGCACAGTTTCGTTCTGTCAGCGCATAGAGCGAAGCCTGGTTGGTTGTGCCGGACAAACCTTTGCCGCCAATGGCTTTCAGATCAGCTACTCTGTAGGTGAGCCGGTGATCATTCCATCGCCATCGGCAGTTTTTGATGTGCCCACCGCACCACGTTTTGCCTCTATTGGTTTTCAGCAACCACATGTGGCCACTACAGGAGCAGTATTATCCACCAACAACTGGATCAGCGCATACCCCAGTCCCACTACCGGACATGTACGCCTCGACATCCATGGAGATAATTTCCAGGTCAACAGCGTACGCATTTACAATGCCTTTGGGCAGCAGGTACCCATCCAGCCTTTTACACTTGTGAATGGCAGTGTTGACCTGTTCCTGAACAGTTTACCAGCAGGCATTTATCTCGTGGCCGTAACCGACAAAAACATTGGCAATACCGTTACAACACGGATCGTAAAACAAAACCGTTAAACCAAATTATTCTACATCTAAATTTATCATCATGAAGCGCATTTTATTACTTTTTCTCTTATTATCGGGCTTAGCCAGTTTAGTACAGGCACAGGCACCGCTCAGTTTCAATTACCAGGGTGTAGCCCGCAACACCCTGGGTACAGTGATCAACAACCGGCCCATTGCCCTGCGCATGAGCATAAGGGATTTGACTGCCAACGGTACCGTACTGTACAGCGAAACACACAGCATCAATACAGACCAGTATGGTGTTTTTGCCCTCCAGGTAGGCAGGGGTACATCCGTAAGCGGCACTTTTGCTACTATACCCTGGGCAACAGGTACAAAGTTTTTACAGGTAGAAATGGATCCCAACGGCGGTACCAACTTCCTGCAGATGGGTACCAGTCAGTTGGTAAGCGTTCCCTTTGCATTGGTAGCAGGTGGCGCTCCCCCCATTGGCCCTGCCGGTGGCGATTTACTCGGCAGCACCTACCCCAATCCCCTGATCGCCCCATTGGCCGTAACCACGGGTAAACTCGCCGACGGTGCAGTCACTTCTCAGAAAATAACCTTCCCATTGGTCAGGGCACAGGCAGACGCAGGTGCGCTGGTCGATATGACCAATAGTGGTGCAGGCCCGGGTATTGCCGGTACCAGTACAGGTACTGGTTTTGGCGGTCTTTTCCAGGTAAACAATGCGGCCAGTACAGCCGACGGTCTCCGCGCCACCACCAATGGTACAGGCGCAAGCTGGGCCATCCGCGGTATCAGTACAGGCACCAATGGTGCAGGTCTGTTTCAGCAAACCAATACCACCAATACTTCCAACAACTTACAAAGTAACCAGGCCGGGCTGGGACGTGCAGGCCTGTTCAACAGCACCAATGCAGCCAGTACTGCCAATGCGGTTGACATCAATGTAGCCGGTACAGGCTTTGCCCTCAGGGCCGCCAGCAGCAATGCCGTACCCAAAGCATTGCTCACCGCAGGCGGAGTGCAACTCACCGGTATCGGTGAAGCGGCAGGTCGTGTACTCATATCCGATGCAGCCGGTAATGCCACCTGGCAGTCCGTTGGCGGATCAGGCGCTGTTACCGGAAGCGGTACCCTGTCCTTCCTGCCCAAATGGACCCCAAGCGGTAGCCAGTTGGGCAACTCTCTCCTGTTTGATGATGGTACAAGTATAGGATTGGGCACAACAACCCCAACACACCGTTTCAATGTTGTACACAGCGGATCAACCGGTATCGGTGTAACGTCCACAAGCGGTTTTTCTGTAGTGGATATAGATGCCCAAAGCGGCGATGCAGCTTTGCGTTTTGCCAGGGCAGGCGTCAACCAGTGGAATATCCGTAACGAGCCGGGTAACGATAACTTACAAGTGTTTGAGCTTGGAGGCGGTGGTGAGCGTTTGTCTATCAAAGACGCTACGGGTAATATTGCCATTGGTGGCGCAGATGGTTCTTACAGATTAGACGTACTCCATGGCGGCTCTACCGGTATCCGCAGCCGCTCAAGCAGCAGCTTCTCTGTGGTGGATATTGATGCCAAAAGTGGTGATGCAGCCCTGCGTTTTGCAAAAGATGGCGTAAACCAGTGGAATATCCGCAACGAGCCGGGTAATGATAACTTACAAGTGTTTGAACTTGGAGGCGGTGGTGAGCGTTTGTCCATCAAAGATGCTACTGGTAATATTGCCATTGGTGGCTCAGATGGTTCTTACAGATTAGACGTACTCCATGGCGGTTCCACCGGAGCCCGTATCCGTTCAAGTGCCAGCTTCTCCGTAGTGGATATTGATGCCAAAAGTGGTGATGCAGCCCTGCGTTTCGTAAAAGATGGTGTAAACCAGTGGAATATCCGCAACGAGCCGGGTACCGATAACTTACAAGTGTTTGAGCTTGGAGGCGGTGGTGAGCGTTTGTCCATCAAAGACGCTACGGGCAATATTGCCATTGGCGGCTCAGATGGTTCTTACAGATTAGATGTACAGCATGCCGGTTCTACCGGAGCCCGTATCCGTTCCACCGGCAGCTTCTCTGTGGTGGATATTGATGGCAATAGCGGTGACGCGGCGCTTCGTTTCGTAAAAAATGGTGTAAACCAGTGGAACACCCGCAATAACCCCGGAACCGACGACTACCAGATCTTTGAACTCGGCGGCGGCGGCGAAAGGATGCGCATCGACAATACCACCGGTAAAGTATGGGTAAACGGCGATTTTACCGTAGTGGGCACCAAAATGTTCACCATGGACCACCCGCTCGATCCCACCAATAAAACGCTGATGCACGCTGCCGCGGAAAGCAACGAAGTCATCAATTTCTACAGTGGCAATGTTACCACCAACGCAAGCGGTAAAGCCACCGTAAGCCTCCCCGATTATTTTGAGGCCCTCAACAAAGATTTCCGTTATCAGTTGACCGTGGTTGGCACTTTTGCACAAGCCATCATCAGCAGGGAAGTAAGCAACAATCAATTTGAAATCGCCACCAACCAACCCAATGTAAAAGTGAGCTGGGAAGTAAAAGGCGTACGCAATGATGCACATATGCGCAAATTCCCCTTTGTAGCTGTTGAAGAAAAATCGGCCGCACAAAAAGGCAAGTACATTGACCCCGCCGCTTACAACCAGCCCGAAAGCAAAAGGGTATCTTATAGTACTGTTGCCGGTTCTTCTTTGGAAGATGTGGCACCAGTAGCTTTGCCCAAAAAACAAGCAACCACAGGCGGCAGCCTGGATCAGACTCCAGTTACACAAGCCAGGGCCAAGGCAGTGGATACCGAAGGCAGTGTGGCCAATACACCCGCCGCTCCGGCCGCTGCTGTAAAAGTCGCAGACAATACAACCGGCAGTGTGGCACCCCAGGCCCAAAAAACCGAAGCCAAAAAACAATAACCCGATCAACCCTTAGCGAAAGCAGGGGTCGGGTATCGGTTATACAGTTTAATATCAAAAAAGAGGCTGTCTCAAAACGAAGAGACAGCCTCTTTTTTATTCAGGGAAGGGCTGAAGAACCAGATCAATAAGTACACGCTTCATGTTTTCGCAAGCCATCCTGCTGTTCCGCACTCAGGTATAGTATTACTCCTATAGCGATCGGAGATAAAGATGCAATTGCCCGGCGGAGCGCGGGGGGCAGCACAAAAGCTTAATCAGGCGGCAGATCCTGATCGGAACACCAGGGGCTATCTCCGATTCCGATAGCCATAGGAAGGGAGTAATAAATTTCGGGCTCTTTTCCTGCCGGCAGGCAAGTTTGTTTCTTTTTGGGGAGTGGCAGATCACAATTTTAGCGATCCCGGCTTTTAGCATTGGGTGACACACCCGGATCAGAGCATCAGCGGTGGCACACCCGGATCGAAACATCTGAGGACGAAGTATCACGAACAATAAGAAAAAAGCACAATAGCAGGATAAGGCTAACGACTACATACGTAGGACAGTAAAAGCAAAAATTTGAAATACACCCTAACCCAAATATTAATATCGTCACATACTGAATATTCACTATATTTATACCGGTAAATAACCACTACCATAAACTACTACGTATGAAAAGCAATGCAAACACCATTGGCTTTATCAATCCACGACAAAATCACCGATGGGCTGCGTTGGCATTTTTCCCGCATAATCATGATCCACCGGTTCTTTTACCTGTATATTAACCCACGGCAAACCGATTTACATCAAATACATCATTACTTCATCAACACCTTTTACTATGCTACCATATACATTACTGCACACCAAACGGCAAATACTACCAGTGCTGTTCAGTTTATTATTGATGATGCCCGACACTACCAGGGCCCAAAAAAAGATCACCATACAGCCCATTCAGGCCAATCAAAAAAAAGTAAAAAAGATACCCAAAAAAGACCGCATAGACCTTGCAATGAAACAGGAATTTGAACTGACCAAAGATCCTGCTACCAATACCGTACCCCGGGAACGGTTGGCTGCAGCCAGGGCTTACCAACAGCAGGAATTTACCCGTCAGTCGCAGTTGCGCGCTGTACCAGGTTTGCAATGGCAGGAACGCGGACCCACCAATATAGGCGGGAGAACAAGGGCACTCATTTTTGACAAAAGCGATGTGCTGAACAGACGTGTCTGGGCAGGTAGCGTAGGTGGCGGACTTTGGCGCTGCAATGACATTACTGCCGCTACACCGGTATGGACAAGGGTTAATGACCTATTGCCCAATCTCGCGATCAGTACACTGGCACAACACCCGGCGGTTACCAGCACCATGTATGCCGGTACGGGCGAGGGCTGGTTTAATATTGATTTTATCCAGGGCGGAGGTATTTACAGAACGACAGATGGCGGACTGAATTGGGCACTTTTACCCAATACCATAGTAACCCCGGCCAATATCAAGTTCAGGTTCGTGCAAAAAATTGTTGTAAAGGCAGACGGTACCGTGTTTGCGGCAACCCGTGATGACGGACTGCAACGCTCAACAGATGGTGGCCTTAACTGGACAAGGGTACTCGGTGGGGGCACAGGCGGAGGTGCCAGTGTCAGGGGAGCCGATGTAGAAATTGCAGCCAATGGCAACATCTATTGCAGCCTTGGTATATTCAGCACTGATGGCATTTTCCGGTCAACAGACAATGGCGCTACCTGGACCAAAATCTATACCTCCCTCGCCGATGAGCAAAGGATAGAACTGGCTTGTGCCCCTAACGATGCCGATTATGTTTATGCACTGGTACAACGAAATACCAATGGTATAAAAAAGGTAATGCGTACCACAAACGCCACAGTTGCACTCCCCACCTGGACAACCCTTGTGAACCCCACAGGCTGTATGGCCAATACCGGAGCAGCAATTACCGATTTCACCAACGGACAGGCCTGGTATAATCTTATTGCCGCTGTAGATCCTTCCAACCGCGATATTGTCATGATTGGTGGTCTCGACATTTACAGAACAACAAACGGAGGTACAACCGGATGGACACAACTAAGCCGGTGGGCAAATGCTTTCTGTGCGCCATTACCAGTAGTACACGCCGATATCCATGCCATTACGTATGCCAACAGCAATCGCGCATTGATCGGCAACGACGGTGGCGTTTACCTCACCGATAACGGTGGCACCACTTTTACCAGTAAGAACAATTCCTACAATGTAACGCAGTTTTATGCAACTGCCATTCACCCAACAGCAACGAATACCTTCCTTGCCGGTGCGCAGGACAATGGCACACACCGGTTTACCACAGCCGGACTAAACGCGACCACAGAAGTAACGGGCGGGGATGGAGGCTTTTGTCATATTGACCAAACAAATGGGAATTTCCAGTTGTCCTCTTTTACCTTTAACAATTACTTCCGGTCTACTACAGGTGGCGGAGCAGGCACCTGGACGCAGGTATTTTTTGGTAATATCGGATCATTCATCAACCCCACGGATTTTGATAATACCGCAGATATATTATACGGAGGCAGTAATCCCGGTCAATACTTCCGCTGGGTTGCTGCAGGCACTACCGCTGCTGGTGTAAATGTACCGGCATTTGCCGGTGCCAATATTACGCACGTAATGGTAGCAAATACCGTAGCCAACAGGGTATATTTTGGGTTAGATAATGGCAGCGTGATACGCATTGACAATGCCAACGGCGCCGCGCCAACCAGTAAGACGATTCGACCCGCCAATGCACTGGGCTCTGTTTCCTGCATCGCCATTGATCCCAACAGCGTTACAGAAGATCGCCTGCTCGTTACGTACAGCAACTATGGTGTAACCAGTGTATGGCTGACTACCGACGCCAATAGTGCCCTAACGCCAACATGGGCTTCACGCGAGGGCGACCTCCCCGATATGCCCGTGCGGTGGGCCATGTTCGACCCCCGAAGCAGCAACTGGGCCATCCTGGCAACAGAGTTGGGTGTTTGGAGTACCGACGATCTTACGGCAGCCGTTACAGATTGGGAACCTACCAATAATAATCTTGCCAATGTACGAACCGACATGCTTCAGTACAGGGCTTCTGATAAACTGATCGCCGCCGCTACACATGGCCGCGGGTTGTTTACAACACTTGTGCCACCAGATTTGTACGTGCGCGACGATATCGGAGATAACGGCACCGAACCCAACCCGCTATCCAGTGGTGTATTCTGGAACTCACCCGACATTTGGGTCTGCAATACCTTTGGTGCTGGTTGCACCATGCACCAAAATCCCATTGGCAGTAATCCCAACTTTGTACGCGTGCAGGTAACCAACCGAGGCAGCCTGCCTTCTACAGGCACAGAAATATTACGGACGTATTGGGCCAAAGCCTCTATGAGTTTAGACTGGCCCAATGCCTGGGGACCAGGCGCTCCTTTCTTCTGCGGTACACAACCCAAGGGTGGTATTATAGGTTCGGCAGTTATTCCTGCGGGTATTCCACCCGGCGGCACGACCATACTCACCTTCACCTGGACACCGCCGGATCCATCCAATTACAATTGCTTTGGAACAGACAAATCACATTTCTGTCTGCTGGCAAGAATAGAAACGGCGGGAACCGCACCTTTTGGTATGACATTCCCCGAAACAACCGACCTCTATAATAACGTAAGGCAAAACAACAATATCGCCTGGCGTAATGTGTCCATTATCGACCTCAACCCTGGTGGTGCCGGACGGTTTAACGGATCGCTCAGCAGCACTACTGTCAGTCCGGCAGATGCCGTCAATCCTATCGATGCTGTCAATCCTGAAACAGGTGGTGTACTCAAAACAACAGTATTGCTGGGTGGATCGAAGTTTACCAGTAAATCTGCAGAATATAATAACCTTGCCTTTGCAGTTTCAAAAGAAGAAGGAGGTGCCGACCTATTGAAATACGGCGAAGTCATCATCGACCTTGGCGACTACCTGGAAGGATGGCTGGCCAATGGTGCACAAGGACAGGGTATTGAATTATTTGAGTCCCGCACCAATCCAGGCAAAAAATCGATCCGTGTGCTTACCCCCGACGCGATCATTTATAACCTGCAGATAGCTGATGACCAGATCGGATCCATCGGTGTGGAAGTCAACCAGATCAACATTCCGGCCGATCCCGACCGGCCACGCATTTTTGACCTCGCACTTTGCACCCAGGCAGGTTTTAAGGGCGATATAGCCGGAGGCGAAAGTTTTCAGGTCATGTTTGCAAAGGAAATCATACCCGTCTTTGCCGCAAAAAAGCCAGGTGCTGACCTTATGGCTACCGAAGCCGAGATGCCGGTGCAGACCGCTGTACAATCCGGTAAGCAAATCAGCGCCCAGGTTACCGGAAGTAATAAAATGTACCAGGCAGAGCTTTGGGATATTTCAGGACGCAAAATACTGACCCGTAATTTTGTCAATACGGTACGTTTCGATGGCAGCCAGTGGCCCGATGGCGTATATCTTTTACGCATTACTGATGTACAAACCCGGAAGTATATGGTGAAGAAAGTAGTGTTATAGAAAACGGGTATGCACAAGATTGCTGCTGACACGGCAATCAGCATCGTAAAAAATAAATTAAGTGGCCAGGATATCGGTTCAGATATCCTGGCCACTTAATTTAATATAGAAATCCCTACCAGTTATATACAGCACACACTCACCCTCAACGGATTTATACCTGAAAAATTCACACACCCTTACCATTCACTTTTCGCAACTTACAATAGACCCTGATGGCAGGGTATTACCCGCCACCGCGGGTTTTAAACAGCGGGTCTCAGACAGCGGGTCTCAGACAGCGGGTTTACCCCGATGTTTACCCCGATGTTTACCCGATGTTTACCCCGTGGCAGGCTTACAATCGACCCTGACTGAGTTACAATCGACGCTGTCAGAGTTACAAACGATGCTGTCAGAGTTACAAACGACGCTGTCAGAGTTACAAACGACGCTGTCAGACTTACAAACGATGCTGTCAGACTTACAAACGATGCTGTCAGACTTACAAACGATGCTGTCAGACTTACAAACGATGCTGTCAGACTTACAAACGATGCTGTTGGCGGGGTATTTACCCGCCACCGCGTGGTGTAACCCCGCGGCAGACTTACAAACGATGCTGTTGGCGGGGTATTTACCCGCCACCGCGTGGTGTAACCCCGCGGCAGACTTACAAACGATGCTGTTGGCGGGGTATTTACCCGCCACCGCGTGGTGTAACCCCGCGGC